>CBFHJA010000021.1:0-72061 GCA_965656085.1 uncultured Aliishimia sp. | reverse complement strand
CTTCTGGCCCGCCACGGGCTGCGGGCGTGTGCTCAAGGCCGCCATTGCCGCGCCGGGGCGGGTGGCGGACGGGGCTTTGCCGGAGCCGGGGCGGGTGCGCTTTGCGCTCACCGCCGCGCTTGGGCAGTGGTAGCAGATCGCGGAGGCGTCCGTCCGCCGGTTATGGGTCCTCCGGCGGCGTCCGGACGATCTGCGCTTGCGCCAGCGGGTGGTGTTCCAGAACCAACGCGTTGAGCCGCGCTTGCAGCACATGGGTGTATATTTCGGTGGTGGCCACGTCGGCATGGCCGAGCATGGTCTGGATCGAGCGCAGATCGGCGCCGCCTTCGAGCAAATGGGTGGCGAAGGCGTGGCGCAGCGTGTGGGGCGTGACCTTGGCGGGTGAGACGCCCCCCGCGACTGCAATCTCCTTGATCAGCCCGTAGAAGCGGTGCCGGGTGAGATGGCCTGCCGCGCCGCGTGAGGGGAAGAGGTATTTCGAGGCCGGTTGGCCTTTCTGACGGGCCAGATCCTCGTGCCGGTCGCGTTCTTTCAGCCAGATCGCCAAGGCCTCCCGCGCATCCGGCGACAGCGGCACCAAGCGTTCCTTGCCGCCCTTGCCCAGCACCAGAAGCATGCGCGGATCGCCCCGCGCCGAGGAGACCGGCAGCGAGACAAGCTCGGTGACGCGCATGCCCGTGGCGTAGAGCAATTCCATCAGGCAGGTGTTGCGCAGCCGGTCGGTCACGGTGCGCCCGGCGCTGCGGGCAGCTGCAAGCAGGCGGTCGACCTCGTCATGGCTGAGCGTCTTGGGCAGGCGCTTGTCCTTGCCCGGCCCGCTGATCTGGATCGCCGGGTTATCGCCGCGCCAGCCCTCCTCGAAGGCAAAGCGGTAAAGCTGTCTGATCGCCGAGAGCCGCCGCGCGCGGGTGGACCGGGCCAGCCCTTCTGCTTCGCAGGCAATCAGGAAGGCTTCGATATCGCCGCGCTGCGCCTCCGCGAAACCCAGCCCTTTTCCGGTCAGCCACTCCGAGAAGATCAGCAGATCGCGCCCATAGGCCTCTTGCGTGTTGCCCGCCGCGCCCCGTTCGGCGGCGGCGGCGTCGAGAAAGGCGGAGATCCAGCGGTGATCCTCTTGCATTGTTCTACCCCTGATCGCGCAGGATGAGCGCTTGCAACGCGCTGCGCCGGGCGATGTCTTCGAGTCCCAGCACGCGCAGGTCAGTGAGGGCGCGCGCCAGCGCGGTGACGTCGCCGCGCCCGGCAGCGGCCAGATCGCCGAGCGTGGTGAGCAACGTGAGCCCGACTGCGTCCGGGCCAAGCTCGCGCAGCCCTTCCGTGGGGGTCGCGTCCGGTCCGAAGGCGGCGGCGACCGCCTGCGCCATGGCGGTGTCCGCAAGATCCGGGTCGGGCGCGCCCTGCGCCAGCGAGGCCAGGAACCGCATGCGCTGGTCCGGCGCGGGAGGCAGCGGCGCGGTCTCGTAGCTGCGCGACACCAGTTCCATTTGAAAGGCGATTCGCGCGGCGGGGCCGGTGAGGCTCTGCGCGGCCAGCGCCTCGGCGAACAGATCGGAGAACACCACTTCCAGACCTGCCGCCTGCATCCCGCGCCACATCGGTGACAGCGCCCGCGTGAGCGCCGCGCTGTCGCCCGCTTGCAGCGCCGCCTCGAAATCCTGAAGCGCGGTGACGCGGTCCCAGATCCCGCCGGAGGCGGCGGGCTTGCGTTGGGTATAAAGGCCCAGAAGCTGGTTCGAGGGCACCACGCCCACCCGCGCCAGCCGCTCGGCGGCTTCAAGTTGTGCCTTCCAGCCGGCATCGGGGCTGAGGTCGGTATGGGCGAAGGCGCGGGGCAGCGATTGGGTGGGCAGCGGCGCGCCGGCAGCTTCATAGAGCCGGAAGGTGAGCGGGTCGGGCCGCACGGGAGCGCGGGGCAGGGTGCTCTCGTCGAAGAGGTCCGGATCGAGGAACCGCGCCAGCAGCGGGTCCTGCACCGAGTTCAGCATCCCCAGCGCGCCCGCCGTGCCATAGAGCAGCGCGGCGGTGTCCACGTCGCCCCGGCGCGCGGTGCAATAGATCGTCGCCGCCTGACTGGGGCTGAGCGCGGGGCGCGCGGCGATCAGCGCGCAGGGGGCCTCCTCCTCGTGCGCCAGCAGCGCCAGATCGAACCAGATCGGGAACAGCGCCGGGCTGCGCTCGGGCTCGGCTTGCGCCAGAAAGGCCAGCGCGGGCTCGACGGCGCCAAGTTCCTTGAGCGCTGTGAGCCGGGCCGTGAGCCACCGCGTCGCCGCGCTCCGGTCTTCCAGATCGTCGCTTTCGGCCAGCAGCAGCATCAGCAGCAATTCCTGCGCCGCTGGCAGGCGTTGCACGGTCGCGCGGTCCAGCGCGGCCTGCAGCGCGCCTGCCTCCGCGCCCGCCCAAAGCTGCGGCGGCAGGCCGGTGACCGCGCCCGGCAGCAGCCCGAGCCGTCGTCCGGTCTGGGCGTTCAGCGGTGTGACCGTCACGTTGGGAACGGCCGCGCTTCGGGTGGTGGGCGGCTCGGCGGGCCGCAGGCGTTCGGCTCCTGTCGGCGGGTTTTCGGTCAGCCAGTCGATGGCCGAGAGCGGGCCTGCATCCGGCGCAGGCTCTTGCCCGAACGCGGGGCCCGCCAGCACCAAGGCCAGCGCCGCGGCATGTGCCCTAGCGGGCCTCAAGGGTCACCGGTTCCCGGATTTCAGTCTGCGGCGCGCGGAAATCCACGCCGAAATAGGGGCCGAGATAGCTATAGGCGACAAGCGCGCCAAACGCCAGAATCGCCAGAAACAGCAAGAGTTTGAAAAGTCTGAACATCATGTCGTGTGCCTGCCTGCGTGTCTTGTTTTTTCCAACTTATAACTGGCCTTTTGCACAAGATCACGTCATTCAGACCGATGTGAGTGAATTTCGGCATCTCCCGGCCTCGGCAGCCCAAGCTTTTGCCCTGCACAAGACAGTGGCGATGGTCGGCATGATGGGCGCGGGCAAGACCGCCGTGGGCCGGGCGCTCGCACTGCGGCTTGGCGTTCCGTTTCTCGACAGCGATGCGGAGATCGAGGCTGCCGCCAACATGACCGTGCCGGAGATTTTCACCCGCGACGGCGAGCCGTTCTTCCGCGAGAAGGAAGCTCAGGTGATCGCGCGGCTGCTGGCGGGGGCGCCCTGCATCCTGTCCACGGGGGGCGGCGCGTTTCTGGCCGCGCGCAACCGGGAGGCGATCACCGGGAAGGGCGTGTCGCTCTGGCTCGATGCGGATGTGGACCTGCTGTGGTCGCGGGTGAAACACAAGACGACGCGGCCCTTGCTGCGCACGGACAATCCGCGCGCGACGCTGGAGGAAATCTTCAACGCGCGTGTGCCGACCTACCGTTTGGCAGACCTGTCGGTGCAAAGCGCGGCGGGCCTGTCGATTGATGCTATGGTGGACCGGGTGCTGGACGTGCTGGCGACCCGGCCGGATGTTTTGGAAGTCAAAGACGATGCGTGAAACCGTGCATGTGCCCCTGCCGGGGCGGGAGTATGACGTTGTGATCGGGCCGGACCTGCTGGCCGAAGCTGGGACGCGGATTGCGCCGCTGCTGCGGCGACGCCAAGTGGCGGTGATTGCCGATGAGCATGTCGCCGACCTGCATTTGTTCGATCTGGCGGACGGGTTGCAGGCTGCGGGCATCGACATGGCGGTGCTGGAATTGCCGCAGGGCGAGGCGACGAAAAGCTGGGAACAGCTGGAGAATGTCGTCGAATGGCTGCTCGCACACCGCATTGAGCGCGGCGATGTGGTGTTGGCCTTCGGCGGCGGGGTGATCGGCGATCTGGTGGGCTTTGCCGCCGCGATCCTGCGCCGGGGCGTGCGCTTCGTGCAGGTGCCGACCTCGCTTCTGGCGCAGGTGGACAGCTCCGTGGGCGGCAAGACCGGAATCAACTCGCCCCATGGCAAGAACCTCGTGGGCGCGTTTCACCAGCCTTCACTGGTACTGGCGGACACGGCGCTGCTTGGCACGCTCACAGAGCGCGACTTTCTGGCGGGCTATGGCGAGGTGGCGAAATACGGGCTTTTGGGCGATGCGGATTTCTTCGGCTGGCTGGAGGAGACCGGCCCGGCGATTGCGGCGGGCGATATGGCCGCGCGGGTCGAGGCGGTGCGGCATTCGGTGCAGATGAAGGCCGATATCGTGCTGCGCGACGAGACCGAGCAGGGCGACCGGGCGCTTTTGAATCTCGGCCACACATTCGGCCATGCGCTGGAAGCGGCGACGGGCTTTTCGGATCGGCTCCTGCACGGCGAGGGCGTGGCGATTGGTTGCGCTTTGGCGTTTGAGTTGTCGCACCGTCTGGGCCTGTGTTCGCAGGAATGCCCGAGCCGGGTGCGCGCGCATCTCGCCGCGATGGGTATGAAGCGCGACCTTGCGGACATTCCGGGCGATCTGCCGGATGCGGACGGGCTTCTGGATCTGATGGGGCAAGACAAGAAGGTTGTGGACGGGCAGCTTCGCTTCATCCTCGCGCGCGATATCGGGCAGGCGTTCGTGACGGCGGATGTGCCGCGCGAGGCGGTGCGCGACTTGCTTGCGGATGCGCTTGGCTGAGCGCGGTGCGGTGGGCAGATGGCCCAGCCTAGAAGACGCCTGCCACCCCCGCGTGCTACGCTTGCAGCAAAGCGCGTCTCCGTTGTTTCGCTTGGCCAGATAAACTCCGGGGGAAGGCCGAAGGCCGGGGGCAAAGCCCCCCGCCCGCAGGGCATTGCGTAAGTCTAGAACGGGATTTCGTCGTCGAGATCGCGTGAGGGGGCCGGGCTGCCGCCGCCGGAGCCGCCGCCATAGCTGCCTCCTCCGCCGCCGCCATAATCGCCGCCGCGGTCGTCATAGCCCATCTGGCCGCCGCCACCGCCACCGCCCATGGACCCACCGCCGCCGCCTTCGCCGCGGCCGTCGAGCATGGTCAGTTCGGAGCGGTAGGGGCGGAGAACCACTTCGGTCGAATAGCGGTCCTGCCCGGATTGATCCTGCCATTTACGGGTTTCGAGTTGGCCTTCGATATAGACCTTTGAGCCCTTGCGCAGATATTGCTCTGCCACCCGCGCCAGCGGTTCGGAGAAGATCGCCACGGAGTGCCATTCGGTGCGTTCGCGCCGCTCGCCGGTGTTGCGGTCCTTCCATGTCTCCGAGGTCGCGATGCGCAAGTTGCACACCTTGCCGCCGTTCTGGAACGTACGGGTTTCGGGGTCGCGGCCGAGATTGCCGATGAGGATGACTTTGTTGACGGAGCCGGCCATGAGGATCCCTTTGATAGCTGGTGGGGCACGCCCCGGCGGGGCGGCGAATCTGTTCTGACCCTATCAAGGCTGAAACATTCTTAACAACCTGTGAAGGCCGCTTCGGGGCGTATTCTGTGGCGGGCACTGGCGCCAGCCGCAAAATCAGCTATAAACGCTCCGTAAACGGTGGGCGCCGCGTCCAAGGACACGCGTATGCAGGGGCGAATATGGGCCGGATGAGACTTATGATACTGCTGGTGCTGAGCGCAGCGCTCGCGCTGCCTCACGTGGTGGCAGCGGAGGTGCTCTCGACCCAAGGCCGGGTCAAGCTCTTCAAGTCGCAGACGAAAATCCTCGATACCCGCGCGCGTCAGCAATACAACAATTCGGTCCGCCTTCAGCCCCCCTCGGTCTATACCCCGTCGAAATACGAGGACGTAACGGCGCTGCGCTATGACGGGCGCTACCGGGGCCGGTATATGCAAATGGCCCGCGACGCCGCGCGCCTGCACGGTGTACCAGAGGACCTGTTCCTGCGGCTGGTGCAGCAGGAAAGCAACTGGAAGCCCCGCGCACGCTCGCACAAGGGGGCGATCGGGCTGGCGCAGCTTATGCCTTTTACCGCCAAGGCTCTGGGCGTGAACCCGCATGACCCGGCCCAGAATCTCGAAGGCGGGGCGCGCTATCTCAAGGAGCAATACCGCACCTTCCGTTCATGGCGTCTGGCGCTTGCGGCCTATAATGCGGGACCGGGGGCGGTGGAGAAATATGGCGGCGTGCCGCCCTTCCGCGAGACCCGCAACTACGTCAAGAAAATCTGGGGTCACTGAACCGGGAACGGTCCGGGACGCGGGCCTGCGCTGGCCTGCCGCACTGGATTTGATGCGCGCGGCGCTACTTCTCTGCCATGACCCAAACGCAAGTTCTCTATAACGCCGACTGCCCGATATGTTCCTTCGAGATCGACCATTACCGCAGCTATGCTGCGCGCAACGGGTTGGATATCGCCTTTGACGATCTCAACGGCGAGGGGATCGCCCGCTGGGGGCTCGACCGGGACACGGCGGCGCGGCGGCTCTATGTGCTCACCTCGGAGGGCGCGCTCCTGAGCGGGATCGACGCGTTTCGCGCGCTCTGGCAGGAGATGCCGCGCTATCGGTGGCTGGCATGGCTGACCGGGTTGCCGGGGCTCTATCGGCTCTCGGATGTGACCTATAACAAGGTTTTGGCCCCGCTGATTTACCGCTGGCACCTGCGGCGGCAGGCGCGGCGGCAAGGCCAGCCCGCCAGCGGAAGCGGGGCGAAAGGTTAACGGGGCGAACGCCCGCGCGCTGCCGTGTTCACGAAAAACGTGATTTCAGACGTTAACGCCATAAAAACAAGGTGTGGCAGGCGTATGGCTATGCGTATGGCAAAGCGTATGGCACCTGTATGGCTCGTTTTTGATTCGTTCGCCGGTTAAGGCCGCGTGCGGTGGGGCAGCGTTAACCTTTTTGGTGGGCCGTAGTGCCCACCCGATACATCGCTGCCGAAAAAGCGTCCCACGCCCATCTGCCGGGTCCTGAGCCCCGGTTTTCCTTTGGCTGAAAATATCCACGGGGGGTCGTCTTTTGGGGCGCCATTGGTTCGAGAACCAATGGACGACGGGCCGTCAGCCGCCAGCGCGGGCTGGGCGAAGGCGGAACCGCTTCAGCCGAGGCCCGTTTCGGCGAGGTACGCGTCCACGCAGGTCTGGATGTGGCGGAAGCGGTCGCCGCCCAAGTGTTTGCCGCCATACCAGCGCGTGACCACGATCAGGTGGTCGCTGAGCCCGGCGCGCTCCAACATCCGCAGGATCACCATGCCTGCGCCGCCCTCGCCGTCATCGCCTTTGATCGGTCCGCCCTCGCTCAGATGTGCGCCCCATGAATTATGCGTCGCCTTGGCATAGGCCCGCGCGCGCTTGAGGGCCTTCAGCGCGGCGTCGATCTCCGCGCGGCTCGTCACCGGGCAGCCCGACACGGCGTATTTCGAGCCGCGGTCGGTGACGATCTGGCCAAGTTTGTGCATCGCGAACCGGCGCAGCGGGGGCTCAGAACCGTGCCGCGGTGCGGCGCACGATTTCGATGCGCTGCGCGTTGGGCGGGTGGGTTCCGAGAAAGCGGTTGCCGGGATCGGGAATGCGGGTGAAATAGGCCGCGCCGCGCACCGGGTCAAAGCCCGATTTGAGCGTCAGGATCGTGCCAAGCTGGTCTGCCTCCAGCTCGTATTCCTTGGAATAGCTGCGCGCCCCGACAAAGCCGCCGATATTGGCCGCTTCCTCGATCACGTTGGGATCGCCGCCCGACAAGGTCGCCAGCCCCGCGAAGATCACCGCCACCGAAGCCGCGTTCTGCTGGGCGCGCATCAGGTGGCCCTGAATGTGATGCGCCGCCTCATGGCCCATCACGAAGGCGATCTCGTCGGCATTGCGCGCGCCTTCGAGCAGGCTCTGGGTGAACACCAGAAGCGGGCGGCCATTCTTGTCGAGGGTCTGGAATGCGTTGGGTTGCTGGCCGGGGCGGTCATCCACGAGGATGCGGAAATCGCAATTCATGTTGCGGGTGCGCGCTCGGCATTCGCGCTCGGCCACCGGCTCGACGCGGGCCTTGACGGCCACGAAGGCGCGCTGCGCCTGCCGGGGGCCGAGCGTGCCGCCGGGCGTGCTGGCGATCTGCTGGGGCTGGGGCGCGCGCGGGGCGGGGCCGCTGTCGACCACGACGGTATCGCAGGCGGTCAGGCCGGTCAGGGCAAGGGCAAGGCCAAGCGAGGCAAGAAGGCGAGACATGGGGCATTTGTCCTGTGTCGATCCGTGCGGAAACGTATCATATACGCCGCCGCCTTCCAGTTCCAAACACCAAACCGTGTGGCGCCGTGCAAAGCGGTTGCACCCGCTGCGGCTTCCGGCAGGGTGGCGCACAGGACGACCAAAAGGAGCCCGGCCCCATGTTCACCATCGAACACGAATTCGACGCCACCGTGATCACGCTCGTGGACGAGGGCCGCGCGCCGCTGCAGGAGGATGTGATCGTGCAGGCTTTCGAGGAATGTATCACCGTCGAGCAATATGATGCGCGCACCGATCGGGTGCAGAAAATCACGCTGTCGCCCGAGCAGGTGCGCGATCTGGCGGCGGCGCTCGACCTGCCCGAAGGGGTCTATGCGCGTGTGGCGCGGGGGGATCGGACCTGACAGGCGGCGGACGCGCGGGATGCCATATTGCTGCCGCCTTCCTGTGTCAGCCTTTCGCGATCCACACATCCCGATCAGGCACAGGACATGGCAGATCAAGTCTTCACCAACAGGTTGACCCGGATCAACAAACGGCAAAAGCGCGGCGCGAAGCTCGATTTTCTCGCCGGTGCGGGCGAGTTGCGGCACACGCGGATCGACACAGGGGCCCGGGAGGTTCCGCTCGGCATCATGCTGGTGAGTGCCGTGTCGGGGTTTGCGGCCCTGTCCTATGCCAAGGCCCATCTCGCCCCTGACGATCTCAGCACACTGGCCCAGAGCCGGGAGGCGCTGCCCAGTCTTGCGCAATCCCATCCCGAACTGGTCGCCGCGCTTGCCTGCCTTGCGCTGATCGCCTGCACGTTCCTGCTCGCGGTCCTCCTGCGCCACCGGATCGGCACCCGGGTCCACGCCTTCGGCTTTGCCGGTGCGGCGGGGCTGGTCGCCCAGCACGCCTATGAGATTGCCGACCCGGCGGCGCTGGCCGCGCTGGTCAATGGCCTGCCGGGCTGACGCTCAGGCGACCTTGCGGCAGGCGCAGGAGGCGGCAATCGGGATATCGGCCCGCGCCAGCGCCTGATCGAGCAGCAGCTTGATATGCACGCGCTCCACGCTCTCGCCGCGCCTTGTCAGGCACTCATGCAGCCCGTGCAGCGCCCAGACATTGCGCGGGTTCTGGCAGGGCCGGGGCAGGGTGGCATCAAGCCCCAGATCGGCGCGGTACACCGCCTCGGCCTCGTCATAGGCCCCGGCCTCCATGAGCAGCGCCCCGAGCGCGTGCCGCGTCGGCTGTGGCCACGCCCAAGGTTCCTCGTAGAGCAGGGAATCATCGCGCCGCACCGCTTCCGCCAGATGCGCCAAGCCCTTGGTCTGGTTGCCGGATTTGAACTCGATCTCGCCCCACATCATCGCCGCCGGAATCTCCAGCACGTCGATCGCCTTGTTTTGGAACAGGTAGCGGGTGTCGGGAATCGCGGCGAAGGCTTGCGCGAACTTGGCCGCCTCGGCGCGGGCCTCGGCATCGCGGCCCAGATTGGCCAGCGCCACCGCGCGGGCGTAGAGGAACAGGGCGTGCGTGACCGCGTAAAGCTCGGTGTCTTCGGGGATCTCTTCGTCGAGGATCTCGGACCACATGCCGAAGCGGATCAGCACATGGGGTTTGGAGGCCACGAAGGTCTCGAAGAGGTCGGGATAGACCCGCACCACCTCGTCGGGCACCTCGGCGCGCAGCCGGTCCGCGATGTCGAGCGCGGCCTGTTTCTGGGCGAGGAACATCGCGCCGTAGAGTGCGAAATGCAGGTTGTGGATGCGGTAGAGCGCGTAGAAATTCGCCCCGCCCGCATAGGCCTTGAAGCGGTCATCCACTTCGGCGGCGGCGAGGTTGCGGTCCACGACATTCTGGTAGTCGCCGCAGAGCACGTCGATATGGGTGGCCATATGCACCAGATGGCCCGCGTCCGGCACGAGGCCCGTCAGGCGGTCGCCTTGGCGCAGCGCCAGTTCGGGATGCGGGCTCATCTCCATGAGGTGGATATACATATGCAAAAGGCCCGGATGGTCCCACGCCTCGGGCCGCTCGAACGCGGTCTCCAGCACCGCGCGGGCCTCGGTCGTGGAGGCCTGTTCGTTCACCTTTCCGGACCAGAAATGCCACAGCTGCCACGGGGTGCGGTTCATCAGGCTTTCGGCGAAGACGAAGGCGATATCGAGGTCGTGCGGGTGGGCCGCATAGACCGGACGCATGGCTGCGGAAAACGCATCATTGAAGGGGTCGAAATCTTCGATGGCGGGATCCGTAGGGTAGCGGCCCGCCAGCGCGGCGATCAGCGCGGCCTCGGGGCTGCCTACGAGGGCGGCCGCCGCGCCCGCTTTCAGCGCGGCATGGGCGCGGGCCAGAGCGGGGGCCTTCTCGTCCTCGGTGAAGACTTCCCACGGCTTGTTGTAATTGGGTCCGATGGCATAGGCGATGCCCCATTGCGCCAGCGCGCAGGCCGGATCGGCGCCGAGCGCGCGTTCGAAACAGGCGATGGCTTCTTCGTGATTGTAGCCAAAGAGCCAGACCATGCCCCGGTCGCACCAGAGTTGCGCGTCGGGGGTTGCGGAGGCGGGGCGCGTGTAGCGGCCAAGATCGAACGGGTAGGTCATGGGTAGAGTGTGCGGCAGGCGGGCGTCTGCGGCAAGCGTTTCATGGGCCCGGGCGCGTCAGTCCAACGCGTTTACCCAGACCTTGAACTCGGTCAGGTCATGACGGCCAAAGGTGTGGGTCAGGGGCACATCGGCAGCGTCGCGCCCCTCTGCGATCAGCACGCGGCCCGCGCGGGGGCGGTTGTTGCGCGGATCGAAGGTCCACCAGCGGCCATCGAGGTAACACTGCATCCATGCGCAGAAATCCTGCTCGTCATAGGGCAGGGGCATGCCGACATCGCTGATATAGCCGGTGCAATAGCGGGTCGGGATGTTGAGCGCGCGGCACAGCGCGACGGCGAGATGGGTGAAGTCCCGGCACACGCCCACGCCTTCGCGCAGGGTCTCGGCGGCGGTGCGCGTCGGGCGCGCGTCGGGATAGCTGAACCGCACCGAGTTGTGGACGAAATCGCACACCGCCTGTACGCGCTGCCAGCCGGTCGGGCCATTGCCGAAGGTGGACCAGGCGAAATCCATCAGCATGTCGGATTCGCAGTAGCGGCTCGGCAGCAGGTAGCTCATCACGTCGCTGGGCAGGTGTTCCACGGGCATCTGCACCGCGTTCGTGTCGACGGGATCGGGCAGGCCATCGACGCGGATCACCCCATCCGTGGACACGGTGAACAGCCCTTCGGGCGCAACCAGACGGGTGCACCAGTTGCCGAAGCCGTCGCGGTAGGCCTCAATCGGGACCACCGGATCGACCGTCAGCAAGTCGGGCTGTTCCAGATCGCTGGCGCGTGAGTAATGCACGTTCAGCAGCAGGATCATCGGCGTCGGGGCAAAGAGCCGGTAGCTCAGGCGGCAACCGATGTTCAGTCGGAGGTTCGGTTCCATGGGCATGTCCTAACGCGTGTCTGGCAGCGATCCGTGTTCAGACCGCCGCCCTATCGGCCACCCGCGCCGCGGGCAAGGCGCATTTCCGGCAGGCTGTCCAATCGCCGCAGGCTGCAAGGGGAGATGATTATCTTTTAGGCTTGGCGGGCTGTGCCAGAGCGCCCCGACGCTGGAGTCAGGTTCGGGCCTGTCGTCACCGACATAGAAGGTGGATGACAAAGTTCACTTTGGCCGTCTGATATGCAAAGTCCTCAGAAGGCTGACACGCGGCCGCGTGATGGACTTCAGCCCCGACGCGCCCGTCGTGCAAGGCCCATCCCGGCAAGCCCCGTCAGCAGAAGCGCCGCACCGGCGGGCAGCGGGACGGCTGCAGGTGAGATGGTTTCTTGCTGGTTCATGTTCCGAGCGCGGCGGTCATTCCTGTAGATTGTGAAATTGTAAAAGGCGTCAAAACCGGCAATGCCGCGCAGGTGGATCACTTCCGTGAACTCCGCGTCCAAGGATTCGGTGCCAAGTCCACCGAGAATGTTGAAATACAGATAAGAGTTCCACCCGGTCCCATTGTCGGCCAGATCAGAGGTGTTCCAGATATAGAAATTGTCACCACTTGAGTTAGTGAGGGTGAAACCGGACGCTGTGGAGTCGTATGTATAATTGAAACTGCGGTCGGGACCGTAGATGTAGTCCACAGGATCTTCCGGCACAAACCCCGTGAGGTTGTATGACAAGATACGGTCGGCTCCGGCCAGATCTGCATCAACCGTCAAAGTGCCATTCAGCGTCCCGCCATAGTTGGGGTAGATCGTATTCGCACCGCCGCACCCGACGCAGAAGAAATCAGTGGCGTTGTATTCGACGTCCACCGCATATGTAATGGGAGCGGCAGAGGCCGGCACGGCGATCAAAAATGCAAGGGCGGCGAGAGCGTTGCGTGTCAGTGTCTTCATTCTCAATTTCAGTCGTAGATATTTCCTGTTGACTGCAGAATAACGGGGTCTCGACTTGTCCATCAATAAAAAAATGCACGCCGGAGGATGTTTCAACCGGCGCGCGAGGGGGGGCTGTATTCTGGCGACAGTCTATTCCGCAGCGATCTTGATCACCGGGGTCATGTGGTTGAGGTCCTCGTCCGGCAAGTGGCATTTGATCTGGTGGCCTTCGGCCAGCATCCGGACCGGGGGCACTTCTGTTTCGCACAGATTGCCCGCGACCTTGGATTTCCAGCGGCAGCGGGTCTGGAACGGGCAGCCCGGGGGCGGGCTCATCGCCGAGGGGATGTCGCCTTCGAGCACGATATGCTCTTTCTCGACGGAGGTATCCGCGATCGGCACCGCCGACAAAAGCGCTTCGGTGTAGGGGTGATAGGGCGGCGAGAACACCTGATCGGTGCTGCCCAGTTCGACCACATGGCCAAGATACATCACCATCACGCGGTCCGACAGATAGCGCACGATCGACAGGTCATGGGAGATGAACAGCAGCGTGGTTTTGTGCTCGCGCTGGATTTCCATCAGCAGGTCCGTCACCGCCGCCTGCACCGACACGTCGAGCGCGGAGACCGGCTCATCGGCCACCACGATGCGCGCATCCCCGGCAAAGGCCCGCGCGATGCCGACCCGCTGTTTCTGCCCGCCCGACAGCTGGCGCGGCATCCGGTCGGCGAAGGCGCGGGGGAGTTTCACGAGGTCCAGCAGCTCCAGCATGCGCTGGCGGCGCTCGGCCTCAGAGTTCCCGACCTTGAAGATCTCCAAAGCGCGGATGATCTGGCGGCCCACGGTCATCGAGGGGTTCAGCGTGTCGAACGGGTTCTGGAACACCATCTGGATATCGGCCACGGTCTTGGTGTCGCGGGCCTCGATGGGCACATCGCCGATGGATTTGTTGTCGAGCAGGATCTCCCCCTCGGTGGCGGTCTCCAGCCCCATCAGCACCTTGGCGAAGGTGGATTTGCCGCAGCCGGACTCGCCAACGATGGCGAGGGTCTCGGATTCGTGGGCCTCGAAACTCAGCGTCTCGTTGGCCTTCACGACCTTGGTCTCGCCGCCGCCGAACAGCGCATTGGCGGCCACCTCATAGTATTTCTTGAGGTTGTCCATCTTCAGGACGACCTTGCCGATCTCGCCCTTGGTCTTGGTCTCGGCAAGCTGCATCGGGGCGTTCCAGTCGATCTCGTCGAATTTCACGCAGCGGGTCTCGTGGGAGCCGTCCTCATTGGCGGGGGCCATCTTGATCCCCTCGGCCACATCGCAGCGCCCAGCCTCGAAATAGTCGCAGCGCGGGCCGAAATTGCAGCCCTGTGGGCGCTCATGGGGCAGGGGGAAGTTGCCGGGGATCGCCACCAGCGGGCGCGCGTTCTTGTCGGCGCCGGGCAGGGGGATCGAGCGGAAGAGAGCCTGCGTGTAGGGGTGCTGCATCTCGTCGAAGACTTGCTCGATGGAGCCGCGCTCCACCGCCTCGCCGGAATACATCACGCAGATGCGGTCACAGGTCTCCAGCACGAGGCCGAGATTGTGCGAGATGAACAGCATCGAGGTGCCGTATTTCTTGCCCAGATCCTTGACCAGTTCCACGACGGCGGCTTCCACGGTCACGTCGAGCGCGGTGGTGGGCTCGTCGAGGATCAAGAGCGATGGCTCGGACATCAGCGCCATGGCGATCACGATGCGCTGTTGCTGGCCGCCTGAAAGCTGGTGCGGGTAGCTGTCGAGCATCCGCTTGGGGTCGGGCAGTTTCACATCCGTCACAACCTGCAAGGCGCGCTCATAGGCTTCCTTTTCGGTCATGCCCGCGTGGATCATCGGCACTTCCATGAGTTGCCGCCCGATCTTCATCGCGGGGTTCAGCGAGGCCATGGGTTCCTGATAGATCATTGCGATTTCCGAGCCGCGAATGTCGCGCAGCTCTTCCATGGTCATCTGGCCCAGATCGCGGCCCTTGAACTTGATTGTCCCGCCGACGATCGCGCCGTTCTTGCCGAGGTCCTGCATGACCCCGAGCGCGACGGTGGATTTGCCGCAGCCACTCTCGCCCACGAGGCCGACCGCCTCGCCGGGCTGGACGGTCACGGAGAAGTCCATCACGGCGGGAATTTCCCGCAGCCGGGTGAAGAAGGAGATGGACAGCTTGTCGATCTCAAGGATCGGCCCGTCATAATCCCATTTGCTCATTTTTTCTCTCCTGTTGGGACCAGGAGCGCGTTCCTTTGCGCTTCACTTAGCCCGTAAACGGGGGGGGGGGGGGGCCCGCCCCCCCGGTCCTGTTCTCGCTTACCTGTCGTTCCCGTTTGCCATTTTGGCTCCTTGGGTTTCGGGGGGTGGGGCCGCGCTTTCCTGCGAAAAGCGCTTTTCCCCACCCGGCGGGGCAAGCCCGCCGTCAGTCCTTCAGGCTTTCTTCGCGCAGGCCATCCGCCAGCAGGTTCAGACCCAGAACCAGCGTCAGCAGCGCAAGGGCCGGAGCAATCGCCGCGTGGGGGTAGATCGCCAGCAGGCGGCGGCCCGCGTTGATCGTCGTGCCCCAATCCGGGCTTTCCGATTCCAGCCCGAGGCCGAAGAAGCCCAGCGTGCCCAGAAGGATCGTGGTGTAGCCGATGCGCAGGCAGAAATCGACGATCAGCGGGCCGCGGGCGTTGGGCAGGATCTCCCAGAGCATGATATACCACGGACCCTCACCGCGCGTCTGCGCCGCTGCCACGTAGTCGCGCGTCTTGATGTCCAGCGCGAGGCCGCGGACGATCCGGAACACGGTGGGCGAGTTCACGAAGACCACCGAGACAAACACCACGAGGATCTCGGGCGGCATCTTGATGAAGTCGAGCGCTGCCGGGAGGCCCCAGATCGCATATTCGCCGGTGTTGACGAAGTAGCCATCCGTCGAGGTCAGCGACAGATAGGCGTAGAACAGCCCGCCCACCACGACAGCCAAGAGCGGTGTGCGCACCGAAGGCTGGGTGTAGTAGCGCGAGTTCAGCAGGATCGCGAAGAAGATCACCGGGAAGACGAACAGCACCAGTGCCATGTAGTTCGGCACCCCCGCGAGGATGATCTCCGGCGTAACCAGAAGGTAGAACAGCAAGATCACCGGGAAGGCGAGGATCAGGTTGGCGAGGAAGGACAGAACCACGTCGCCGGTGCCGCCATAGTAGCCCGCCGGAAGACCCAGCGTGATGCCGACCATATAGGCGAAGAGCGTGGCCAGCGGCGCGATGAGCACCACGATGCCAGCGCCTGCGATGATCCGGGAGAAGATATCGCGCGCGAGGTTGTCGCCGCCCAGAAGGTAGAAGGCGAATTCGCCCTCGTCCGGGCTGCGCAGCGGGGTGCCGGGCAGCTTGTTCTTCATGCCAGAGACCTGGCTGAGCGGGTCATGGGTGATCAGCAGATCGAACGCGCCGAGCACGCCGACGAAGACCCAGAACATCACCAGCGCAAAGCCGATCATGCCCACGGTGCTGTCGAAGAGCTTGCCATAGAGGCCGAGCTTGCGCTTGTAGAAGATCGACACCGCGAAGAGGGCGATCAGGCACACCCAGACCGGGATCAGTTTCTGGATCATCGCCCCGATGATCCCGGCGTTCAGCCCCATCACGATGCTCGCGGCCCAGAACAGCAGCAAGAGCCCGATCAGCGCCAGAAGGCTGTAGCGCACCAGCATGCCGGTCAGTCCGACAAGTCCTGTCTGGGCCATGAGCGTGCCGTCCGGGTTAACCCCGCGCGGCGCGTCACTGGCGAAGCTCGACGCCACCGATTGCGCCACGAAGCCGATAACCAGCAGCGCGATGGCGATGTAGATAAGCGGCACCATCATCGAGAGGTTGCCTGTCCATGTCAAAGGATCCATTGCTCAGGCCTCCCTTACGTTACGCGGATGCGCGGGTTGAGATACACGTAGCCGATATCCGAGAGCAGCTGCGTGGTCAGAACGACCGCGACCGAGACCACCGAGACCGCTAGCAGCAGTTCGATGTCGTTATTGCCCGCCGCCTGCACCAGCAGCCAGCCAAAGCCCTTGTAGTTGAACAAGGTCTCCACGATCACCACGCCGTTCAGCAGCCATGGGAACTGGAGCATGATCACCGTGAACGGCGCGATCAGCGCGTTCCGGAGCGCGTGGCGCAGGACGATGTTTCGGAAGCTCACCCCCTTGAGCCGCGCGGTGCGGATATATTGCGCGGTCATCACCTCGGTCATCGAGGCCCGTGTCATCCGCGCGATATAGCCCATCCCGTAAAGCGCGATGGTCACGACCGGCAGGGTGAAATTGGCAAAGTTGGGGTTCTCCATCGCCGAGGCCGAGGAGCCGTTGAACCAGCGCAGCCCGACCGCCGAGGAGGCAAAGACGGCGATGAAGATCACGCCCGAGACATATTCCGGCGTCGCGGTGGTCGCGATCGAGAAAGTCGATAAACTTCGGTCGAGTTTCGAGCCCTCTCGCATCCCGGCCAGTACGCCGATGATGAGCGCCATCGGCACCATGAGCAGCATCACCCACATCATCAGGTATCCGGTCAGGCCCAGATGGTAGCCCACCTTCGCCGCCACCGTGTCCTTGAAGACCGTGCTATAGCCCAGATCGCCCTGTAAAAGCCCGCAATAGCTCTTGCGCTCGCCCTCCGGCAAATCGCCGTCGCGGCACTGGCGCAGGACCGTTCCGTCCTCCTTGACCGTCTCCCAAGCGGGCACAACGCCCAGCCAGCGGCCGTATTTGACAAAGACATTGTCGGTATAGCCGCGATCGGACAGCCACGAATAGACCGCCTCGTCCGACATGCGGAAGTTGCCTTGGGTCTTCGCGAGCTTTTCGAGGTTCGGGTAGAGATTCGTCATGAAGAAGACGATGAATGTCAGGCACAGGGCGGTAATGATCATCATCCCCAACCTGCGTAATATGAACAATCCCATGGGTGCCCCTGTTTTCGTTGGACATACGTCACCATGGACGCATGACCTGCGTTGCACTCGCCACTGCACGGGGCAGCGGCCTGTCGATGTGTCAGGGATCAGAGATCTCGGTGCGCAGAGCCTGCGTCCGGTCCGTCAGCGACCCCCCTGTCGCGCCCGTCTGTCTGTCTAATGCCGGGCTTGAGGCTATGAAGGCACCTTGAACGGCATCCGTCAATGACAGGTTTTGCATTTCATGGCATTTTTGCGACATTTCAACTGACTGAAAACGACATCGCGGCGTGCGTGGGCAGGGCCGGTGTGTCCGCACCGCACAGAGTCCGGCCCGCGCCGGTGGCTCAGCGGCGGGCGCGGGCCGCCTTGCGCAAGCCCATCGGCGAGGTTCCGGTCCGGCTTTGCACGAAGCGCGAGAACGTCGCGCCGGATCCGAAGCCGAGGCTGCGGGCGATCTGCTTGGCGGGCACATCGGTGGTCTCCAGCAAATCGCGCGCCGCCCACAGCGTGCGCGCCGCGCTCAGATCGGCGGCGCTGGCACCAAGCTGGGATTTGCACACCCGGGCCAGATGTGTGGGCGTGATCCCAAGCCGGCGCGCATGGAGCGCCATGCTCTCGCCGCGCATGTGATTGGCTTCGAGATCGGCCAGAAAGGCCATGCAGATCAGGTCAGCGGAACTCGGCGTGGCCGGCGCGGCGCTGTCCTCGGCGTCGAGATAGCGGCTCAGCCAGATCGACAGAAGCGGCAGGTAAGCCCGCATCGCCTCGTCATGGAGCGGGCGCTGCTCGGCCTGTTCGCGCTGGATCGCATCGAGCAGCCCGGAGACCTCGCTTTGCCGGAAATTGTCGCGCACGCGCAGCAGCAGCGGCTCGGCGGGCCACAGGCCGGGCGGGTCCTCGGGCAGGGTGAGCATCAGCCCCGCGATGGCTGCGCCCGGCTCCAGCGCGAAGGGCGCGCCCGCAGGCACCAGCATCAGGCTATGCACCCCGGTGCCGCGCATCCGCGCGCCCAGCACGCAGCGCGCCTGCCCGGCGGTCATCCAGATCAGACGCATTCTGGGTGCGCTGTGCAGCAGCTTGAGCCGCCAGCCAGCGGTGCGGAAAAGGGTGGGGAGAGCTTCGATTTTCATCCTGTGTCTGGATAGGTGAAGAACGGCGGGGCAGCAAGCGTCGGTTTGGGGTGGAAATGTACGATCGGGGTAAGCGCGGTTTTGGCCCGCATGCAGATCGGCGGGGTCTCGGATCGGGTCCGGGACAGGTTTCGCTCTATGGCGGGGCTTGGCGCGCGGGGGGGGGGGGTGCTGCGCAAGCGAGAGTTCCACTCTCGCGCTCTCCGGCCCTCTCATGGTTTTCGAGGAAAACGACTGCCGGGCGCGCCCGCCGCTGCGCGGCAGGCTTGGATATTTTTGGCCAAAGGAAAACAGGGGGTGGGTGGAGGCGGCGCGCGTGCGTGCGCGTTTACAAGGTGGTGCAGTCCACCCATGTCCAGTCGCGGCAGCGCTTGCGCAGCCATGTACGTTGGCGTTTGGCGTATTGCCTTGTGGCGATGGTCGCCGCCTTGCTTGCCTGCTCAAGCGTCATCGTCCCACGCAGATGCGCCACCAGCTCGGGCGCGCCGATCACCCGGCAGGAAGGCAGGGACGGATCGAACCGGTCCAGCATCGCGCGTGCCTCCTCCAGCGCGCCCTCCGCGAGCATCGCGTCGAAGCGGGCCTCGATGCGCGGCGTCAGCCAGTCTTTCGGGGCGTCCATCACGACCGCCTGCGCGTCTGCCTGCGGCAGCGCGGGCGCAGGCGTGTCCGCCTGCCAAGCGGCCAGCCCGCGCCCGGTGGCGCGCAGCACCTCCCATGCGCGCTGCACGCGGGCGCGGTTGTGCAGGTCGATCCGGGCTGATGTCTGCGGGTCGAGATCGGCGCGCAGCACGTCCAGCGGCAGCGTGTCCGCCTCGGCGCGGATCTGCGGCGGGGTGGCGGGGATCTCCGTCAGGCCCTCGGTGAGCGCCATGAAGTAGAGCCCGGTGCCGCCGACGAAGATCGGGCGTTCCGGTCCTTCGAGAAACGGCAATGCCTCGCGCAGCCACGCACCCACCGAATAGGGCGCGTCATGGGGCAGGTGGCCGAACAGCGCATGGGGCGCGCTGGCCTCTTCTTCGGGCGTGGGCCGCGCGGTCAGCACGCGCCAGCACGCGTAGACTTGGCTCGCGTCGGCATTGACGATCACACCGCCCTGACGCGCGGCGATCTCCAGCGCCAGCGCCGATTTTCCGGACGCGGTCGGCCCTGCGATCAGCACCGGGCGCGACGGGTCGAGCGATTGGGCGATCTCGGTGAGCACGCGGCAACCTGTCCTTTGCTGGCGCTGCTATGGCCATTGAAGTGGCCTGCGTTTTACGACAGGTTGCGCGCGAAGGCGAGACCAGCAGGAGAGACGCGCATGACCGAGGCCGAGGTGAAGTTCAAACGGGTCCTGCTGAAAATCTCCGGAGAGGCGCTGATGGGCGATCAGGGCTACGGTCTGCACCCGCCGACCGTGCAGCGGATCGCCGAAGAAGTGCTATCGGTCCACGAACTTGGTGTGGAGATCTGCATGGTGATCGGCGGCGGGAACATCTTCCGCGGGCTGCAAGGCTCGGCGCAGGGGATGGAGCGCACCACCGCCGATTATATGGGCATGCTGGCGACGGTGATGAACGCGCTGGCGATGCAATCGGCGCTGGAAGAGTTGGGCGTGTTCACCCGCGTGATCTCCGCGATCACCATGAACGAGGTCGCCGAGCCCTATATCCGCCGCCGCGCCGTGCGCCATCTGGAGAAAAAGCGCGTGTGCATCTTCGCCGCCGGGACCGGGAACCCGTATTTCACCACCGACACCGCCGCCACGCTGCGTGCCAACGAGATGAATTGCGAGGCGATCTTCAAGGGCACGAAGGTCGATGGGGTCTATGACAAGGACCCGATCAAGCACGCGGATGCGGTGCGCTATGACAAGGTGACCTATGACGAGGTTCTGGCCAAGCGGCTGAACGTCATGGACGCCTCGGCGATTGCGCTCGCGCGCGACAACAACCTGCCGATCATCGTCTTCTCGCTGGACGAGCCGGGTGGGTTCAAGGGCATCCTGTCGGGGCAGGGCACCTACACGCGCGTGCAGGACTGATCCGGGCAAGGGCCCGGGGGAGCGGCCATAAACGCGCGCCTTCCGGTCGCCTTGGCACCGCCAAGGCGAAATGCCTTGCCTCACACGATCAGATCGTCTGTCAGCACGCCGCGCGTTTCGGTCACGATGGTCAGCGTATCGCCGCCGCCGAAATCGAACACCACATCCGCGCCCACCTGGCGCGCGAAGCCCATCGCCTCGCCGCGCGTTTCGAACCCGAAATCGCTGAGGTCGATCGTGTCGGTATTGTCGCGGAAATCGAGGATGCGGTCATTGTCGCCGCCGCGCAGGAACACGAACACATCGCGCTGTCCGCCGCCGATCAGCACATCGTCGCCGGGCCCGCCCTCCAGCACATCGGGCGCCTGGCGGCCATGCAGCCGGTCATTGCCATGCCCGCCATAAAGGTGGTCCGCGCCGCGATCGCCGAACAGCCGGTCATTGCCGATCCCGCCATGGAGACTGTCATTGCCACGCCCGCCGTCGATGACATCATTGCCGCGCTCGCCATGGGCGATGTCGTGGCCGCGTCCAAGCTCGATGGTATCGTTGCCCGCACCCCCATAGACAATGTCCGAGCCGCCGCGCGCGTCGATCCGGTCCTGACCGCCCCAGCCGCGGATCTCGTTGCCCGCCCCGTCGCCGACAAGGCGCTCGCCGCGCCCGGAGCCGTTCTGGATCGTGCCCCAGACCGGACCGGGATCGGGCAGGGTCGGGGCCGCCGTGCTGGCGAAGACCTGCGTGACGATCACCGACGGGTAGGTGCCGCTGGAATAGGCGAAGGGAGCCGCTTCGATCCCGAGCCCGATCCAGTCCAGATCGGCGTTGAGCAGATTCGCCCGGTGGCCGGGGCTGTTCATCAGCGCCACATGCAGGTCATACACATCGTCCCAGATGTCCGCCGCGCCGCGTTCGGTCTGAACTGCGATGTTCTCGGCGCTCGCCCAGCCCGGCACGAAGTCGAAACCGGCAGCTTCCATGCGCATCTTGGGCGTCGAGTCCTCCGCGCCGGTATGCGAGAACGTACCGGTCTCCAGCATCCACAGCGCGTGCATCGCTGCTGCCACGTTCAGTTCGACATCAAGCCGCAGAGGGGCCGCTCCGACCTCGGCCCGTTCGTCATTGATGAGGGCGAGCATATAGCGCTCGTACTGGTCCGCGATTGACATCTGCCTGTATTCTCCCATAGCGCCCGGACGGCCATGCGTCGGCCCCGGGCCGTCACGTTCGTGCTGGCTCCGGTGTCCGTATAGAGCGGTATTTCATGGCCTGACTTGGGCGGCGATGGGCCGTTTTGACGGCCTGCGATCTGCGCGCGGCGCCGCCCAAGCGCGGGGGCCGGGTCGGCCATATCCCGCCGGGCGGCCTTGCGCGCAAGACGCGAAAACGGGTTCTGTACGCCGCCCGTCTGGCAAGTTATAAGCGCGCAAGAGCAAAATCAGGGCAAAGGGACATCATGTCAGACGACTTCATGCTGGATACAGACGACCTGCAGCGTCGGATGGAGGGGGCGATTGCCAATCTGCGCACCGAGTTCGCCTCTTTGAGGACCGGGCGGGCCTCGGCCTCGATGCTGGAGCCGGTGATGGTCGACGCCTATGGCCAGCAAACCCCGATCAATCAGGTCGGCACCGTCAATGTGCCCGAGCCGCGCATGGTGACGGTCAACGTGTGGGACAAGAGCCTTGTGGGCAAGGTCGAGAAAGCGATCCGCGAGAGCGGGCTGGGGATCAACCCGCAACTGAACGGCACGATCATCATGCTGCCCATCCCCGAGCTCAACGAGGAGCGTCGCCGCGAACTCAGCAAGGTCGCGGGGCAATATGCCGAGCATGGCCGTGTGTCGATCCGCAACGTGCGGCGCGACGGCATGGACCAGATCAAGAAAGCCAAGGCCGATGGGCTCTCCGAGGACGACCAGAAATTCTGGGAAACGGAAGTGCAAGAATTGACTGATACCTTCATCGCGAAGGTCGATTCGGCCCTCGAGACCAAGCAAGAAGAGATCATGCAGGTGTAACCTGTCCCTATCCCTCTGCGGCGTTCTGGCCAAGAGGCAGGGGGCTGCGCGCTGCGCTACACGCATCTCAGCCAAGGAGCGCAGCCATTGACGAAGAACTGGAGTCGGCTCATCCCCGATACACTACGACACCCTGCGCCCGACACGCCCGCAAAGACCGCCCCCGAAGGCGGGCCCCGTCATGTGGCGATCATCATGGACGGCAATGGCCGCTGGGCCACGCAGCGCGGGCGCCCGCGCCTGTTCGGGCACCATGCTGGGGCGCGCCGGGTGCGCGAGATCGTCGAGGCCTGCCCCGATCTGGGGGTGAAATACCTGACGATCTTCGCCTTTTCGACCGAGAACTGGAAACGCACGCAGGTCGAGGTGGCCGGGCTCATGAGCCTGTTCCGGCGCTACATCACCCGCGAGGCGCGCGCGCTCTTCGAGGCCGGTGTCTGCGTACGGTTCATCGGCGACCGGGTGCGGCTCGATCCCAGCCTGGTGAAGCTGATGGACGAGCTTGAAGCGGTGACCTCGGGCAATTGCGAGATGAACCTGACCATCGCGCTCAATTACGGCGGGCGCGACGAGGTGGCCCGGGCCACCAAGCGCCTTGCGCAGGATGTGGCCGATGGCAAGCTCGACCCGGCGGATGTGGATGAAGAAACGCTCCCAAAGTACTTGGATACTTGCGTTTTACCAGATCCTGACCTCGTGATCCGCACGAGCGGCGAGGCGCGCATCTCCAACTTCCTGCTCTGGCAATCGGCCTATTCGGAATATGAGTTCGTTGACACGCTCTGGCCGGATTTCCGGGCCGAAGAGTTCGGGCGGCTCTGCGCGGCCTACGGCAAGCGTGACCGGCGCTTTGGCGCTGTGAAGACGTGAGCGCACGGGCCGCGGATAAGTGGGGCGACCTTCTTCCGCGGCTCGGCTCCGCGCTGGCGATGATCGCCGTCGCTCTCATTGCGATCTGGTATGGTGGCGCGGTGTTCGGCGCGCTTCTGGCGGTGGTCTGCGGCCTGATGGTCTGGGAATTGGTGCGGATGCTCGCGCCCGCCCGCCCTGCGCTGGCTTGGCAAATGGGCCTGCTGGGCGCGGTGGCGGTCTCTGCGGCGCTGGTCCTTCCGCTGCTCTACGCGCCGCTTGCGCTGCTGGCCCCGCCCGTGGCGCTGGCCGCGCAGGTTCCCGAGAACCGCCGCATCGCCGCCTCTTATGCGCTGCTGATCGGCGCGGGCGGCTATGCGCTCGGGATCGTGCGGACCGAGTACGGCATCGGCGTGCTGCTCTGGCTCGTGGTGCTGGTCGTGATTTCCGACGTGATGGGCTATTTCGCGGGCAAGAGCTTCGGCGGGCCGAAATTCTGGCCCCGCATCAGCCCCAAGAAAACATGGTCCGGCACCATCGCGGGCTGGATCGGCGCGGGCGCGGTCGGCGCGGTCTTCGCCATCGGCTCGGGGCTCATGGGCGCGGTGGTGCTCGGCTCGGTCGTGCTCGCCTTCGCCGGGCAAATGGGGGATATTGCCGAGAGCGCGATCAAGCGGCGCATGGGCGTTAAGGACAGCTCCGGGCTGATCCCCGGCCATGGCGGCGTGCTCGACCGGTTCGACGGTCTGATCGGCGCGGCAGCGGCGTTTCTGGTGCTGAGCCTTGGCTTCGGCTTCCCGCTCCAGATGCCACCGCAGTAAGCAAAAGACAGGACCAAGCCAGACGTGACCCAGACACGGCGCATCTCGATCTTTGGAGCCACCGGCTCCATCGGCCAGAACACCATCGACCTGATCGCCCGCGCGCCGGAGCTTTACGACGTGGTTGCGCTGACCGGGTCGGGCAATATCGCGCTCTTGGCCGAGGATGCGAAACGCCTTCGCGCGGAGGTCGCGGTTACGGCGCAAGTCGACAAGCTGGGCATGTTGCAACAAGCGCTCGCAGGCACCGGCATTGAAGCCGCGGCGGGGCCGGATGCGCTCTTGGAGGCGGCCAGCCGTCCCGCCGATTGGGTGATGTCGGCCATCGTCGGCGCAGCGGGGCTCGCACCGGGGCTCAAGGCGTTGGAGCAGGGCGCGACACTGGCGCTGGCCAACAAGGAATCGCTCGTCTGTGCGGGTGCGCTGGTGCTAGAGACCGCGCGGCAGCATGGCGGGCAGCTTCTGCCGGTGGACAGCGAACATTCGGCGGTGTTTCAGGCGCTGATCGGCGAGGATATGGACGCGGTGGAGCGGGTGATCATCACCGCCTCGGGTGGCGCGTTTCGCGACTGGCCCTTGGAGGATCTGGCGGGCGCGACGCTGGCGCAGGCCTCGGCGCATCCCAATTGGGACATGGGCCAGCGGATCACGATCGACTCGGCCTCCATGTTTAACAAAGCCCTCGAACTCATTGAAACGCGAGAATATTTCGGGGTCGCGCCAAGCCAGATCGAAGTGATCGTGCATCCCGAATCGATGATCCACGCGCTGGTGGGGTTCCGCGATGGCGCGCTCATGGCCCATGTCGGCCCGCCCGATATGCGCCACGCGATCGGCTTTGCGCTGCACCATCCCGAACGGCTCGATCTGCCGGTCGAACGGCTTGATCTCGCGAAGCTCGGCCAATTCACCTTCCGCGCGCCCTGCGAGACCCGCTGGCCCGCGCTGCGGCTCGCGCGCGAAGTGATGGAGCGGCGCGGTCTGGCGGGCGCGGTGTTCAACGCCGCGAAGGAAACAGCGCTCGACGGGTTCATCGCCGGGCGGATCAATTTCACCCGCATGGCCGGGGTCGTCGAGGAGGTTCTGGGCATGGAAGCGGCCCTCGAAGGTCTCATTGATGCCCCAATGACACTTGATAACGTGGCCCGGGTGGACCATCTCGCTAGAAAGGCCGCGCGCGGCGTGATCGAAGAGCAGACAGGGTAGATTTTTGGATATTATGGCACTGCTCCCGCAGTTCGGCGGGCTCATCTGGACGATTCTGGCCTTCATTCTGGCGCTGTCGGTGATCGTGGCGATCCACGAATACGGCCATTACATCGTCGGGCGTTGGTCGGGCATCAAGGCGGATGTGTTTTCCATCGGCTTTGGCCCGGTGTTGTTTGCGCGTACGGACAAGCACGGCACGCAATGGCAGGTCGCGGCGCTCCCGTTTGGCGGCTATGTGAAATTTGCCGGCGATGCCAATGCCGCCTCGGGCAAGGACGAGGACGCGATGGCGGCGGCAGAGGCCGACCCGGAGGCGCTGCGGGCCACGATGCACGGCGCGCCGCTCTGGGCGCGGACGGCGACGGTGGCCGCCGGGCCGGTGTTCAATTTCGTGCTGTCGATCCTCATTTTCGCGCTGGTTGCGATGAATTCGGGCCAAGCGCGCGACCCGCTGACCGTTGGCACGCTTGAGCCTCTGCCGGTTGAAAACCGTGGGCTTCAGGAAGGCGATGTGATCCTCGCGATCAACGGCAACGCCTTCCCGAGCACCGAGGACGAGATTTATGGCGAGTATCTCGACGCGCTGCCGATCAGCGAAACGCTTACCTACGAGGTCGAGCGGAACGGGCGGGTCACGACGGTTGAGGATGCGCATTTCATGCCGCCCATGGTTGCCGGGCTCGCGGCGCAAAGCGCGGCGATGGCCTCGGGGCTGGAGACCGGGGATGTGATCACCGCAATTGACGGCACGCCGGTCTATACTTTCACCGAGCTTAAGAACGCGGTGGAAAGCTCTGAGGGCCGCACGCTCGATCTGACTGTGTGGCGCGGCGGAGAGACGCTGTCCTTCGCGCTGACGCCCAAGCGGGTGGATGAGCCGCAGGACGATGGCGGCTTTCGCACCGAGTGGCGCATCGGCGTGGCCTCGGGTCTGAGCTTCGCGCCGGCCACCGAAACGCTGGGGCCGGGCGCGGCGGTGGTGCGCGGCGTCGAGCGGGTCGGCGAGATCATCACAGGCTCGATCTCCGGGCTTTGGCACATGATCGCGGGCAATATCGGCACCTGTAATCTCAGCGGTCCGGTGGGAATCGCGCAGGTCTCCGGGCAGATGGCGAGCCAGGGTGCGCTGAATTTCGTGGTGTTCATCGCCGTGCTCTCGACTGCGGTGGGGCTTTTGAACTTGTTCCCGATCCCGGCGCTGGATGGTGGGCATCTTGTGTTCTACGCCTACGAGGCCGTCGCGGGCCGCCCGCCGAGCGATGCGGCGCTGCGCGTGCTGATGACCTTGGGTCTGACAATGGTTCTGAGCCTGATGATCTTCGCGCTCTACAACGATTTCCGCTGTCCATGAGCAAGTCTGCATAGGCGTGTGGGCGCGTGGGCCCGGGCAAATGCCCTGATTTCGTCACATTCGGGGTAAACCCTTGCCGCATTTGTGCGCCACGGTGGCACAAAGTAGCAAAAGTGACCTGACTCATGCAGACCCTGACCAATGGATATCGTGGACTGAGCCTCGTGATGATGCTGAACTGGGATCGGTTTCTCTACGTCGCAACAATCTTTCTCGCGCTGATGTTCGGCGCGTGGCTCGGCTCGCTCTGACGCGCATTTCGAGACGCGCGCGACGTTCTAGGCGACAGACTGGCAAACCGGCCGCGTCATAGCGGCAACAACGGCCCGGCGGACCACCCGCGTGGGCCGTTTGGCGTTTTGACATGACCGGGCATTCCGGCTACTGACGGACGCAATAAAAATTGGCTGGGACATGTCATGGCAAGTGGTGGATTTAGAGCGCACACGGTGGTGCGCGGGCTGCAGGCGAAACAGGGCTATACCGGGTGGATCGCCACCTGTCTGGCCACTCTGGTGCTGGCGCTTCTGGCCAGCGTGGCAGACGCGCAGAGCTATCGTTTCACAAATGTGGACATCGAGGGCAACCAGCGGATCGGTGATGCGGCCATCCTGCGCACCGCCGGGATCGCCCGTGGCGAGACCGTCACCGGCGGGCAGGTCAACGCAGCCCAGCAGAATCTGCAACGCTCGGGTCTGTTCGAAAGCGTCGAGATCGAGCCGCGCGGCAACACCCTGCGCATCACCGTGGTCGAGTTTCCGACGATCAACCGGATCAGCTACGAGGGCAATCGCCGGATCGACGATGACGCGCTCGCCGCGCTGACCGGCTCCACCGAGCGCCGCGTCTACAACCCCGCCCAGATCGAACGCGACGCCGCCGCGGTGGCCGAAGCCTATGCCAATGACGGGCGTATCGCGGCCCGTGTGATCCCGCGCGTGATCCGCCGCTCCGACAACCGCGTCGATGTGGTCTTCGAGATTTTCGAGGGCGATCTGGTTGAAATCGAGCGGCTGAGCTTCGTGGGTAACCGGGTTTATTCCGACCGCCGTTTGCGCCGGGTGCTCAATACAAAGCAGGCCGGCCTGTTTCGGTCCTTCGTGCGCTCGGACACGCTGGTCGAGGACCGCGTCGAGTTCGACAAGCAAGTGCTCCGCGATTTCTATCTCAGCCGGGGCTATATCGATTTCCGAACCAATTCGGTCAATGCCGAGCTGACCCGCGAGCGTGACGGTTTCTTCCTTGTCTTCAACGTACAAGAAGGCCAGCAATTCCGCTTCGGCGGGGTCACCGTGCGCAGCGAGGTGCCCGAGGCCGACGAAGCCATCTTTGCAGCCGCGATGAAGGCGCGCAGCAACATCGTCTATTCGCCCACCATCGTCGAGAACGACATCGCACGCATGGAGCGCCTCGCCGTGCGCGAGGGGATCGACTTTTTGCGGGTGGAGCCGCGAGTGACCCGCAACGACCGCACGCTCACGCTCGACATCGAATATGTGCTCAGCCGCGGCCCCCGGGTCTTCGTTGAGCGCATTGATATCGAGGGCAACACCACCACGCTCGACCGGGTGGTCCGCCGCCAGTTCCGCATCGTCGAGGGCGATCCGTTCAACCCGCGTGAAATCCGCGAGAGCGCCGAGCGTATCCGGGCGCTGGACTATTTCGAGACTGCCGAGGTCAACGCCCGGGAGGGCTCGCGGCCCGATCAGGTCATCGTCGATGTGGACGTGGTCGAACAACCCACCGGCGCCTTCACTTTCGGCGGCACCTATTCCAACAACTCCGGCTTTGGCCTCGCGGTGCAGTTCTCGGAGAACAACTTCCTCGGTCGTGGCCAGCGGCTCACGCTGAACCTCTCCACCGCCGAAGAGTCGCAGAACACCGGCTTCACCTTCGTCGAGCCCGCGCTGCTCGGGCGTGATCTGGAGTTTGGGCTGCAGCTGAATTTCACCGACAACACCTCCACCTTCGTCACCTATGATTTCGAAAAGCTGGTCTTCTCGCCCTCGATCGCCTTTCCGGTCAGCGAGAACGGGCGGCTGGGGTTCAACTACACGCTCGACGTGGTGGACATGAAGCGCCGCGACGTGGATGAGAGCGGGCCGATCATTTCCTCGGAAATTGATTCCGGCGAGCGCTATGCCAGCTCGCTTGGCTATCGCTATACATATGACAGCAGGAGAACGGGGCTGAACCCCAATGCCGGCGTGCTTTTCGAAATCGGTCAAGACTTTGCCGGGCTCGGAGGCGACAACGAGTTCGTCAAGACCTCCATGCGTGTCGTGGGCCAGACACTGGCCTTCAACGAGGAGGTCACCCTGCGCGCCACGCTGGAGGCCGGGGCGCTGAGCTGGGGCAGCGGGACTAATCGTGTGACCGACCGCTATATCCTGAACCCGTCGATCATGCGTGGCTTCGAGCCTGCCGGGATCGGGCCACGCGAGGTCGATGCGGCCAACGGCATCGACGACGCGATCGGCGGCAATTACTTCGCGGTTCTGCGCTTTGATGCAGAGTTCCCGTTGGGTCTGCCCGAGGAATACGGCATTCGCGGGGGCCTGTTCTATGACATCGGCAACCTGTGGAACATTGATGATGTGAATACCGGGGGCAGCCCCAATGTCGTCGGCGCAAGCGGATCGGCACGGCATGTGATCGGTGTCTCCATTCTGTGGGAAACCCCGGTCGGGCCGCTGCGCTTCAACTTCTCCGAAGCGCTGCAGAAGGAAGTCTTCGACAAGGAGCAGCAGTTCGACCTCACGCTCAGCACGCAGTTCTGATTATGAACAGGCGGCGGTCCATAGCCGGGGCCGGGCTTGCCGCGCTGGCTGCGGGTTGGCTCGCTGTGGCAGCGTGGCCGCCGGGGCCTGCGGCCGCGCAGAGCGCCTCCAGCGCAACGCAGGTGCGCAGCCCCGTGCTGGTCATCGATTCCGACATGCTCTACCGCGACAGTGCCTATGGCCGCCGGGTTCTGGCCAGCGTGGAGGCCGAGCGGGTCGCGCTCGCCGCAGAGAACCGCGAGATCGAGGCCGACCTGACCGCCGAGGAACGTGATCTCACCGAGCGCCGGGCCTCGCTCGATCCGGAAACCTTTCGCGATCTGGCCGATGCGTTCGACGAGAAAGTCCGGGCGATCCGCCGTGAGCAGGACGCCAAGGCGCGCGCGCTCAGCCTGCGGCTGGAAGACAGCCGGGGTGAGTTTCTTACCACTGCGGCACCGGTTCTGGAGGCGATGATGCGCGAGGCGGGCGCCGCCGTGGTGCTCGAACGCCGCTCGGTGTTCCTGTCGCTCAACCTTGTCGACATAACCCGCGATGCCGTCGTGCGAATCGACGCTGAACTGGGCGACGGCACGGATGGTGGTACGGGGGATGACGCGGGCGGCGAGCCGTGACAGCGCTTGCCCCTGCGGGCCTTGCTTGCTAACCCGTCACCCAATTCAGACAGCACGTGAAGGCAGAGCCTCCTATGAGTGACGACACGCCCCTCAGCGCGGACATTCAGCGCATCCAACGCATTCTGCCACACCGCTACCCGTTCCTGCTGGTGGACAAGGTCGAGGCCATTCAGGGCACCGCATCGGCTCTGGGTATCAAGAACGTCACCATGAACGAGCCGCACTTCCAAGGCCACTTCCCGGGCCTTCCGATCATGCCCGGCGTCACAATCGTCGAGGCCATGGCGCAGACAGCCGCTGTCATGGTTGGCACCGCGTTGGGGATGGAAGACAAGGAGATGAAGGTCTATTTCATGTCCATCGACAAGTGCAAGTTCCGCCGCAAGGTCGTGCCCGGCGACGTGCTGGAGATGGAGCTGACCACGCTGCGCGGGAAGCCGGGTGGCAAGGTCTGGAAATTTGGCGGGGTCGCGCGTGTGGAGCGCGAGATGGCCGCCGAGGCCGAGTTCACCGCCATGATGGAACTGCCGCAGGAGTAAGCCAGCCATGGGCATTCACCCCTCAGCCGTGATCGAGGATGGCGCGCAGATCGACCCCTCCGCCATCATTGGACCGTTCTGCGTGATCGGCCCCGAGGTCCGCATTGGCCCCGACGTGGAGGTCAAGAGCCATGTGGTCATCAACGGCCATACCGAGATCGGCGCAGGCACGGTGATATTTTCTTTCGCGGTGATCGGCGAGATCCCGCAAGACCTCAAGTTCAAGGGCGAGAACAGCCGTCTGGTGATCGGCAACCGCAACCGTATCCGCGAGCACGTGACGATGAACACCGGCACCGAGGGCGGCGGCGGGCTCACCAAGATCGGCGATGACGGTCTGTTCATGGCCGGCTGTCACATCGCCCATGACGCCATGATCGGCGACCGCTGTATCGTTGTGAATTCGGCCGCCATCGCGGGCCATTGCGTGCTCGAAGACGACGTGATCGTCGGCGGATTGTCAGGCGTGCATCAGTACGTGCGCGTGGGGCAAGGTGCGATCATCGGCGCGGTGACCATGGTGACCAATGACGTGATCCCCTATGGCCTCGTGCAGGCCCCGCGCGGCGATCTCGATGGGCTGAACCTCGTTGGGCTCAAGCGTCGGGGCGTTGCGCGCTCCGATATCACCGCATTGCGCGCCGCCTTCCAGATGCTCGCGCAGGGCGAGGGCACCTTCCATGAGCGCGCCAAGCGTCTGGGTGAGGAGACCACCAGCGATTACGTACGGCAGATCGTGGAGTTCGTCACCGCGCGGTCCGACCGCTCCTTCCTGACACCGCGCTGATGCTGGCGCTGATCTGCGGCACCGGGGCTCTGCCTGCAGCGGTCGCTGCCGCGCAGGATCGCCCGCCGCTGGTTTGCGTTCTGGAGGGCTTTGCGCCGGATGATCTGAGCGCGGATCTGACCTTCCGGCTTGAACATCTCGGCACATTGCTTGAGACCTTGCAAACCCGGGGTGTCAGCGAGATCTGCCTCTGCGGCGCGATCACCCGGCCTGTGCTCTATCCCGCGCAGATCGATGCGGCCACGCAGCCCCTGGTGCCTGTGATCCGCGCCGCGCTCGGGCAGGGCGATGACGGTGCCCTGCGTGCCGTGATCGCGGTGTTCGAAGATTCCGGCTTCACCCTGCGCGCTGCCCATGAGCTTGCCCCGGGCCTTCTGATGGGCGCGGGCGTGCCCACGCTCCGCTCGCCCGGCCCGCAAGCCCGCGCCGACACGCAGGAAGCCCTGCTTGCGCTTGCGGAAATGGGGCGGCGCGATATTGGCCAATCCTGTATTGTGCGCGACGGGTCTGTGGTGGCGCTCGAAGGGCAGGACGGCACCGATGCGATGCTGAAAGGGCAGGGGCACTCCATGCCCACGCCATGGGATCAGGGCGACCCGCTTGGCTGGCTCACCGATCAGGCGGGCGAGGCGTTGCAATCGGCTGCCGACTGGCTCTCCGGCCCGCAGGCGCCCCCCCGCGCCGGCGGGATTTTGTTCAAGGCCCCGAAACCCGGTCAAGATCGCCGCGCCGATCTGCCCACCATCGGCCCGCGCACCGCAATGGCCGCTGCTGAGGCCGGGCTCGACGGGATCGTGATCGAAGCCGAGGGTGTGATCGTGATCGAGCAGGGGCAGGTGCTGCAAATCCTTGATGCTTGCGCCATGTTCCTCTGGGTGCGCCCGCAATGAAGGTCTTCGTGATCGCGGGCGAGGTCTCCGGGGATGCGCTTGGGGGCGCGCTCATGGAAGGGCTGCGCGCCGAGGTGCCGGAGGTGCAGTTCGACGGGGTGGGCGGCCCGCTCATGGAAGCGCAGGGGCTGCGCTCGCGTTTCGAGATGTCGGAGCTCAGCCTGATGGGGCTCGTCGAGATCCTGCCGAAGTATTTCCAGCTCAAGCGTCGCATCGCCGAGACCGCGCAGGCCGTGCTCGACATGAAGCCGGATGTGCTGATCACCATCGACAGCCCCGATTTCTGCCTGCGCGTGTGCAAGATCGTCAAGGCGCACTCCAGCATCCGCTGCGTCCACTATGTCGCCCCCTCGGTCTGGGCGTGGCGTCCCAAGCGTGCCGAAAAGATGGCCCGCGTGATCGACCATGTGCTCGCGCTTCTGCCCTTCGAGCCGCCTTACATGGAAGCCGCCGGGATGGCGTGCGATTTCGTCGGCCACCCGATCACAACCCAGCCGCAGGCCAGCGATGCCGAGGCTGCAGCGTTCCGCACGCGCATCGCTCCGGACGCCGCGCCGCTCCTGCTCGCGCTGCCGGGCTCGCGCCGCGGCGAGGTCGAGCGCCTCGCGCCGATCTTCGGCGAGACCCTGCGGCTCTTCGTCAAGGACCACCCCGAGACCCACATCATCGTGCCTGCCGCCGCCCCCGTCGCCGATCTGGTCCGCGCTCGCGTCGCGGGGTGGTCGGGGCGTGTCACCGTGCTCGACCCGACCGGGCAGGCGGCAGACGCCTTCGCCGCCGAGAAACGCGCCGCGTTCAAAGCCGCCGATCTGGCGCTCGCGGCCTCGGGCACGGTCTCGCTGGAACTGGCGGCGGCGGACACGCCCATGGTCATCGCCTATGACATGAACTGGCTGAGCCGCCGGATCATCGCCCGGATGCTGCAAATCGATACGGTGACGCTGGTCAACCTTGTCTCGGAAACCCGCACGGTCCCCGAATTCATCGGCGCGCGCTGCCAGCCGGACTTGATTGCAAAGGGCCTCGATGATGTGCTGCTGGCCCCAGGCGCCCAGACCGACGCCATGCGCCTGACCATGGAACGCTTGGGGCAAGGCGGCCTGCCCCCCGGCCTGCGCGCCGCACGCGCGGTGCTGTCCCGCCTTTAGATTTTGTGCCTCCCCTCCCATCGCTTGCGACGCAAGCGACTGCCGGGCAACCGGCGGGAGTTTTTCAGGCCAAGTGAAGATCAAAGGAGGCGTATTCCCTTTCACTTAGCCAAGTAAACTCCCGCCGGAGGCAGACAAACAAAAGGAATGCGCCGGAGGCGCACAATCGGGTCAGCCCTTGACGATCCACCCGCCGCCGAAGATTCGGGTGCTGTCCGGATCATAGAACACGCAGGCCTGCCCCGGCGACACACCGCTTTCCGCCGCCGCCAGTTCCACAACCCCGGTCGTCTCCGATGTGGGCCGCAGCACCGCCTCGGTCGGCGGCCGTGTCGAGCGCACCTTCACCGCCATCGGCCATTCCGCGCGGCTCATCAGCGGCGCGTCTCCCAGCCAGTTGATCTCGGCCAGCGGCACTTGCCGGGTTGCCAGCATCTCGCGCGGACCGACGATCACCTGACGTGCGTCCGTGTCGAGCTTCACCACATAAAGCGGCTCATCAAGCCCGCCGATCCCGAGCCCGCGCCGCTGGCCGATCGTGTAGTTGATCACACCGCTATGGGTGCCGAGCACCCGCCCGTCCGCATGGACAATCTCACCCGGGGCTTCGGCCTCGGGACGCAGTTTGCGGATCACGGCGGCATAATCGCCATTCGGTACGAAGCAGATGTCCTGACTGTCGGGCTTGTCGGCGGTCACCAGACCGTATTGCGCCGCAAGCGCGCGGGTGGCGTCCTTTGAGGGCAGGTGCCCGAGCGGGAAGCGGAGGAAGTCGAGCTGTTCGGGCGTGGTCGAGAACAGGAAATAGGACTGATCGCGCGCACTGTCGGTCGCGGCGTGCAGTTCCGGGCCGTGCGCGCCGATCTTACGCTGAATATAGTGCCCGGTGGCCATGCAGTCGGCGTCGAGATCCTTGGCGGTTTCCAGAAGGTCCTTGAACTTCACGCGCTCGTTGCAGCGGATGCAGGGCACGGGTGTGGCTCCCGCGAGATAGCTGTCGGCGAACTCGTCGATCACCGCATCCTTAAAAATGTTCTCATAATCCAGCACGTAATGCGGAAAGCCCATATCTTCTGCCACGCGCCGGGCATCGTGGATGTCGATCCCCGCGCAGCAGGCGCCTTTCTTGGCAAGCGCCGCGCCGTGGTCATAGAGTTGTAGCGTCACGCCCACCACGTCATAGCCTTCGTCTTTGAGCATTGCGGCCACGACGGAACTATCCACGCCGCCCGACATGGCAACGACCACGCGCGTGTCGGTGGGTGGCTTGGGCAAGCCGAGCGAGTTCAGCGGCTGGGTCTTGTCGAGGGGCATTGCGATCTCCGGGCTGTCTGCGGCGCGCAGGCTTCGCGATATATATGAAAATCCGAAATATTCTCAAGGGCTGGGTTCACCCTGCTTTAAACTTCTCCGGCGCATCTTGCCTGCGATCTCAAGGACGGAACGCAAGATGTATCTGAAAAAAGTTGATGGGCCGCGCGCTGTGACGCTTCCGGATGGGTCTGTGCTGACCCAAGCGGACTTGCCGCCGAAAAATACGCGTCGCTGGGTGGTGTCGCGCAAGGTGGCGGTCGTGCGCGGAGTGCTATACGGGTTGATTTCTCAGCAGGAGGCACTTGATCGCTATGCCTTGTCGGAAGAGGAATTTTCTAGTTGGGTTAAGGCGGTAGCGGATCACGGAGAAGAGGCGCTGAAGGCAACGGCGCTGCAGCGCTATAGACACTCATAGGTTGTTCTGATATTTTCAGGATGATTAACGCGGGCTTAACTCTTTTTGGTGCAAGGTGAACCGGAACCCAGATGACCCCGCAACCGGAGCCACATCATGCGCGTCCTTTTGGTCGAAGACGACCCCACAACATCCAAGAGCATCGAATTGATGCTCACACATGCCAATCTCAACGTTTATGCGACCCATCTCGGAGAGGAAGGCATCGATCTCGCAAAGCTCTATGACTACGATCTGATCTTGCTTGATCTGGGGCTGCCCGACATGAACGGTCACGAGGTGCTGCGCCAGTTGCGCATGGCACGGATCGAAACGCCAATTCTGATCCTGTCTGGCGCCGACGATACCGACAACAAGCTCAAGGGCTTCGGTTTCGGCGCTGACGACTACCTGACCAAACCGTTTCACCGCGAGGAGCTGGTCGCGCGCATCCATGCGATCATCCGGCGCTCGAAGGGACATTCGCAATCGGTCATCAATACTGGCCAGATTTCCGTCAATCTTGATGCCAAGACCGTCAGTGTCGATAACAAGACCGTGCATCTGACCGGTAAGGAATACCAGATGCTGGAGCTTCTCTCGCTGCGCAAGGGCACCACGCTGACCAAGGAAATGTTCCTAAACCATCTCTATGGCGGTATGGATGAGCCCGAATTGAAGATTATCGACGTGTTCATATGCAAACTGCGCAAGAAACTCAGCAATGCAACCGGCGGACATAATTACATCGAGACCGTATGGGGGCGCGGTTATGTACTGCGTGATCCCGATCCGGGCGTGATGGATGAAACGCAAATCGCGATTGGGGCCTGAACGCAGCGCAACCCACATACCGATGCCGTCTCCACCGGGTTTCCCTTGGCCTTCGCCCGCCCGCGAAGGCCAGTTTCGTTTTGCGCTGAACGCGGCGTGCTGCGCTCTGGACCCCCTCCGCGCCTAGCTTTATCTGTGGGCAAACAGGCACAGATCGAGGCAAGGGCGCGATGACAGGGCAGAAATCGGTGTCGGAGTTGACGGAGGCGGAAGCCCGACAGGAACTTTCGCGGCTCGCCAAAGACCTGGCGCAGGCCAACGCGGCCTATCACCAAAAGGATGCGCCGGAAATCAGCGATGCCGCTTATGACGCTCTGAAGGCGCGCAATGCGCAGATCGAAGCGCGCTTTCCTGCCCTTAAGCGTGAAGACAGCCCCACCGATCAGGTCGGTGCAGCGCCCGCTGAGGGGTTCGGAAAAGTTACCCATGCCGTGCGGATGCTCTCGCTCGGCAACGCGTTCGACGAAGACGATGTGGCCGAGTTCGACCGCAGTATCCGAAAATATCTCGGGCTTGGCCCGGACGCGCCGCTCGCCTACACGGCCGAGCCGAAAATCGACGGGCTCTCGCTCTCGCTGCTCTACGAAAATGGCGCGCTGGTGCAGGCCGCCACGCGCGGCGACGGGCAGGTGGGCGAGAACGTCACCGTCAATGCCCGCACCATCAAAGATATCCCGACACAGATCGCACTCAAGGACGGCGTGCTCGAAGTGCGTGGTGAGGTCTATATGAGCCATGCCGATTTCGAGGCGCTCAACGCCCGGCAGGCCGAACGGGGTGGCAAGGTGTTCGCCAACCCGCGCAACGCCGCCGCCGGATCGCTGCGCCAACTCGATGCGTCGATCACCGCCGCGCGCCCGCTCAAGTTTTTCGCCTATGCGTGGGGTGCGCTCGATGCGCCGCTCGCGGACACCCAAATGGGGTCCATCGACCGGCTGTCGGAGCTTGGCTTCACCATCAACCCTTTGACCCGCATCTGCCCCGATCTGGGCAGCCTACTGGCGCATTACGCCGAGATCGAGGCGCAACGCGCGACGCTTGGCTATGATATTGATGGGGTGGTCTATAAGGTTAACGATCTCGCGCTCCAAGCCCGGCTCGGGATGCGCTCGACCACGCCGCGATGGGCGATTGCACATAAATTCCCCGCCGAACTGGCCTGGACCCGGCTTGAAGCCATCGACATTCAGGTCGGGCGCACCGGCGCGCTAAGTCCTGTGGCGCGTCTGAGCCCGATCACCGTGGGCGGCGTCGTGGTCTCCAACGCGACGCTACACAATGAGGATTACATCGCGGGAATCGACAATTCGGGCAATCCGATCCGAGATGGCAAGGACATCCGGGTGGGCGATTGGGTGCAGGTCTACCGCGCCGGTGACGTGATCCCGAAAATCGCCGACGTGGATCTGTCGAAACGACCCGAGACCGCGGAGCCCTTTGTCTTTCCTCAAACCTGCCCGCGCTGTGACAGCCCGGCGATTCGCGAGCCGGGGGACGCCGTTCGTCGCTGTACCGGCGGCCTAATCTGCCCGGCGCAAGCTGTTGAAAAACTAAAGCATTTTGTCTCCCGTGCGGCCTTCGATATCGAGGGTCTAGGCGCGAAACAAGTCGAGCAATTTTATGCCGATGGCTGGATCGCGGAACCGGCCGATATCTTCACCTTGCACGAGCGCTACGGCTCGGGAATGCAGCAACTCAAGAACCGCGAGGGCTGGGGTGAGAAATCTGCGGCCAACCTTTTCGCCGCCATCGAGGAAAAACGCCGCATCCCGCTGGGCCGGGTGCTCTTCGCGCTCGGCATTCGCCATGTGGGCGAGCAGGCGTCAAACCTGCTGGCGCGCAGTTATGGCAGTTGGGCCGCGCTCGAGGCGGCACTCACCGAGGCCGCCGCGCAGGAGGGCCCGGGTTGGGATGGCCTCCTGGCAATTGACGGGGTCGGCACGGTGATGGCGCAATCTCTGGTCAGCGCCTTTGCGAACCCCTCCGAACGCGCCTCGATCGACCGTTTGATCGCGCAACTCGATGTACAGGATGCCGAACGACCCGACACCGATGGCAGCCCGGTCGCGGGCAAGACTGTGGTGTTCACCGGCACGCTGGAGAAAATGACCCGCGCCGAGGCCAAGGCGCGTGCCGAAAGCCTCGGCGCGAAGGTCTCGGGCTCGGTCTCGGCAAAAACCGATCTTCTGATCGCCGGTCCCGGCGCGGGGAGCAAGGCGAAGAAAGCGGCGGAACTGGGTGTCGAAACAATCGACGAGGACGGCTGGCTGGCCCTGATCGGCGCGGCATGAGCGGACGCCCGCCGCTGCTCTTTCCGCTCTTCGCGGATCTGGAAACGCTTCCCGGAGTGGGGCCGAAGACCGCACGCGCGCTTGGCAGCCTTGCCATCGACGCGCCGCGCGATCTGCTCTTCACGCTTCCGGTGTCTGGCATCGACCGGCGGCGGGTGGAGAGCGTTCAGGGTGTGGAGTTGCCCGGCGTTGTGACGGTCGAAGTCGAGATCGGCATGCACCATCCGCCCCGTACCCGCGGACGGCCCTACCGCATCGACGTACATGACGCCCGGCTCTCCTTCCAACTCGTGTTTTTCCGCGCCGGTGGCGATTATCTGCAGCGTATCCTGCCCTCCGGAGCGCGCCGGGTGATTTCCGGAAGGGCCGAACTGTTCGATGGGATGGTGCAAATGCCGCACCCCGACCACATCCTGCCGGTCGTGCAGGCCGGGGAGATTCCCGGCTTCGAGCCAGTCTACCCGCTTACGGCCGGAGTAACCCAAAAGCAGATGAGCAAAGCCGCCGAGGCTGCGCGGGAACGCGTGCCCGCGGACCTGCCGGAATGGATCGACCCGGAACAGGCGCGCCGCGCGGGCTGGCCAGATTTCATATCTGCGCTGGAGGCCGCGCATCGGCCTGAGTGCTTGGCGGATGTGGTTTTGACGGCCCCGGCGCGCACCCGGCTGGCCTATGACGAACTGTTTGCGCACCAGTTGACGCTGGCACTGGCGCGGCGGAGATCCCAGCAGGGTCCCGGCCAGAGCACGCAGGGGGACGGGCGGCTGCGGGCGCGGGTTCTGGAGGCGCTGCCCTTCGCGCCCACACAGGCGCAGACCCGGGCTGTGGCGGACATCGCAGAGGATATGTTGGCTCCTGTGCGGATGAACCGGCTGTTGCAGGGTGATGTGGGAGCTGGAAAAACGCTGGTGGCCTTTTTGGCGCTGCTGATCGTGGTCGAGGCAGGGGGGCAGGGGGCGCTGATGGCTCCGACTGAGATTCTCGCGCGCCAGCATCTCGAAGGCTTGCAGCCCATGGCCGAGCAAGCCGGCGTGGTGCTGGAAATCCTGACAGGGCGCGACAAGGGGCAGGAGCGCGCGGCCAAACTCGCAGCGCTTGCGCGGGGCAATATTCATATACTCATAGGCACTCATGCGTTGTTCCAGTCTGATGTCGTCTTCCGCGATTTGCGCCTCGCCATTGTCGATGAGCAGCACCGCTTTGGCGTGCGCCAACGGCTTGAACTCAGCCGTAAGGGGCTGCGGGCGGATGTGTTGGTTATGACGGCGACGCCGATTCCGCGGTCACTTGCCTTGGCACAATATGGCGATATGGACGTGTCAGTGCTCAATGAAAAGCCACCCGGGCGCAAGCCGATCACGACCGCGATGCTCTCCACGGACCGGCTTGGCGAGGTGATCGCGCGGCTGCAGGCTGTGGCGGAAGTGGGGCGGCAAGCCTACTGGGTCTGTCCGCTTGTTGATGAGAGCGAGGTGACGGACCTTGCCGCTGCCGAAGCGCGGTTCAAGCACCTGCGCGCGGCCCTTGGAGAGGGGCGCGTCGGGCTTGTTCATGGCCAGATGCCTCCCGCTGAGAAGGACGAGGCGATGGCCCGGTTTCAGGCGGGCGAGACCGCTGTGCTGGTCGCGACAACGGTGATCGAGGTGGGGGTCAACGTGCCCAATGCCACGATCATGGTGATCGAGCGCGCCGAGAGTTTCGGGCTGGCGCAGTTGCATCAATTGCGCGGACGTGTGGGGCGGGGGTCGGAGCAATCGACCTGCCTGCTGCTCTACCAGGCGCCGCTCTCGGAGACCGCGCGGCAGCGGCTGGAGACCCTTCGGCGGACTGAGGATGGGTTCGAAATTGCACAGACCGATCTTGAGATGCGCGGGGTCGGAGACCTGATTGGGACAGCGCAATCGGGCATGCCGCGCTTCCGGGTGGCGGACCTGGAGCGGCAGGCGGCGCTGATGGCGACGGCCAACAGCGACGCGCGTGTGCTGCTCGCTGCAGATCCCGATCTGAGCACGCCACGTGGGGCGGCGGCGCGGCTTTTGCTCTGGCTCATGCGGCAGGACGAGGCCATTCGTTTGATTTCAGTGGGTTAGAACAGTTGTGTTCGCTGTGATCTTAAAAAGTTCACAAATGTTCTTAATAAGTTCTTTACTTTTCCAACTCCTTTTGGGAACAAAGGGGAAACAAATGGGAGAAAGGGACCACGATATGGCCGTTCTAAAAGAAATAAAGACAGCTGCAACGCGCTGCCAAGCCACCCTATTGCAAGACCTGATTGGCGGGGCTGCGCTTTGCGTCCTTATGATCACCGCCCTGCATCTTCCGCAAATCCTGTAGCTTCGGGTTTCTGCCTGCGCGCTCGCGCGTGCTGCGGTCCGGAACATTGCCTGTTCCTATGGCCCTCTTGTCCCCGGCCAGTCCGATTGCCTAATCGGCCCGCCCGCAGCCGGTCCCACGCGAGACACGCATCACTTAACGCCGCCGCCCACCCGGGTGCGCGGCGTTCTTTTTTTTGCAGCCAATAGATGCGAAGGTGCCAGATTCCGTCTTTACCTGTTGCTAGACATAGTGGCTGCGGTTCCGCCCCTTCTGTCCAGACGCGGGCTTGAAGGCGCTGCCGCTTTCGGGCTTGGAATTCGCCAAATCAAAAAGGCTTTTCCTCAAAATGCGTCAAAAGTTTACCGCAAGCCGCAGCCCGCCCCAATGCGCGCCGCCTACATAGATCGGTGCGGAGATGTCCTTCATCATCGCAAACTCACCGCCGCCCATGTCGCGGCGATAGACCTGACACAGGAACGGCGCGGTACTTCGGCCAGCTTTCAGGCCGACGCGGTCATTGAAGATGCGCCGGTTGCGGCAATGAGCCATGTTCCAGACCGGATCGTCGCTCTGGGGCTGGGAGAATTTGTCATTATGGGTTGGTAGATAGCCGTTGCGGTCCACCGCCGCGCAGAACACAACCCGCGGGTCGAGCGTCAGGGCCGGTTCTTGGATCGCAGGCAGAAGGCGGTCCGCGAGCTCGGTGAAGGCCGTCGTGACCTGCTGTGGATCGGTGCCGGCAATCGGGCGGTAGCTGTCATCGAACATCTGCGCCTCACTGATTTCCCCGCCCGCCACAGCGTTTGTAAAAAGATCAGAGATCTCTTTTGCCGCGCTTTGGACGAAGGTGAAGAACACCGAATCGGCGCTTGCTCCGCCAATGGCTGCGACGTCCTGCACCACGGTTTCGGAGGTATCGATCAGCTTGTTCAGCCGTTCATGCGCCAGCGTGATACCCTGCGTTGTCGCGTGAACGGTGTCCTCGATCCCCTTCAGGCGCGGGGCGAAGGTTTCCAGCGCCTGTGTAACTGTGCCGACGTGCCCACGAATCCGTTCGCTCTGATCGTGGCTGGTGCTTGCGGCGCGTTCCATTTTCGAAAGGCTCTGATCGTTGAGTTCGGAATGTTCCAGAAGACTGGTCGCGCGCTCCGCCAATTGCTGCGCATCCTCGGACAAGCGGACGATCCAGCCTGTTAGCGTCTCGATATTCTCGGAGATTTCGACAGCGGCTGTGCTGGTCTTTTGGGACAATTCGTTGATTGCATCAGCGACCACGCTGAACCCGCGCCCCGCATCGCCTGCGCGCGCCGCCTCGATCTTCGCATTGATCGCCAGCGTGTTCACCTGCCGCGCAATCGCCACGATCTGCTGGTTGTTCGACTTGGCCGCCTTTAGCGTATCCGACACCTTGACGGTGCGCGTCGACAAATCCGAAATCCACGTGGCCATATGCTGCGCATCCTCGCCGGAGGCGCGCACGCGTGCAACGGTTTCCTCAACCGCATCGCGCGACTCGGCAGCGGCGCTGGACAGCGCAACCACGGCTGTGCCCACATCCGCTGTGGTGCTGCGCAATAGCGCGGCAGACGACTTCAACTTGTCAAGCGCGGCGCTCTGATTCCCTGCGTGGTCTTCGACCAGGTCGAAAAAGCCAGAGATATCGACGATCTCATAGCCGAGCATATCGACAGCCTCGACCAGCCGCTTCATAGGTCTCCGTCGATCGAGACCGATATCCTGTCGTGTCATTAATGCATCCGATTGATTGCTCCTCCCTGTTACGGAGCAAAACCTACCAATCGGTTACGAACGCCTAGAAAATCGAGGGGTGGCGAGAGGCTCAGGCGCAGCTTGCATGGGCCGCGCTATCCGCCGCCTCTGCCGCCGCCTCGATCGCCAGAAGGATCGACGCGTGACGGTTGCGGAAATCCCGAGCCGGCTCCAGAACGTCGAAGCCGTCAAAGGGCGCATCGGGCACCGGGCCGCCGGTTTTGAGCATATCGCGCAGCTGGTCGCGCGCTCTAGCCAACTCTGCCGGGGTGCGCCCGAGGACCGCCGTCCCTGTCACCGCTGCGGCCGCCTGCCCGAGTGCGCAGGCCTTCACGTCCTGTCCGAAAGCGCTCACGCGCCCCTCCTTGAGCGACAGATCCACCGTCACCGTCGAGCCGCAGACCGGCGAGCGCCGCTTTACCGTTGCATCGGGGGCCTCCAGCCGCTCCAGATGCGGCACATCTGCGGCCAGCGCCAGAATGCGGCCGGAATAGAGCTTGATCAGATCTGTGTCGCCGGACATGCGCTATCGCTCCCTCTCGTGACACCCTATAGATAAGCTGAAATCTAACGATTCCAAAGGGGCATTCTGATGCGGTTCGACCCGGCTTCCCTCACCTATAACGCCGACGGTTTACTGCCCGCAATCGCGCAGGATTATGAAACCGGCGAGGTGCTGATGCTCGCATGGATGAACGCGGACGCGGTGCGGCGCACGCTAGAGACCGGCGACGTGACATATTGGAGCCGCTCACGGCAAGCGTTCTGGGTCAAGGGCGCAACGAGCGGCCATGTTCAGAAGCTCGTCAGCATGGCGGTGGATTGCGACCGCGATTGCCTGTTGGTCAAAGTCGCGCAGACCGGGCCGGCCTGCCATACGGGGCGCAGGAGCTGCTTTTACACGGATGTCACAGAGGGCTCCGAGGTGGAGCTCATGCAGCCGGTGGGCTGAGCCCGACCATGGCGCGCATGTCCGACGGGCTGGCACCCCGCGCGCGGTAGAGGGCGATGGCGCGGGCGTCATCGCGCTTGGCGAGGCGTTTTCCGGCCTCGTCGCGGATCAGCCGGTGATGGTGGTATGTGGGTGAGGAAAGCCCCAGAAGCCTCTGCAATACAACGTGAATTTGTGTGGCCTCAAAGAGGTCGCGCCCGCGGATCACGTGGCTGATCTCTTGCGCTGCATCGTCGAGCACGACGCTCAGATGATAGGAGGTGCCCATATCGCGGCGCGCCAGAACCACATCGCCGAAGGCGCGCTTGAACGCGGTGCGAGTGACGCGGATGGGCCCGGTCTCCCCCTCCGGTCCGGCGCCGGTTTCGGTGAAGTCCAGCATGTCGAACGGTAGGGCGCGGCTGTCGAGGCGGAGCGCCACGTCGGTGGGGCGCGGGCCTTGAGGCGCGCGACCGGGCTCTGCCGGGCGGCAGGTTCCGGGATAGACGATGCCGTCGGGGCCCAGAAGCGGCGCGCCTTCCTGCGGGGCGGCGGCGGCTTCGGCGATATCGCGGCGCTTGCAGGTGCAGGGGTAGAGCAGGCCGCGCGCCCAGAGCGCATTCAGCGCGTCCGCGTAGACCGCGCCGCGTTCGGATTGGCGCATGACCGGCTCCGGCCAGTCGAGGCCGAGCCAGCGCAGATCTTCATAGATCTGCGCCTCCCACTTGGGCCGGGCGCGGCTTTGGTCGATATCCTCTATGCGCAGCAGGAACGTCCCACCTGCCGCACGCGCCATGTCAGCGGCCAGCAGCGCGGAATAGGCATGACCCAGATGCAGCGGACCGGTTGGAGATGGCGCAAATCGTGTGCGGAAGATCACACTTTTTCAATCACGTAGACGGTGGAGTTGATGTTCTTCCCGGGCAGGTGCGGGCCGCTTTCCTTGAACAGCAGGCGCGCCGCGCCGGGATCGGTCCACTCGCTGATCCGCGCCTCGTAGACCGGGTCCTGAAGCGCGTGATCATTATAGGACAGCACCAGCTTGCCGCCATGCCCGAGTGCATTCATCAGCAGATCAAACGTGTCCACCGGGGCCGCGCCGGCTCCGATCACCCCGATGGCCGCGATGGCGGCATACGCGCCGGGCGTTGTCACGGGCGACTCGCCCGCTTCGATCTGGCGCAAGCTGCGATAAATCCCTTTGGCATCGGCCCCGGCCAGCATCTCGGCTGACAAATCCACCCCGTCGATGATCCGAAAGCCCGACTTGGTCAGCGCCAGTCCGGAGAGGCCTGTGCCACAGCCAAAATCGAGAATCGGCGCGCGCAGGTCGTCGGTGAACTGAGCCAGCGCCTTGGAGCAGCGTTCGGGCGTGATATAACCGTTCGCGCCGACCTCGTCCTCGTAGGTCTTGGACCAGTCATCATAGAGCGCGCGGGTCTCGTCGGAGTCTCGGGCCTGATAAACCCGGTTTAGGAATTCTTCTGCCATGGGCTCAGGTTAGGCGAGGAAAATCGACGCGTAAACCCTCGGCTATTCGGCGGCTTGCGGCGCGCTTTGGGCGGCGAGCCAGCCCTGCCAATCGGCCTTGGCGCGGTCGGTATAGGCCTTGTAGCGGTCCTTACGCCCGCGCCGTCCGCCCTTGAGCCCTTCGACGGGGGGAAACAGGCCGAAATTGACGTTCATCGGCTGGAAGGTCTTGGCCTCCGCACCGCCGGTGATGTGGGTGATGAGCGCGCCCATCGCGGTGGTGTTCGGCGGGGCGGGCAGGGAGCCGCCAAGCAGCTCGGTCGCCGCCATCCGGCCCGCGAGCAGACCCATTGCGGCGCTTTCCACATAGCCTTCGACGCCGGTGATCTGCCCGGCAAAGCGGATGTTGGGGCGCGAGCGCAGGCGCATCTGGTCGTCGAGCAGCGTCGGTGAGTTCAGGAATGTGTTGCGGTGGATGCCGCCAAGCCGTGCGAAGCGGGCGTTCTCAAGACCGGGAATGGATTTGAAAACATCCGTTTGTGCGCCGTACTTCATCTTGGTCTGGAAGCCGACGATATTGTAGAGCGTGCCCAGCTTGTTGTCGCGGCGCAGTTGCACGATCGCGTGGGCCTTGATGTCTGGCTGGTGCGGGTTGGTCAGCCCGACCGGCTTCATCGGCCCGTGGCGCAGGGTCTCGCGGCCCCGCTCGGCCATCACTTCAATCGGCAAACAGCCGTCGAAATACGTTGCGGTCTCGCCTTCGTGGAACTCCGTCTTGTCGGCGGCGAGCAGCGCGTCGATGAAATCCTCGTATTGCTGCTTGTCCATCGGGCAGTTGAGATACGCGGTGCGCTCTTCCTCGGTCTCGCCCTTGTCATAGCGCGACTGCATCCACGCTTTGCTCATATCGATGCTGTCGAAATAGACGATGGGCGCGATGGCGTCAAAAAAGGCCAGCGCGTCCTTGCCGGTCTCGGCGGCGATGGCCTCGCCGAGCGCTGAGGAGGTCAGCGGGCCGGTGGATATGATCCACGCGCCATCGTCGGGCAGGGCGGTGATCTCGCCATACTCCACGGTGATATTCGGGTGCGCGTGCAGTCTTTCTGTGACCCAGGACGCAAAGGCTTCGCGATCCACGGCGAGCGCGCCGCCTGCGGGCAGTTTGTGGCGATCCGCCGATTGCATGATCAGCCCGCCCGCCGCGCGCATTTCCCAATGGAGCAGACCAACGGCGTTCTGCTCATCATCATCGGAGCGGAACGAGTTGGAGCAGACCATTTCCGCTAGATCGCCGGTCTGGTGGGCGAAGGTGCCGACCTTGGGGCGCATCTCGTGAATGACGACCTTGACGCCCATCTGCGCGGCTTGCCATGCAGCTTCCGATCCGGCCATTCCGCCGCCGACGATATGCAGTGTTCTATCCATGCGACGCATGTAGGGCAGTGCGCGCGCCGGTGCAATGATATGTGCGGGACTGGTGGGGGATGATGGGGTCGCCGGTTTCGGGAAAGTGCGGGCTGAGAGAGGACCCTGGAGGGACCTTCCGAAGGCCCGGCGACCCATATCGCTTGCCTATGTTTTGTCACAAAGCTGCCCAAATCCAAAGCATCAAATTGGAAACAATTTGATCTAAAACCTGAAACAACCCTCGCGGGTGGGGCGCTATTGCTGCCAGGTCGGTGGGCGCTTCTCCAAAAACGCGGAAATGCCCTCTTCGGTATCGCGGTGCAGCATATTCTCCACAATCGCCGCGCCCGTGTAGGCATAAGCCTCCGCCAGCGGCATTTCGAGCTGGGTGTAATAGGCCTGTTTGCCGATCTTGACCGCAGCCGCGAGCTTATCCGCGATCTTGCGCGCCAGCGCCGTCGCCTCGGCTTCGAGATCTGCCGCCGGAACCGCGTGGTTGATCAGGCCCAGCTCTGCCGCCTTGGGCGCGGAGAGAAATTCGCCCGTCGTCAGAAGCTCGAACGCGTGTTTGCGCGGGATGTTGCGCGACAGGGCGACCATGGGGGTGGAGCAGAACAGGCCGATATTGACCCCGTTCACGCCAAAGCGCGTGTCCTCTGCCGCGACGGCGAGATCGCAAGAGGCGACAAGCTGGCAACCTGCTGCCGTGGCGATCCCATGGACCTGCGCGATCACCGGCTGCGGCACTTTCTGGATCGATTGCATCAGTGTGGAGCAGCGCTCGAACAAGTCCTGAAACGCGGCCTTGCCGCCATCCTCGGCCTGCCGCGCCTGCGTCATCTGTTTGAGGTCATGCCCCGCACAGAACGCCTTGCCCTCTCCCGAGAGCACCACGGCGCGCACCGAGCGGTCCTCGTGCAGCGCGTCAAGCTCTGCCTGGAGCGCCGCGATCATCTCATCGGAGAGCGCGTTCAGCCGCTCGGGGCTGTTCATTTTCAGGTGCAGCACCGCGTCCGTGACGCGCCGTTCCAAAAGGCCCATCTTGCCCTCCCCTTCGTTTCGCTCAACTGTACAGACCGAGCCGAACGAGGGAAAGCCATGTCCGTGAAAATGACCGAAACCGAACTCAACGCTTTTCTGGTGCGGGTCTTCGATCAGGTGGCTGATGATTTCACGGTGGAAGAGGTCGGGGACATGCGCGCTGTCCTGCGGCTGAATGTCGGACGCCATCACCTGCGCCCCGGCGGCACCGTGTCGGGTCCGGCAATGTTCGGGCTCGCGGATGTGTCGATCTATGTGGCGGTGCTGGCGATGATCGGGCCGAAGGCGCTCGCGGTCACCACCAATTGCTCCATCGACTTCATGCGAAAGCCCGAGGCCGGCAAGGATCTCATTGCCCATGCGGTGCTGCACAAGCTCGGGCGGCAACTCGCGGTGGGCGATGTGCTGCTCTATTCAGAGGGCTCGGACAAGCCGGTTGCCTCGGCCTCGCTGACCTATGCGATCCCGCCCACGGGATCGGCGGCGGATGTGGATGCCTGAGAAACGCCGCATCCTTCTGGCCATCGCGATGACGCTGGCGGCCATTGTCGGCTTCGACATCATGGGCATTCTCGTCCGTATTCTGACCACCGAGTACGGCTATGGCGCGGCGGAACTGTCGGCCTATCGCAATGTGCTGGGGATTTTGCCCTCTCTGATCGCCTTGGCGTGGATGGGCGAGTTGCGTTTCACCCGCGAGGCGCTGTCGGTGCCGCGCCCCAAGCTGGCACTGGTGCGCGGGCTCGCGGTCGCGACGGCGCAGCTGTGTTTCTACACCGCGCTGGGGCTGATGGAACTCGCCACGATCTCGGCGCTGGCCCAGACCAACGCGATGTTCGTGGTGCTGCTCTCGGTGCTGATGTTCCGCGAGAAAGTCGGGCCGTGGCGGATTTTCGCACTGGTTCTTGGCTTCGCCGGGGCGGTCTGGGTGCTGCGACCGGGCACGGATGCGTTTTCGTTAGTGGCGCTTTTGCCGATCTGCGCGGCCTTCTGCTACGGGTTTTCGGTGGTCTCGGTGCGATTTTTCGACAGCTCGGTGTCGAGCGCGCTGCTCTACTTGTGGTCCTCTGCCGCCTCGGTGGTGGGCGGCGTGGTGCTGGCGCTCAGTACCACCGGGTTCTCCCATGTGCCGATGGGTTACGAGCTTTTGCTGATCTTCGCGCTGTCGATGGCGGGGGGCACGGCGGTGCTTTTGCTGATGTTCGCCTATCGCATCGCCGCGCCCTCGATCCTCGCGCCGTTCAGCTATGTGGGCATTCTCACCGCCTTCACCTTCGGCTGGCTGTTCTTCGGCGAGGCCCCGGTGGATACGCTCTTTCCGGGTGTTCTGCTGATCGTCGGGGCCGGGGCCGTGATCATCTGGCGCGAGCAATTCGTGAAGGCAAAGCCGTTGCCCATGGTGGATGAGCGGTAGCACGCGAGGGATGGAATGCGCCTCAACGTCTGTTTCGAGTAGACCTTGAGACGCGGGCGTGCGGTTCCGCTGTCGGAGAAGGTCTCGCCCGGGGGCAGGCTCTCGTCATCCATCGGGTCGCTTGTCCTCCGCAGATCGATTGTACATGTCGAGAGGCTGTCCTGAAAGCGCGGGGCAATTACCCGCCATGGACTCGTCTAGGAGCGCATTTTTTGGGGTATATTTATACCATAATTCTAAATAGCTGATTTTGCGTATTTAAATTGCACGGTTTGGACTTGAACGGAAAACTCCTGCGCGTATAACCGCGCAATCGAATGAACACCCCGACCCAAAGGGATCAACCTATGAAAACCTTCTCTGCAACCCCTGCAGACATCGACAAGAAATGGATCCTGATCGACGCCGAGGGCGTTGTTCTGGGCCGTCTTGCGTCGATCGTCGCCATGCGCCTGCGTGGCAAGCACAAAGCCTCTTTCACGCCCCACATGGATTGCGGTGACAATGTCATCATCGTCAACGCCGACAAAATCCAGATGACCGGCAAGAAGCGCGAAGAAAAGCACTACTGGCACACCGGGCATCCGGGCGGCATCAAGGAGCGCACCAAGGCGCAAATCCTCGAAGGCGCGCATCCCGAACGCGTCGTGACCCTCGCGGTCAAGCGTATGCTTCCGGGCAACCGCCTCGCGCGCAAGCAAATGACCAACCTGCGCGTTTATGCAGGCGGCGAACACCCCCATGAGGCGCAAAGCCCTGAAGTTCTGGATGTGAAGTCCATGAACAAGAAAAACACGCGGAGCTGATCCAGATGGCTGACGAAATCAACACACTTGAAGATCTCGCCGCCGTTGCAGGCGTCGATGCCCCGGCCTCCGAAGAGCTGATCTCGCGCGAGCCGGTCCGCGATGCGCTCGGGCGCTCCTATGCCACCGGCAAGCGCAAGGACGCGGTCGCTCGTGTCTGGATCAAGCCGGGGTCCGGCAAGGTCGAGGTCAATGGCAAGGAACTGAACAAGTATTTTGCGCGCCCGGTGCTGCAGATGATCCTGCGCCAACCCTTCCAGGTGGCCGGTGTCGATGGCGAGTTCGACGTCATGGCGACCGTCAAGGGCGGCGGGCTGTCGGGGCAGGCCGGCGCGGTCAAGCACGGCATCTCCAAAGCGCTTCAGCTTTACGACCCGGCGCTGCGCGGCGCGCTGAAAGCCGCAGGCTTCCTGACTCGCGACAGCCGCGTGGTCGAGCGGAAGAAATACGGTAAAGCCAAAGCGCGGAAGAGCTTCCAGTTCTCCAAGCGTTAAGCTTTGTCATACCGATGTTGGAAAAGGCGGCCTTCGGGCCGCCTTTTTTCGTTTGGTAGGAGTGTGCTATCTATCCGGCATGATCAAATATGACAGCGCCCCGGACCCCGCCACGCTCGAAGACTGGCCCTTCGAAAATCCTCAAAGCAACTATGTGATCCGGCGCGGCACTCCGCGTGCGTCTGGGCGGATTGATGATGGCGGGGCCGGGTGCAGGACGCGGACGGGGATCTGGCGCTGCACGGCAGGGGCGGTGGAGTGTACCGAGCTGAGCGACGAGCTGATGACCGTTCTCGAAGGGCGCTGCACGCTCACCGATCACGGGACCGGGCAATCGGTGGAGCTCGGGCCCGGAGACAGTCTCTTTATCCGGCAAGGCGCGCGGGTGACATGGGATGTGCAGGAAGACCTCACCAAGGTCTTTTATGGGTATCGCGCCGCTGGATTTTGATTGGGCAAGGGCGGCGCTGCCCCTGTCGCTGCGCGACTCCTTCGGAATATTCTTGTCATAAGGAAAACAGGGTGGGACGCGGCGCAGGTGGGCTTGAGCCTAGAAGTCGAACCAGTTTTCGGCAGCCATCTTCGCGCCGAAATACTTGGCTCCGGCAAGCGTCCAATGATGGAAATCATAGACCGCGCCCTGCATATCCGGGGTGACAGCGGTGCAGCGCTCGGCCTCCGGGTCGCAGATCAGCGCGCGGCGGTCGAGAAACCGCGCCCCGGCGGCCTCGGTGATCTGGCGGACCTCGGTGTCGATCACGTCCAGCGTGGGCGAGCGGTTGTCCCAGAATAGGCGGGCAGCGACATCGACCGGGAAGGGTCCTGAGCCGTCGAAGCCGCTGTCATGCACCACCTGCAGGATCATGTCCGGCGCGCTAAGGGAATACTCCTGTGTCGCACCGGCGATCAGCACCTCCTTGCCAAGCCCGGTCAGGGTCGTCGCGTAGTCTGGCAGGGCCTCGACCTTTGGCGCCCGGAACCAGCGTGCGCCCAAGAGGATATGGCTGGCGTCCTCGAACAGGCCGGGATTGGTCTGCATCACATCCTCAAGGCAACTCGTGACGATCTCCACCTCCACCTCTCCCGGCTCGCAACTGAAGGCGATGCCGAGCCAGCGCACCTGCACGTCGGGGTAGAGACCGGGGTTGAGATAAATCGCGTTGAACAGCCCTTTGGAGTGGCTGTCGCCGAGGATCAGCAGACGGACCGGGGCGCCATTCGGGTCGAACTGGTCCAGATCGAACCGCGCCGGGGTTTCGCGGCGCAGCACCTCCCACGTGCGGGCGCGCTCGACACTCGCGTCCATCAGCGGCGGGACGATCTGCGCCACCACCGCGCGCCCCGGCACGCCCTTGGTTTCGCCCACATAGAGCGTCGCCCCCAAGATCAGGGCCATGCCCGCGCCAGAGGCCGTGAAGACCTGCCAGCGTTTGGGCAGGGCGCGCGGGGTCTTGCCGCGAAACGGTTGCTCGACCAGCGCCCATGTGGACCAAGCCAGCAGCAAAGACAGCAGTGCAAGGCCCGCCATCAGCCACGGGTCGGGCGCGAAGACCGCGCGGATGCGGGCGAAAGCGAAGAGCGGCTGGTGCCACAGATACGCCGAGAAGCTAATGAGGCCGATCCCGACCATGGCTCGCAGGGACAGCAGCCGCGCGGTCCATGTTCCGGGGGCGGCGAAGAGCACGATCAGAACCGTGCCCAGAACCGGGGGCAGGGCGAAATGCGGGAAGGGTGTGCCCCCGTCCATCAGCACGAGACTTGTGGCGATCAACACAAGGCCAAGTGCAGCCAGTGCGTCGTTTTTCCAAGGCCCGCGCCCCATCAGCGCAAAGGCGCAGAGCGAGCCGGCCAGCAATTCCCAGATGCGGAAATGGGTGAGGAAGAATTTCGACGATTGCGGTGCATCCCATACGAAGGCCAGCGCGAGGCTGGCGAGCGCAGTCAGGGCAATGGCGAGCAGAGCCACGCGGCGTCCGGCCCACATCAGCAGGGCGAGCAGGGGCGGAAACAGCAGATAATACTGCTCCTCGACCGCCAGTGACCATGTGTGCAGAAGCGGGTTCTCCTCGGCGGCGGCGGCGAAATAGCCCGTCTGGGTCCAGTAAAGGATGTTTGAGATGAACAGCGTCGTGGCCGCCATCGCCTCAGCCAGATCAAGGAACTGGCTTTGGATCATCCAGACCCAGCCGAGCGCGAAGCACGCCGCCATGACGACGAAGAGGGCAGGCAGGATGCGGCGGGCGCGGCGTTCATAGAAGCGCAGGAGTGAAAACCGGCCCTGTTCGATATCGCCCAGAAGGATCGTGGTGATAAGGTAGCCGGAGATGACGAAGAATACATCGACGCCCACATAGCCCCCCGACGCGAAGCCGAAGCCTGCGTGGAAGAGGATCACCGGCAGCACCGCGATGGTGCGGAGCCCGTCGATTTCGGGGCGGTACTTCATGGCCTCCCGCCTAGCAGAGCGGGGGGCGGGGTCAAGTTCTACTGGCAGGCGCTGGCGGGGCTTGCCTCCCAGCGGGTCGTGCCATCCGAGGCTCGCAGTTCCTCGGCGCAGATCACCGTGTTTGCATCCCGGAGCACCGCGGGCGATTGGGTTGCGAATTGAGCCGTGCCGCCTTCCGGCGTTGTGACCGTAAAGACCGTTTCCGGTGACAGATTATTCCCGGTCCGCACCTCTTGGCTCACCACCGGCAGGAGGGCGTGGCGGGTGATCTTGTCGCCGTTGATCTCGTAAAGGCCGATGAAGACCGCGAGGCCCAGAGCGGCGGCCAACGCAACCACCACGCCGCGGCCATAGTCGATATAAAGAACCTGCAAGGATTTCGGCAGGCGCGGCAGGATCAGGTCAGTCATCAGGCTCGATCAGTCCAAGGCCCCGGAGATAGACGCCGATCCCGGTCTCCAGCAACTCTTCGGGCGGAAACGGGGACGCCCGCCCGGGGGAGTTTCGGGCAAAGAGTTCCACTACGCCATGAGACATCGCCCAGATATGTGCCGAAAACATGGAGGCGGGAGGGCGTTTTTCGGCCGGAATGTGCTGGCTGAGATCATCGGCGGCTTTTTCAAGCACGGCATTGGCGCGGGCGGCGGCGGCTGCCAGATCGGCGGAGTGATTGACCGAGATCCCGCTTTCGAACATCGCGATGTAATGGCCGGGAAATTTGCGCGCGAAGGCGAGATAGGCGCGGCCCGTGGCCTCGAAGGCTGCAAGCGCCGAAGGTTGGCCGGACTGGTAGGCGTGCTCCATTAGGTCGGCGAAGATGCCATAGCCTTGCAGAGCGGCCTCCGCGATCAGGTCCTCGCGCCCCTCGAAATGGCGGTAGACCGCCGCCGGGGTGACGCCCGCGCGCTTGGCCGCTTCCGACAGCGTGAAACCCGTGGGGCCTTTTTCCTCGATCAGGATCAGCGCAGCGTCGATCAGGGCGGCGCGCAGATTGCCGTGGTGATAGCCGCGTTTAGCCATCCCGGCTCCAGATCTCCGGGCCGCCGCAGATCAGCGGATCGGTGCCGCGCAGGGCCTTGGGCTCCTTGTCCTCGTAGTCCAACCGGCTCAGCACATGGCGGATCGCGGCGAGCCGTGCCCGGCGCTTGTCATCGGTGCGGATCACCGTCCATGGGGCCGGTGCGCTGTGCGAGCGCTCCAGCGTTTCGGCGATGGCGTCCGTATAGGCGTCCCAGCGGCTCAGGCCCTCGACGTCGATCCATGAGAGTTTCCATTGCTTTAGCGGATTTTCTTCACGTTTGAGAAAGCGCCTGAGTTGCTCGGCGCGGCCCACGTTGAGCCAGAACTTGACGAGCGTGATGCCGTCATGCACGAGCATTTCCTCGAATCTGGGCACCTGCCTGAAGAAATGTTCGCGCTGCGCATCCGTGCAAAAGTCGAACACTTTCTCGACGACGCCTCTGTTGTACCACGATCGGTCGAAGAACACGATCTCCCCGGCGGCGGGCAGATGGTCGATATAGCGCTGGAAATACCACTCGGTCGCCTCGCGGTCCGTGGGTTTGGAGAGCGCCACGACCCGCGCGCCGCGCGGATTGAGGTTCTCGCGGAAGCGCTTGATCGTGCCGCCTTTTCCTGCCGCGTCCCGGCCCTCGAACACGATGGCGACCCGGCGCCCGCTGGCCTTCACCCATGCCTGCAGCTTAACCAGTTCGACTTGCAGACGGTCAAACTCCGCCTCATAGGGCTTGCGTGCGAGGCGTTCGGAATGGGGATAGCTGTGGCTGAGGATATCGCCCTCGTCGGCGCGCTTGATCGCCTTGCGGACCGCATCCGGGGCATGGTCGTTGAAATAGGCGGTGATCGCACCGTCGAAGGGAAGGGCCATGTGTGGCTCCGTGTCAGGACTGCTGCCAAGCAATATGCGTTGCGCGACGGCTTAACGCAAACCCGCCCGTGCCGCCGCCCGGTCGATCGCCGCGATCACCTCGGCAGTCGCCTGATGGTGGGGCATATGGCCAACCCCCTCCAGAACCACGAGATTTGCCGTCGGGGCGCGCTCGGCGAGGGGCTGGGAGTGGATCACCAGCGGAACCGTGTCATCGGCCTCGCCATGCACGATCTCGATCGGCAGGGTCAGGTCCGGGTAGGTCTCGCTCATCTCCACGATATGCGGGCGCAGCGACATCACCTGCCGCGCATTGGCCCTTAGTGCCGAGCGGCGCAGGCTCAGCCCGGTGCCGACATAGTCCATATAGCCCTCGGGCGGCTCAGCCGGGGCGAAAATGCCTTCCACCGTCTGTTCCACGTAGGAGCCCGGCACGAAAGCGGAGACCAGTGGCACGAAGAGCGCGCCACCCAATAGCGAGCCGTTCCAGTGATAGGTCCAGCCCAGATCGCCCGGCCATGGGTGCGAGACCGCCCCCACCATGATCAGCCCGGCAGTGTCGTCATACATTTGCGCCCAAGCCATCGCCACGGCGCCGCCGAAGGAATGGCCCATCACCAGCGGGTTGGTCACGCCCACCTGTTCGGCGGCCTTGCGCAGGATTTCGGCCTGAAGCTGCGGCGACTCGCCTGTCGTGTTCCAGAGCACGCCGTAGCCCTCGGGCTGCTGCGACCAGCCAAGGCCGGGGCGGTCGATGGCGATCACGCGGTAGCGCTTGGCCAGCTCGTCCTCGAAGGCGAAGGTCAGGTCGCGCGTGTTGCCAGAGGCGCCATGGATGAGCACCAGATCGGGACCGGAGCCGCGCACGTCGACATGGATTTTGATGCCATCCACCTCGATCCGCTCGCCGGTCGGCTGGTAGGTGGAGCGGGCGCGCTCCTCGCGGACACCGGCCACGAGTTGCACCGTCGCAACCGCGATCAGGCTCAAAAGAACAATGTATAACAAGCGTCTAGCCACCGATTTTCTCTAGCTCAAAGGGCGTGGATTGGTAAATCTCGTTAATCCAATTGCCATATAGAAGATGTGCGTGGCTGCGCCAGCGGTTTTGCGGGGGCCTACCCGGATCATCGCCCGGGAAGTAGTTTACCGGCAGCGCAATCTCGGCTCCGCCTATTTGGCTGGAGGCCAGATCGCGCTGGTATTCTTCGTTCAACGTGCCGCTGTCATATTCGAAATGGTTGAGAATATACAGTGCCCGGTGGCCCGGATCTTCGATCAGGCAGGGGCCGGTCTCCTCATTGCCCAGCAGGATCGGCAGCCCCGCCGCCTCCACATCCGCCGCGCGCACCTCGGTCCAGCGCGACACCGGTACCACGCAATCGTCTGAAAAGCCTCGCAAATAGGGCGAGGCCGGCTGCAAATTGGTATGGCGGTAGGTGCCGAAGAGTTTGCTGCCGAGCAGATATTTCGGCACGTTGTGGAAATAGTGCAGCATCGCCATGCCGCCCCAACACACGCCGAAGGTCGAATGCACGTTGGTCTGCGTCCAGTCCATCACCTCGCAAAGCTCGTCCCAATAGGTCACGTCTTCGAAGTCCAGATGCTCGATCGGCGCGCCGGTGATGACCAGCCCGTCGAATTTCTGGTCCTTAACCTCCTGAAAGGGCTGGTAGAATTCAGCCATATGTTCGGCGGCGGTGTTGCGGGTCCGGTGCTCGGACATGCGGATCAGCGACAGCTCGATCTGGAGGGGCGTGGCCCCGATCAGCCGGGCGAACTGGTTCTCGGTCTGGATCTTTTTCGGCATCAGGTTCAGAAGCCCGATGCGCAGCGGGCGGATGTCCTGACGGGCGGCCAGATCCTCGTCGAGCACCATCACGCCCTCGCGTGTCAGCACGCTATAGGCGGGCAGGGTGCTTGGCAGTTTGATCGGCATGTCGGGTCCGTTTCGGTTGGCTCGCTGGGAGCGGTGAGTTAAGCGTCTGCGGCGCGGCGCTCAAGGGCGGTGGCGACCAGGTCGGTGAAATCCGCCTCACTTTTCAGTGACATAACCTCGTCGGCACTCACGGTCACGCCCCAGCGCGCCATCGCTGCGTAGCGCGGCTGGCGATGGGCGAGAGCCTTGGCGTAGGTCCAGCGGATGAAGGCGTCGGGGTCCACTTGATCGGGCGCGGCGCCGGTCTCGGCGAGATAGCCGTCCCAGCAGTGGGTCAGGAATTCCGGCTGGTAGGACATCGGCTTGGGGGCCTTGTCGAAGCGGCGGATCAGCTCCTCGGTATGGGCGTCATCACCCTTGATCCAGATCATCAGCGTGTGCGCGGCAAGCTCGGAGAGCAGCGGATCGTTTGGGTCCTCGGGGTCCACCCATTCGCAGATCGACCCACCCGTGTCGCAGATAAAATGCGCGTAATTATAAAGCCTTAGCGCGCGGTCGATGAAGTAGCCCGTGTCGCGCAGGGCGGCGATTTCGGCGGTGCGGAACTGTTCCTGACGGCGGCGGTATTCGGCGATGGGCAGCCCGCCCTTGGCCGGATCGCCGGGCTTGCCGAGATAGGTCGAGACCGGGGTGAGGTTCGAAAAGCTGATATTGGAGCCGATATAGATCGAGTCCGACAGGAGCAGATCGCGCAGGAAGGGGTTTTTCATCGCCTCCGCTTTCGCGTTGTCGGTGATGTATTCGCCCATGTAGCGCGTGCCGATGCGGTAGTCGATGGAGTAGTGAAACCAATCGCCGCCATCGCGAAGCATTTGACTTAGAACGGTTTTCCCAAGGCCGGACATGCCGAACAGCAAGACCCGTTTGCGCGGCGCGGCGCGCCAGTCTTGGGCGGTGTCATAGAGCATGTGGGCACGTCCTTGCAAAACCGTGCGCCGTGTTAGCCTTGCAGGTCCGCGCGGTCAATCGCGCCGCCCCGGGCCGGGCAAAGGTTAACGGGGCGGACGCGCGCAACAGCGGAAAACCTGAAACTGGCCGAAATGCGGGTTAACGCCAGTAAAACAAGGTACATACGGTGTATGGCTGCGCGTATGGCAGCTGTACATACACTGTACATACAAATTCCGATTCGTTCCGCGATTTGACAAGGTTTAGGTGGCGTACGGTGGGGCGGCGTTAACGTTTCGGCGGTGGCCCTCCCGGCAGCTTTTCTGCGAAACGCGCCTGCCGGGCCGCGCCCGCCGCTGACGCGGTAGGCTGAAGCAGACCTCCCCTATGCGCCGAAGGCGCGTTCCCCCCCTCCAATGTCAGGCGCGGACTTTGCGGGTTTCGGTCCAGATGTTGAGGTAGTTCGCGCCGAAGATCATCGCCGCGCCGATAAACACCATCGGGTCGACCACCTCGGCATAGGCCAGCCACGCCACGAAGGCGATCATCGGCAGGCGGGCGAAATCAATCGGCACGACCACGGTCGCGGGCGCGAGGCGCAGGGCGTTGGTATAGCAGAAATGTGCCATCAGCCCGGCAAACCCGATCAGCACCGCCCAGAGCAAGGGCAGACCGGTCGGCACCGCGATATCGCCATCCCAGCCCGCCGTCACCAGCCCGAACACGAGTTGCAGCGTGGTGAGGTAGAACAGGATGCAGGCGACACTGTCGGTGCGGGTCAGGCGTTTGGTGGTGATGATGGTCAGCGCGAAGAAGATCGCGCAGGAGGCCGCCGTGACGATGCCGAGATTGAGTTCGGTCATTGCGCCGGGGCGGGTGACGAGCAGGATGCCGAGGAAGCCCAGAAGGGCGCTCGCGCTGCGCACGAGGGTCATGCGCTCGCCGAGGAGCAGCGGCGAGAGCAGGATCACCCAGAGCGGCGAGGTGAACTCCAGCGCGAAGACCTGCGCCAGCGGGATCACGGTCACGGCATAGAACCACAGGTTCTGCCCGGTGAAATGCGCCAGATTGCGCGCCATGTGCCAGCTGAGCTTCTGGGTGCGCACCTCGTGCCATTTGCCCAAAACGGTGATCACCAGCGCTACGATCACCACGCCGACAACCGAGCGGTAGAGCATCACCTCGAACGTGTCGAGAATGCCTGCCAGTTCCCGGCCCGCGACGGCCATCGTCGTGAAGGAGAGCAGGGTGCCGATCATCCAGATCACGCCCTTGGCGATGTCGCTCATGGCTCCCGTCCTCCCCTGCCTCGCCGAATCGGGGGAGGTGATTCGTGCGAGTTGACCATTTTTTGGCGGCCCAGTGTTTCTTACTTGGAAACAGTTCCGTTTATCGTTTCGTAACCTGTATCCAACATTCCGTTAATGCGTTCTGTTTTCGTTCGACGTGCCGCCCGCTAGATCCTTGAGAACGAACCAAAAACAACCCAGGCGTGTTTTTTGTAGCGCTCCGACTCACTCCCACTCAATCGTGCCCGGAGGCTTGGAGGTAATGTCATAGGTCACCCGGTTGATCCCCGGCACCTCGTTGATGATCCGCGTTGCCGTCTCGCCAAGGAACTCATGGCTGAACGGGTAGTAATCCGCCGTCATGCCATCCACGGACGTCACCGCCCGCAGCGCACAGGCGAAATCATAGGTGCGCCCATCGCCCATCACGCCCACCGTACGCACCGGCAGGATCGCGCAGAAGGCCTGCCAGATCTCGTCATAGAGCCCGTGCTTGCGGATCTGGTCGATATAAACCGCGTCCGCCTCGCGCAGGATGTCGAGTTTTTGCCGTGTGATCTCGCCGGGGCAGCGGATCGCAAGGCCCGGGCCGGGGAAGGGGTGGCGGCCGATGAAGCTGTCGGGAAGGCCCAGCTCGCGGCCAAGCGCGCGGACCTCGTCCTTGAACAGCTCACGCAGCGGCTCGACCAGTTTGAGGCCCATCTTTTCGGGCAGACCGCCCACGTTATGGTGGGATTTGATCGTCACCGAGGGGCCGCCGGAGAAGCTCACGCTTTCGATCACGTCCGGGTAGAGGGTGCCTTGGGCAAGGAACTCCGCGCCCTCGATCTCGCCCGCGTATTTCTGGAACACGTCGATGAACAGCTTGCCGATGATCTTGCGCTTGGTCTCGGGGTCGGACTGGCCTTCGAGCGCGCCGAGGAACAGCTCGGTCTCGTCGGCGTGGATGAGCGGGATGTTGTAATTGTCGCGGAACATGGTCACGACCTCGTCCGCCTCGTTCTTGCGCAGAAGGCCGTGGTCGACGAAGACGCAGGTCAGCTGGTCGCCAATCGCCTCGTGGATCAGCACCGCCGCGACGGAGCTGTCAACGCCGCCCGAGAGGCCGCAGATCACGCGCTTGTCGCCGACCTGTGCGCGGATCTCTTCAATGGCCTGTTCGCGGTAGGCATCCATCGTCCAGTCGCCGGTAAACCCTGCCAGCCGAACGAAATTCTCGTAGAGCTTCGCGCCGTTGGGGGTGTGGTGCACCTCGGGGTGGAACTGCACCGCGTAGAAGTGGCGGTCCAGATCGGCGGTGATTGCGAAGGGCGCGCCGGGGGAGGTGCCGTAGACTGCGAAGCCGGGAGCCAGTTGGCTCACATGGTCGCCATGGGACATCCAGACCTGCTCGCGGTCGAGATCGTTCTGGAACCAGCCTTCGAGCAGCGGGATATGCTCGGCGGTGGGGATCACGTAGGCGCGTCCGAACTCCGCCGTGCCGCCGCCGCCGGAGTGCTTGCCGCCTTCGACCCGTCCGCCGAGTTGTTGCATCATCACCTGCTGGCCATAGCAGATGCCGAGGATCGGCACGCCGAGGCTGAACGCGCTTTCGGGCGCGCGCGGGGAGCCTTCGCGGGTGACGCTGTCGGGGCCGCCGGAGAAGATGATCGCCTTGGGCGCGAAGGCGGTCAGGAAGGCATCGGTGACCTTCTGATAGGGGTGGATTTCGCAGTAGACATTCAGCTCGCGCAGGCGGCGCGCGATGAGCTGCGTGACCTGGCTGCCGAAGTCGATGATGAGGAGGCGATCATGGGATTGGGTCATGCTTCGGCATTAGGCCGGTGTTGCGCGGCTGGCAAGAGGCTGGACCGGGGCTCTGCCCCGGACCCCGGAATATTTTGGTCATAAGGAAAACAAGAAGCGCGTTCGGAGGGCGTGCGTGTCGCTTTTTGACCGGAAGGGGCGTTCTTTGCGGGCGGCATCGGGGCGCGCTGGCGTAGATATTCGCGCAACGTATGGCGACTCGTGGGAGTGCAGAACATGGCAGCAGAGGCAGCAACCCGGCGGCGTGGACGTGGTGGAGGTGGAGCCGCGCGGCGGGCGGAACGCGGCGCGGTGTCTTTCGAGACCGCGAAATTCATCGAGCGCAACATCCCCAATTTCGAGATTCTGAACGACGAGGCGCTGGAGATCATCGAGGCCAATGCCGAGACCGTTCTGGAAGAGGTCGGGGTCAATTTCGTGAACAACCCCGCCGCTTTGGCGCGCTGGAAAGACGCCGGGGCGGATGTGCAGGGCGAGCGCGTGCGCATCCCGCGCGGGCTGGCACGGCAGCTCTGCAGCACCGCGCCCAAGACCTTCACGCAGCATGCGCGCAATCCCGCGCGCTCGGTGGAGATCGGGGGGCGCAACCTCGTGCTCGCCCCGGTCTACGGCCCGCCCTTCGTGCGCGATGTGCAGGGCGGTCGGCGCTATGCCACGATGGCCGATTTCGAGAAATTCGTGAAGCTCGGCTATATGTCAAAATGGCTGCACCATTCGGGCGGCACCGTGTGCGAGCCCACCGATGTGGCCGTGAACAAGCGTCACCTCGACATGCTGCATGCCCATATGACCCTGTCCGACAAGCCCTTCATGGGCTCGGTGACGGAGCCCTCAAGGGCGCAGGACAGCGTCGACATGGCGGGGGTCCTCTTCGGCCCCGAGTTCGTGCAGACCAACACGGTGATGACCTCGCTCATCAACATCAACTCGCCGCTCACCTTCGACGACGTGATGATGGGGTCGATGGAAATCTATGCGCAGAACAACCAAGCCTGCATCGTCTCGCCCTTCATCGTCGGCGGCGCGATGGCGCCGGTCTCGGTGGCGGGCACACTTACGCAGGTCATGGCCGAAGTGCTGGCGGGGATTGCCTATAACCAGCTCGTGCGGCCCGGCGCGCCGGTGATCATGGGGGCCTTCGTGACCTCCATCGACATGAACTCGGGCGCGCCTACTTTCGGCACGCCGGAGGCGGCGCATATCACCTATGGCGCGGGTCAACTGGCGCGGCGCATGGGGCTGCCCTACCGCTCGGCGGGCTCGTTCTGTGGCTCGAAACTGCCCGATGCGCAGGCCGCCTATGAGACGGCGAACTCGCTCAATATGGGGCTGCTGTCGGGGGTGAACTTCATGCTCCATTCCTGCGGCTGGCTGGAGGGGGGGCTCGTGTCTTCCTTCGAGAAATTTGTGATGGACGCGGACCAGCTTGGCGTGTTGCACCACTTGGCCAAGGGTGTGTCGGTGGACGAGGACGCACAGGCGATGGATGCGATCCGCGAGGTTGGCCCGGGTGGGCATTATCTCGGCTGTGCGCACACGCAGGCGCATTTCAAATCGGCGTTCTGGAAGTCCAATTTGCTCGACTACAAACCGTTCGAGACATGGTCGGACGAAGGGGCGCGGGACACGCAGGAGCTGGCACGCAGCCGGGTCGAGACCTTGCTGGCGCAGTACCAGCAGCCGGCGATGGACCCCGGGATTGCGGAGGCGCTGCGGGAGTTTGTGGCGCAGAAGAAAGCCGCCGAGCCCGACGCGTTTATCTAGCGGCGGTGCCGGGCCGCCCTTTGGCGGCTGTATCGGGCAGGTTTTGGAGTTGGGTGGTGGGCAAATTGCCCAGCCTATGGGGCACGCCGGTCAGGCGCGCCCGACCGGATGCGGAGCATTCGGACCATGCAGCGTTCACACCGCCCGCAGGCGCTCGGCGCTGTCCCGGAGCAAGGCGCTTTCGCCGACGATGGCGATCAGAACCTCCACATGCCGGGGCATGTGATACTCTTGCGCGCCTGCGCTGCGCAGACCATTCATCTCCGCCTCGATCTCGCTGAGCTTCAGCAGCGCTTCGGCGCTGCGCGGCAGGCGGGCCTCGTTCAGCAGCCGGGGCAGGTGCAGTTCGCGGCGGTAGCCCGTCGCCCCGATCCGGGCGGCGCGGCTGAGCAGGCGGGGGCGCTTGAGGCGGGCGATGCGGGTGAGGATATCTTGCATTGGGGCACCTTTCCGGGATGCGTTTCGATTGCCCAGAAGAGTGGCACGGTTTTGTGGCTGTTGCGCGCAGATGCGGGGGGGCGAACGGTTCGGAAGGACAAGTTTATGGTTTGGAAACAATACTCAAACCCGGATTTCCGATTAAGACTTCCGTAACCAAATCACCCTCTAAGGTTGTGGACAAGTTGTGGATAAGTTTAGTGATCCGCGACAAGCACCGCGTGAAAGGACCAAACCCGCATGGGCTTCGACAACATCAGGCCAGAGACCATCGCCGCCGTCCCCAGCCCCATTCCGGAAGCTGTGCAAGACTATCTTGCCCATACCGGCGCCGGGATCGCGATCCGGGATCTCGCCCGCCTCAAATCCTGCCACGCCTCAACCATTTCACGCCGGATCCGCCGCATCGAAAGCCAGCGGGACGACCCGCTCATCGACGCCGCATTGCGCCGTATGGAAGCGCGGTTCGGCCCGGACACGCCCGATCTGGCGGACACAGTCAAAAGGGAACTGACGGACATGACCAAGACACTGATTTCGGACGCCCTTCCCGGCGCCCTGCACAGCTTCGAAAAAGAAGCGCTGCGCGTTCTGCGGCGTCTGTGCGAAACCGGGGCCGTTCTGGCCGTCGCCGTCGACATGGACACCGCCGTTGTGCTGCGCGAAAGCGAGGACGGCACGCCCACCCGCACCGCCGTCGTCGCGCAGAACATAGCGGAGGACATGGCCGTGCGCGAATGGATCGAGACCCAGTCCACAGGCCGGCTGCGGCGCTACACCATCACGGCAGCCGGCCGGGACGCCGTCAAAGCCTTCCTCGAACGCTTTCCGGGCAGCGCCGAGCAAGGGCTGCAACCGGCAGGCTTTTCCGACGGAATCGTGCCCTTCACGCCCGCGCAGCGCGTCTGGGGTGAGCGCACGGTGCGCGACGAGACCGGCACTCCGCGCAAGGTCTGTTACAATCTCGCCGACTCGCCCCTGACCGCGCTCTCGCGGCGCAAGGACAAGTCAGGCGGACCCTTTCTGCCCCCCGCGCTGGTGCGCGTCGGTGAGCGTCTGCGCGAAGACTACGAACTGGCGCAAATGGAGAACGATGCCGAGGTCGACTGGGGCGGCTACCTGCTGGGGATCACGGCGCTCGGGGACATCCTGCCCGACAGCCTGCGCGCCAGCCTTCCCGGCTACGGTCCGCTCGCGGCGCGCGCCCGGGTACTCGATGCGCTCGAAGAGCTCGGGCCCGGCCTGCGCGATGTCGCCTTCCGCTGCTGCTGCCTTCTGGAAGGGCTGGAAACCTGCGAGGCGCAGATGGGCTGGTCGGCGCGGTCCGGCAAGATCGTGCTGCGCATCGCGCTGCAACGGCTTGACCGCCACTATGCCAGCACGCGCGACGGGGCCAGCGAAATGATCGGCTAGAGCATGTCGCTGAAAAGTGGTATGCATTTTTCCAGCTCTTCGACATGCGAACTCAATAAGTTAGAGGGGGTTGCGTGACCGCGAATGAAAGCGGCGCACTCGAGGCGCCCGGCGCATGCCCCGGCGACCCGGGGCGCGGCGCGGATGCACCTGCGGCGGCGTCTCGTGCCCGATGTTCCGACCGGCATCGCCGCCCGGTGCACCGGATCCGTCGTTGACCCGCAGCGCGCCGTGCCGCGACCGCGGCACGCCAGCCCGCCAGAACAACTGGCAAACCCGGGGCAGACAGGCCGTGGGATCTGCCCCTAAGCGGCCTCGAGCAGCCGGTACGCCTCGTCCAAGTGCAGCGATGTCAGCGGTTTGTTGAAGAACCCCTTGACCAGCGGGTGCGCCATGGCCCGCGTCTTGTCTTTCGGGGCCAGCGACGTTGTGAGCATCAGGATGATGCGCAGATTCGGCGGATCGAGCTCCGCGCTCACGGCTTCGAGGAATTCGAAACCATTCATCCGCGGCATGTTCACATCGAGGAAGATCACATCGACGGGCTTTCCGGTATGCGACTTCAGCCAGACAAGCGCCTCGTCTGCATAGCTGAACTGCACAATTTCGTCCGCGCGCCCTGACCGTTCGAGCAGCCTGCGATATTGTTTTTGGTCGATATCCTCGTCATCTATGATCATGACGGTTCCAAGATCGCTCATTCATGTCCTCCTTTCGGAAACACCAGTGTGACTTGCGTGCCCTGCGCACGATCGGAGGACAGCCGGATCGTGCCATGGTGCCGATGCATCACGCGCCTGCACAGCGCAAGACCAAGTCCTGTTCCGGGGATGTCGGCGTAGGTGTGCAAGCGCGAGAACAGATCGAGGACTGCGTCTATATGCTGGTCCGGGATGCCGCGGCCCGTGTCGGAGATGACGATCTTGACATGCTCGGGATCGTCGGGTTCGGCGCGCTGCACACGGATCTGCAAGGCCCGGTCGGGGTGGGCATATGTGATTGCGTTTGTCACAAGGGCCTCGAACAGCAAGGTCAGGTCGCGCGGATCGCCGAACACCTCGCCGAGCGGTCCCCACATGATCTGACCGGGCAGCACGTTATAACGCGCAAGGAGTGTCTGCCGGACCGCTTGCAGCACGTCCTCGAGCGCCGTGTTCTGCGGGCACGGGGGGGCCGCGAGCAATTCCGAGTAGCGCATGACGTCCTGAATCTGTTTCGTCATGCGCGCGGCGGTCACATCCATGTCCTGCAGCAGTCCCAGCGTGTCATCGGCGGTTTGGCCGGAGGCAGGTGCAGGGCAAGGGGTTGGCGCAGGCGCAGGAGCAGCCGTGCGGAACTCCGTCACCAGCGCGCGCATCGTATTCACCGGCGTCATGAGATCATGCGACAAGGCCCGTGTCAGACTGGCCTGTTCCTTCTGCGCGATTTGGAGTGCGCAGTTCAGCCGGTCGCCGCGCCGCTGTTCGCGTTCGAGCCGTGCAAACGCGTCGCGGGCGTCGCAGCGCATGGTTTCAAAGGCCGTGATGATATTGTTGATCTCGTCCGGCAGCACGGCTTCGCTACGCTCCAGAGCGGTCAGGTCGTCACCGCTGCGCCATGACGTGTTGAGCACCTGATGCGTCAGGCGCCGCAGCCGGGACGCCGCGAGGCGCTCGAACACCAACAGGACGATCAGCCCGACCAGCAAACCCTGTGCCAGTTCAGTGAGCAATATGGGCAGAGCCTGCCGCGCAAGATGTTGATGTATCGGGGCCAAAGACCGCCCGATCGTCAGCATAGCGCCCGGCGCCGCGCCGACCTCATAGTGCCGGACGTTCAACCCCGAGGGGTCTTGCGTGCCGTGTACGTAGTCCGCGCGGTCCGGGCCGGTGACGGAAATATGGTCCACGTCCGGGCGCGTCAGGGCCTCTGCCAGCACCGCGTTGATCTCGCTGGCCTGCCCGCCGGCTGCCGCCATGTTCAGGCGCTCCAGTACGTCGCGGTCGTTTTGCGCGGCACGGGCCAGTTGGTCGCTTTTTTGATGCGCGTTAAGGACCGCGACCTGCATGGAGGTTGTGACGAGGGCCAGACCTGCGCAGACGAGCAATACGTAGCCGAGCACCCGGTATCCCAGTGACATCCTCCAAAACCCGCGCGGGATCGGCCACAGGCTGCGCAACGCGGGCAAGAGGCGCTGCCGCGCGAGCGAGGTCACCGGGTCCACCGACCCGCAGCAAGTCGGCTGGGCCAGCACCCGAGGTGGGGGGATGAATTTGCCATGGTCCGACCCTAATCGCCCGCCGTTAATCAGGGGTTATCGCGCGGGTCAAAAAAGTGCGCCAAAGAGCGATTTTCGTCATTGACGGCGCAAGCGGTAGAGCCTATTCCACCCCCCACGCGCGGTTGTAGCTCAGTTGGTTAGAGTACCGGCCTGTCACGCCGGGGGTCGCGGGTTCGAGCCCCGTCAACCGCGCCACTTTCTCCCAAAGCTCAAAATTTTTGTGGAAATGCATGGCTTTGGGAGCTGCCGGCCTGCATCACGCGGGGCGGACGCTTTCCCTCCTGTAGACATATCCCAGCTGCGCTTCCTGCGCTGCGTCGATCTGAGCGCAGAGCCAATCGCGGTCCTTATCGGGCATCGCGTCAGGCGTTTTGGGGCGCTCTGCAACGGCAGGTTTGAACTTGGCGCCGAGCCGTTTGACCACGGGGCGCAGCGTCCCGGTCCAGCCCGCCGGGGCCAGCCGGTCCAGAAAACCGTGCGGATCGGCGGTGACGTCTTCGAGGCGGAGCATCACGAAATTGCACTCTCGAGCCGTGTAGGACAGCAGCCCGCCCAGCTTCGCGGAGCGCAGCGCCAGCAGGTTTGCAAAGGCCTCTCCGGTCAGCGGGTGCCGGTCATGCATGAGCGGCTGCCCGACATCACCGGCCTCCCGCGCACCGTCGAAATAGCGCGGCCGGTCGACGATGGTTTGCCACGGCGCACGAATAAAGTCCGAAAACGCCAGGGATTGCATCTGCGCAGTGCAATGCCATGGCTTGGCGTGCATCGAGAGCAACCAGTCATCGGCGCGCCGCACGACGCCGATCACGAGAAGATCGGAAGGAATGGCGCGGGCATGCGGGAAGGCGTGTTTCCAGCCCAGAGCTTCCGTGGGGGTCAGCGCGGAGTTCCGCCCAAGCAACCGCTTGACGAAATTGGTGCCTGAAGATCGCTCGCCAAGAACCTGAAATCGCGTTACTTTCGCCAGGTCAGGTGTCTGGGCCCAATAGCCTGTTTCGCGAAACTGCGCATCTAACATCCGTCGGGGTCCTCGCGTCGCGCAGAGCGTTGAAAGTTCGTGGCATTTTGCGATTCTTTTATACCTCTCGGCAGGCTATGTTGCGAGCAAAAGCACATGAGGGCAGCACATGCAGACAGTCGCGGCGGTGACCATGGTGCGGGACGACGCGTTTTTCCTGCGCGCCTGGCTGCGTCACTACGGGCAGATGTTCGGGCGGGAAAACTGCTACGTGATCAATCACGGGCGCGGCGCGGAGGTCGCCACGCTCGCCGAAGGGTGCAACGTGATCGGGATCCCGGGCGATCCGCACAAGAATTTCGACGTCAAACGCTGGGGGCTTCTGAACAATCTCGTGGGCGGCCTGCGCCGATACTACCGCCATGTGATCGTCGGGGACGTGGACGAGTTGGTGGTTGTCGATCCCGAGGCCGGGGTTGATCTCAGAGGCTGGTTGGAGCGCGCGGCGGAGAACCGGATCCACACGCCGGTCGGGCTTGAGGTGATCCACCGGATCGACTGCGAGCCGGAGCCTGCGGACGCGTGCATTCTCGGGCCGCGCCGCCATGTGCGCCTTGCGCCGCATTACTCCAAGCCCTGCATCGTCTCGGCCCCGGCAAAGCTCTCGCGTGGCGGGCATTTCGCGCAATACCCGAAACTGCACACGCCCGACCCGCTCTATCTCATGCACCTGAAATTTTGTGACTTTTCCGCCTATACGGACGCCATGAACCGGCGCAATGCGGTCACGGCGGATGTCGGCGGCAGCGTCAAGGACACCGCGATCGGCCGTCACTGGTTCGCCGAAGCCCGAGGCGAAGACCGGGCGGTGTTCGAAGCCTTCGCCGCGCTGGAGATGCAGGAGGGCTTCGATCTGGCCTGGGTGCGGCGCCGGATGCAGCGCTCGTTCGGTCCGCGCGGGGATACCGGCTACTATGCGTTCAAGCGGCCCGAGTATGCGCAGCAATACCTGCTGCCAGAGCGGTTCAACGGTCTGTTCTAGCGCGGTAATCGTCGAGCGTCTTGCCCGGCTCGTCGATGAAGAGTTCGGGCAAGGCCTGCGCCGCTTCGATCAGGTCGATGCGGAACAGCCGGAAATCTGTGCGCAGCTCGCACCACGCGGTCAGGGTCCAGATGCGGCCCCAATACTCCATATGCAAAGGGCGCACGGTGCGGCGCGTGGCGGTGCTGTCGCTGCGGATATAGGTCAGGTCGAGCTTCTGGCGGGCCTTGATCGCGCTGCGCAGCGTGGCCATGTGGCCCGCGCCGCGGGCGGTGTCGGCGAAGGGGTGGATGGCGAATTTCCATGCGTCGGCCTCGCTGATGACCTGCTCGGGCAGCACCGCATCGACTTTGTCTCCGAGACTGGCGGCGGCCCGAGCAAGGTCTGGATCGCCCGCCTCGGCCACAATGGCGATCCCGAGATTGAGCGCTTCGAGTTCGGCGGCATTGAGTGACAGCGGGGGCAGGGTGATCGCCCCGGTCGCCTTGTAGCCCACGCCGCGCGCGCCCTCGACCGGAACGCCCGACGCTTGCAGGGTGTCCATGTCGCGGTAGATCGTGCGCACCGACACGCCCAGCCGCTGCGCCATCTCCTGCGCGGTGTGCAATCTGCCGTCACGCAGCATGTGCAGGAGGTCGAAAAGGCGGTCCGCGCGGTTCAAACGGTTGCTCCCATATCACCGATCAGGCTGTAGCTTACTGACATAAAGCTGTCAGTTGGCGGCGGCAACCCGGTCAGAGAAGGCAAATTCCGGTGATTTCATCGCCGCGATGGCTCCGTGCCGGTTCACCTGCGCCGGGCGCTTTCGTAGGTAGGGGTCAAACGAAACCCCAAAACTCCTTGAAAGGACTGTGACATGGGTCTTGGCAATATCGGACTTCCCGGCATCCTGCTGATTGCAATCGTTGTGCTCGTGCTTTTCGGGCGCGGCAAGATCTCCTCGCTGATGGGTGAGGTCGGGCGCGGCATCACCAGCTTCAAGAAGGGCATCAATGATGGCCAGAAGGAACTCGACGATGCAGACACCGCCGAAGCGGCAAAGGACGTGACCCCGGCGGCGGACACGGACAAAGACAAGGCGTAAGCGATGTTCGATCTTGGCTTCGCCGAGCTCCTGGTTATCGGGATCGTGGCGCTGATTATCGTTGGCCCCAAGGACCTGCCCGTGATGTTCCGCAAGGCGGGGCAGTTCGTGGGCAAGATGCGGGGCATGGCGCGCGAATTCTCCACGGCGATGAACCAGGCGGCTGATGAGGCCGGGGTGAAGGACATCCAGAAGAGCATGAACGCGGCGACCAACCCGATGAAATCCGCGATGGACGGCGTCAAGGACGCGACCTCTTCGCTCACCAATCTCGATCCCGACAGCGAGACCGGCAAGCTGGCAGCGGAACGTGCTGAATCGGCTAAGAAAATTCAGGCGGCCACCGCGCGGGCGGCGGCGGACCGGATGAAGCGTGAGGCGGAAGCGGCGGCGCGCAAGGCCGAGGAACTTGAGGCGGCCACCAACATGGCCGAGAAGGAGGCGGAATGAGCACGGCCCATAGCGATGAGATGGAGGAGAGCAGCGCGCCGCTCATAGAGCATCTGGCGGAGCTTCGCACGCGGCTGATCCGGTCGGTGATCGCGTTCCTGATTGCGATTTCTGTTTTCTTCATCCCGCTGCAAGGGCAGTTCATCGCCGAGCATGTGCTCGATTTCCTGCTGAACCCGATCTATGACACGCTGCGCAATCTCGGAGACCCCAACCCGGTTTTCCAATACACAAGCCCGCAGGAATATCTCTTCACGCTGTTCCGCGTGTCGATGGTCTTCGGCTTCGGTCTGGCCTTCCCGATCATCGGTTTCCAGCTGTGGCGCTTCGTGGCGCCGGGCCTCTACCGCACTGAAAAGAATGCGTTTCTGCCCTTCCTGATCGCCTCGCCGGTGATGTTCCTGATGGGCGCGAGCTTCGCGCAATTCGTGGTCACGCCGCTGGCGATGACCTTCCTGTTGGCCTTTGCGGATGGCTCCTCCTTCACCAGCCTGTTTCTGGGCGCGGACGCGGTCGAGGCGAACACCGACACGCCGCGCATCGTGTTCAACGGCAAGGTCAACGAAAGCCTTGATATCACGTTGAAATTCATCCTTGCCTTCGGGCTGTGCTTCCAGCTTCCGGTGCTGCTCACATTGATGGGCAAGGCGGGGCTGGTCAGTTCCGAAGGGCTTGGGAATGTGCGCAAATACGCGATGGTCGGCATTCTGGTGCTGGCCGCGCTGGTCACGCCGCCGGATGTGATCACGCAGATGATCCTGTTCACGGTGGTCTATGGCCTCTACGAGGTGTCGATCTTCCTTGTGCGGCGCGTCGAGACCAAGCGCGAGGAACAGTTGCGCGCCGAGGGCTATTATGACGACGAAGACGACGCCTTCGACGAGGAATTCAAGTGAGTTCAGAAGAGCTTAGCCGGATTGCGGCGGCGCTGGAGCGGCTTGCTCCGGCGCCGCTCGCCGCACCGGACTGGGACGCGGCGGCGGGCTTTGTGTGGCATGTGGAGCCGGACCGTCTGGAGCCCGTGCCTGCGATCTCGCGCGTGCCGCTCGATCTGCTGGTGGGCATCGACCGGGCGCGCGATACGCTGCTGGCCAACACGCAGCAATTCGCCCGGGGACTGCCGGCCAACAATGCCCTTTTGTGGGGCGCGCGCGGCATGGGAAAATCGAGCCTTGTCAAGGCGATCCACGCCGATGTTCACGCATCGCACGCGGATCTGAAGGTCGTCGAATTGCAACGCGAGGACCTGCCCTCGGTGGGCCGGTTGCTGAACCTGCTGCGCGGCGCGCCGGCGCGGTTCATCCTGTTTTGCGACGATCTGAGCTTCGGTCATGACGACGCGCATTACAAATCGCTCAAGGCGGTTCTGGATGGCGGGATCGAGGGGCGGCCGGACAATGTGGTGCTCTATGCCACGTCGAACCGGCGCCACCTGATGCCGCGCGATATGATTGAAAATGAACGATCTTCTGCGATCAACCCCTCCGAGTCGGTGGAAGAAAAGGTCTCTCTGTCGGATCGGTTCGGGCTGTGGCTGGGCTTTCATGCCTGCGATCAGGACCAGTATCTGCACATGATCCGGGGCTATTGCGATGCCTATGGGGTCGAGATCAGCGACGCGGCGCTGCGGGCGGATGCGATCGAGTGGCAGGCGACGCGCGGGGCGCGCTCGGGGCGGGTCGCGTGGCAGTTTTTCACCGATCTTGCGGGGCGGCACGGGGTGGCGGTCTAGCGCCCCGAAAAACCCGAATCACTGAGTGTTAACAAGGCTTTGCAGCCTGCCAGACAAGGTATGGCTCGGCGTATGGCAAAGCGTATGGCACCTGTACATACGCACGGTCCGGTTACCCCTTGTTAACCGGGCGGACGCATGGGTCATAAATTGGTAAGGATCAGCTCAGGAAATCGTTCGGATCGACGCTGTCAAAGCCCCGGCGCACCTCGAAATGGACGAAGGACTGATCGCCGTCGCGCAGCTTGGCCAGCCCCTGACCGCGCCGCACCGCGTCGCCCTTGTTCACCAGCACATCGGTGACATTGGCATAGACCGTCAGCAAATTGTCCGCGTGGCGCACGACGATGATCGGCACCCCGTCCGCGCTTTCGGTGATCGCCGCGACCGTTCCGGCCTCCGCCGCCTTCACCGGCGCGCCGGGCGCGCCCTTGATGTTGATCCCCTCATTGCGACCCTTGGCATAGTCACGGATGATCGTGCCCTGCACCGGGAAGGCCAGACGCCCCGACGCGGTGGGCTGGGTCTGGGGGCCGAGATCGGGGGCCGGGGGCGGGCTCGCGACCGCCGTGGCCACCTCCTGCGGCAGCGGTTTGGCCGCCGAGG
>CBFHJA010000020.1:0-77716 GCA_965656085.1 uncultured Aliishimia sp. | reverse complement strand
CGCCCGGCTCGCCCGGCCCGCTCAAGACGCGCGCGACGCTTGAGGCACTCGGAGCGCCGAAACGCGCCGATCCGCTCAGCGGCGTCACCTCGATCGGCACACCGTCCGGGCGCGCGTCCACGACCGGCGTCTCCGGCGGCGCGCTCGGGTCCGGCGTGACATCCGGCGGGTCATTGAAGATCGGCGGGACCTCCACCGGCTCCGGCGCGCGGAGCAAATCGGTGTCGAGCAAGCGCCATTGCGCAAGCCCGGCGAATTCCGCCGATTGCAAACTGTCCAGCAAGGCGGTGTCGCTTTGCGTCACCGCGCCGTCGCCATCCAGATCGCCCGGCGTCACAGCAACCGCGAGGCTCTGGTCCGCGCCCCAATCGGCATTATCAAGCGATTGCGCCTCGCCGTTGATCTCCACAATCCGCGCCCGGAGCCCGGTCTCGACCGCGCCATAGGCCGTGTCCGGGGTCAGCGCGCCTTCGAGATAGCCGAGAATCAGCGCCCCCGGCGGCAACGGCTTGGCAAAGCTCATCCGGTAGACATGGCGGCCGTTCACCGCGCTCTCCAGCGTGACCGTCGCGCCTTCGACAGCCGTGTTCAGGCCTTCGAGCCCGATCACGTCGCTGTCCCAATCCACCTGCAAAAGCAGCGAGCGCACCCCGCCCGCATGGGTCAGCGCCAACTCCAGCCCGCGTCCGCCAAGCCCGAGCCGGTCGCCCGGGCGCACCACCGCGTCCTCAAGCTGAAGCCGGGCGGGGGCTTCGGCGATCTGGATATCGCGCTCATAAACGCCGGCGGGATCTCCTGCCAGCACGTCGAACGCATTGCGCCAGCCCTGCACGTTGCCGACAAGGCGCAGCGTATAGCTGCCCGGATCGAGCGGCGCGCCGGTGGCGAGGAAGGCAAAGCCCCGGTTATCGGCATCCGGCACGAGGGTGCCGCGCGCGGGGGTTCCGTCTGCATCCGTCAGGGCGATGTCGATCGGCTCGCCGTCGCTGCCAAGGATATTGTAGGGGTTCGGCAAATCGAGATCGACCTCGCCGCTGAAGCGCACGCTCACGCCCCACGGCGCGGCGGTCACGCTCGTGACCTCAAGCCCCGGCGTTCCGATCTCCACCGTGTGGCTCGCCACCGATTGCACCCCGCTTTGATCGCTCGCGGTGACCACGACCGTGTAGGTGCCCGGCAGATCGTAGCGATGGGTGAAGCCGCGCAGGTCGGGCGCAGGGGTCTCGGTCTGCCCGTCGCCCCAGTCGATCGCCAAGCTCTGTACCGGATCGCCGCCGGGATCGCTCACGGCGAGCCCCAGCGCGAAATCCTCGCGCATCACCCCGGTCTGCGCCGCCGTGATCGCCAGCGCGAGCGGCACATTGCCCACCGTGACGGTAAAGCCCTGCTGCGCAGCCCCGCCCTGACCATCGCTCACCCGCACCACGAACCCGGTCTCGCCCGCACTCTGCGCCGCCGTCCATGCCAGCAGCCCGGTCGCGCTGAGCGCGACCCCTTCGGGGGCCGACACAAGGCTGTAGGTCAGCGGGTCGTCATCGCCGTCGGTCGCAGTCAGTTGCACCCGCAGCACCTGCCCCTGATCGAGGCTCCGGTCCGCGACCGCCGCCAGCACCGGCACATCGTTCACCGGGCGCACATCGAGGCGCAGGAGGCCCGGCAGGCTCACAAGGGCTCCGTCACTGGCACGGAAGGTGAAGCTGTCGGTCCCGCTGAACTCGGCCTGCGGCGTGTAGCGCCACACCCCGGTCGACACCTCGGCCAGCGCGCCCTGTAGCGGCGCCCGGGCAATCTCGATGCTGAGCGGGTCGCCATCCACGTCGCCCACGAGCGGGCGCAGGTCGATCACCGCGCTGCCGTCCTCGTCGAGAACAACGGTCTGGCTGCTGGCAAAGGGCGCGGTGTTGCTAAGCTCGCTCGTAACATCGAATTCGAGAGCCTCGAAGCGCACCTCGGCATCGCTCTGGCCGAACCCCAGCAAGTCGAGCGAGAGCTTCAGCCCGTCCGACAAATCGAGCGCGGCGAGATCGATTGTCACCTTGCGCAGCGTGAAGCCATCGTCCTGCAAGACCGGATCGGAGAGCGTCAGGCCCGGCCCGAGGCGGATCACCCCGTCCGCCTGAATGTTGAGCGCGGCATCCGTGGCTTCCAGCCCCTCGACAAGGCTCAGCGGGGCGTCGAAGCGGTTCAGCAGCGCGACCTCGAACGCATCGCCCGGCCCATCGGGGGTCGGCGTCATCCGCGTGAGCAGATCGAAGCTCAGGGTGGTCGCACTCTCCGGTACGTTGAGCGCGCGGGTGGCCGCAGTGCGCGTGACCGGGCCTTCGCTGATCGCCAGACCGTCCACGGTCTCGCCCACATTGCCGATCACCGTCCAACCGCTGGAGAGCAGGCGCGGCTCGGTCCCCGGCGAGAAACCGTAGCCTTGCTCGGTCGCGCGCAGCACCTCGGCCTCCTGCGCCGCCCGCAGGAACGCCAGCAACGGGTCCACGGCATCAAGGGTCGTGGTGTCTGCATTGGAGGCCAGCCGCAGGATGGTGTTCAGGGCCTCCAGCATCTCGAAGCTGTTGCGGTCGCCCATGAGCGACGGGGCAATGACCGGCGTGTTCGTCTCGAAATCATACAGATCCGGCAAACCGAAGGTGTGCGCCACCTCATGCGCGTAGGCCCACGCCATCGTCTCGGCAAAGGCCGCGCGCGCGTTAAATCCGTTTGCCTCGGCCAGCGGGCGCAGCGCGTCGAACACCGCTGCAATGTCGAGAACCACCTCGTCTCCGGTGATCGCGGTATTGAACAGCCCGTCGAGCACGAAGAGTTGCTGCGCGTCGGTCCACCTGCCGGGATCGGTGAGAAGCTGGTCAAGTGTCTCCTGCGCATCGGTTGCCCCGGATTTGACCGGCTCGAAATCATAGCGGGCGAAGCCGAGCCGCGCGCCCTCGGCAAGCTCGGTGAGTTTGAGGCGGATTTTTTCGATCGGTTCAGCGAGGTTCTCGTCAAGCGTCTCGGACTTCTCTTCAATCGACGTCTGCTTCTCGCTTTGATCGGTGCTGTGCTGGTCGATCTTGCCCAGCAAGTCCGTCACGGTGCCTTCGCTCGCCGATGTGTCCTTCAAGGCTGCAGCGATATCGTCGAGCAGCACCTGATTTGCGTCGAGAAACGCCCGCATCTCGGCATTGAGCGCGCCATACTCCGCACCAAGATCGGCCGGATTGGCCGCGCCGATATCCACCCCCTCGGCCTCGGCCGCACCGAAGATCTTCGCCAGACCGAGCCCGCCAAGCAGCCCCGTGGTCGCAAGCTCAATTTCGGCGGCGCGCAAGTCGGTGACCGTCGCGAGAATGTCCTTGGCCTGCTCCGGCGTCCATTGCACCTGCCCCGCGCCATCACTCACACCACCGGCAACCAGATCGCGCAGATCGGCAAAGCCCTGCATGTTCTGAAGAACGCCTTGCGTCGTCTTGTCATGCCGCTGAAGGGTCTTTTCGATGACGTTTTGCAGATTGGTTGTTTGTTGCGTCTGTTGCTGGAGGTCTTGCAGCAGGATGTCCACCTGCGCGGTGGCCCGGTCCCCGGCCTGATCGGCATCGCGGAGCTTGTCTGCCAGATCGGAGGTACGGGTGATCAGAGTGTCCCGCTCTGCCACGAGGCGGTCCAGCGTGGTGAGCGGTGCCTCCGCATCCGCCGCAAAGGCCGCATCCAATTCGGTCAGGATCTCCAGAGTGCCCTCGGCATCGAAGCCCAGCGGATCGTTCGGGTTACCGGAATTGCTTAGGAACCCGTCAAACCCGTCCTGCAACGCATCGGTACTGTCCGCCGCGCCGCCGAGGAAGCTGTCGCCGCTGCCGCGCAAGGTCTCGCTTTGGCGCTTGAGCATGGCGTCCGTGGTCTCGCGAACGTTGCCCGGGAGAATATCGCGCGCGCCGCCTTCGGCGTTCAGGCGCTGCACGAAGCCACCCTGCTGCACTTGGTGGACCGCCTCTTCGGCCACAACGCGCAGGTCCTCAAGCGGGCCTGTGTCGCCCGAAAAGATCAACAGTTGATCCAGCACCATGGCTTCGGCGCCCATGTTGAATGCCGGATCAACATCGTTTTCGTAGACCGCCTCCAAGCTCGGCAGGGTCTTCAGCTCGGCGGCATCGAACGGATCACCGCCGTCACTGAGGCCAGATTGTTCGACCGCTTGAAGAACCTCATTGATTAGGTCTTGAGACAGGGGCTCATCGCCGCCCAGTGTCCCCGTGCCTTCAGCCCGCGCCTCGGCCTGATCCATGGCAAAGCGGATACCGTCATTGAAGTCGGGATCGAACAGGACCTCTTCCAAACCAAGGTCGTCCAGAACGCCGTTAATGGTCGATTGCATGCCGAAATAGCTTTTGTAAACAGCGGCTTGTGCCTTGTTGGCGTCCTTGTTCTTGGCAATCGCCTTTTGGTAGGTCTTGTTGACGATTTTCAGGGATTTCTCCAGCAGGTCCTCTTCGCGCGTGACACCGGCAAAGAAGAGTTGGCTGCCATCGACCCACTCCTCCTGCGCCGCCGATGCGCCGTCCAGCGCCTCCAGAACCGCGCTTGCATCCACCGCGCCGCCGAACTGCGCGGCGAACCCGGCCAGCGCGTTTTGCAAGGCCCCGACCGCGCCCTGCACCGCCCCTATCCCCGAAGTGACGGCGGCGGCGTTCTCCTTGTAGACCTTGGCCAGCGAGTCCCCGGACACCGCCGGCCCGCCGATCAGGCTGTCGGCCAGATCGGCGAGGGCACTGGCGTTGGCGTGGCTGAGGATCTGCGCATAGGCGTCCTTGCTCGGGGTGCCTCCCTTGGGATTGCCCGCATCCCCAAGCGCCTGAGCGGCCTCTTTGACGGCGTCGAGCGCGGTCTGCACCGCAGAGATCGCCGCCTTTTGCTGCGGTGTTCCCCCGGTCGCGCGCGCCAGTTCCGTCTCCACACGGCTCACAAGGCTCGCCTGCGCCTGCGCAACACCGGCAAGCTCGGTCTGGCGCGCGGTGTGCTGTCCATGGAAGCGCTTGCCGAGCGCATTCTTGTCGGACTGGCCATTCTCAAGGCTGCCGATGATCCACCCGGTCAACTCATCGCCCGCAGCGGCGTGCTTCTTGGCCTCTTCGCGCTTCTCGGTGCTGACCTTGGCGAGTTCCGTGATCTCGTCCTTGCCGCGTTCACTCGGCGGGATGACCGAGGGCGGCGGGATATCGGGCGGCAACTTGCGTAGCCGATTGAGAAGATCCTCGACCGGCTCAACCGGTGGTCGCTCGCGTTTGGACACTTCGTCAGCGATCACCGTGCCGGTCTTGCGGATCTCCTCCTCTTCCTCGCTGCGGTCCACGAGGAACGTCTCGGTCTCCACGACGCCGCTGCGGAAGACGATGGTCTGATCGCCCGTGCCGCCGTTGATCTGGATATACTCCCCGCCCGCCGCGAAGACCGCCCGGAGGCGCTCGGTGATATCCTTGACCACCTCGTCCCACTCCCCGTCGGTCAGATCGGCGAAATGCTTCGCGAAGCTGTTTTCCTTGGAGACTTCTGCCAGCGCTTCGGCGTCACGGATGTTCTCGATCTGCTGGGCGACCCGCGCCTTCAACGTGTCGAGGTCCAGACCGATCTCCTGCCGTTTCGTGCCATGGGCCTTGAGCGCAAGCTCCGCGATCACCTCGCCCTGGAAGGTCAGGCCAAGGGTCTGGTTGCTTTCAATGCGCGGCTGCCGCCCGTTCTGCACCAAGGCAATCGGCTGCGGCCTGAACCGCACGTCGATTGCCCCGTCCACCGCCGCCGCTGTCAGGGTTTCGGACGCACCGAGATTGGCCACGCCGATATCGGAGGTCGCCGCGCCGAGTTTGGCGATCTGGAACGTGCGCGTGCTGCCCCCGGTCGTGTCGGCCAGCGTATAGACACCGTCGCTGGTGGAGGCATCGCCCATGTCCACGGTGTAGAACAGGTTGACCTCGCGGGCCGGGCTGTTCGGGTCGGTCTGCGCCCCTCTGATCTGCAAGGTTGTGCTCAGAAGCAGAGCCTGCTCGCGGGCCGCCTCGCCCGTGAAGAAATCGGGCGTGAGTTCTGCGGCAAGCGGCAAGGTGATCGTGGCCCCGGCGGCGAGATTGGTGCTGATTTCAACGGCTCCGGCTTCCTCGGCCATATGTATCGGAAAGAGGTCCAGACCGTCCCCGGCACCGCCAACCCGCCGCCACACACTGGGATCGGCGTCCACCTTCAGAAAGTCGGATTTCGGAATAAGGATGCCAATGTCACGCGCGGCATTGGTGCCATTGGTGAAGGTGATCTCGTGCCGGTCGGCCCCGGTCCCGCTGGATTTCGAGCTTTGCAGAACCTCGATTCCGTCGCCAGCCTCCCCGGTGTCGTTGAACACGATCACCCGGTCATCCGCTTCGCCCTGCGAGTCCGTCAGGGAGAGGATGGTCGAGAAGCTGACATTGTCGATCTCCGCAACTGCGTCCCCGCCCGATGCGACATTGCGAATAATCAGGTAGCCGACCTTGCCCTGTACCGACGCCGGAACGTTGAAGACCTTGCGCTCGGTGCCGCCGCTGAGCCCGGTCTCGTTGGTCACAAGCCGCGCCTCCCGTGGCGTCAACTCGACCGCCGTGCTGCCCACCTGCGCGAAGACTTTCAGCGTGTTTTTCGGGGTGTCCTCGTAGTCGCTCCAACGCAGGTCGATCCCAAGCTCAGTCTTGTCGGACGGGAACAGCATCCGGTTATGCACAAGTTCGTAATTGGGCGCGAGTTCGAAATGGTAGTCGAGGAAATTGGCCTGAATCGCGGACAGGATCGTCGGAATGCTCTGCGCAAAGGAGGTCAACGCTCCCTTGCCGGATTCCTTGAGGAAATCCTTGATCGCGGTCGCGCGGAACTCCCGGTTCCCCGGTGTGAAGAATTTCTGCGTGTCGGCCAGCTTGCCCTTGAGCTGGTCGATCTTGCGGTCCTTGGCATCCGGCAAGAACAGATCAGCGGTCTTGGCCGCCCCACCCTTGAGGCCCTCGCTTTCGACCTCAAAGAGGAAATACTCGAAAATATCCCAAAACTCATCGCTCGTGGTGTCGTCGAACAACTCCGAGACAAGGCTCTGGCTGACATTCACCGCGCTGCCCAACGTGTTGACCACGGTTTCGAAGAGTTTCTCGGGCGCGTTGCGCGCATTGATGCTCGCCACGCTATCTTTGAAGGCTTGGTTCTTTCCGGTCGCCGCCGCAGCAATGCTCTTGAGCTTGTCGCGCGCGGATTTGATCGCGGCCTCGCTCCACTGATCGCCCGAGCGCGCCGCGAGTGTCTGCAGCGCCTTCTCGAACTTGGAGAAATCAAGCTCGAAGCCCAGTGAATTGTCCGGCATGAGCATCAGACCTTGCCAGTAGCTGTCCGCGACCGAGGAGCCTTTGACATAGGTGCCGCCGCCATGCATCGACCAGCCCGGCAATTCGAAGCCACTGCGCCCGGGAATCGGGAAGCGCCCGTAAGTCGGCTGTTTCGTCGCCTGAAAATCCCCGTTGAAGAGCGGATTGAGTGCCTCGCCTTTCCCGTCAGCCGCCGAGTTGTTGTACTTGCTGGCGTCGAACTTCTTGCGATCGGCGAGTTTCATCCGCTCCTGAAGCGGGCCTCCAAGGCCCAGAGAGGAATAGAACCAGCCCGTCCCAACGCCCTCCCACGGCCGGACATCCTTGGCCGCTTCGGCATCTGTGCGCGCGATCGCCGGCTTCGCCTTCGCGCCCTCTATCTTGCGGTCCGAGGCGAATTTCTCAAACTCGCGGGCCACGTACCAACTCTTGAGGTTCGTGTCGAAGGTGCGACTGGTGAAAACCGTGTCTGTGATGTTCTCAGGCGTCGGGGCCTCAGCATCATCGTAGTAGCGCGACAGCGTGCCAAGTGTGTCGAGGACGCCTTTCTCCGCATGCGCGGTGATTACGTCTTCAAAGCGGTTATAGGGCGAGCGCCAGATCCCGCTCTGCGCGCCGCCGAAGCCCGTGTAGCTGTTTGCAGACATATCCGCCGTGCCTGTATACCAGCCCACCGTGCGCGCATTCAGGTTGCCCATGCCCAAGCCGCGCAGACCAAGTCCACCGTAATTGATTTTGGGCACCTCATCATCCTCGAAGAAGCCCGGCAGGTCCTTCAAGGGCATGTTGATATCCGCTGTGGTCAGCGCCGCGCCCTGCCCTGTGAACGACAGGTATCGGTTGTCGATCGTCACCCCGTGATAATAGTTGTCGGCGAAGTCCACGCCGCTCCAATTCACCGTGAGCGGGTCCTCGAACACCGTGAAATCGATCACATTGAGCTTCGCGGCGGTGAGCGCGGCTGTGATCCCGTCGACCACCGTCGAGACCCGGCCTGCGACCACGAAGGCCTCCGACAGGGCGATCTGCGCGGGGATTGATGCCAGCGACGTGGTGCCGCCCGATAGAATCGTTTGCGCGACATTTGCCACTGTTCCAGCCACAACCGCGCCCTGCACAGCCGACGCGACCGTGCTGACCATGTCCAGCAGCATGGTAGTCGGCACCTGCATCTTTGCCTGTGGCCCGGCCTCGGCGTCAAAGGTCGTGACCTGAATATCGCCAAGCGCATCGGTGCCCTGATTGGCCAGAAGACGCTGCAAAATCTCGCTGTTGACCGCCGTCCCGCGCCCCTGACCGATGAAATGCAGCGGTGAGGTCAGGTAATCCGCCCCCAGAGAGTCCCGCAGGTCCAGAATGTCCGCATAGAACGCATCGCCCGCAGCCTCGGCGAAGCCCGTATCGGTGATCGTCGTGGCATCGGTCCAGTCCGGCACCAGCACCAGCGCGTTCACCGTTCTGGCATCTACACCCGGCGTCATCGACACCCAGTTGCCGAAGCGGTTCTTGGCGCTGGAACTCTCGTGAGGCCCGAGCGGATCATAGAGCAGCACCGCCGCATCGGTGGCCATCGCAATGCCTGCGGCCAGATCGTAGGTCGCGGTGTCCCGCACCTCGGGCCCGAGGAAGGGTGCGCTGAAGCCATGGGTCACGACCGTCACGCCTGCATAAGGCTCGCCCGGTGCTTTGCTGTGCGGCTCGACGAGGAAACTGCTGCTTTCCCGGCTGGAATTGGGATGGTCGGCCCGGCCCGACACAATGACGTCGACCCCCCAGTTATAGGCCTGACCGGCGGTCAGAACCGCGTCATTGGGCAGTTTGCGTTCGAGAATACCGTCCTTCTCCTGCGCCGCCTTGATCTCCTCCAGCGTGAAGTCATAGGTGTAAATCCGGTTGCGATTGGCATCCACGGGCACTTTCTGCCCATTGGCATCGGTTTGCGAATAGCCGAGCTTATCCAGCGCCGCGCTGCGCAGATCGCCGGTATCCGCCAAGAACAGCCCCTTGCCGTCATCGGCCACCGCGACGGTGAGAGTGACCTTCGTGATTTCGAGCTTATCGTCGATCTTGAAGCGGAACTTGGGCTGTTCGGTGGTAAGCTCGCGCCGGTATTCAGGCAGTGTGATCCGGGTCTTGAGCCCGGTGATCAGGAACGGGTCGTTATCGTTGTCCTCGACGTTCAGCGTGACCGCGCTCTGGGACTCCGAAAAACCATATACATAGCCCCCGGTCAGGATCGGCAGGTTGGGCGCTGCGGAAGGTCTTGCGTTGCCTCCGACAAAAATCGGGAAGGGGCTGTCGAGTTCGCGATAGACGCCATAGGCACCGCGCGGCGCGACCTCGTCATTGTCGTGGCTGAGTTCACTTATGTCGAGGCGATCCAGAACAGTCTTGGTTCCGAATTCGAAATCGTTGATCGGATGATCGACGTAGTTGGCGTTTCTCGACTCCGCACCGGAAATCTGCTGTTCGATCTTCTGCGTATCGTAGACCAGAACCGTTCCGAGCCGCGCGCCGCTCTGCATCAGGTAGCGCCCATCCGGCGACAAACCGAGGCTGGTGCCCCAGGATTTCGGCACGGCACGGGTCGCCGCCACGACCCGTGCGGGCTCATTTTCGTCCTTCGAGAACAAATTCTTGACGATGGCAATGTTTGTGCCGGCGGCGTTGCGCTGGTAGCGTGCTTCGCCCGATTGCAGCCCGACATCGGGATCGCGGGTGATCTCATCGGCCTTGAACCGGCGCTCGCCGAGGATAAAGGCGGTCCCGCCATCCTCCGAGAACACGATATCGACGGGGTCGGCGACGGTGAAGGGATCGTTCCCGGCATCCGGGTCAGACCCGATCGGGAAGCCGAAGAACATCTGGCTTTCCTGTTCCCACTCGCCCCTCAGGTTTTGCGTCAGAACCGCGACCAGCCCGTTGAAGGGCGAGGTGTTCACCGATTGCACCGCATCGAGCACAACAATCTTGAATTCACCGTCATGGACCTGGGTCTGCACGTTGCGCGGATTGCGCAGGAACAGCCCAGCCTGCCCATCATTGCCGCTCGACCCGCGCGTGTCGCCAAAACTTGCCACAAGCTCAGGCTCGTCGCGGATAGTCTCGGGCAGTTCGTAAATCTCCACTGCGCCACGATTGTTCGAGCCATCGGCACGCGTGACGACAAGCTGGCTGAAATCGGGCGTGAAGGTCGCCGCCGTGACCCGCATGTCACCGGTAAAGGTCAGGGTGCGGACGAATTTGTGATAGGTCCCGCTATCTTCCGGGTCGGTACCAAAGACATGAATCTTGTTGGAGCGCGTATCGAGCGCGTAGAGGCGGGTCTTGCCCTGATTGAAAAAGATATCGTCGAACTGAGCGCCTGCATCGGCCGTGAATTCGATGAACTCGATTTCCTCGGTGTCGGGGTCCATGTCGATCTGGCGCAGGGTGATCCCGTCGACGACGGCAATCCCCGCGCCAGTGCCGAGCGCCACGTAAATCCGCGAATTGTCCTGCGTCACTGCGATCTGGCGCGGAGAAACCGTCGGCTCGTTCGCGATCGGTTCGCCGTTCTTGTCGAGGTATCCGATGGGGATGCGCGCGACCATTTTCGGCAAGGCCTCGTCATCCTCGCCAATCTCGCGGATCGCGATGATCTGGTCGATATTGCCGGTGAGCGAGTCCGTATCGGGATCGTCCGCCTGCTCATAGCCGCTCTGCACCGCGGCAAAGGTCAGATCGCCCGAGCCCCGCACCGAGAAGCTGTCCGACAGGATGTAGCTCGCGTCGAAGAAGCGCGCACCGAAAGGCGAGCCTTCAGCCAGTTGTGATGGCGACGCCAGCCCGAAGGCCTCGGCCCGCGCGACAGCCCGCGCCACCTTGATCTCGGACGCGGCGACAGTCCGGGGTGGCGTGGTCTTCAGGACCGTCTTGCCATCCTCTTTCGTGACCTCGGCAAGCACCGCCACACCGGCCCCGTCTTCGGAGACGATAACGGCGTCTGAGGGCACTTCACCTTGGCTCACCAGCGCCTTGGCCTTGTCCTCGAACTCACCCGGCGCGAAGGTGCCGAACACGACCCAGGGCGGGGCCTTGCCCGCATAGCGCTGCTCGCTTTCGAGGCGGTCGCCTTCGATCACGAAGACCGGGTTGGCGATCGCCTTGTCATTCTCACTGTCGACGAAGTCCACTACGACGGAGGTCACGATCGGCACCGGCGGTTCCAGTGTCCGCTGCGGCGGCGGCGCGACCAATTTTGTCGCGTAGCTCGCGATGTCTTCGGCAAGCTGTAGCGCCTTGGAGGTCAGGAATTCGAGCGCTTCCGCGTCCACAAGCGCCGCCGAGACGGTGTTGACGGTTTTCGGGATCGACAACACGAATCGGCCCGCATTCGCGACCGCGCCGACCATGAGCGTGCCGAGCGGCCCAGTGGCGAGATTGGCGGTCATTTGACCGACCTGTGCCGGTGTCTGCCGCGTCACCTCGAGAGAGGAGCCGATCTCGCGCACCTCGTTGATCGAGCGCTTGACCACGCTGTAGAGCCCATCGGCACGCGCGCCGTCGCGCGGCGGTGAGTTCGTGCGGGCGATGCCGTTTGCGTCCACCGAGCCGCTCTCGACCTCCTGATATCCGCGCACGATGCCGTCTTCTGTGATGAAATCGGTAATCCGGTAGAACAACACCTCATCGCCGGGATCGAGATCGGTCGGCACCGCGAATTGCATCGGGATGCCCTGCGCCGCATCGCCGGTCTCCAGCGAGAAGGCGGCGGCAAAGTCCAGCCCATCGACCTGCGAGATCGACGGCACACCGAGATCGGCCTCCTCCAGCGTGGTGATCGTCACCTCCGCGTCGCGCGACAGCGCCCCTTCGGCAATCGCGACCTGATAGCCCTCCGCGTTCCCAACGATGCCACCGTCACGGCCAACCGGAACCGCATCGCCAACGACCGGCTCCTGCACCTTCACGGGCACAAGGAGTTCCTCACCGCGATAGATAACAGTGAGGTCCGTCTCCCCAGTGGCTTTGCCGATCACCCGGCCATCCGCCGTCACCTCGGCAATCTCGCCGTTCAGCACATAGGTGCGGATCTCCGCATCCGGGCTCTGGAAGATATCCTCCTCGAGATGATCGAAGAGCAGCAGTTGCCGCGACGCACCGGGATCGACAATCACCGCATCGGGATAAATGTCCGCCCCGATCAGGCTCAGGGCCTCGTCATAGGGATCGAGCCTGCCGACCTTGATCGCCGTTGCCGCCGCAATCGCCCCGCGCGACACCTCCAGCACCGACACCCCGCTTTGCAGCCCTGCAAGGCGGCCCTGCACCAGCGAGGCCACCGCCGGGTCGGTCATGCGCACCGTCACATAACCCTCGAGCAAGTTAGCCGTGCCGCCATCGGCGAAGCTTCCGACAATGTCGAAGCTGCGGCGCTCATTGGTGCTCAGATGCGGCGCGCGGCTTTCGAAATCGATCCGCGTCAGGGCTGCCGAAGAGATATCCACCACGAGATCGGCCATGTTCGAACTGCGATACCCATCGCTGACGCGCAGCACGATCCGCCCCGCCTCGGTGCGCCCGGCCTCCGGTGTGAAGAACAACGCACGCCCGTCCGGCGTCAGACCCGCCGTGCCGCCAACCGCCTCCACGACCTCGAAAAAGACCGGGTCGCCCTCGGGATCATCGGCCATGCCCGCAAGCGGAATTTCGATGGACAGGTCCTGATAGGTCTTTTGCGCCACAGGCGACAGGGTCGGGGCCGCATTGACCCGCAAGCCGGTGTTTTGCAAGACCAGCGCGCGGTCGGCCTGCGTGACCTGCCCGTCGCCATCCTCGTCGCTCGGCGCGGCGTCATAGGCCACCAGATCTGCGCTCTCCACCGCACCATCGGCGACCAGGTCGCCCGCTGCCCGAAGCGACACCGTCAGCGCTTGCGCCACCGGGCTCGTGACCTCGATCTGGCCGAGGCCAAACCGATCGACAAGGAACACCGCGACGACCGTGTCGCCCGTCTGGTTCAACGAAAGTGGTGGCTCCCCGCCGAGGCTCAATGTCAGCGGATCCGTCACACCGGACAACTCAAGCCGCAGCAGAATCTGACCCTCCGCCGACGCAAGTTCGCTTTCGCGCAGCGTGAAGAGCGCGCGGGCGGGTGTGCCCGCATCCGTCGTCAGGCTCCAGTCGGCAAAATCGTAGAGACCGCCAAAGTCATGATCCACCGGCACCGCTGCTGCCACGCCGTCGGCATCGAAGGTCCACGCTTCAGCCGCCTCGCCCGACGCCGCCGTGAGCCGCCCCGTGCCGCCGGCCTCATAGGTATAGGACAGCACTCCACCGCCACCCGACCGGGCCGCCGAACTCAGGTGCCCGGCGTCATCGTAAAGATAGAGCACCCGTTCACCGCCCGGCAGCGTCATGCCGCTGACATAGCCCGCCGCATTGCGCAGAAGCGCGATGCCCTGACTGTCCTCACCGATCACGCCGCTATCGGCGATCAGCAAGCGCCCACCGGCCGCCTCGACCGAACGCACTGAACCGGTGCCATCCGCCGACCATGCCGCGCCATCGGGTGTCGTCAGGGTGAGCGTCGCGAGATCGGCAGAGGTCGCAAAGGGCGAGAAGGGCAACCCCGACACCGCCGAGTAGGCCTTGCCTTCGGACGGGGTCAGAAGCGGCGTCTGCGCGCTGAGCGCGTAGCCCGCCACGCTGCTATCGAACCGCAGGACAAGCTGTTCGAACCCGGATTTCTGCACGGTTTCAAAGCGGGTCGTGAAGACCACGCGCTGCCCGTCCGGCGCGGTCAGATGAATGCGCGCGCTCTCTTCGAGCGCGGTGCCGAGCGCGGCAGCGCCGCCCGCGTCGAGTTGCAGATCGTTCCAGGGGGCGAACCAGCCGAGACCGAAATCGCCCGCTTCCTGCGATTGATGGGTCTGGTAGATCCGGTTCAGCGCTATGCTGCCGCTGCCAATCGGCAAGATCGCCTCAGTCACCGTTTTTTGCGGTGTTTGGGTCAGCGCGGACGGCAGGATTTCAACCGCTTGTTCGGCGATGGAGGTCAGCCCGCCAAGGTCGCGCGCGGTCAGGCGCAGCGTGTAATGACCCGACAGCACCGTACCTTCCGCCAAGCTGGCCAGCGTGCCGTCCACGGCGCCGGTGCCGTCGGCCAGCGCAATCACACGGCCAGATGTGTGGACAAGGTCGAGCGTCCAGCGGGCAAGGCTCTCATCGGCGACCACACCCCGGATATCACCCGAAACGAGCGCGGCGACCGGGTCCAGCGACACGGCCGGGGCCAGCACATCGCCATCGGCGCGCACGGCAATCTGCGTCTCAGCCCGCCCGACGCGGCCATCGGCATTGGTGACTTCCAGAACGGCCAGATAGGTGCCGGGCGCATCCGGCACTAACCGCGCGCGGCCCAGATCGTCGAGCAGGACCTCCTCGCCATCGACCATCAGCTTGAACCCCGTCACCGGAACAAAGCCGGAGCCCGCCGTGGACACAACGATTTCCTGACCCGGCCGCGCCGGGAAGCGCGGGGTCACGTCGAGCACCGCAGTGGGCAACTCCGGCGTGCGCGTGACCCGCAGCACCATCGTGTCCAGAACCTCGGTGGTGCCGTCATGGGCCCAGACGCGCAGAACGAAATCCCGCAGATCGGCCACGCCGGGGGTGAAGGTCAAGCGGCCTGTCGCCGGATTGAACACCGCGCCGGCGGGCAGGTTTTCCACCCGGAGCGTCACGGTGTCATCCGCATCCGGGTCGACCGCGCCCAGCACCATGTCCAGCGTCTCGCCAACCGCAATCGCCCGGTTGGCCAGCACCGGTGTGGGCGCGCGGTTCTGGTTCAGGACCGACATGTCGACCGTCTGCACAGTCTCCGCGCCCGACGGATCGACTGCCTTGACCTTGATCTGGTAGAGGCCCGACTGATCAAAGCCCGGCGTCCATGTGATGACGCCGGTCTGCGCATCGAGCACCGCGCCGCGCGGCAGGGCCTCGGCGGCGGCAAAGATCACCGGATCGCCATCGGGATCGGCGGCCAGCAGACGGAACTGGAACGCCTCGCCTTCGAGCGCGGATTGGCGCGCGGTGGGCACAAGGATCGGCGCGCGGTTGGTATTGGTCACGGTGATCGTGACGCTCTGGGTATCCGAGCGGTTGCCATCGGACACCGTGATCGTCACATCGTCATAGACCCCCGCCTGATACACCCCAGGTATCCAGCTGAGCGTGCCGGTGAGCGGATCGAGCACGGCCCCCGTGGGCAGGTTCGCGGCGGTGAATGTCAGCGCATCTCCATCGGGATCGCTGGCGCTGAACGTTGTCTCCAGCGTTTCTAGCTCTGCGACCTGAAGGTCCGGGATTTGCTGCAAAAGCGGCGCGCCGTTGCTCGCCCGCACGGTGACCGGAATATCGGTGCTGCCAGACAGTGCCGCGCCGATATCTCCGGCCCCCAGATCGGTCGCAGTGACAGTTGCGCTGAACGTGCCGATATCCCCGGCACTCGGCGTCCAGACCAGTTCCGCCGTGCCCGGCACAGCCCCGGCGCTGATCGTCGCGCCGTCCGGCAAGCCAGCAAGATCAAAGCTCAGCACATCGCGTTCGGGATCCTCCACCGCGATGACATGGCGCATTTCTTCGCCCGGCACCGCCACGAGCCCGGCCACGGGGCGGATCATCGGGGCAAGGTTCTGGCCCTGCACGGTCACAATGAAGCTGCCCTCGTCGCGCAGCGCGCGGGTCGCATCGCCATTGCCGTCATCTTCCACGGTCAGGTCGATGCGCCAGTCGCCGCGATCCGCCGCCCCCGGTGTGATCCGCAGCACTGGCCCGTCCTGCGTCAGCACGAGTTCGCCAAAGCCGCTGGTCCCATCGAGCGCAATCGGCGTGGGATCGAGATCGATCTGGTCTGCGCCGCCCGTCCGGGTCGCCGTCGCCGTGACCAGAAGCGGCCCGCCATCAGGATCGAGCGAGGACAGCGGCAATTCGAGCACCTCCCCGCCGATCACCGTCCGGTTAGGCAGGTCCGACAGCGACGGGGCGCGGTTCAGGTCCTCGACCACGATCACGATCTCGGCGCGGGTCTGCTTGGGCGTGCCGGTCCCGTCGCCATCATCTGTCGCGACAAGCTCCAGCACGTAGCGCCCGGCATCGGCGAAACCGGGCAGCCAGTTGAACACGCCGGTCACAGGATCGAAGCTGGCCCCCGGCGGCAGGCCGGAGATCTCGTAGGTCACCGGCGCACTGTCATAGCCATCGAAGAACAGCAGATTGCCGTCTGCATCCCGGACCGGAAGCTGGTAATCCGGATTGTCCGGATCGACCCCTTCGGTCTGGAACACAAGCCGCTGACCTTCCGCCAGGGTCCAGTCGCCAAAGCCCTCCAGCACCGGCGCGCCGTTGGCGTTCTCCACGTCGATTTGCAAGGTGATCCGGGTCAGGCGCGTGCCGTTCGACACATCGATCGGGATCTCGTAGCGCCCGGCTTGCGTGTAGCGCGGCGTCCATTCGAACACGCCGGTCTCAGGATCGATCCGCGCATCGGCGGGCAACGCCGCCGACGTGAAGCGCAGCGCCTCACCGCCGGGATCGCGTGCGTTGAGCGCAATGCGGATCGGGTCCCCTTCGCGGATCGTCTCAGCGAGCGGCGTGGCGACCACGGGCGCGAACACGCCCGGTGCAACGACCAGATCGAACACCTGGGTTGCGGCGCGGGTCCCATCTGTCACGCCAATCGTCACATTGCGGTAGGTCCCCGCCTGTCCCGCCAGCGGCGCCCAGACCAGATCGCCGTTCACGTGATCGACATAGGCGCCGGGGGGCAAATTGTCGGCAAAGAGCGACAGCAGATCGTTGTCCTCGTCGAGCGCGATCAGCGGCAAGCGCATGACCTCGCCCTCCGTGATCGTGATCTCACCGCTTGGCGCCTCAAGAGAGGGCGCGCGGTTGACCCCTTCGACAGTGACGGTCCAGCTTTCTTCGGCAAAGGCCCCAAGCCCGTCATAGACCCGCACGGTCACCTCGCTGCCCGCATCGGCGGCCCGGGTCGGGGTCCAGCGCAGGCGGCCCGTCTCCACATCGAGCACCATCCCGTCCGGCCCATTGGCCAGCACATAGGCCAGCCGGCTGCTATCAGGATCAACCGCAAGCAGATCGACGCTGTATTCTTGGCCGACCACAGCTTCGGTGGGAATGTCCTGCGCGAGGATCGGCGCGGCATTGACGCCCGGCAACACCCGGATGCCGGTCTCGAAGAGCGCCCGCTGCGACGGATCGAGCAGCAAGGCCACGGCAAGGCTTTCGGTGGTCTCGCCGGGGCTGAGCTGGTCGTCCTCGCCCAGACGCCCGGTGAGGTCGATCAGCCAGATGTCACCCTCAAGCTCACTGCCGAGCGGCGTGGTAGTGTCGCCGGGATTGACGGTGTCGAGCGTGAGTTTCAGCGGGCCTTGCAGGGCCTGTTGGCCGATATTGGTCACTTCGACCGCATAGGACACGATCCCCGTGGCCCGGTCATAGCGTGTGTCCTTGTAGGTGATGCTGATATCGCCTGTGACATCGCTCAGGCGCGTGAAGCGGATCGTGGTGGTCTCACCGAGCGCCTGCCCGCGCGCGCTCTCCAAGGCCTCGGAGATGTTCAGTGCATAAAGGCCCTGCGGCAGGGTCGGGAAGAATAGCGTGGCGGTCCGGGTTGCGGCATCCCATGTGACCTCGCTGATCGGCAGGATGTCGGCATTCACGTCGAGCAGCGCGAAGTTGGCCGGATCGAGCACCGAGCCATCTCCTTCGAGCGCCATGTCATCGTCGAACTGCACCGAGATCTGCGCCAGCGGACGGGTGAAGAGATCGCCGTCTTCCACCGAGGTCGCCACGATCATCGGCGCGCGCAGCGGGCGGAGCACGTCGATCCCGCCGGTATGGGCCACAAGGATGCGGCCATCCGAGAGCGTCGCCACCCCCTCGCCGCGCACCTGCCCGGCGGCGATGGTGACGGTGTGATAGGAGGCCATATCGAGCGCGATGACAGTAGACGTCCCATCCGAAAGCGAAGTGCTCAGGAAGGCCAGCCCGTCGAACTCGCTGCCCGCCGCGCCGAAGCTCAGCGAATCGAGCGGGGCGTCCAGATCGGCGATCACCTCCGGCGCGCCGGTCTCCGAGAAGCGCAGGATCTGGCCCCGGTCGGGCCAGCCCACGCCCCAGAGCGTGCCATCGGGCGCGACTTCGAGATCGCCCACGGTGACATTGGAAAACGGCGTGAACCCGCCTGTCTCCGGATCAAACACCGCCACCCCGTCGCCGGTGCTCACGAAAATCCGCCCATCCGCGCCCACCGCGACGGCCTGCGTCAGCCCGTCGCCGTGGCGCGCCAGCACCTGCCCGCTGCTGCGGTCCAGCTCCAGAAGTTCGCCCCCGCCACTGGTCGCCCAGAGCCGTCCATCCGCGCCTTGCGCGAAATCGTAGATCGGCTTGTCCAGCCGCGACAGAACTGTGCTCGCGCCGAACCGGTCGGCGCTGTAAATCCAAGCACGGTCCGGGCCCCCGGAATAGAGGATCGTGCCGTCCTGCAACTCGGTCAGCCCCAAAACACCGACCCCCGCCTGCCCGCCATCGGCATAGGCGTTGAACAGCTCGAAGGCGAAGGGCGCGATGGAGGCGCCATAGCCGGGCGGGGTGGTGGTCGGGACCGCCGCTGGGATGCCATCCAGAGCGGCGAGGAACAGCGCGTTCTGCGGGGTGTCGATGGGCGCGGGCGCGGGCGGCAGCGGCGTCTCGGCGGTGGTCCCGGTGACCCCGCCCTCGCCAAGCAGCAGCGGGTCCGCCGCATCAGGGGCGCTTACCCCCACGGGCGGCGTTTCAACATTTCCGGCAAGATCGCGGCTCAGCACGAGGAAGCGCGGCGCCTGCCCCTCCGCACCGGACCACGTATAGGTCCCCTCCGTCAGCTCGCGTGCGACGATCTCGAAATCGCCCTCGCCGAGCGCCACGTAGAGCGTCGCACCCGCCACACCGGACCCCGCATCCGTCGCGGTCCAGTCGATCCGGTAATCATCCGTCCCGTCGACCCGGCTCACCGTGACCTGCGTTTCGGGCGCATCGAGGTCCAGACGATAGGTGAAGGGCGGCGTGTCCTCGGGTGCGTTCACGTCGAACAGAACCCGCGCCCGCGCCGTGACCTCGTCCCCGGTGCTTGCGTCGGCGGACGGCCGCACCGAGTAGAACACGCGCCCCTCCGCGCCCGGCGCGAGCAGCCCCGACAATCCCTCAGGAGCCAGCACTTCGCCCGTCGCTGGATCAATCGCCTGCATCAGCCATGTGGCGGTCCGGCTGGCCACGTCGAGGCCTGCCGAGACCCGCAGCACGAAGCCGTGGCTGGCGCTCAGATCGAGATCCGTCTGATAGACCAGACGGCCCGGCGGCACCTGCACGGTGATATCGCCGATCTGGATTCCGCCCAGTTGGAAGGAGCGCGGCTCCAGCGCCGGGTCCAGCTCGGTGATCAGCCGGATTTCCTGCGCCGCCTGCGCCCCGTCTTCGGGCAGCGAGAAGCCGATCTCATGCGGCAGCGCCACGCCGCCGGGCACCCAATCGCCCGCGCCTTGCGCCAGCGGGCCACGGATATAGGACTGTCCGTCGACGCCCGCAATCTCGCGGAACCGCTCCAGATCAAGCGCGATGAGCTCCCCGGTACTTGCATCCGAGCCGAAATCCGGCAGATCGACCGCGTCGGAGCCAACCCAAGGCGCAAAGACATTGAAGGCTGCGAAGGTCGTCGGGCGGCTCAGCGCAAGGTCAAAATCCTCGAATTGCGGCAACTCCGGCACCGGCACATCGTAGGGCAGACCATTGGGCGGCAAGCGCACATCATAGCGCGCGATGGGCGCGGTCTCGCCCGGCTTGCTGCCATACCATTCGCGCACCTTGGCGTAGAACGCCACGAGATCGCCCGTCGAGACGATCTCATCCTCGGCAGGCCCCAGCACCAGCCCCTGCGCCAGCGCCGCCACCAGACTGCCGACGCGGGTCTGCTCGAACACCGGCGGCGCATCGGCCTCGGCGCGGAGCAGCCCGGCCTCCGTCAGCGCCGCAAGGAACCCAGCCTCCCATTGCGCCTGATCGGCAGCGAGGGTCTGCAAGGCGGGCACAGCGGTCTCATCGGCCAGAACGGCTTGCCGAAGCGTTTCGGCATCCGCCCGCTGCACGGCGAGGAACTCCTCGCGGGTCATCGGGGTCGCTGCCGCCACCACGTTGAACTGGAACGGCAAGTACCACGGCAGATCGCCGTACACGACCTCGTAGGCCGGGTCAGTCATGATGTCGTAGAGCAGCGCGTCCACATCGGCCAGATCTTCAAGCCCGCCGTCGAGCGCGCCCGCCCGCTCCAGCGCCGGATCGCGCGCATAGAGCGCCGCGCGCAACGCCTCGAAATCCCGGTCGATCAGCGCCTGCAGGCCGGGATAGGTCTGCACCGCAAAGCTCATCTGCGCGGTGCCCTCGGCCCGCAGGTCATAGGCATAGCCCGGCGCGAGAAGCTGCCCGGCAAGGTTCACGGGGGCCTGCGCGCCGCTCAGTCCGAGCCCGTCCGTCGCCGCCTCGCTGCCGCCGCCGACATTGGTGCTGAAGGACAGGAAGGGCAGGTTATAGACAAAGTCATGCGTGCCCATCTGCGGCGCGCCAAAGGTGAAATGCACATAGGGCGTGTCGACATTGGTGAGGCTGTCCAGCACCACCGAATACTGCCCCGTCTGCCCCGCCGCGATCACCCGAGGCCCGCCAAGCCCCACCGTGATGTCACGCTCAAGCTGTTGCTCGACGAGGTAGCGATAGGGCTCGATGGCCTCCACACCATCGGCATTGACCACGACAACGTCGTAAAGCCCGTGCGGCGCGTTCTTGAGATCGAAAATCGCGATGATCTTCGTCGCGTCCACCCGCTTCACCGAGACCGGCAGGTACTCCGCGACGCCGGGCCGGGAGAGCTTGGCAATCGCGCCCTCCTTGATCCCCGCGCCGGTGAGCGTCATTGTCACGAACCGGTCCGAGCCGCCCTGATCGGGGGTAATCGTGTCGATGGAGAACGGAACGGTTTCGGCAGTCAGCGTATAGACCGACGCGGGCGCACCCGGCGCACCGAAGGCCCGCACGAGGATGTAATACGCCCCCGCCTTCGTCGTGGGCACCACGGCGACCTGCTCGGTGCCGAAGGGCGAGGAATAGGCGGCGTCGAAATCGGACGGGCTCGGCACGCCATTGGCCTTGACGAAGAGCTCGCGCTGCACGTCCGGGTCGCCCCCCGCGAGCGTGATCCGAAGCGTCTCGCCTTGCGGCACGTCGATCCGGTAGAGCAGATCGGCCTGCCCGCCCATGGTCACGGATGTGGGCGTACCGAGGAAAATCTGCGGCGTTTGCACGAGCAGCGGCGCCTCGCCAGCGGTGTCGTTATTGCCCTCGCCCGCGCCCTCGAAAATCTCGTTCCGCGCATCGGTGCGCACGATCACACGCCACGCGCCATCCGGCACGACCGGCATCGTTGTTTGCAGGCTGGCATCCACCGCCGCCCCGCGCGCCAGCCCCCCGTCATGGCTGAACCGGCCAAGGAATATGTCCTCGATATCCCAGTCCCCGTCGCGTGACAGATACACCGCGTCCGTCCAGCGGCCCTCCGCATCGACCAGATCGGACGTATTGGTCACGGTCCAATCCACCGTGATCGTGCCGCCCGTGCTGGTCCCGCCCGTCACGGTTACATCTGTGGCCACCAGATCAACCGGCGGGGTCTGCTCGATCAGAAGCGGTTGATCCGCCGAGCGGATATTCTCATCTGCCCCGCCCTCGAAGACCGCCCCGAACGGGTCGCGGCTGGAGGTGGGATCGGTGACCACGAAGACGAAATATGACCCTTCGATCCCGCGCGGCAGGGTCAAGGACGCGGAAACGCTGGTCGCGGCCCCGGCCTCCAGCGCCACCGTATGATCCCGGAACCCGAGATAGAAATCACGGCGCGGATCGAGGGTTTCGTCCCGCGAGATATAGATCAGATCGCGCCAGCCACTATCGGTCGCGCGCGCCCCGGCATTGCGCACCTCGTAGCTGAGATCGAAGCTCTGCCCGACCACGGCCCGCTGCGGGATCGTCAGGGCCTCAATACGCAGATCAGGGCTCGCGCCTGCGGTGATCGCAAGGCCCGTGCTCACCCGGTTGTTGCCCTCATCGGCAAACTCGGGAACCGCGTCATTGGTGGCCCGGAGCCCCAGCAGGTCCGGGCGGATCGTCGAGGGGCGCCATGTGTAGCCCTCATCCGACGTGGTGTCGGTCTCGACGATCAGCGTAAAGTCCCCCGACAGCCCCAGCGGGATATCGAGCAAAAGCTGCACGTCATAGCTCTCACCCGCCGCCAGACTGCCCACGCGCCGGAACTCGCCAAGCATGTAATCCTGCCGGTCGAGCGAGCCATCCCGCGACAGGAACACCCGGTCATGCCAGACGCTCTCGCGGGTCTCGCGGGTGCCTTGGTTGGTGACCGTAAACGTCACCGGAACCTGCCCGCCACTGGCCGCATCGGCTGGCACGGACAGGTTGCCGACCACCAGATCGGGCTCGGCATAGGTCACCGAGATCGTGCCGCGCCCGAGATTGCCGGTGGGATCGTCTTCGGTCTCGTACACGGTGCTGCGGTAGAAACTCCGGGTGTTGAGGGCGTTGCCAGAGGTCAATTCGCTGTTCGGCAGCGCCGAGAAGCCGCCCACATCCGTCGCCACATGCAGGTAATATGCCCCATCGCTGCCCGGCGGCAGCGTCACCTCGGCGGTCTCGGTGTAAAGCCCGCCCGCCGCCAGCCCGCCCGTGTTGCTGCGCACCACGGTCTTGAGGAAGGTGGCGCGGTTGCGGTCGAACACCGGATCGCGCGACAGCCAGATCGAATCCGCCCAGTATTCGGTGCCCTCCCAGACCGGCCCGCCGACATTCTCCACGGTCCAGGTGACCTGCGCGGTCTCACCAGAGCGCGTGCCCTCGGACGCGGCAACGGCAATAACCCGCAGATCGGCAGGCGCGCCGAGCACATCCGCCGCGCCGCTCGCGACGTTGTTGCCCTCATCGTCCTCGACCACCGCCTGCCGTCCGCGCACCGAGGCATCGGTGATCACATGGACATACTGGCCCTGCGCCGAGGGCGGCAGATCGAAGCTGCGGGTCTCAGAGTAGCTCTGCCCGGCCCCGAGCCCGCCTTCACGGCGCACATCGCCCAGATACCAAAGGGTTTCCCCGAACGTGCCAAGCGTCGGCTTGTCCGACAGATAAACCCGGTCCACCCAACCCGTGGCCCCGGTCTCGATCAGCCCCTCGTTCTCGACCGTCCAACTGACTCTGAGCGGACCATCTCCCGCTGTTACCGGCCCCTCGGACGTCACATCGCGCACCACAAGGTCCGGCAGCACCGGCTCGAAGCCCAGAACCTCGATCTGGCGGCCCTTGTAATTGTTGTTGTCGAAGGCGTTCGGATCGTCCGGGTTAATGTTTATCGCGAGCGTGTCTTCCTGCACCACGTCATAGCTGTCGGACCATGGCGTCAGGAAATAGGTCCCGCTTGGCAGGTCGGCGGGGATCGTCACCCGCACGGTCATCTCGTAGCTCTCGCCAACCTCCAGCGTACCGGTATGGGTCACGGTGGTCAGGAGCCGCGCGGAGTTGCCCTTTAGGAAGTCGGCCCCGGCGATATCGGCAAATTCGGCGGTGTTCGGACGGCGCGCATCCCGCGCGATCCAGATCGTATCGCGCCATGTGTCCGTAAGCGTCGCGCCCGCCCCAAGGTTCGTCACCGTGTAGCGCAGCTCGACCTCGGAGCCGTAGACCGCCTGGCTCGGCGCGACCACATCGCTCGTGACCAGATCGGGACGCGGCAGGCCCGTCACCGTGAACCGCTCGGCACGCACATTGTCGCTCTCGAACGGGTACTCGTCCACGTTGCCCCGCGCATCGGTCGAGACCAGCACATAGGCATCCCCGGACCAGCGCAGCGGCACCGTGCCCACCGCGCTCGTGATCGCGTAGCGCTCGCCATTGGCCAGCGCCAGCGGGTTGCCGGTCTCACTGATAAGAACGTCGTCGGAGGACAGCTTGTCGTCCAGAGACAGGTAGACCCGGTCGGTCCAGTCTCCGGTTGCCTCGACCGCGCCTTGGTTCAGAACCTCGAAATCGACCGACAGGCTGCCACCGGCGGCCACGTTCGGCGCCACCACGACCGACGCCACGGTCAGGTTCGGACGCGGCTTCAGCGCAACCGTAATCGGGCGATCATCGGCGGCGCGGTTATTGTCCTCCGCCACCCCGTTCTCGAACACCGTGTTGTCGATATCGGTGACGATTTCGAGCCGGTAGGCCCCTTCGATCTTGGCCGGTAGCGTGACGCGCTCGGTGCGCTGATAGCTCTCGCCGGGCTCCAGCACCTTATCGTTGCCAAACCGGCCCAGATAAATGCTCGGCTGCGAGCCATCGACCGAGACAAGGAAGGCGGCATCATTCCAACTGGTATCCGTTGCTGCAAGGCCCGCGTTCACAACGCGCCATGCGATGTCGATCTCCTCGCCTTCCTCGGCCTCCTCGAAGGTGGCGATCTCGGCGACCTGAAGATCGGCGGAGGGCGCGAGCGCGACCGTGACCGCCTCGATGGTGGAGCGGTTGTTATCGGTATAGATGAATTCATAGGGGCCGCCGGTCTCGACCCGGACATAGACGGTGCCATCTGTGCCATCGGGGATGCGGACCGTGCCGGTGCGCGTATAGCTGTCGCCTTGCGCCAGAAAACCCAAATGCTCGTAATACTCGGTCACCAGCGCACCCGACCCATCGGGGTTGCGCGACAGGATCACCCGATCGGTCCAGGTCGCCCGGTCTGTGGCCCCAATCCCGTCATTGCGCACAGTCCAGGATACCTCCAGATCGGTGCCGCTGAGCACCGCCGCCCCGGCGGCAATGGAAGTGACGGTCAGATCAGAGAAGGGCGCACGGGCGATGTCGACCGGATGCGCCACCTCTGCTGTATTGTTGTCCTTGAGGCCGTTCTCGAAGACCTCATCGCTGGCATCGGCCGCCACATAGATGCGGAGCCGCTCAGAGAAGCCCGGCGGCAGGCTGATCTGCTCGCTGCGGATGTAGGACGCGCCAGCGGCAAGCCGCCCGAACCGTTCATACTCCCCAAGCACGAAGTCGTCGCCATCGCCGATCACATCGTCGCGCGAGGCCATCACCCGATCCGTCCAGCCGGTCTCGCGCCCCACCTCCCCGCCAACATTGCTCACCGTCCAACCGACCGTGATCACCGCCGGGTCGGCCACGGTGAGCGCGGGCGCCGTCACATCGCTCACCGCCAGATCGCTATGCGGCGAGAGCGTCACCCCAAGATCGCGCGCCGCCGCATTATTGTCCTCCCCGGCCTTCTCCTCGACCGTGTCCGTCGCATCGGTCACAAGCAGAAGTTGGTAGGCGCCACTGGCTCCGATGGGCAGGATCACATCCTGCGTGAAGGTCTCGCCCGTGCCGGGATCGAGCAGCCCCGCGCTGCGTTTGTGCAAGAGCAGATCACCGCCATCGACGGCGCCGTCCCGCGACAGGTAGATGCGGTCCACCCGACCGCCAAGAGCAACCCCGCCGCCTTGGTTCGACACGGTCCAGCTCAAAGTCAGCACATCGCCGGAGGCCGCAGTCTCGGCGGCGGAGAAATTCGTCACCACCAGATCGGGCGTGCTCAGGGTCAGGCTCTCGTCATCGACGCGGGTATTCTCTTCGCGCTCCTGCTCATAGACTTGGCTCCGGAAATCGGTGATGACCAGAATGCGCCAGTCACCATCGGCCAGCACCGGCATCGTCGCCGTCCGACTGCCCTCGTAGCGCTCACCCGGCGCTAGTGCCGAGAGCCGGGTCACCTCGCCCAGATACCGCGCGCCGCTCAGCGTGCCTGTCTGGGTGAGGTACACCCCGTCCACGAAGGGCGCGCGGGCCTCGGCCTCGCCGATATTCTCCACCTGCCAGCTGATCTCGAACGGCGCACCCGGCGAGACATTGGCCGGCGCGGCGATGTCTGAGACCACGAGATCGGGGGTCGGACGCGCCGAAATCGTCAACGGCTCCAGCGTCGCCCCGGTGTTGTTCGCCTCATTCGCCCCTTCAGCAACGACCGCGCCACTGTCCGTGACCACGATCAGGTAGAATGTCCCGGTGATCCCCCCCGGGATCTGCACATCGGCGCTGGCGGTATAGGACGCCCCCGGCGCAAGCGCGTCACTTTGCGTACGCGCCACAAGCAGTTGGTCAGCCTGATCCAGCACCCGGTCGCGCGACAGGTAGACCTCGTCAGACCACGCGCCGCCAGCGACCTCCAGCCCGTCATTGCCCACGCGCCACGTGATGCTGACACTCTCTTCCCAACTGCCGACAATGGGCCCGGTCACCGCTTCCACCCGCAGATCGGGTTGCAGGCTCGCGCTGACGCTCAGGGACGTGCGGGCCTCGTTATTGCCCTCGTCGCTTCCCTCTTCGACCACGCCCGCGGAATCCACCCGGATCGCGAGCGTGTAGTCGCCCGTCAGCGTGTCCGGCAGGCTCACTTGCAGGCTTTCGGTCCGCGAGGCCCCGGCCGCGAGCGCGTCTGCATCCAGCGTTCCAAGCACGATATCGTCGTTGTTCCCGATGACATCGTCCCGGCTCAGGATCACCTGATCGCTGCGCGTTCCCGCGTCCTCCGGCCCGGCATTGGTGACCTCCCATGACAATGCCAGAGGCGCTCCGGCCTGCGCCTGGCCCGTGACGACAAGCCCCGCCACTTGCAGATCGGGATAGGTGCGCGCAGCGGCGTCGAAAAACACAACGGCCCGGTTATTCGCTTCGGCATCGCCCGCCGGATTGAGCTCGCGCAGATTTGTTGGCCAGACATCGAGTTGCACATCGAACCAGAAGCTGCCGGCCCCGGTCAGCCCCTCGGGCAAGTGAAACGTGAAACTGCGGTCCCGGACCTCGCCCGGCGCCAACGCGCCTTCATCACCAAGCTCGAACGGAATGTCTTGCTGGAGCACATAGGTCCGGACGGTCTCATTGTAGAGCCGCACCCGGTCATTCCAGCCGTTCGGCGTACTGGTCGAGCCCTGATTGCGGACCTGCCACGTGATCGTGACCTGATCGCCCGCCTCCAGCCCGGTTTGCTGCACCGTCAGGGCCTCTACGATCACGTCAGGCGCGTTGTCCTGGGCATAAACCAGCGTATTGTTGATCTCACCGGTCCCGTCCTCGTTGCTTTCCGGCACGGTCTGGTCGAGATCGGTGATCACATCGAAGAGAATCTCGCCAACACCCAGATTGGCGCTCTCGGGCCATGTCACCGTGACGCTCCGCGCGCGGCTCTCGCCGACCCCGATGATCCCATCTTGCGCCACGCCATAGGGCAGGGTTTCGAGCACGAAAACCGGATCACCGGACGCGCTGCCGTTGCGTACACGCAGTTGCTCGGCGAAATCGGCGCTGACGGGCGCCTCCCCGGCGTTTTCGGTGACCCAGGAGATCGTCACGCTCTCGCCCGCCTCCCAGCCCGACGCGGGCGAGACAGTAAGATCGCGCGCGATCAGGTCGGGGAGCAGATCGGTCAGGGAGGTGAAGGCAAAGGTCGCGATGTTGTTTTGCTCGGGGGCGATCCCGCCATCGCGCTCATTCGCGTCATTGGCGATATCGACCTCGATCTCCGCGATCAGATCACCGCTTCCCAAGGCCCCGCTCGGCAGGCGCAACGACACCTGACGCGAGAGCGTCGCGCCGGGGACCAGCGGCCCGCTGGCCTCAGGTGTCACCGCGAGCCCAACGATCTCGCCGGTATCAGCGCGGCGCAGGATCACCCGGTCTCGCGTGACCGGCGCGGGCGCCTCCCCGGTATTTTCCACGTCCCAACTCACAGTCACCGGCGCACCGGCCTGCACCGGACCCGCCGCCGCCACGCTGATCGCCCGCGCCACGAGATCGGGCGCGGCGCGCGGCGTGGAGGCCGCAACCACATCCGCCCGCGTCGGTGTTTCGAGCAGATTTGCCCGTATCCGCTGTGGCGTGGCATTGCTCACCAGACCTTCGAAGAGAAGGACATACGTGCCGGTCTCGGCAAGCTCGAAGGCCGCGATATCTCCGACCGGGTACGTCTCGAACACCGGTTTTCCAGACGGCGCGATCAGACGCCAACTGACCGGGCTTGAGGCCCCAAGGCTGACATCGGCGAAAAACCGTTGCCCGGCGACACCGTCGAACCGGAACCCCCGGGTGAGCGTACCCGGATCAAGCTCCGCGACGATGGGCTGACCCGGCGTGATTTGCGGAAGCGAGGCAAACTCAAGCAGCCGGAACGCTGCTTCGGGCACGTCATCGGCGGTGTCATAGACCAAAAGCTGATACGCGCCCGCCGCGAGGAATACGCGCGATGTGAGCCCGCGGTCTTCTGCAAAATTATGGTCGGAAACGGTCTGGTTGCGACTGTCGATTAGGCGCCAGCGCAGCGAGCTGTCATTGACGAGGCTGTCGAAATACACTTCGCCATCGTCGCTCTTGGTAAAATCGTAGCGCAGAAACCCGCCCACGTCGGGCAGCATCTCGCGCACCCGCTCGCCATAGGCCAAATCACGGCGCACTTCGGCATGGCTGCGCAAGGTGAAGGTGACATCCAGATCGCCGCTGCGCCCCGCAGGCGGGACGAGAACCAGCGCATACCGGCCGTCATGTTCCAGCGGTGTGAGATCGAAATTGTCGAACGAGCCCTGCCGGATCACCCGTCCTGTCGGGTCGATCATGTAATACGATGACCCGAACGACGATTGCGAGATCGTGCCGAGATCGAAGCGCACCTCCTGACCGGCCACGCCCTCGAAATGAAACGCCTTGATGTCGGTTGCGACCGGCAGGTTGAACGAGACCTCCGTGTCGACGTCGATCTCGGTCGATTGCGCAAAGACGTCCACAACCCGGAACGTGTAGTCCTCGCCAAGGCCACCGGAGGTCCAGAATGTCAGGCTCAACGTGCCCGCAGGGGCGTAGAAGAAGCGCTCGCCGGGCACGTTCGCCTCGATTTCCCGCCCGGTCTCGTCCCGAACCGTCCAGCGCGCCGCGCCGGATGTGTTGCGCAAATCCATGTAGAGAAGTGTTGCGCTGTCCAGCGTGAGCGAGAAATACCCCGTGGCGCCGTTGGCTTGGAGGTTTGTCGTGACCACCTCGCCGGTCTGGATCGGAATGACGCCGCCATCCCGGCTGACCGTCACATTGCGCGGCACGGTATTTCCGACGCGCCCGTCGATCAGCAGCGTGTAATCGCCCGAAACCCCCGCAACAAAGCTGAGCGCGGACAAGACTGTCCCATCCTCCACCTTTCGCCCCAACGGATCGAGGATCAGCCAGTCCTGAAAATCCCCATCCACGCCCATGGTCAGTTGCACCACCTCGCCTGCCGTGGCCGGGACGGTGATGACATGCATCCGGTTGGCGGGATCGAGGGTCAACTCCAGCGGTGTGCCCGGGGTCAAGGGCGTCCCGCTGTCCAGATCGAGCAGCCGGAACGCATAGCCCGCCGTCTCCGCCGTGCTAGAGACCGAGACCTGATACTCGCCCGGCCCAAGCTCCACCACCTGCCGCGCGGTGCGGTCCGCGGTCATGTTGAAGGTCGCATCGATCCGCTTGCGCAGATCGGTCGGCTCGAGAACGCGCCCCAACGGATCGGAGCTCGTCAGCGTCAGCCCTATGTTCGAGGTCTGCCCGTCGAGCACAAGGTAGCTTCGTTCGGTCAATGTGAGGCGGTAATTGACAGGCGTGTTCGCCGCAGCTGTGGCCCCCGTCACGGTCTCGCCAAGCGCGATCTCTTCGCCGATGAGCGTTTCGGCAGGCGCGGTGCCGGTCTTTCGCACCACGAAGGCGTGGCTGTAGTCCTCGGACGTATTGGTCAACCAACCCTGAAGCACGAACAGATAGCGCCCGGTCTCGCGCAGCGTCAGCGCGCTGATATCCTGCAGCGAACCGAAATAGGCGGCCGTTGCCCCCGAGGGGGCGATGATCGTTAGAGTCTTGTTCCCCACATTGATCAGGGCATCCAGCTCGATGATGTCACCGGCCTGCCCGTCCCACGTGAACAGATCATCCGCATCCGACGGCGAGATCGATCGCACCCCCGTGGCGGTGTTGTCCACGAGCGGGATCGCCGTGGCGGTGTCGATCAAGGCAAATTCGAGCGGGCCAAAGTAGTCGCCCAGACCCTGCATCACCAGCGTGTAATCCCCCGGCGCGAGACGCAGAAGCCGCTCAGACACCGTGTAGCTGTTTATCGCAAGCAGGGGTGTGACCGCATTGCCCGCCGCATCCAGAAGCTGCCACTGGATTTCCGCCGAATTGACCCGTGTATCGAGATAAAGCTCGCTAGCCTCGGCGAGCGACAGGCTATATTCCATCCGGTCGCGCGGTGCCGCGAGCGTGTCCGCCACCGCATCGCCGACGGCAATCGGCTTGCGGGTCACAGTGGGCTGCGTCACCCGGAACGTGGTGGAGAACGCGTCATCCGAGGTCGGCGCACGGTCGACGATGAGCGTGTAGGTGCCCGGTTGGCTGAGTTCGAGGAAATGGTCGGACGTGTTGCGCGTGTTGAAAATCACCGCCCCTGTCGGATCCAGCAGCACCCAGCCGCCGGTTCCGGTTCCGGTCTGGTAGTCGAAAAACAGCGTATCATCGGCCTGCGCCTCGAAGCTGTAGACGGTCGCAGGACCCTCGCCGGTCACTGTCGTCACGGTATCAATGGGAAGCGGCGTTGCCTGAGACAGATCGCGCAGCGTGAAGTTCAGGTCCGGCGTGGCATTGCCGCTGCCCGACACCACGATGCTATAAGTGCCCGCTCCGAGCCGTGTCAGCCGCGCCGGCGGGTCCCACGTGTTGAGTGAGCGCGTGCCGAAATCAAGCTCCGTGCCATTCGCATCGAAAATTGTATATTGCGCAGGCGACGCGGAGATCTGATCGAGCAGAAGATCGGTTTCCGTGTCGAGCGTCAGGCTGTACCGGATCTGGCCAAACGGGACGGTGATTTGGTCGGTCACCGCCGCCCCCACCGTCAAGGTCTTCTCCTCCAGCGGCACATCGAGCAGCGTAAAGTCATAATCGACTGGCAACGATTGACCCGCCTGCGCGTCGATCAGGATCAGGTAGCGGCCCGTTTGCGCAGCCTCGAAGAAAGAGTCGCCCGCCTCAATGGAGCCATTGCCCAGATGCCTGCCCAGCGGATCGAGAAACTGCGTTCGGATGTTGTAGAAGGTATTGCCGCCGCTGAGCGCATTCACGTCGATGCCGACCCGGCTCCCCGCCTCCGCCTCCACCGCAACGATCAGCGCCTGCCCGCCCGGATCGAGCGTGCCTGTCAGGCGGGCTCCAAGCGCAGTCGGGGCCACGTCGCTGACCGACAGCAAACGGAATTCGGCCTGGCCGGTGCCGTCCCGGTTTCCGAAAAGCCGCAAAGTGTATGCACCCGATGGCAGGTCATGCAGGTTGTCGTCCACATCGCGCAGATAGAGGCCAGAGCCGCTGACCAGCGCCCGATCGCGGTCGAGGATGCTGTAGCGCAAGTCGCCATACTGGCTATCGGTGCGCAGGTAATCGAACAGAACCTGCGCGGGCGCGTCGAGGGTGAACGTATAATCGAACACCTGCCCCGGCGAGGCCACGTCCACCGCATAGCTCTGCCCGAGCGTGAGCGGCTGCACCGTGGGGTTCTCGACACGGATCAGCGCTGTCTGCTGCGTGATGACCGCGTTCGAGGGGCGCCGCACGGTGATCACATAGGTGCCGTCCATCGCTGCGGTTGCGACCTCGTGGCCGAAATCGCCGGACCAGATGTCGATGATTTCCCGCCCGAGCGGATCGTAGACCCGCCAAAGCGACAAATCCGCGCGCCCGGCAGTGGCAATGCCACCTTGCGGATCGACGAACAGCCGGTCACCGGAGCGCAGCTCGATGGAGAAATTCTGTTGCGCGGCGGTCTCATCCAGCACAGCCACAAAGGGACCGGTCGCCGGGTCATGCGACGTGACCTGATCGTCATCCACCAGCCGCATCTTCACCTGCCCGGCATTGTCGACCTTGGCCCGCACGAGAAGCGAATAGGTTCCCGGCTGAACCTCGATCCGGTTGAAAAATGCGCTCGACGGGTTGAGCGACGCAAGCGTGTAGAGCTGGCCCGTCTCGGTGTAGAGCTCCATCGACGCGTTCGCGTTCGCCGACAAAGCCTCGAAGCGCAACGCTTGCGGCGCGGTCAGCGTGAAATCGAACCGCCGCAATTCACCGGCGCGCAGCAGTTCGGCCTCCAGCACATCGCCCACGCTCTGCGCAGTCGCGGTGATATCCGTCGCGGTGCCGGAGAACGGGCCCGTCTCGCTGAGGGTGAAGGTATAGGAGGGCAGGCTTTCATCCCGCCCTTCCACGATGAGCACGTAGTCGCCGGCCTCCAGCGAAAAGGTTTGCGGCGCGGTGTTCGCGGGGAACAGACCGGACCCGTCGCCAATCTCGCCATTCGGGCCGCGCAATTGCCAGTCGAGCGTCCAGTTCGGCTGGGTTCCGCTGAGCGCAAAATCCGCGTCAGCCCCGACCGTGAAGCGGTGGATGTGCCGGTCACCGATGGCCGCAAATTGGCCGCTGGCCTCAGTCCCTGCGGTGTACTCGAAGCCAAACGTATCGCTGAGCGAGACCTGGAACGTGGCGCTGGCGGGCGCATCGCCCGTCACCGGCCCTTCTATGAGCAGCGTGTAAGTGCCCGAACGGGTCAAGTCGACACGTTCCTGACGCAGCTGCGTGTCACTGTCCAGAACGGTCCCAAGCTCATCCAGCAACGCCCATGTGCCAAGGGTCTGGTCGGTGTCCTCGCTGAAATCGAGAAACACCGACTGACCGGCCTCCGCCGTGAAGGTAAAGATCTCGGTCTCCCGCCCGGTCGGCAGGGTTGCCGTGGTTGGCGTGTTCTCGGTGAGCGCCTCGGCGTCCGCGAGGTCCTTGAGCTGGAACGCGTAGTCACCGGTCTGGCCGCCCTGTCCCGAGACCGTGAGTGTGTAGTCTCCACGCATCATGTCAATGACGGGCGCGGTGCCCCGATAGCGCCCGTCGCTGGTGTCGAAGTCGCGCCGGATGTCGGTCCCGTCAGGGCCTTGCAGAACCCATGTGAGTTCGGAGTTGCTCAGCGAGTCGAAGGTGACGCGGGCGGGATCGGACAGGGTGATGGCATAGCGGTCTTCCTCGCCGGGCGCGGAGATGGTGCCGGCGATGGGGAAAAGATCGGCCGACAACAGGACGCGCGGCTCCAACACTTCTGCGAGCACACGCCCGGAAATGCTGTTGCGCAGGCGCGCGGTACGCTGCCTGAGCTTGCGGTCATGTCTGGTCATACCCAGCTACCCGGAAAAAAATAAAGAGGTTTCCAAAATTCCGACCCCCCGAATGCAGCAAGATTGTCAAAGCGAAAGTATTTAGTCAAAATGAAAATTCGCCATGAGAACCGGGCTCTATGCTAAATACGAGCCCTGACGCAACGGATCACACCCATGCACGCACACCGACTCGCCCTTATGGCCCTGGTTCTGGGAGCCCTCGCCGCCCCGGCAATGGCCCGGGACTGCATCATCACCAGCAAGTCCACCGTCGATCTCGGTGCCAACGCAACCGGGGTTGTCGCCCAGATTCACGTGGACCGCAGCGATGCCGTCCGGGCCGGTCAGGTTCTTGCGGAGTTCGAGGCCAGCGAAGAGCGGGCCCGCATCGCCCGGGCCGAGCTTGTCGTGCAGGACGATACCGACCTGCGCCTTGCCACCGTACGCGCGGCCAGCGCAAAGCTGAAGGCAGACCGCCTCCGTCTGCTCGACGACCGTGGGCTGACCGTTGCCGACGATCTCGAAGAGGCCGAACTGGCCTATGAGGTAGCGCGGATCGAGGCGGAAAAGGCAAGGTTTGACAATGCATTGGCCCAAGAGGAGCTGAAAGCCGCGCAGGCCGCGCTCGAACGCAAACGCATCCGGGCGCCCTTTGACGCCGTTGTGACCGAGCGCTTCATGTCTCCGGGCGAAGTCTATACCGAGCAGACCCCAATCCTGCGGCTTGCAGAACTCGACACGCTCTATGTGGAGAGCTACTTCCCGACCTCCGAACGCAGCAAACTCACCCCCGGCGACAGGCTGACCGTCACACTGGAGGATGGTCGGACACGGCAGGCGACCCTCGACGTGATCGACCCGGTTCTTGACGCCGCAACCGGCACCTTCGGGCTGCGACTGACGCTGCCCAACCCCGACGGCTCCATTCTGGCGGGCGCGCGGTGCACGCTGAACCCGGCCGGCCAATAACTGAATGTCGTCAAGGGGTGGAGCGTACACCGTGATCGGTATACTATCACCAAAACGTGATGATTGCCGACCAGATACCCCGGACCATGGCCAAGAAAATCAGAGACATTCGCAGGCCGGAGATTGTCCGGGCGCTCTTCGACGCGATCATGACACATGGCGTGTCCCTGCCGAGCTATGATCAGGTCGCCGGGGAAGGCGGGATGACACGGCAGTTGATCCGCCACTATTTCAAGGACCCGGACGAGCTTGCCCTCGCTTTATGCAATTATCTCGCCGATCTCTACCGCGAACGGCTGATGGTCGCGATCAATGACGCGGACGATGTTAAACGGCTGAAGACGTTCATTGATTTCTGGTTCAACCAACTTGCCGACAAGGGCAGCCCGAAACCGGTCGACGATCAGGTCTATGACGCGCTGTTCGCCCGCGCTGCCGCGAATGACGACATCAAAAAGAACCTGCGCAGCCAGTATGAACTGGTGCAGATGGTTCTCGCGCATGAGATCAAGATCAGCTACCCCGACCTGTCCCAGAACGCCTGCCGCGAACTGGGCTACCTGATCGTCACCCAGATGTACGGGACATGGAAAATGGTCGCGTCTCTGGGCTTCGACGAAGAGCAGGTAAAGATCTCACGGCAGGCGATCGACCGGCTGATCGACTCCTACGTGGCCTCTTACGACGACCCCGACCTGACCTGAGACCGGTCAGGCCGCTGCGAAGCCCGCATCGAGCGCCGACAGCACCCGGTTCACCTCGTCCTCGGTAATCACCAGCGGCGGCGACATCAGGATATTATGCGCCCCGAGCCGGACCATGCAGCCAGCCTCATAGGTCGCCTTGTGGATGCGCTTCATCGTGTCCATATCCATCGGCGTCTTGGCTGACTTGTCCGAGACCAGTTCGATCCCCGTCATGAGCCCGTGGCCACCGCGCACATCCCCAATGATGTCATGTTTCTCCGCCAGCGCCTTCACGCCCTCAAAGAGCTGCGTGCCGCGCGGCCCGGCATTGGCCGCCGTGTTGATCCGCTGGGTCTCTTCGAGGCAAGCCACCACCGCCGCCGCGCCCACCGGGTGCGCCGAATAGGTATAGCCGTGGAAGATCGCGCCCTCGGCATCCGAGTTTTCGAAGACTTCCGCAACCTTACCGTTCATCAGTGCCGCGCCCACCGGGATATAGCCCGACGTGATCCCCTTGGCGGTACTCATCATATCAGGCTTCACACCCCAATGCCGCGAGCCCGACCAGTCGCCGGTGCGCCCGAAGCCGGTAATGACCTCATCGGCGATCATCAGGATGCCGTGCCGATCACAGATCTCGCGCATCAGCTTCATGAAAGACGCATCCGGCACGATCACGCCGCCCGCGCCCTGAATGGGCTCCATGATGAAGGCCGCGATGCTGCCCGGACCTTGGAACTGGATCTCGTCTTCGGCGGTCTTGGCGATCAGTTGCGCAAGCCGCGCGGGGTCGGTCTCGTCGAAGGGGTTGCGATAGGTGTAGGGCGCGGGCAGGTGGAAGCAGCCCGGCAGGAGCGGCTCGTAATTGATCCGGAAGCGGTTGTTTCCATTGACGGATGCGCCCCCGAAATGGGTCCCGTGATAGCCCTTCTTGAGGCTCAGGAACTTGGTCCGGTTCGGCTCGCCGCGCAGCCGGTGATACTGCCGCGCGAGCCGCAGGCAGGTGTCCACGCTGTCGGACCCACCCGAGGTGAAGAACACGCGCTCCATCCCGTCCTCAGCGAAGAACTCGCGGACCATGTAGGAGGCCTCGATCGCGGTGGGGTTCGTGGTCCCCGCGAAAGCCGAATAATATGGCAAATCATAGAGTTGCTTGGCGATGGCATCCTTGATCTTGTCATTCGAGTAGCCAAGGTTCACGCACCACAGCCCACCCACGGCATCGACGACCTCGTGCCCGTCCATGTCGCGGATCGTGGAGCCATGCGCGCCGGTGATGATGGTGGGCGGGTTAGCCTGCATGTCCCCGGGATGGCCCATGGGATGCCAGAGGTGACGGGCATTGTTCTCGCGCAGGAAGTTGTCGTCTTTCATGTTGGCCTCCATGGGTTGGGTCCACAGCAAGAGGCCACGATTCACAGCGCAGGGCAAGAGGCCGTGACACCAAAGCGTTCCACGCCAAAGGTCTGGGCGCAGGCTCTCTTGTTTTCCTTTGGCTGGACATATCCCGGGGGTGCGGGGGCAGAGCCCCTGCGCGCGCCGCTGGCGCGCCCGCCCCCTCAAATCTCTTCGGGCAGAACTAGATTGAGGACGATCGCGATAATGGCGGTCGGGGCCACCGCCGAAGTCAGAAGGGTTTTCCAAATGCCGGGCACATATTGCACCGCCTCCGGAACAAGGTTCAGACCCAGACCTGCGGCCAGCGATACTGCGATGATCACCATGTTGCGGCGGTTCATCTCGATCTCGGTCAGTACGTTCAGCCCCGCCGCAGCGACCATCCCGAACATCACGATCACCCCGCCTCCGAGCACCGGGAGTGGCATAGACGCGATCACCGCGCCGACCTTGGGCAGCAAGCCGCAGACGATCAGGACCAGAGCGCCCACGGTCACCACATGGCGCGACATGATCCCGGTCATGCTGACAATGCCGACATTCTGGCTGAACGACGTGTTCGGCAACCCGCCGAACACCGCTGCGACCGCCGTGCCGAGCCCGTCCGCATAGGTCGCCCCGGCGATCTCGCGATCCGTCGCCTCGCGCCCCGCGCCGGCCTTGGTCGTTGCCGAGGCATCCCCCACCGTTTCGATGGCCGAGACGATCGACACCAGCGTCACCGCGAACACCGCGCCGAGATTGAATTCGAACCCGTAGGGCAAGGGCGTGATCGTCGTGAACAGCGCGGCATTGGCGACCGGAGCAAAATTGACCATGCCAAAGGCCAGCGCCAGCAGATAGCCCGCGATCAGACCGACGAGGATGGCCGCGCTGCTCAGGATACCGCGCGTGAAGAACTTCAGGATCAGCGCGACCACGACAACGGTGAGCGCAACCGACCAATGCATAAGCGAGCCGAAACTCGGCGCTTCCATCTGGAAGGTCGCCGCGCCCCCGGCCGCGTATTTGATGGCGACCGGGATCAGGTAGAGGCCGATGGCGAGGATCACGAGACCCGTCACCAGCGGCGGGAACAGAAACCGAAGATGCTTGATCACCGAGCCAAGCAGGAAATGGATCGTCCCGCCGATCAGGCAGGCCGTGAGCGCCACGCCCAGCCCTTGCGTCGCCGCGATCCCCGCCAGCACCCCCACAAAAGCGAAACTCGTCCCCTGCATGATCGGCAGCCGCGCGCCGACCGGGCCGAGGCCAACGGTCTGGAACAGCGTCGCCACCCCGGCAAAGAGCATCGCCATCTGAATGAGATACACCTGTTCGGCACTGCCGAACGCAAGGCCCGCAGCCCCGGCAACAATGATGGACGGCGTGACGTTCGACGCGAACATCGCTAGCACGTGTTGAAACCCGAGCGGGATCGTCTGCGCCAAGGGTGGCGTGTCGTCCGGGTCGGAATAATAATAAAGATCTGCCATGACGGCCTGTCCCCCAAGTTGATCCGCCCGTTTTGACCGGGCTGCAAAGGACTATGCGATCACGGTAATTGCCGGATCAAGGAAAAACTCCTCCAGATTGGGCGTGTCGCCGATCCGGTCCACAACTGCGAACAATCCGGGCGCATGGAGCGGCGTGAGAACCCCGTGCCATGTCCCCCGGTGGTAATTCACGCCCTGCCCCGGCGTCGTCAGAAATGCCTGCGGCAGACCCGGGCGCCCCCCCGCGTCGGGCGCAACGATCACCAGAAACGAGGTCTGGCTCATCGGCATAAAGGCCTGACTGCCCTCGGGATGCCGCTCCAGTAGGTCGAGCCGGTAGGGCAGCGCGCGCGGCTGCGCATCAAAGAAGCTGATCCCGGCCCGCCCACCGGGGCCGAAATCGAGCGTTGCGAGGTCATGATGCCGCCCGCAGAGCCCGGCATTGATCAGCTTGTCCGGCGCATCCTTGAGTTCTAACACATCGCCGAACGGCGCAAACGCCTCGGCGGTCAGCGGCTGCGCGACGATCTCAGAGGGGAACATGGCGGTTCACGTCCTTGTAGAGCAGATAGCGGAACGGCTCATCTCCGGTGGCGATGCAGGCCTGCGGGCAGAAGGCCCGGAGCCACAGGAAATCGCCGGCCCCCACGCTCACCCAATCCTTGTTCAGCAGGTATTCCGCCGTTCCCTGCAACACGTAAAGCCCATGCTCCATAACATGGGTCTCGGCAAAGGGGATCCGCCCGCCCGGTTTGAAATTCACGATATTCACATGCATGTCGTGGCTCAGATCGAGCGGGTCCACGAAACGTTGCGTGGCCCAAACCCCGTCGCAATCGGGCATCGAAACCGCCGGCACGTCGCGCTCATGGGTCACCAGCGGGTCGGGCAGCATCAACCCCGGGCCTGGCACGAATTTCTTGCGAATCCAGTGAAAGCCCGCTGGCAGATCGCCGATGTTGAACAAGGTCCAGCGCGCCCCGGGCGGGATGTAGACATAAGAGCCCGGCTTCAGCATGTGCGCGGTGCCGCTCAGTGTCAGTTGTAGCTCTCCAAAGGCCACGAAAAGCACGGCCTCCGCTCCCACTTCCGGCTCCGGCTGCAACGAGCCACCCCCCGGCGCGATCTCCAGCGCGTATTGCGCGAAGGTCTCGGCGAACCCGGTCAGAGGCCGGGCCAGCACCCATGCGCGGGTCGCCTCCCAGCCGGGCAGGAAGGAGGTGACGATATCGCGCTGGGTATTTGCGGGCAGCACCGCATAGGCCTCGGTAAAGACCGCTGTGCCCTCGGGATGCGCGGTCTGGTTCGGCAACCCGCCGGGCGGAAAGGCATACGCGGTCATAACAGAGCCTCAAGCCGCAGTTGCGCGATGCGTTCCACCTGCGCGCACGCCATGTCGAACTCGACCGCTGTGTCGTTGTCGATCCGGGTTTTGAACGCCGAAAGAATGCCAGCCTTGCCGTGATCGCGCACAGCGATGATGAACGGAAAGCCATGTTTCGCGACATAGTCCGTGTTCAGGCGCTGGAACTCCGCGCGTTCACTGTCGGTCAGCGCGTCGAGCCCGGCGCTGGCCTGCTCGGCGGTGCTGTCGGCCGTCAGGCGCTTGGCCGAGGCCAGCTTGCCCGCCAGATCAGGGTGCGATTGCAGCACTACCAGCCGTTCCTGCTTCGACGCGGACCGGAAGACCCGCGCAAGCGCGTTCGCCAGTCCCGCCGCGCTGTCATGGGCCGGGCCAAGCTCCAGATGCCACGCGCGCTCAGCGACCCATGGCGAATGTTCATAGATACCGCCAAATGCCTGCACGAACTCCGCACGGTCCATCCGGGACGGCTGGAAGCGGGTCCGGGGCGGGTGGGTCTCGCGCCAATGCCGGGCGATGTCGATCCGCCGCGCGCTCCAGACGTCGGCATGGTCCTGCACATAGGCGATGAACCGCTTCAGCGCCGCGATCCGCCCCGGTCGACCGATCAGGCGGCAATGCAGCCCGATCGACATCATCTGCCCGCCCTCCTCATAGAGCGTGTCGAACGTATCCTTCAGATAGGCGTAGAACTGATCGCCCGAATTGAACCCCTGCGGCGTGGCGAAGCGCATGTCGTTGCAATCGAGCGTATAGGGGATGATGAGCTGATCGCGCGCCCCGACCTTCACCCAGTAGGGCAGATCGTCATCATAAGTATCGGAGATATAGTCGAATTGTCCGGTTTCGGCGGCCAACCGAACCGTGTCCGCCGAGCAGCGCCCGGTGTACCAGCCCTGCGGCGGCGCGCCCGTGACCTCCTCATGCAGCCGGATCGCCTCTGCCATGTCCGCCGCTTCAGCCTCGGGACTGTGATCCTTGTAGTCGATCCATTTCAGCCCGTGCGAAGCGATCTCCCACCCGGCGGACTGCATGGCACCGACCTGCTCGGGGCTTCGTGCGAGCGCGGAAGCCACTCCATAAACCGTGACCGGCACGCGCGCGCCGGTGAACAGGCGATACAGCCGCCAGAACCCGGTGCGCGCGCCATACTCGTAGATGGATTCCATGTTCCAGTGCCGCTGTCCGGGCCATGGCTGGGCACCGACAATCTCGGACAGAAAGGCCTCGGAGGCCGCATCACCGTGCAGGATGCAATTCTCGCCACCCTCCTCGTAATTCAGCACAAATTGCACCGCGATCCGCGCGCCGCCGGGCCAGCGCGCGTCGGGGCGGCGCGGGCCGTAGCCGATCATGTTGCGCGGATATCTGGGCGGCTCTTGCATGGCGGATCGTCTTTACGTCGTTTGCGGAAGCTGATCTATCTGGTCTGAAACCATGAGGGGATGCAATGGCTGACGGATATCTGACCACCCATGTGCTCGACACGGCGCGCGGTGTGCCCGCATCGGGTCTGAAAATCACCCTGTTCCGGCTGGATGGGGCCACGCGCACGCCGTTGGCCGAAGCGGTGACCAATGAAGACGGGCGCACGGAGGGTCCGATCCTGCCGCAGGACGCGTTTGCCGCTGGCCAGTACGAGCTGGTCTTCGAGGCAGGTAACTACCTGCGCGGGCTGGGTTTTACCGGCGCCGAGCCCTTGTTCCTCGACGAAATCCCGATCCGCTTCGGCATCGACGACGCCAGCGCGCATTACCACGTCCCGCTTCTGCTCTCGCCCTTCGGCTATTCGACGTACCGGGGGAGCTAGGTGCGGCGTTTTTCTGGAAGCGGAGGAACGGCCATAGCAGCGCGCGTCACCGCCGCGAAAGGTTAACGGGGCGCGCGTTGCGCGGGGCCGAATTCGCGAAAAACGTGATTTCGGGCGTTAACGCCAGTAAAACAAGGTGTGGCAGGCGTATGGCTCCGCGTATGGCTAAGCGTATGGCACCTGTATGGCTCGGTTTCGATTCGTTCGCGGGTTAACGGGGCGTGCGGTGGGGCGGCGTTAACCTTTGTGGCGGGCCGGGTGGTGGGCAAATTGCCCACCCTACGAAACCCCGCTCCTGCTTTCTTTATGATAAAAGTATCCCGGAGGCGCGTTCCACCGCTGTCAGGCGCAGAGCGGCGTCAAGCGTCGATGTGGTGATGCCTCAGGGGCAGCGACCGGCGGCTCACGTCACCCGGCGGCGGTGCGGGCCCCAGAGGGCCGCGGCGGCCAGCAGAAGGCCGGAGACCGTGGCGATCATGCCTGCTGCGGAGACCGACGCCGAATAGCCGAGCCAAAGCGGGCCATAGCCCGCGAGCACGTAGCCCAGCACCGCCGCCAGCGCCGCGAGCCCCGCCGACAGCGCGACCTGCACGCCAAGGCGATTGGTCAGAAGCCGGGCCGTGGCAGGCGGGCAGATGAACATCGCGATCACGATGATCGAGCCCACCGCGTCGAAGGCCGCGACCGCCGCCACAGCTGACAGGATCACCAGCGCCAGCCCTAGCGCGCCGGTGCGCACGCCGAGCGTGTTGGCGAAGGCCTCGTCGAAGGAGATGAGCGCCAGAGGCCGCCAGAACAGCAGCACGAAGCCCAGCATCAGCGCCATCACAGCGGCCATCCGCCCCAATTCCACCGGTAGCCCGGCCAACGCCGCCGGATCGAGCAAGGACTCCCAGCCCAGCGCGTCGAGCCAGATCAACCCTTCGAGATTGCCATAGAGCGCGTGCTCGACATCGAGATGCACATGACGCGTGTCGGCTTGTTCGAGGATCAGCACCCCGGCGGCGAACATCGCGGTAAAGATGACACCCATCGCCGCGCCCGGCTCGATCCGGCCCAGCCGGCGCACCGCTTCGATGGCAACCACCGCGACAATCGCCGCCGCCGCCGCACCAAGGAGCATGGGGCCGCTGGCGATCACGCCGGAGAGCAGGAAGGCGAGCACGATGCCGGGCAGCACCACGTGGCTGATCGCATCCGAGATCATCGCCTGCCGCCTGAGCAGCAGGAAATTGCCCGGCAGCGCGCAGGCCACCGCGACGCAGACACCAATCAGGATCGGCGCGAGCGACAGAGAGACGAATTCCATCCCCATCACGGCGCCGCCCGCGTCGGCCCAAGCCGCGCGTCGATCTCACGGAGTTGATCCGGGGTCAGCACGGTTTCGATCTCCGTGAGCCCATTATAGAGCGCCGCAACCCGGTCGAGCGCCGCATCGCCGCGCACCTCGCGCCAGCGCGCCTCGTCGCGCAGCGCCTTGGCGGCGCGGGCCTGTCCCGCCGTCGTCATCACCCCGTCGCGCCGGATCAGCCCGTCCCGTTCAAGCAAGCGCCGCGTGAGCCCCTCATAGACCGGCTGGCCCTGCGCGAGCGCAAGCAACCCCTGCCGAAAATGTACCGCGCGGCGGTAGTGCAAATGGGCCAGGAGGCTGGCCAGAACCCCGCGCACCGGGGCGAGCAGAAAGGACAGCAGGAACAACGCAAAGCAGCACAGCACGATGATCGGCCCGGTCGGCAAATCCGGCGCGGTCGCGGAGAGCGCAGCGCCGACATAGCCCGACGCGCCGCCGAACAGGCCGGATATCCACAGGACCCGGTCGCTGCGCTCGGTCCAGAAGCGCGCCGCCACCGGCGGGATAATGAGCAAGGCGACGATCAGGATCAGCCCGACGATCTTCAGCCCGACAACCGTGACCGTCAGGACGGTTGCGAGCAGAAGGAATTCCGCCCGGTCGGTATTCTGCCCCGTGCTGCGCGCAAAACCGGGGTCGAAGGCCGAGAGCGTGAGGGGGCGGCGCATCAGCAGCACCAGCGCCAAAGTGGCCGCCGCAGCGCCCGCGATCAGCAGCGCGTCGTCGCGGAGCATCCCGGCCGTGGAGCCCAGCAGGAAGCCTTCAAGTCCTGCTTGCCGCCCGGATCCGATGGCCTGAATGACGGTGAGCAGAACGACTCCGAAGCCGAAGAACACCGACAGGATCGCCCCGATGGCCGCATCCTCCCCAAGCCGCGTGTGCTTGCCGAGCCATGACACAAGATAGAGCCCGACAGCGGCAGAGCCCGCCGCGCCAAAGAGCAGACCAATGAGATTGCGGCCATCGCCGCCCAAGGCCACCATCGCCATGAACGCAAGCACGATCCCCGGCAGCGTGGCGTGGCTGATCGCATCGCTGACCAAAGCCCGCTTGCGCAAGAACAGGAACGTGCCCGCAACGCCAGCCGCCAACCCGAGCAGCATGGCTCCGATGGTCACGAGCGAGGCGTTGTAGCCCAATTGTAAGGTCAGCGCGTCCCAGATCATGACGCGTTACCCGGACACCTTCTCAAAGACATCTCCATGGCTGCGCGCGAGACGCCCGCCATAGGCCTTTTGCAGATTGTCGGGTATGAAGGTGGTCTCGACCGGCCCTTCCGCGACCACTTGCGTCGCGAGCAGCAGAACGTGATCGAAATAGACCGGCACCGTGCTCAAATCGTGATGCACCGCGACGACCGTCTTGCCCGCCGCCGTCAAATCCCGCAGCACCGACATGATCGTCTTTTCCGTCGCCGCATCGACCCCGGCGAGCGGCTCATCGAGCAAGTAGAGATCCGCGCGTTGCGCCAATGCACGCGCGAGGAACACGCGCTGTTGCTGGCCGCCCGAAAGCTGTCCGATCTGGCGCTCTGCGAAGTCCTCCATCCCGACCCGCGCAAGGCACTCACGCGCCTCGGCCTTGTGCGCCCCCGTGATCCGCCGCAGCAAGCCCAGACGGGGATAGAGCCCCATCAGCACAACGTCGAGCACCCGCGCCGGAAAATCCCAATCGACGCTCGCGCGCTGCGGCACATAGGCGATGCGGTCCCGGGCGCGCTCCAGCGGATGGCCGAAGAACTGCGCGGTCCCGGCCAGTGGCGAGATCACACCAAGCGCGGCTTTGAGCATCGTTGACTTGCCAGCCCCGTTGGGGCCGACAATTGCCATCATCTTACCCTCCGGCACGGACATATCCGCCGAAAACACGGCCGGTTTCTCGCCATAGGAGACCGTCAACCCGCGCACGCGCATGGGCAGATCAGGCTCCGGGGCCGGGGGAGTGACGACGTTCAGCATGAGTTACGCTCCAAGCCCAAGACGCCCATTCAGACCGGCTTCCGGCACATCGGCGCCGAGGGCCCGGGCGATCGTGGTGATGTTGTGATCAATCATGCCGATGAAGGTCCCTTCATAGGTGCCCTCTTCGCCCATCGCATCGCTGAACAGCTCCCCGCCAAGGCGCACCTCGTGGCCCTGCGCGGCCGCGCCTTCGATCAGCGCGCGCATATTGCGATCCGACACAGAGCTTTCCACGAAGACCGCGCCGACATTGCGCGCGACAAGCATGTCGACAAGTTCGCTGATGCGGTTCAGCCCCGCCTCGTTATCGGTCGAGATGCCCTGCACGCCGATCACTTCCATGTCGAAGGCGCGCCCGAAATAGGCAAAGGCGTCATGGGCCGTCACAAGAACGCGGTTCTCTGCGGGCACCTGCGCCAGCGCTTCTGTGCCATAGCTGCGAAGCGCGGCCAGTTGTTCGTTGAAGGCGTTCGTATTGGCCGCAAAGAGGTCGGCATGATCTGGGCGGGCCTCTGTCAGTGCGTCTTGGATGCGCGTTGCCACCGGCTGCCACAGGTCCGGGTCCATCCAGATATGCGGATCATAGCGGCCCTCGTAATCCTCGCTGCCGATCAGATCGAGCGCGCCGTCCTTGGCGGCGGCCTCCATTTTGTCGGTCACGGCGACCACGGATTTCTTTTCGCCAAGGCGCAGCAGGAAGTCCTCCATCTGGGCTTCGAGGAACAGTCCGTGCCAGAGCACCAGATCGGCGCGGGTCATGGCGACGATATCGCTGCGGGTCTGGCGGTAGCTGTGCGGGTCGATCCCGGCGCCGAGCAGACCCGTCACCGTGATCGCGTCCCCGCCGATCCGGCGGACGGTATCCGTGATCATGCCGGTGGTGGCGACGACGTTGAGCGGCGCGGCCGCGCGGGCTGCGTGCGGAAGAAGGGCCGCAGACGCGGCTGCCGAGGCAAGAAAGTGACGACGTGTAAGCATGTTCGAAACGATCCTCTGTCCTGTTGTAGACCTGCATATGAGAGTCATTCTCAAGAAGTCAACGAAAATGCGAATAATTCGCAATAAACTGTCCGTTGGACTGTCAAAATCGGGGGCAGAAGCCTCATTTCCGGGCAAATCTCCCTCCAGCGCACGGCTCCATCCGCATCACATATCAACCGCAGCGCCCCCTCATTGACCTCTCGTTCACCTTGAACGTGGTATCGCCTCGTGCCAGCTTGCACCCGTCAGGGAGGACCCGCGCATGAAAGCCGCCACAGAAGACGCGCCCGCCACCAAACGCAGCGCGCAACTGCCGCAAGTCACGGAGCCGCGCAATCCGGGCCTGCCGCTGGATCTGGGATGGGTGCGCAGCCTGCAGGCCAACCGCTCGGCCATCGAACGCCGTGCGGCCACCCTTCCGGGGCGGCGCTCGATCAAGAAAGACCATCAGGCGGCGTGGCTGGCCCGCGCGGTTTCCTGCATCGACCTGACCACGCTCTCCGGCGACGATACCGACCGCCGGGTCGCGCGGCTCTGCGCCAAGGCCCGCCATCCGGTGCGCCGCGACATGCTGGACGCGCTCGGCTTGCCGGACCTCACCGTCGGCGCGGTCTGCGTCTATCACGAGATGGTGCCCGCCGCCGTCCACGTCCTCACAGGCTCGAATATCCCCGTCGCGGCGGTCTCCACGGGCTTTCCGGCGGGCCTCTCGCCCTTCCATCTGCGCCTTCAGGAAATCCGCGAGAGCGTCGCCGCCGGGGCCGAGGAGATCGACATCGTGATCTCCCGCCGCCTCGTGCTGGAGGGCAAATGGGACGCGCTCTATGACGAGATGGCGCAGATGCGCGAGGCCTGCGGGCCGGCTCATGTCAAAGCAATCCTCGCCACCGGCGAGCTTGGCACGCTGCGCAATGTCGCGCGGGCTTCGATGGTGTGCATGATGGCGGGCGCGGATTTCATCAAGACCTCGACCGGCAAGGAGAGCGTCAACGCGACGCTGCCGGTGACGCTGGTGATGCTCCGCGCGATCCGCGACTACCACGCCCGCACCGGCATCCGCGTGGGCTACAAACCGGCGGGCGGGATCTCGAAGGCCAAGGATGCGTTGGTGTATCTGGCGCTGATCAAGGAGGAACTGGGCGACCGTTGGCTGCGCCCCGACCTCTTCCGCTTCGGCGCGTCCTCGCTTCTGGGCGATATCGAACGGCAATTGGAACACCACCTGACGGGCGCCTATTCGGCGGGATACCGGCACGGGCTGGGCTGAGGAGAGCACAAGATGAGCGTCGCGGATATATTCGAGACCATGGACTATGGCACCGCCCCCGAGAACGCCGCCGAGGCGCTGGCGTGGCTGGTCGATCAGGGCAGCGCGCTGGGGCATTTCATCGGCGGGGCGTTCACCGACGCGCGCCCTGATTTCGAGGCGAAAAACCCGGCCACCGGCGAGATTCTGGCCACGCTGACCCAAGCGACGCAAGACGAGGTGGACGCCGCCGTGCGCGCCGCCCGCGCCGCGCAGCCCGACTGGGCCGCGCTTGGCGGGCATGGCCGCGCGAAGGTGCTCTACGCCCTCGCCCGCCTGCTACAGAAACACGCCCGGCTCTTCGCGGTGCTGGAAACGCTCGACAACGGCAAGCCGATCCGCGAGAGCCGCGACATTGATATCCCCTTGGCACAGCGGCATTTTTACTACCACGCGGGCATGGCGCAACTGATGGAGAGCGAGATGCCGGGCCGCGTGCCGCTCGGTGTGTGCGGGCAGATCGTCCCGTGGAACTTCCCGCTTCTGATGCTGGCGTGGAAAGTCGCCCCGGCGCTGGCGATGGGCAACACGGTGGTGCTGAAGCCTGCCGAATATACCTCGCTGACCGCACTTCTCTTCGCCGATATCTGCGGGCAGGCCGGGGTGCCGGGGGGCGTGGTGAATATCGTCACCGGGGATGGCGCGGTGGGCGAGAGGATCGTCGCCGCCGAGGTGGACAAGATCGCCTTCACGGGCTCCACCGAGGTGGGCCGCAAGATCCGGGAGGCGACGGCTGGCAGTGGCAAGGCGCTGACGCTCGAATTGGGCGGCAAGTCGCCGTATATCGTGTTTGAAGACGCCGATCTCGACAGTGCCGTGGAAGGGCTGGTCGATGCGATCTGGTTCAATCAGGGGCAGGTCTGCTGCGCGGGCTCACGGCTTCTGGTGCAGGAGCCTGTGGCCGATGCGTTCTATGCTAAACTCAAGGCGCGCATGGATAAATTGCGTGTTGGCGACCCGCTCGACAAGTCCATCGACGTGGGCGCGGTGGTCGATCCGGTGCAACTGGGGACGATCCGCGAGATGGTGGCGGCAAACCCGGAGGGCGATCACCACGTCGCGGCCTGCGAGATGCCCGAGGGGGGCTGCTTCTATCCGCCGACGCTGATCACCGGCCTTGGCCCGTCGGACGTGTTGATGCAGGAGGAAATCTTCGGTCCGGTGCTGGTCTCGACAACGTTCCGGACACCCTCTGAAGCGGTCAGCCTTGCGAATAACACAAGATATGGGCTGGCGGCGACGGTCTGGACCGAGAATGTGAACACCGCGCTCGACATCGCGCCGAAGCTGGCCGCCGGGGTGGTCTGGGTCAACGCGACCAACCTTTTCGATGCGGCGGCGGGCTTTGGCGGCGTGCGCGAGAGCGGGTTCGGGCGCGAGGGGGGCTGGGAGGGGCTGACGGCCTACACCAAACCCGACCGCGATCCCGTGCCGCTCGAAGACATCCAACCCTTCACCGGAACCGGCGGCGGCAGCGGCCTCGACCGGACCACGAAACTCTATATCGGCGGCAAGCAGACCCGCCCCGATGGCGGCTACTCGGCCCCGGTTTATGGCGCGGCGGGGGACCTTCTGGGCCATGCCTCGCTGGCGAACCGCAAGGATGTGCGGAACGCTGTGGAGGCCGCGACGGGGGCGGCGGCATGGTCTGCGACGACCGGGCATCTTCGGGCGCAAATCCTTTATTACATTGCAGAAAATCTCTCTGCCCGGGTGGATGAATTTGCCGCGCGGCTGGACGCGGCGACGGGTCAAGGCACGGGCGCGGACGAGGTGCATATCGCGATCCGGCGGCTCTTCACCTATGCGGCCTGGGCCGACAAGCTCGATGGCGCGGTCAAGGGCGTGCCGATCCGGGGCGTCGCGGTGGCGATGCGCGAGCCGGTGGGCGTGATCGGCGCGCTTTGCCCGGCGGACGTCCCGCTTCTGGGCCTGATTTCGGTGATGGCGCCGGCCATCGCGATGGGCAACAGGGCCGTGCTCTGCGTGTCTGAGCCGTTCCCGCTCCCGGCGATGGATTTCCAGCAAGTCCTTGAAACCTCTGATGTTCCCGGCGGTGTGGTCAACCTGCTCTCCGGCCCCCATGCGGATACGGCACCGGCCCTTGCGGGCCATCTTGGCGTCGATGCGATGTGGAGCTTCGGCGCGGCGGAACACGCGCCACGGATCGAGACGGCGGCTGCGGGAAATCTCAAGCGGACTTGGGTGAATGACGGGCTGTCGCGGGACTGGCGCGGCAGGGATGGCGAGGGGCGCGCGTTTCTGGAGGCGGCGACCGAGATCAAGACGATCTGGATCCCCTATGGCGCCTAAAGGTTAACGCAGCGACCGCACGCGGGCAGGCCAAGAGGGCAAAACCGCCGAAAAACCGGGTTAACGCCTTAAACACAAGGTCTGGCAGGCGTATGGCTGCGCGTATGGCTCGGCGTATGGCACCTGTACATACGAATTGCGATTCCGTCCGGGGTTACTGCACCGTGCGGTGCAAAATGGTTAACGGCTGGACGCAGGTGCTCCGGGGCACAGCGGCGGCGGCAGGGTGCCGGGCGCGGAAGGTGCAAGGGCCCCGGGCGACGGGACCCTTGCGCTGTGTCACGGCGTTCAGCCCGCCAGATGAATGTCGTGCAGGTCCAACTGGTAGAACGGGTGCACGTTCACATTGGCGAACTTGCCGTTCGAGTGATTGAAGACCGAGCGCCAATAGGCTTGGATCAGCACGCCTTCCTCCTGCATGATCGTCTGCATCTTCGCCATGATCTCGCGCCGCGCATCCGCATCGGCGACGGACAGGCCCTGCTCCAGCAGGCTGTCGAACTCGGCGTTGGAGAACGCGCTTTCATTCCATGCGGCACCTGACTTGTAGGCCAGCGCCATGATCTGAATCCCCAGAGGCCGCGGGCCCCATTCGGTGGCCGAGAACGGATATTTGGTCCAGTCGTTCCAGAAGGTCGAGCCGGGCAGGATCGTGCGTTTCACGTTCAGCCCCGCATCGCGCATCTGCGAGGCGACCACGTCACAGGTGTTCTTTTGCCACTCGGCATCGAGCGAGATCAGCTCGAATTCGGTATCCGCATGGCCAGCCTCCGCGACCATCTCGGCCCCCATCGCGGGATCGACCTGCAAGGGCGGCAATTCGGCATATTCGGGATGCACCGGGCAGACATGGTGGTTTTCGCCGGGCAGACCCATCCCGCCGATCGCCAGTTCCAGAACAAGGGCATTGTCAACAGCCATCTGGATGCCACGACGGACCGCGCGGGTGTCATAGGGGGCCGATTGCTGGTTGAAGCGGACCGCCAGCGTGTTGGCCGTGACCGCCTCGGTGGATGTCCAGCCGATGCCATCGAAGAGCGCGACAAAGTCGCTGTCGGTGCGATAGGTCAGGTCGATTTCATCGCTTTCCGCAGCGGCGGCGACGGCGGCCTGATCGGTGCCGTAGTCAATGAACTCGATCCGGTCCAGCCAGCCCCCGTCGCGCCAGTAATCATGGTCGGGGTTGCGCACCAAGACAGCCTTGACGCCGACCTCGTAGCTTTCCGGCAGATACGCGCCGGTGCCGATGGGGCTGGCCACCGGATCGCCGCCCATGAAGCTGCGATGGACCACGGCGGCGGGATAATCGGAGAGCGCCGCCATGATGCTGATGTCGGAGCTTGCGAGGTTCAACTGCACTGTATGATCGTCGATGGCCACGACCGCCCCCTCGCGGAGCTTGTTGGTGTCGGCATCCTGAACCGCCGCCACGCGCGACGCCATGGAGTTGCCTTCGACCGTGCCATCGGCCCAGAGCCGGAAGTTATGAACCACGTCTTCGGCGGTGAACTCGTCGCCATTGTTCCATTTGACGCCTTGGCGCAGGTTGAGCGTGTATTGCGTCGCCGTGTCATTCGCCGTCCAGCTTTCGACCAGCCCGCCGGTCACGCTGCCATCGCGGTTGAACAGGGTCAGGTAATCCAGCCATCCGCGGCAGAAATTGGCGTATTCGGTCCAGTCCCAGAGGCGCGGCTCTTTCATCGCCTTGGTTTCCATGTTCACCCGCAAGGTCCCGCCGCGTTGTGCGGCGGCTGTCGCCGGGCTGGGCATGGCAATACCGATCAGCCCATAGGCCGCGGCGGCGCTGACGCCGAGCATGGTCGCACGCGAGAGAAACTCGCGTCGCGACAGTTGGCCAGAGCGGTATTCGGCGGCGTACATCCGCACTGCGGGGTGGTGGATTTCGGTGGTCATCTTGGTCTCCCTGTCGTGTTCGTCGTTGCAATCGTGACCGGTTCGCGCCCTGTTCACTTTGGGTTGGACATTGGTGTCCAATCGTGATTTCAACTAAAGGACAATAGTGTCCATTACGCAAGCTGTGAATCTCGCAACCCGACAACGCAGCGCTGGATCAGGGAGACAAACGCATGAAATCACACTATCGCGCGGTGGTGATCGGAGGCGGCGTCGTCGGCGCTTCGGTCCTGTATCATCTGGCAAAATTCGGCTGGAAAGACGTCTGCCTGATCGAACGCAACGTCCTCACCGCCGGGTCAAGCTGGCACGCCGCCGGCGGGTTTCATGCGCTCAACGCCGACCCCAACATCGCCTCGCTGCAATCCTACACCATCGACCTTCTGTCCGAGATCGAAAGAGAATCAGGCCAATCGGTCGGCATGCACATGACCGGCGGCATGACGCTGGCTGGAACGCCAGACCGCTGGGAATGGCTGCAATCGGCCTACCGCACCTTTCAATCCATCGGGATCGACGATGTGCATCTGATCACCGCCGAGGAAGCCGGGGAGCTCAACCCGCTGATGTCCACCCACGGCATTCTGGGCGGCATGTATGCCGACCGGGAAGGCTATGTGGACACCACCGGGACCGTCCATGCCTATGCCGGGGCCGCGAAGAAACACGGCGCCGAGGTCATCGAGCACAACCGCGTGCTGGAGCTCGTGCAGACCAAGGACGGCTGGGACGTGGTCACGGAAAAAGGCACGATCCATACCGAGCATGTGGTCAATGCCGCCGGTCTCTGGGCCAAGCAGGTCGGGCGGATGGCCGGGGTCGAATTGCCGGTCTCGCCGCTCAACCACCACTACCTGATCTCGGACACCATCCCCGAGGTCGCCGCGCTCGACAAGGAGATGCCGCTGAGCGTCGATCTCGAAGGCTTCACCTATATGCGGCAGGACCAGCAGGGGATGCTCTTGGGCATCTACGAGATCAACCACGAACACTGGATGATGGATGGCGCGCCGTGGGAGTACGGCGTCGAGTTGCAACAGGAAGACCCCGACCGGATCGAAAGGGAATTGACCCTCGGGTTCGAGCGCTACCCCGCCTTGCAGACAGTCGGGGTCAAGACATGGGTCAACGGGGCGTTCACCTTCGCGCCGGACGGCAACCCGCTTGTCGGGCCGGTGCGCGGCAAGCCCGGCTACTGGTGCGCCTGCGGCGTGATGGCCGGGTTCCTGCAGGGCGGCGGCGTTGGCAAGTCGCTCGCGGAATGGATGATCCACGGCGAGCCCGAGGCCGATGTCTTCGGCATGGATGTCGCCCGCTTCGGCCCCTATGCCGAGAACAAGGAGTACATCCGGCAAACCACGGGCCAGTTCTACACCCGGCGGTTCGTGATGACCTATCCAAACGAGCAATTGCCTGCAGGCCGCCCGCTGAAGCGCGCCCCGGCCTATTCGGACATGACGGCGGCGGGCTGCCGCTGGGGCGCAAGCTGGGGGCTGGAACTGCCGCTCTACTTCGCGCCGGACAAGGCGTTCGTGGAAACGCCGACGCTGAAACGCTCCAACGCCCATGACATCGTCGCCGCCGAGTGCAAGGCGGTGCGCGGCGCGGTCGGCCTGCTCGACATCTCGGGCTTCTCGCGCTTCGAGGTGTCCGGGCCCGAGGCAGAGGCATGGCTCGACCGGATCATGGCGTCGAAACTGCCCGGACCGGGCCGCGCGCGGCTGGCCCCGATGCTGTCGCCCGAGGGCAAGCTCAAGGGCGATCTGACCGTGTTCAACTGGGGCGACGGGACATGGTGGATCATGGGCAGCTACTACCTGCGCGAATGGCACATGCGCTGGTTCCATGACCACATGAGCGAAGGCGTGCGCCTGACGGACATCTCGGACGCGACGGTCGGCTTCAGCCTGTCCGGGCCCAATAGTCTGAAAGTGCTGGAAAAGCTGACGGATGGCCCGATTGGCGATCTGCCCTTCATGGGCTGCGGCCGTTTCGATATCGGCCTGATCCGGGCCAAGGTCGGGCGGCTGTCGGTCTCGGGCGAGCTTGGCTATGAAATCCACTGCGCGGCAGCCGAGCATATCACCCTGCGCGAGACGCTATTGGCGGCGGGCGCGGATCTGGGGATGCGCGAGGTCGGCTTCAACGCGCTGCTCAGCCTGCGGCTGGAAAAGAGCTTTGGGATCTGGGGCGCGGAATTCACCCAAGGCTACACCCCGGCCCAGACCGGCATGGATCGCTGGATCGACTGGTCCAAGGGCGATTTCATCGGGCGCGACGCGGCGCTGGCCGAGCGGGAGAGCGACGGGCCGGGCAAAATCGTGGTGACGCTGGACATCGACGCCACGGATGCCGATGCCAGCGGCTTTGAGCCGGTCTGGCAGGACGGCACGCGTGTCGGTTTCGTCACCTCGGGGGGCTATGGCCACACCGTGGGCAAGTCGCTGGCCATGGCGATGATCGACCGGTCCGCGAGCGCGGTGGGCACGGAACTGACCACCCACATCGTCGGGGCCGAACGCCCCGCGCGGGTGATCGCGCCCTCGCCCTACGATCCGGACGGCAAAGCGATGCGGGGCCGGACATGACCGTCGGGTCCGCAGCCGAACCCCGCGCCAGACGGCGGCGCGGGCGCGGGGCGAGCGCGTCCGCGACCTCCAAGCGTGCCGTGAACTACAGCCAGTTGCGCAACCCGTTTCCGGCGATGACGGTGTTCTCGGAGGACGAGATCACGAACATGCACCACACCGCCCTGCGTATTCTCGAAGAGCTTGGGGTCCGGGTCTTGCTGCCCGAGGCGCGCCAGATCTTGGCCACGGGCGGCGCGCGGGTCGATGAAGACAGCCAGATGGTTCACATCGGGCGGGACATGGTCGAAGCGGCCATTGCCAGCGCCCCCAAATCCATTGCCTGCAAGGCAGGCGCACGGGCGCGCGATATCACGATGGAACTGGGCTGCCTGACGTTCCAGCCCGGTGCCGGGTGCCCCCATGCCACCGATCTGGAGCGCGGACGCCGCCCCGGCACGGGCCGGGATTTTCGCGAATTGACCCAGCTTACCCATCATTTCGACGTCTTCCAGATGGTCTCGCCGCTGGTCGAGCCGCAGGACATCCCGACCAACCTGCGCCATTACTTCACGGTCGAGGCGCAGCTGACCCTGACGGACAAGTTCCCGTTCATCTTTTCGCGCGGAACGCCGCAGGTCATGGACAGCTTCGAGATGCTCAAGGAGTTTCGCGGCCTCTCCGACGCGGCGTTCGCGGCCGATGCGCATTGCTACACGATCATCAACACCAACTCCCCGCGCACGCTCGACATCCCCATGGCGCAAGGGCTGATCGACTTCGCCCGGCATGGCCAGATGCCGATCGTCACGCCCTTTACGCTGATGGGGGCCATGGCGCCGATCACGGTTGCCGGGGCGATCACCCTGAGCCATGCGGAGGTGCTGGCGGCGATCACGCTCAACCAGCTCGTGCGGCCGGGCGCGCCGATCTGCTATGGCACCTTCACCTCCAATGTGGACATGAAATCGGGCGCGCCCGCGCTCGGCACGCCGGCGCATTTTCAGGCCAGCCTAGCCGCCGGGCAACTGGCCCGCTTTCTGGGCCTGCCATGGCGGTCGGCGGCGGGCTCTGCCGCCAATCTCAACGATGTGCAGGCAGCGAACGAGACCCAGATGGGACTTTGGGGTTGCCTCCTTGCGGGCGCTTCGATCATCATTCACTCGGCGGGGTGGCTCGAAGGCGGGCTGAGCATTTCCTATGAGAAGCTGATCACGGATGTCGAGGTGCTGAACATGATCGCAGAGCTTTGTGCAGGCGCGTCGGCGGGGCCGGACGAGATCGGGTTCGACACGGCGCTCCGCGAGGTGGACCCCAGCGGGCATTTCTTCGCGACGTCTCAGACCATGGCCCGCTACGACACCGCCTTCTATGAGCCCATCGTGCATGACTATGCCAATTTCGGCACATGGACCGAGCGCGGTGCGCAGGATGCCAGCACCCGCGCCACCGCTGTGTGGAAAGACATCCTTGCCGCCGACACACGGCCGGAGCTGGACGGCGCCCGCGTCGAGGCCTTGCAGGCCTTCATCGAAAAGCGCACCGCTGAAGGTGGTGCCCCGCCAGAGAGTTGACATGACCGCACGCGTCACCCCCCTGTTGCACCGCGATGACCCCGACAAGGACCCGCTGGTCGGTCACATCAAGGTCACGCGCGAGGACTGGCTGAACGTGGCCCGCGACGTGCTGGTGAGCGAAGGCGTGGCCGAGGTCAAGGTTCTGGCGCTCGGCACGAGGCTGGAAGTGTCGCGCTCCAGTTTTTATGGCTATTTCAAGAGCCGCAAGCACCTGCTCGACGAGTTGCTGGACGATTGGGAGAACCGCAACACGCGCACCGTCATCGAGATGGTCCGGGCACCGGCCCGTTCGATCACCGAAGGCGTGTGCAATTTCTTTCGCTGCTTCATCGACCCCGATCTGTTCGATCGCGGCCTTGATTTCGCGATCCGCGAGTGGTCGCGGCGGGACGGGGCGGTGCGCCAGCGTATCGACGGGGCCGATGCCGCGCGGCTGACAGCGGTCGCGTCGATGTTCGAACGGTTCGGCTACTCAAAGGCCGATGCCGACACCCGCGCGCGCATCCTCTACTTTATGCAGCTCGGCTATCACGCGCTGGAACTGCGCGAGCCCATGGAGGCGCGGATGGCGCGGCTCGAAGGCTATCTGCGCGGGTTCACCGGGGTCGAGCCGGATGCCGAGGTGGTCGCCGATTTCCGCGCCTTCGTGGAAGGTCTGAACCTGCGATGACCCGCTATTCCGCCTTGCGCCTGTTCCGTGAAGGGCTGCGCGGCCATGCTGGCTGGGGTCAGGCATGGCGCACGCCCAAGCCCAAGCCCGCCTATGATGTGGTGATCATCGGCGCGGGCGGGCATGGGCTGGCGACCGCCTACTATCTGGCCAAGACCCACGGTGTGACCAATATCGCGGTGGTCGAGAAAGGCTGGCTGGGCGGCGGCAACACCGGGCGGAACACGACCGTGATCCGCTCCAACTATTTTTACCCCGAAAGCGCCGCGCTCTATGACCTGTCGGTCCAGCTCTATGAAAACCTGTCGCGCGAGCTCAACTACAACGTAATGTTCTCGCAACGCGGCATGATCGTCACCGCCCATTCCGAGCCCGAGATGGAGATGGCCGCGCGGCAGGTGAACGCGATGCGGCTCAACGGGGTGGATGCCGAATTGCTCAGCCGTGAAGAGGTGCGCAAGCGGGTCCCGCTGCTGAACTTCGGCGCGGATATGCGCCATCCGATCCATGGCGGCGTGGTGCAGCCGCGTGCGGGCACCGGGCGGCATGATGCGGTGGCATGGGGCTACGCGCGGGCCGCCGATGCGCTCGGGGTCGACATTATCCAGAACTGCGAGGTTCTGGACCTGATCCTTGAGGGTGGGCGCTGCGTCGGGGTGCATACGTCGCAGGGCGATATCCGGGCCGGTGCCGTGGGCGCGGCGGTAGCGGGGCATTCGTCGGTCATCGCCAAGATGGCGGCGCGCGATCTGCCGATCAATTCCTACGCGTTGCAGGCCTTCGTATCCGAGCCTTTGAAGCCGGTTCTGGACACGGTCGTGCTCTGCCCGCCCTTCGGTACCTATCTCAGCCAGTCCGACAAGGGCGGGCTGGTGATCGGCGGCGGGCTGGATCGCATCCCCTCCTATGGGCAGCGCGGCAACATGCCGATGCAGGAAACCGTGCTCGCCGGGCTGGTCGAGATGATGCCCGCGCTCGCCTCGGTCAAACTGCTGCGTCACTGGGCGGGCATCGTGGATGTGACGCCCGACAGCTCGCCCATTCTCGGACCCTCGGGGCTGGACGGGCTCTATCTCAACTGCGGCTGGGGCACAGGTGGGTTCAAGGCCATCCCGGCGGGCGGGTATCTCTTCGCCCATATCCTCGCCACCGGGCAGCACCACGAGATCAGCCGCCCCTTCGACCTTGCGCGCTTCGAGACCGGGCACCTGATCGATGAAGGCGCGGCCTCGGGCATCGCGCATTAGGAGCGTCACATGCAAGTCTTCCCCTGCCCCTTTTGCGGCCCCCGCAACGAGACCGAGTTCCACTTTGCCGGTGAGCTTGGCAAGGTCCGGCCCGACACCACCGGCGATGTCACCGCCGCCGATTGGTCCGGCTATCTCTACGCGCAGCGCAACGAGAAAGGCCCGGTGCGCGAAGTGTGGATGCATCTGACCTGTTCGGAACTGTTCGTGCTGGAGCGCGACAGCGTCACGATGGATGTGCTGGGCAGCAAAGCGCTGCGAGGGGGCGGGCAATGACCGCGCGGCGCACGACACGCGCTGCCCTTGTCGATCCCGGCAAGCCGCTGCGCTTTACCTTCGACGGCAGAGCCTATGACGGGCTCGACGGCGACACGCTGGCCTCGGCGCTGCTGGCCAATGGCGTGCGCATCATGGGCCGCAGCTTCAAGTATCACCGCCCGCGCGGGCCGCTTGGCGCATGGGTGGATGATCCCAATGCGATCATGGGCGTGTCGCTGAACGGGCGCAGCTTTCCCAACTGCCCCGCGACCACGACACCGCTTGTGGCGGGGATGCAGGCCCGCGCGGTGAACGCGTGGCCCTCGGCGCGGTTCGACATCAAGGGCGGGCTGGACCTGTTCCACCGCTGGCTTGGTGCGGGGTTCTACTACAAGACCTTCATGTGGCCCGACTGGCATCTCTTCGAGCCGATGATCCGCAAGATGGCGGGGCTGGGCGCACTCAGCCGTGACGTTCTGGACGACTACAGCTCGGATCAGGTCTTTGACCATTGCGATATGCTTGTGATCGGGGGTGGGGGCGCGGGCCTTGCGGCCGCCCGTGCAGCTGCCGAAGCGGGCCGAGAGGTGGTGCTTGTGGACGATCACCCCGTGCTGGGCGGCGGGCTCCATCAGGTGCCTGCGGTCGAGGGCCTGCCCCCGCAGGACTGGGTCGCGCAGCAAGCCGCAGCACTGGAAGCGGCCGGCGGGCGCGTTCTGACCGCCACCACCGCCTTTGGCATCTACGATCACGGCATGGTCGGGCTGGTGCAAAACGGCGCCTTCGGCACCGCCCCGCGCCTCACCCGGATGCGCGCGGCACGGATCGTTCTGGCCACGGGCGCGCTCGACAGGCCGATCACCTTTGCCCAGAACGACCTGCCCGGCGTGATGACCATCGACGCGGCCTGCGAATATCTCGCGCGGTACGGGGTGCTGGTCGGTCAGAAGATCGCGGCTGTGTCCAATAACAGCCTTGCCGATGCCAAGCTGGCGCGGCTGGCGGAGGCCGGGGCGGATGTTCAGCGGCTGACGCCAACCGGCGGGCCGCTGCGTGCGCTTGGCCGCAAACAGGTCAAGGGCCTCGTGCAAGGCGCGCATCGCCATGCGGCCGATACGGTGCTTGTCTCCGGCGGGCTGACGCCCCTCGTTCACCTGTGGCGGCACGCGGGCGGCAAGCTGACATGGTGCGCGCAGCGGCAGGCCTTCCTGCCCGGTACCGCGCCCGAGGGCATGACCGCCATCGGCGCGGCCAATGGCACGTTCGATCTGGACGCGGCGCTGGAGGAGGCCCGCAGCATAGGGGCCGGGGCGGCAGAGGCGCAGTCCGCGCCCACCGACTACCATCTCACGCCGCTCTGGCCGGAACCGGGCGGCACCGGGCGGCAATGGATCGACTTTCAGCATGATGTGACGCTGAAGGATGTCGAACTGGCCGCGCGGGAAAACTATGTCTCGGTCGAGCATCTCAAGCGCTACACCACGCTGGGCATGGCCTCCGATCAGGGCAAGACGTCGAACATGGCGGGGCTGGCTGCCATGGCCGCGATCCAAGGGCGGCCCCTGCCGGAGGTCGGAACCACCACCTTTCGCCCGCCTTTCGTGCCGGTGCCGGTCGAGATCTATCACGGGTCTCATGGCGGGCAGCTTTGGCATCCGCTCAAACGCCTCGCGCTGGAGCCCGAACACCGGGCGCTTGGCGCGGCACTAGGGGAATATGGCGGCTGGCTGCGCCCCGGCTGGTATGGCGCGGGCGACGCGGCAGCGCTGATCCGGCAAGAGGTGCTCTCCGCGCGCAGCACCGCCGGGCTGTTCGACGCCTCCCCGCTGGGCAAGATCGAGGTGATGGGACCGGACGCCGAGGCCTTCGTGAATTTCGTCTACTACAACACAATCCGCACCCTGAAGCCCGGACATATCCGCTATGGCTTCATGCTGACCGAGGGCGGCAGCGTGATGGATGACGGGGTGATTGCGCGAATGGACGCGACCCGTTTCGTGATCTCCTGTTCATCGAGCCATGTGGACAGCGTGCGCACGCATCTCGAGGCGTGGCGGCAGGACGGGAACGATCCCGACCGGATCTTTGTGCATGATCTGACGCAGCACTGGGCGACACTGACCGTTGCGGGGCCAAAAGCGCGCGAGATTCTGGCGGAGTTGGCGTTGGAGATTGATCTGTCTGCGACCGCGTTTCCGCATATGACCCTGCGCGAGACGCGCTATGGGCACACCCCGCTGCGGATTGCGCGGGTCAGCTTTACCGGCGATGTCAGTTTCGAGCTGTCGATCCGCCGCAGCAAGGCCAGCGCGCTTTGGACGGAGTTGATCGCGGCGGCAGAGCGCCACGGCGCGGCCCCCATCGGCGTTGAGGCGCTGTCGATCCTGCGGGCCGAGAAAGGGTATATCATGATCGGCAAAGACACCGATGGCGAGACCATGCCGCACGATCTGGGCTTTGACGGCCCGAGGCAAAAGAAGACAGCCGCCTATATCGGCGATCGCAGCCTGCACAGCGACAAGGCCGGCGGCGCGCGGCGCAAGATGCTGGTCGGGCTTTCGGTCGAGGCCGGAGACACGGCCTTGCCCACCGGCGCGCATCTGGTCGAAGGCACCCCGCCCCGGTCGGTCGGCTATGTCACGTCGAGCTATGACAGCCCGACCTTGGGCCGCCCCATCGCTCTGGCGCTGGTCGAAAACGGCGGCGACCGGATCGGCGAGACCCTCTCGGTCTGGCATTTGGGCGACACCCGCACGGCCACGATCTGCCCGCCCTGCGCGTTCGATCCCGAGGGAGGGCGTCTTCATGCGTGACGACAGCGCGAAATGGGACGCGCCTGCGGTTTTGGCAGACACCGTCAGGGCCAACGGGCTCGTGCTGACGCAGGTGGACCTGACGCGGCAAACGCTGATCTCGGGCCCCGGCGTTCTGGCGCAGACCGAGTGGCCCGTCGTGGGCTGGCCGGGACTTGCCCCCGCCGCGCCCTATGCCATCGCCCTGCGCCGTGACCGGGTTCTGGTGGTGGACGGGCCGGAGATGACGGACGGGTGGCACGAAGAGACCAACTGCGCGGTGTCCGATGCCAGCGATGCCTATGCGGTGTTCGACCTCAGCGGCGCGCGCGCCTTCGGGGTTCTGCAGCGCGGGGCCGAGCTCAGTCTGGATGTGCCGTCGAAATCGGCCGCGCGGCTGCTCTTTGGTCTGGGGGTCTTTCTCTACCGGATCGAGGCGGAAGACAGGTTTCGCATCCATGTCGCCAGCGGTCATGCCGAGGCGCTGTTGGCGCATATTCATTTGCAGATGCCGCACGGCTCTTGAAACAGGTGTGCCGCTCCGGGCGGGCGCAGGGCCGCATGGATGCGCACCGCGGCCCGGCGGCTGGACATGAAGCTACAATTATAACTGGCATTCCGTAAGGTCATTGCATAGGCTGCTCGGTGGGGGGCTCGTGTCACGTCCTTGCTTTATTGGGGGGTTGGCATGACCCAACTGACGCATATCTGCCTATCCGATCTGCATCTGGGCGCGTCCACATCCATTTTGACGGACACGCCTGACATCGGACAGGGCGCACAGACCGCCGATCCGCTGCGCAACGCTTTTGCGAAGGCCTTCGTGGCGACCGCAGAGGCGCTGAACCCCGGTGCTGCGCAGAAGCCCACGGTCGTGCTGCTCGGCGATATCTTCGATATGTCGCTGGGCACGCCGCGGGCCGCCATCGCCGCGTTCAACCAGCTTCTGGACGCTCTGAAGACCGAACAGGGCCCAGACCATTTCGGGCCCTTTGTCTTCTTGCCCGGCAATCACGATCACGAGCTTTGGACCGCGTCGCGCTTTGCCCATATGGTCAGCGCCTCGGGTGCGGAGAGCTTTGGGCACACCACACGCGCGTTCGACCCGCCCGCCAGCCAGCCGCGCAGCATGCAGATCGACCAATTGCTGCAAGGGGCCGGGTTCGAGGGGTCGACCACCTATTACCCGAATATGGGGCTGGTCTCCTCCGACAAGAAACGCATCGTGGTGCTGCATCACGGCCATTTCATCGAAAGCATGTACCGGACGATGTCCCGCCTGCTGATGGCGCTGGAGGACACGCAGGACATCAGCTGGGATGCCGAGACATTGGAGGGGCTGAATGCCAGCTGGATCGACTTCGTGTGGTCGGTGGATGGCGACAACGGACAGCTCGGGGCCGAGATCACCCGAAGCTATCACCTGCTCTTGACCAGCAGCGCCAACATTCGGCTGGATCACAAGCTGGCCGGGATCCTGCTCAAGCAGATGACCGCCGCCCTGCCGCTGCCGCACACGGCCATGTCGCGCCGGTGGACCGAGGCCGCCGCCAAGACCGTGGTGGATGCGACGCTGGGCAATTACGGCCAGATGGAGCGGTTCAGCTATCAGGAGGTACTGGGCGAGGATGGCCGGACCGGGTTGCGGGACTACATAGCCCACACCGTGATGGGCCAGATCGCGGATGAAAAGGTGTCCGGCAAACTCGAAGACCTGACCTTCATCTTCGGCCACACCCACAAGCCGTTCGAAAGCCGGGTCGCGGTGCCCGGGCTGGACCGCCCGGCGGCGGTCTACAACACCGGCGGCTGGGATCTGGACACGCCCATGTTCGGCACGCGATTGGGTCCGGCGGCGGTGTTCGTGGACGACGCGCTCAACACCGCCTCGCTCCGGCTGGCAAACGTGCCACAGACCGATCAGGAGACCACGCCGACCGCGCCGCCGCCGGTCCGGGTGGCGACGGCGGACGGGACGACATCGGCCAACCCGCTGGCCCAGGCGCTGGAGGCGGCAATCGCCCAGCCCGCCCTTGCACAACTCTGGCAGGATTTCTCCAACGAAGCCGCCCGCGCCTATCGGGTCAAACAGAGCTTCACTCTGGAATTCGTGGGCGATTTGCCGACGCCCGCCCACGCCCAGCACAGGAGTACCGGGTGATGGCTGATGGAACCCCGCTGGACTTTCCGCTGTCGATCCATCTGGACGACCTCACGGCCCGGCATTTCGATGTGATCATCGTGGGCTCGGGCTATGGCGGCTCCATCGCGGCGTCGCGTCTGGCTGCGGCGGGCAAGTCCGTCTGCGTGCTGGAACGCGGCAAGGAGATCATTCCGAGCGAATATCCCACCGATCTGACCAGCGCCCGCGCGCAGTTCACGGTATTCACCGAGCGCGATGGGGCGCTCGACGCGGACGCCAACGGCATGATGCAGCTGCGCGTCAATTCCGAGGTGCATGTGATCCTCGGCAACGGGCTGGGCGGTGGCTCGCTGGTCAATGCCGGCGTGTCGATCGAACCGGACATGCGGGTGTTCGACACCGGCTGGCCCGCAGCCTATCAGCCCTGCGATTCCGAGGATGGCCCGCGCACCAATGCGCTGACCCCGTATTTCAAACAGGTCAAAACCAATCTGGGCGCCACCACCCTGCCGGACCACATCCAGTTGAACAAGCTGACCGCTCTGGAACAAAGCGCCAAGGCCATGGAGCAGGATTTTCAGCGCGCGGAGATCAACGTGACCTTTGCGGACGGGCCGAACGCGTTTGGCTTTCAGCAAAAGGCCTGCAACCTGTGCGGCGATTGCTGCTCGGGGTGCAACTATTCGGCCAAGAACACGCTGCTGATGAACTACCTGCCCCATGCCCAGAGCCATGGCGCGACGATCGTGACGGAGGCGGAACTGCACACCATCGCTCCGAAGGGGACGGGGTGGACAGCCAATGTGCTGGACCGCACCAAACCAATGGAAGGGCAAGAAACACAGGACCTCACCGCCGATATGGTCATTCTGGCCGCCGGCGCGCTTGGCAGCACCGAGATCCTGTATCGCTCCGCCGCCGCGTCGCAGGACCTCACGCTCTCGAAGGCGCTCGGGACGCGGTTCTCGACAAATGGCGATGCACTGGCCTTCGGGATGGGTGCCAACTTGCCCGGCAGCAGCGGAAACCCCGATGCCCCCAAGGCGCTTTACAGCATCGGCGCGGGCACGCACCACCCGGATGAGGGACCGGCCTACAGGCCCGGCCCCTGCATCACGGGTGTCGTCCGCGTGGATATGGGCGACGAGCAGGTGCTGGAACATGGCATGCTGATCGAAGACGGCACCGCGCCCGGCCCCTTTGCCACGATCTACCCGCCGCTCTTGTTTCTCGAAGATGTGCTCTGCGCCGATGTCTCGGCCTATCCCGACATGCAGACACGGCTGGGCGCGCTGAAAACCTTGGGCACCGGGCTGCAATCGGGGATCGATACGGCCGCGCTGAGCTATTCGGGGGCGATGACACAGATGCAGTCCTATCTGGTGATGTCCCATGACCAGACCGGCGGCACGCTGGCCTATAGTGACACGACGGAACACGTATCCGTGCATTGGCCCGGGGCGGGGGCCGCCCCTGTCTATACGCGCGACAATGACCTGCTGCGTCAGGCGTCAGAGGCGATCTGGGCCAACTTCGTGCCCAATCCGATCTGGCAGGAGGGGTTTGGCCGCAATCTGGTCTCGGTCCACCCGCTCGGCGGATGCCCGATGGCGGATAACGACACGGATGGTGTCACGGATGCCGAGTGCCGGGTCTACAAGGGCGATGGCAAGAACAGCGTGTATGACACTCTGTTCGTGTGTGACGGATCGGTCGTTCCGCGCTGTCTGGGCGTGAACCCGTTGCTGACGATCTCGGCGATTACCGAAAGGGCCATGGACCAATTGCTCAAGCCCGCCGCGGTGGCGGCGCCTGCCAAGCCTGCCACGTCTGCTGCCCCCAAGGCGCCGCCCCAGCCCGCCCCCGCAGCGCTGCCGCAGGCCGCGCCTGCGCGCGCAGGGCTCGCTATTGATTGGGACACCATTCACAAAGATCTTTTGGAAACGTGGCTTGCAATCGCCGTTGTCGCCAAAGCTGCCGATCATAAAACGAAGCACACCACGCTCCAGCGTCTAGCCGTCGGGGCAGCGATAACCAAACTCGCGGCTGAGATCTTGCCGGATGTGGATGTCTCGGTATTTGTCGCGGATCTGCTCGCAGACGCCGACCTGCAGAACGACATCGGCCCGGCGTTCGACGCGTTGGCGGCCGACCTGTCCTCGCTGACCGACGCCATCAGCAACAATGAGACAGAAGAACTGCTCCCGTTCCTAGACGCCCTCTTTACAGCGGTGGGCGATATCTCGCCCGGCTTTGGCTTTGACGAGGCCATGCAAGGCCATGTCGCACCGGCTTGGGACGATCAGGGATATGACGTCTCGGACCCCTATGACATTGCCGAAGCCACCGGCAAAGCCACAGGGCAGGCGATGGAGGCGCGGTTCTCGATCAAGGCTGCGCACACGCTGGGCCGTGATCCGAAAGACCCGAAATATCCGAACGGCAAGATCAAGGCGCAGATCAAAGGGGCCGCGCTGAGCGGCACGGTGTCGGTCACGGACGCGGATGGCAAAAAGACGGACTATACGGTCGCCAACGGCACGTTCGACCTGCTGTTGCCCGACCCGCATCGGGTGGAAACATGGCTGATGACCTATCGCTGCGATCTGCTGGATGGCTCCGGCGGGGCGGCAGTGTGGCACATGGAGGGCATCAAGACCCTGCGGCGGCGGACCGGGTCGTTCTGGTGGACCGACGTCACCACGCTCTTCGTCGACCTGACGCCCGCGCAGACCTCCGGCGGCAGCGGTCCGATGCAAGGGATCATCCGGCTGGACTTGCAGGACCTTGCCAAGCAGGTCTCCACGATCAGCGGGGGCTATTATCCACCGTTGACGGTGGATGCGCTGAAGACAGCGGCGATCGACGCTGCAAAGGCAGGCACGTTCCACGACGCCATCACCAAGGGCCCGCTGCTGACACAAGCATTCTTGCTGCTGCTGGCCACGGCGCCGGACCGCGAGGCGGATGATAGCTGGCCGGTGCGGTTGGGCGGCGCGTTGGAGATGTTCTTTGCCGCCGGGATCGCGGGCATTTTCGGCACGCTCATTTTCCGCGCCTATGGCGGATTTCCGGCCTATATGGAGGATTTCCCGTCGCAAAGCGACGGCACGTTCAAGGCGCTGCCGGAGCCGGACAAGGACAGTATTCTGGGCTCGCTGTGCGAAAACGTCTCGCTGCCCGACAAGCAGGCCCCGCAGGTACGGCTCTACCACTTTGCCCCGCCCGACGCCTCCAAGCCGGCCAAAGGGCCGATCGTTCTGGCTCCGGGGATGTCGACAACCGCGCTCAGCTTTGCGCTGCAGACCATCGACACGTCACTGGTGGAGCGGCTGTTGGCCGAAAACTATGACGTCTGGCTCTTTGACAGCCGCCTCAGCCCCCGGGTGACGCCGGTCAACACCGGCTACACCTTGGACGATGTGGCCGCAGAGGACTGGCCGATGGCGGTGGATTACGTGCTCAAGAACAGCAAGGTTACCCATACCGGCACGCCAACCGTTCAGATCCTCGGCCATTGCGTCGGCGCGCTGACGGCACAAATGGCGGTGCTGGGCGGGCATGTGAAGACCGAGAACGTGCGGCAGATGGTGATCATGCAATTCACCGTCCACCCCTCGCCGAACGCATTCAACGTGGCCAAGTCCGAATTCGGTCTGGCGCGCGACTTCACCAGCGGCTTCCCGGCGGTGCTGGTGGATTTGCTGCATTCGGAGATCGGCGACACGCCGGATTGGGACGAGATCAAGGATGTGCTGGAACATGGCATTCCCTCGATCAACCCGGTCTCCCCGGCGCCCGGCCCGGGCGGTCAGGAAAAGCTGATCGACGAGATTCACAACACCGTGGACTGGTCCGCACCCTTTGGCATCGACCATCTGTGCTATAGCCCGACGTGCCACCGCATCTACGGGCTCTACGGTCCGGTCATCGCACATGCAAACCTGAACGAACACACCCACGACGCCATGCGCGAGATGTTTGGAGAGATCGCGACCAAACCGTTTGTGCAACTGGGCCTGATCATGGAACGCGGCCACGCGGTCTCGGCCAGCGGCGAGGAGATTTATCTGCCCTATGTGAAGCGCCTGAATGTGCCGTTTCACGTGATCTCGGGCTCGGTCAACCAGATCCTCCAGCCCGAGAGCGGTTTCCGGACCATCCAATGGCTGAAACGCAGCCTGCCCGACATGGCCCATCAGTTCACCCGCACGCTGGTCAAGGGCTATGCCCATAACGACTGTTTCATCGGCAAGAATTCCAATCGGGACGTGTTTGACGGAATCATGAACGTGCTCGCACCTTACGGGCAAGGCCGAAAGACCTGAGAGAGGCGGCTTGTGACCGATACATTTCACCCGCGCCGCCCCCCGACACCCGGCGCCCTGCGCGGACAAAGCGAAATGCGACTGGCCACCGCAATGGTGGTGGACATGGTCGACAGCACCAAGATGAGCGACCGGCTCGGCCCGGAGGCAAGTTTTCTGTTTCTGGACAAACTCCTCGGCATGGCGCGCGGCGTTGTGGAGGACCATGGCGGGGTGATGGTGGAAGAGTTGGGCGACGGCTTTTTCGCGCTGTTCGGTGCCCCGGTCTCCATCGACCGTGCCGCTCTGGCGGCCTCGCGTGCCGGGCTGGACATCTGCCGGGCCGTCGAGGCCGAGGCACCGGCCTTCACCGCCGAGTTCGGCCTCGCACCGAAACTGCGCGTCGGGCTGGCGGCAGGAGAGGTCCTGCTGACGGGGTCCGAGGCGCAAGGCAAGCTGCGCGCCGCCGGTCCCACCGTCAACCTTGCCGCGCGCCTGCAAACCCTCGCCGCGCCGAACGGGGTGGTGTGCGCCCAGAGCGTGCGGCTGGAAACCGAAGGCTGGGTGCAGCTCGATCCGATGGGCCCGGCAGAGCTGAAGGGCTTTTCCGAGCCTGTCGAAACCTTTGCCCTGCGTGCGATCCTGACGGCGGACGACACGCCCGCCGATGCCTCCCGGGTTCAGGCGGAGTTCGTCGGTCGCCAGAGCGAAATCGCGCAGCTGATCGGCTGGCAAGACGACGCGGGCGACGCACGACCGGTCAGCCTGATCGTGGGAGAGGCCGGGATCGGCAAATCCCGGTTGATGGGTGAGTTCGCCGAGCGCAGCGACCGGCGGATGATTCTCGGCGCCTGTCATCCCACCACGACAGCGCGCCCGCTGGCCCCGATCATTGACAGCCTGCGCAGCTTTGCCGGATGGCGACCCGACGGCGACCCGGACGCCCTTGCCGAAGGGCTGAAACCGATCCTGCCCGACAAGGCCGAGCAGGCGGCGCTCGTCGTCAAACTGGCCACCGGTCAGGCGGCGCCGGATGCGAAGGCGGACGCCTCGGACGGCTTTGCGCTGCGGCGCGCACTCATCGCCGCCCTGACCGAACTGGGGTGCCGACCCGACTGCCTGCTCTGCTTCGAGGACCTGCACTGGATCGACCCGCTCAGCTTCGACGTGCTGAGCGCCCTTGTCGCCGCAGACGCCCCGGGCATGCGGCTGCTGGGGACGACGCGGCCGGTGGACTGGCTGAACCGACTGCCCGACACGCCAGTGCTGCGGATCGACACCGGCCCGATGCAAGCGCCGGAGATTGCCGCCATCGCATCGCGCGTCTTGGGCAGCACGGCAGATGACACGCTGGTCGCGGAGGTCGCCCGCAGCTCCGAGGGCAATCCCTTCTTCGCCACCGAGATCCTGCACAATGTCGCCGCGCAGGGCGCACATGTGGAGGCCGCCCGCATCGGCACGATCCAGAATATCGCGCTGGCCCGCTTCGACCGAATCGATGAGCGCTGCAAGTCTCTGTTGCGGATGGCCTCGGTGCAGGGCCGCGCGTTCCGGTTCGACGCCTTGTATGCATCAGCTGAGGGGGCGGCGGAGGGGGCGTTCGGCGACACGGACGCTTTGATGCAGGCGGCCGAGGGCATCGTGGAGCCGGACCCCACCGATCCCTCAGGCTCGGCCCGGTTCCGCCATATCCTGTTGCGCGAAGCGATCTACGCCACCATTCCGCCCACCGTGCGCCCGGAACGCCATCTGGATGTGGCCCGCGCTTTGGAGACCTGCGCCGGGGACGACGCGCCGCGAATGGCCGACGCATTGGCGGATCATTTCGAGGCGGGCGGCGACGCGCGGAGCGCGGTCAAGTACCTGCGCATGGCGGCGGCCACAGCCTACAGGCTCTATGCGCTGGACAGTTGCCGGGCCCTGATGGACCGGGCCTTTGCTCTGATCGAGGCGGATGAGACCGCGTTTTCCACCGAAACGCTGGAAGACGCGGTGTCGCTGCATCTGCGCTGCCTCGATGTGATGGACCAGTTCCGTGCAGCGATCGCTGTCTCCGAAGCCTGGCTGCCGCGGTTGCGCACCCCGGACGGCTCGCCGACGCTGGCGTTGCTGCTCGCGCTCACCGCCAAAGCCTATTGCCACATGGGCAATTACGAGCGCAGCCACGCGCTGCTCACAGAAGCGCTGGAGATGGCAACCCGCCTCGGCAGCGACGCCGGTATCGCCTATGCCAAGGTGGCGCTGATGCGCGTGCTGAGCGACAGCGGGCGCGGATCTCTGGCCGACATCGAAGCGCTGTTCGAAGACACCCGCAGCTATACCGAGGCGTTGAGCGATGGCACGCTTTATGCCAACCGGATGTTCCACATGATGTCCGCCTACCGCACGCAAGGCCGGATGGGACGGGCGATTGCCCTGAGCGCCGAAACACGGGCCTTTGGCGAGCGGCACAATCACCACCATGTCAGGCTGCTCGCCGACTGGAACACAGCGCTGCAACAGATCGTCACCAATGATGTCGCGGCCGGGCTGGCGCTGGCCGATGCCGGGTTGCACAAGGCGGATCCCGGCTCCTCGATTTGGGAGGTGTTCATGCTGCTGAAACTGTCGGCGCAAGTGATCCTCGGCCGGCCGACACCGCCAGACGCGATTGAGAAGATCTTGAAAAGCTCCGACAAGCGCGGCGAATACACCACCCGCAACAGTGCAGCCACCCAGTTGGGCTATGCGCTCTGCGCAGACGGCCAGATCTGGCGCGGCTGGCGGCAGCTGAAGGCCAGCGATGACTGGATCAGGCCCACGAGCCAGGTTGTCTTGCGCCATTTTCTGCTCCTGCACCGGGCCGAATTCCTGTTGCTGGTGACCGGCCTTGAGAAAGGCAACGGCCCGCCCCCCAAAATGGGGCTCAAGGACATGGCCATGGCGATCACTCTGCGCCTCACGGGCCGACGGCGCGCCAAGGCGCTCTTGCAGCGCCTTTTGGACCAGCTGGGGCATGAGGACGGTTTCTTCGTGGCCCGCGCGCAGGCCGCCTTGGCCGTCCTTGCCGCCGCCGAGGGCCGGGCGGAGGCGGCGCGGGACAGTTTCGACCGCGCCGAACGGCTGTTTTCCCAAGAAGGTCTGGAGGCCGAATTGCAGCGCCTGCACCGCCTGCGCACCGAAGCCGGTATTGGGCCCGGCTAGCGGGCTTGTGCTGCACCGCGGCGCTGCCTGCGGTCACAACGCGCGCGCTGCCGAGCCTCCGCAGCGCGTCCGTCGGGGGCAATCTGCCCCCCACCCCCGCCTCTGTCTTGCTGTGGCTGAACGCATGGAAGGCTGACGCGCCGCGTTTGGAGCCGACCCGACCTACAGCACACCCGTCTGCCAGAGCCGCACCTTGATGCCGCCGTGATCCACCAGCGGACCGGGCGGCTGGAACGGCAAGCCCATCGCCTTGGCGAGTGCGTTCTCGGACGTGATGACCGCCACGCGCCAGCCGGGAAACGACTCCTTCAGCCGCGCACCGGTGGCCGCATACAGGCCGAAGAGTGGCTTCTTGTTGCCGACACGCCCGCCATAGGGCGGGTTCAGGATCACCAGCCCGGGCGGGCCGTCCGGCGCGGTGATGTCCGACACCGGGCGCATCTCAAACCCTGTGATATGGTCCACACCCGCCCGTTCGGCATTGGCGCGGGACATGGCGACCGCGCCGCTGTCACGGTCCGAGCCGTAAAATCGCAGCGGGGTCTCGGGAACCTCCCGCGCGGGGGGTGCGGGCACTTGCGGGCAGGCGAGATCGTCCAGCGCGAAGCCGCGCGCGCGGCCCGGCTCCAGACCAAGAGCGATCTCGGCGGCCTCGATCGGGAAGGTGCCCGACCCGCACATCGGGTCATAGACCGGCATGTCGCCATGATAACCCGCCGCGCGCAGGAACAGCGCTGCCAGCGTCTCGCGCATCGGCGCCTTGTTGACCTGCTGTTTCAGCCCACGCTTGTGCAGCGACGGGCCGGAGGTGTCGACCGACAGCGTACAAAGATCATCCTCGATCCGCAGTTTCAGCGTCACGGGCGCGGTTTTCGACAGGTCTACGCCGAGGATATCCGTCACCGCGCGTTCGATCCGCTGCGCGGCGGCCTTGGCGTGGTAGATGCGCGACTTGCGGCAGGTGGCGTCCACACGCACGGCCCGGTCCAGGCGCAGCCAATCACGCCATGGCAGCTTGCGGGCGCGCTTGTCGAGCTGCGCGAGGTGCATCGCGCGGAAGCACGCAAGGCGCACCAGCACTCGGGTGGCGCCGCGCAGGGCGCGGTTGGCGCGCCAGATCTCGGCCCAGTCGCCGCGCAAGCTCACCCCACCCGGCACCGTCCCAGTCACATCAAATCCAAGCGCCTGCGCCTCTGCGGCGAGATGCGGCTCAAGGCCCGGCGCGGTCACGCAGAAAATGTCGAAGGGCTCCATCTGCTCGCTCTACCCGGTTTGCGTCCCCCAGACACGAAAAAACCGCCCTCCAGCAGGGAAGGCGGTTTGGTCCGGGCCAGTGGCGCGTTTAGCGGCGGATGCCGAGGCGCTTGATCAGGTCCTTGTAGCGCGCTTCATCCTTGGCACGGGTGTAGTCCAGAAGCTTGCGGCGCTGTGCGACCATTTTCAGAAGGCCACGGCGGCCGTGGTTGTCCTTCTTGTGGGTCTTGAAGTGCTCGGTGAGCGTGCTGATGCGGGAGGTCAGGATCGCAACCTGCACTTCCGGGGAACCGGTGTCGCCCTCTTTGGTGGCGAATTCCTTCATCAGGCGCTGTTTTTCTTCAGCAGTAATCGACATCGGGGTCTCCTTTGAACGTTAGAGTGAATGGCGCAGGCCGGGATGTCGTCCAGCACAGGCCCATGGAGGAACCGAGTCGGGGCGTGCCCCGCGCGGATGGGGGCGTATAGGCGCTTTGCTGCGCCCATGCAAAGCGTTTTTTGCCTCAGGGCGGCGCTTGGCGCGTCAACAGGCCAGCCTCTTGCGCCGCGCTGAGCGGGATCACGGCGACATGGGCTTCTGTCACTCCGGTGCCGGCCGGAACACGTGAATATCGCGGAACTCCCTGTTCACGTCAGGCGCTGCGCCGGCATCTGCTTGCTGGCCTGCGCGCGGCACAGGACGCGGCCATGGGGTGTTCCGGCATGCAGCATGTCACGCAAGCTCTACGAAGCGCTCAACGGCCGCTCTCCATTTCATTGACAATTTGAGTCAACCACTCTCCGAGCACGGGGATGAAGGAAAACTGGCTCGCCCACCATGCCAGCAGGGACACCAGCACCGTCGCGCCCATCAGCGTGCCGAGGCCCAGCGCCGCCCCGCGCATCAACTGGAAGAGCAAGAGCCGTCCCGGCGAGTTCTGAATTCGCACGAAGCGATGCTCGTTGAAGCGCTTCACCTCGGCGGTCAGCGCTTCCAGAGCGGCGATCTCGCGCTCGCGCAGAGCGTTGTCTGTCGTCTTTCTGGACTCATTCATAAATCATCAACATCCTTCGATCGTATTGGTTCCGGCAAATCCGACAACCGTTGCAGGCAGCGATGCAGCACCTCCGCCTCCGCCGCGCTCAGGCGCGCCCGCACCGTCCGGTCATAGGCCTGCGCCTCGGCGCGCAAATCGTCGAACACGCGCGTCCCGAGCGGCGTGAGGCGCAACTCCGCCTGCCGCCGGTCCGTCTGACGCACCTGCCGGGTCACGAAACGCTTGTCCTCCAGCGCCGAGACTGCGCGCGACACTTTGGTCTTGTGCAGCCGCGCGCGGTCGCAAATCTCCTTGGCCGTGAGCGGGCCATAATGGCCGACATGAAACAGCACGCGCCATTCGGTGCGCAGCATCCCGTAGCGGCCCCGGTAAATCTTTTGAAACTCGAGACTGAGCGCGTCCGCCGCCTGATTCATCAGGTAGGGCAGAAAATCAGCCAGATCGAATGTGTCTGTGTCGGACATGCGTCAGAACGGAACCGGTTTCGTATCCCGGCGAATATACAAAGGATGCTTGGCGGAGCCATCCTTGTTGTGCCCAAGACACAACAGCGGCTTGCCGGACGCCCGCAAGAGCGTCAGTACCGCATCCCGGACCTCGGCGTAGCGCGGGTGGACCTTGCCGCTCGCCATCACCAGCGTGTCGGCCTCATCGGTCAGGTCCGCGAGGGTCCGCAGGTTCTGCGCGCTGGCGGCGAGCGCCGGGTCATGGGGAATATCGCGCGGCGAGGTGGCGCGCCAGTCGAGGACATTGGCCTTGAGATAGCGGGTGAAGCCCCAGTCGCGGGCGAAGGTCAACTCGCGGTGGCAGGTCGGGTCGGACACCTCCGCACCCGCCACCGAGGGGTTCAGACCAACAAAGAGGATCGCGCGCGCGGGCGTGCCCGGCGGGGTCCAGTCGCGCGTGAGGCAATGGCGGTAACGGCCACACTCGGAAAACGCGGCGGTGCCGATCACGCCGTCGGGCAAGGCGATGCGGGTCTTGCCGCCGGGATCGTGCAGGTCTTGCGGGGCTGTCATGGACCCTTCATGACCGGGCCGGGCGCGCATCGCAAGAGGGCGGACCGTGCGGTCAGAGGTTGAACACCCGGCTGGGGTGCAACTCGCCCGCCCTGTAGACCCCGACCGCGACCGGCGCACCATCCAGCGAGGCCCAACACGTCTCGCCATATTCCACATCCGAGGCCATCACCATGCCCGCATTGCCGTTGCGCAGGCGCGCCGCCCCGGCAGGCGTCGCGCGGACCTCCGGGACGTCCTCCAGCCCGAGCGCCAGCGGCAGCAGATGGGTGTCGAGCTCCGGCGTGCGCGCCAGAGCTTCGATCTGCTCAAGGCTCAGCCCCTGTTCGGCATCGAACGGGCCGGACCAGACGCGGCGCAGGGACTGCACATGGCCATAGCACCCCAGCGCCTCACCGAGATCGCGGGCGATGGCGCGCACATAGCCACCCTTGCCGCAGGTCATTTCCAGAACTGCCGTGTCGGCATCAGGCCGATCCACCAGCACAAGCTCCTCGACCCAGAGCGGGCGCGCGGCAAGCTCCATCTCCTCGCCATCGCGGGCCTTCTTGTAAGCGCGCACCCCGTCGATCTTCACGGCTGAGAATTGCGGCGGGACCTGCTCGATGTCTCCGATGAACGCGCCGAGCGCGGCCTTGATCTCGTCATCGGTGGGCCGGACCTCCGAGGTGGCGATCACCTCGCCCTCCGCGTCGTCTGTGTTGGTTGCCGCGCCAAAGCGAACGGTGAATTCATAGGCCTTGAGCGCATCAGTGACGAAGGGCACGGTCTTGGTGGCCTCTCCGAGCGCCACCGCCAGAACCCCGGTGGCGTCCGGATCGAGCGTGCCGGCATGCCCGGCCTTGCGGGCGTCGAAGGCCCAGCGGACCTTGTTGACCACGGCGGTCGATGTCAGCCCCGCAGGCTTGTCCACCACCAGCCATCCAGAGATGTTCCGTCCTTTGCGCGCGCGTCCCATATGTTCCTCGTGTCCGTGTCAAGCGCGCGGGGTACCCCGCAGAGCGTTGCAGCGCAAGAGCGCGGACTTACTCCGCCGCCTCGACCACGCCGACGATCGGGCCGAGCAGGAACCCGGCATCGTTGCGCCCGATCTGCGGCGCATAGAGCCGCGAGACATTGCCATCGAAATAGAGCGCGTTCGGAAGGCCCAACGCATCGCGGTAGAGCGTGCCGAACTCGTGGAAGGTCACGGGCCGGTCGGAGATCGCGAAGACCACACGGGTTCCATCGGCAGAGGTGCCGACGCCATTGCGCACATAGCGGCTGTCGCTGTCGGGCAGAAAGCGCGGGTGCAGCGCGCCGTCGATCACAAGCATCGGGCCCGATTGCGTGGCATGGGTGCAGGCCGGAGCCTCTGCCGCGAAGCGCAGCGATTCGATCACATCGGCGCGCCCGGGCCGGATGCAGAACACCCCGTTGGGCAGCATCCCGAAATTGCCGGGCCCGGCATTGGTGATGAGCCGCTGCGCCTCGGCGCCATCCTCGACATAGAGCCCCACCGGGCTGCGGTCGGCGTGGTACATCCCGGCATTCATCGCGAAGGAAAGCCGCAGGCCCTCCCCCGCGAGCGCTTGGTCGATGCTGCCGAAATGTCCATGCGGGCCGCCATCGGCGCGGCGCAGGAACAGGCGCAGATCGTCTGCACCCGCACGCACCTCGCATACTGTGAAGCCTTGCCCGCGATGGCTCACCGTCTCGCAACTCGGGCTGGCCCCAAGCGCTGTTGCGCCGAGGCTCAAGGCCAGCGCAAGCGTCCGGATCATTCCGGCAGGTCCCGGCGCACCTCGTCGCGGGCGAACATGGCCCGCGTCTCATCCATCTTGTCGAAGGTCTCGTCGAGGCGGAACCGCAGGTCGGGCGTATATTTCAGCCCCACCTTCTTGCCGATCATGCGCCGCAGTTCGTGCTTGTTGCGCGCCAAAAGATCGATCACGTCCTCGCGCCCCTTGCCGCCGAGCGGCAGAACATACGCCGTTGCGATCTTCAGGTCCGGTGAGGTGCGGACCTCGCCAACCGTGATCGACAGCCGGTTCAGGTCCGGGTCATGGATATCGCCCTGCGCGAGCACCTGCGCGAGGGTGCGCCGGATGAGCTCACCCACCCGAAGCTGACGTTGCGACGGCCCGGGGCCGTCATGATGAAGGTTCTTTCCCATGCCCCCCATCTATGCCTCGCACAGCACTTTGCCAAGCGCCGCGTGGCGCGCTAAGAGCGAAGGCACGCGACAGGCAAAAGGGGCGACAAGATGGCGGATGCACTGAACGTGGTGGTCACAGGGGTCTCGGGGCGCATGGGGCAGATGCTCGTGCGCACCCTAGCGGACACGCCAAACGCACGGCTGGTCGCCGGAGTGGAGCGCGCCGGGCATGACTGGATCGGCGCCGATCTGGGTGCGGCGATGGGCGGCGCGACCTCCGGTGTGCGCGTCACGGACGACCCGCTCGAAGCCTTCGCCTCGGCACAGGCGGTGATCGACTTCACCGCGCCCGCCGCCACGCTGGAGTTCGCCGCGCTCTGCGCACAGGCCCGCGCCGCGCATATCATCGGCACGACCGGCATGAGCGACACGGATATCGCCGGGCTCGAACCGGCCTCACGGCACTGTGCACAGGTCCGCGCAGGAAACATGAGCCTCGGGGTCAACCTGCTGGCGCAACTGACCCGCAAAGTGGCCGCCGCGCTGGACGAAGACTTCGACATCGAGATCATCGAGGCGCATCACCACCACAAGGTCGACGCGCCCTCCGGCACCGCCTTGATGCTCGGCGAGGCCGCTGCCGAGGGGCGCGGCGTGCGGCTCGATGCAGTGCGCGATGCGGGCCGCGACGGCATCACCGGCGCGCGCAATCGCGGCGATATCGGGTTCTCCGCGATCCGGGGCGGCGACATTGTTGGCGAGCACGACGTGCTCTTCGCCGGGCCGGGCGAGCGCATCGTTCTGCGGCACATGGCAACGGACCGCGGGATCTTCGCGCGCGGCGCCGTCAAAGCCGCGCTCTGGGCGCATCACAAAGCTCCCGGACAATACGATATGCTGGACGTTCTCGGGCTATAATCGGCCAAAATCGCCGCAAAACCGCCTTTGAAAGGGACCAAAGAGTGATCTAAAATAGGAGTGGCACCGTAGATATTGTACAGCTCATGTGAGGTGAGAATATCATGCAACTTCGGATTCTTCTGATCTCAATCGCCCTGCTGGCGCCTGTCGCCGGCACAGCCTCGGCGGAGTTTGCCAAGATCGACACTCAAGACGATTTCGTGCGTCTGGTGACGAACAAGGAGTTGACCCGCCCCTTCGTGAACCTGAGCGTCACCTCCGACGGACGTATCATGGGCATGGGAGCGAGTTGGGAGGTCACCGGCGAATGGACGTGGCGCGATGGATTTTTCTGCCGCTCGCTGTTCTGGGGCGGCGACGATCTGGGATACAATTGCCAAGAGGTCAAATCCAACGGCAATCGCCTCCGGTTTACTTCCGATCAGGGCTCCGGCCGCTCCGCCGTCTTCCGTCTTAAGTGACGCCGCTATGCCGGGCGCCGCACGTCTGCGGCGCTCGGAGCAATTGGCTAAAGGCCGCGTCCAAAACCGTTTTGATCGAATTTTGCGGTCCAAGGGCTCTGACTGTACCCCGATGCTTTGATTTACCAGCACGAAGGTCGCTCCGCATACGCGCGTTGGTCGACATGGCCAACAAGATGGCACGTATCAATCAGGCTGTGTCAACGACGGCTGAGCGATATCGACCCAATGCCGTGCGGGGACTGTAGCCCGGTCCACACCCTACCAAGGAAAAGTGTTTCGCGCGCGAGGAGGATTTGGACCAACGCCCGATCGGCGTCTTGTAAATCTGACCGGACGCAGGGCCCTTGAGAGCTAACCAGACACGGGACGCGCGACGCCTCATCCTTGTCAGGAGCAAATCTCGTCAGGGGCAAATCGAACCGCTTCGAAGACGTACCGAACGCATAGAAGCAGGCCCGGAAGCACAGCCAGCGGCGCATCGACAACTCACTTGCAGAGGACGGCAGTTCATACCTGCTCCTGATTGGCCGGGCAGTTTCTGGCGTAACCGACAGCACCGTCCGGAACGTCTAATCGCGCAGCTTGACCCACGTGGCTGGAGGCGAGGCCGACCAGCCGAGCGCACCCGTTTTGCCGGAGGCAAACCTGCGCTTTGGTCGGAGGCAGTTTCACCCCTTCCCCAGCTGGAGGGATAGACTTAGTCCTATAGCTCATGCGGTGCAGGCTTTCCGGATAAAGCTATAGACCTGTCTTGCACCCCCCACGCGCGGACTTTTCAAAGGGTTGGGGGAGGTCTTGTACCCTTAGAGCGTGTTGCGTTTAATTGGCTTCATAGCCAGCGGCCTTGAAGAAATTGTAGCACTCCTCGTCAGTGAAGAGA
>CBFHJA010000019.1:0-82690 GCA_965656085.1 uncultured Aliishimia sp. | reverse complement strand
CGCGCCCGGAGCGTCGGGCCGATGCGCACAGGGCCGGCGATTCGCGGCAGCCGGGGGATGCGGCGCGCCCTAACGCAAGGCGGAGAGCACCGCCCGGTCCGGGAAACAGGTGGCAGGCCGCCCGCTGGCCTCCTGCCAGCGCCCGATGGAGCGCCGCGTCTTGAACCCCGGCAGCCCGTCGACACCGCCCACATCATGCCCCATGGCTTCGAGCCGCTGCTGCGCCCGTGCGATCTCGCCCCGGGTCATCTTGTCCATCCGGCCCCACGCGCCCCGGAAATCTCCCTGCCCGTATTGGATACGATCCCCCACATGCCCGACGAAGAGCGCATAGAGATCGGACATGTTATAGGCCTTGAGCACGTAGAAATTCGGCGTCACCAGAAAGGCGGGCCCGCCCCGCCCGGCGGGCATCATCAGATAGCCCTGCCCGCGCAACTCATGGGCCGGAAAGGGGCGACCGGAGACCCGCGTGATCCCCATCGCCGCCCAATCTCGAATGCGCTTGCCCTGATCCGGCCCCTCCAGAGTGCAGGAAACCTGAGGCGGCACGGAGACCTCGAAGCCCCAGTCGCGCCCTTTGACCCAGCCATGGCGGGCGAGATAAGTGGCAATCGACGCGATCGTATCGGCCTCCGAGCGCCAGATATCGGCTTTGCGGTCGCCATCCCCATCGGCGGCGTATTTCAAGAACGATCCGGGCATGAATTGCGGCTGTCCGAGCGCCCCGGCCCATGACGACTTTAGTCCCGCAACGCCACCCGGCGCGTGCCCGCCTTGCGCGATTTGCAGCGCGGCAATGAGTTGCTCGGTGAAATAGGGCGCGCGGGTGGACATGAACCCTTTGGTGCCGAGCACCTCGAAGGCGTTGTGCGGAATATCCGCGCGCCCATAGGCGCTCTCGCGCCCCCAGATCCCCAGAATGATCCGCCCCGGCACCCCGGTCCGCGCCTCGGCCCGTTTCAGCGCGGCGGCATGGCGCTGCGCCATCTGCCGCCCGACCCGCGTGGCCCCGTCCAGCGTGTTCCGCGCGAAATACCGCGCGGGCGCGCCGAACTCCGATTGCCGCTGCACGTTTTCGACCCGCCGCGTGGTGCCCGGCGGCACCAGATCGGGCAGTTTCCAGTTGAGCGACACCCCCGCGAAGGCCGCCTCGAAGGTCCGCCGCGAGACCCCCTTGCGCTTGGCGGCAGGCCAGATGGTCTGCTCCAGCCACGCCTGATACTGCCGCTCGATCTGCGCCTTGTTCTGCGCCCCGGCGGGCAGCGCAAGCAAGACCAGACACAGGCTGAGCACCAATCCACGCATAGACACCTCCCTTGGAGCCGGCATTCTTCGTGGAAAACTCGCACAGGCGTACACGGAAAGGAAACTCTTTGCGGCGGGGGAGCGAACGCGCCTTCGGAGCGTGGGGGAGATTCACTCCCGCCCGCCCATTGGGTCTCGAACCAATGGCGCACCAAAGGACGACCCCACAGGATAGTTTTATCATAACCGGTATCCCCAACCCATGCAACCGAATTGCAGCGGAGACACCCTCTGAGGAACACGGCGTTTCACGTTCGAGTCCGTGCGTGTCAGGCAGCGCGCCCCAAGCGCAGGCAGGAAAGCGCGGCTAGCCCACCGATGAGCAAGAGCATGGGCGCGGGCAACGGAACCGCAGCCAGTGTTGCAGTTGACAGAAAACCTGGTTCGTCCCCCTGTATGGTGACTCCCTCCGGCGTGAGGAAATTGAACCGACCTGTCGCGCTTGCCAGACCGCTGAAGTCGATCACGCGGCCGTTTTCCGGCACGAGGTCGGGCAACTGGGCATTCGACGCGAAACTCGTGTCCCCTCTCGAGCGCAGGAGCCACCGCATGTTGTATGCGGGTTGGCTGGGCAAGACCTGGTACGGCGAGACTGTGAAGGTCTGCTGAAACACGGTCGTGCCGCTGGTGGTGATCCGCCGACGATCCGAAACATTGTTACGCCCACTAACGGAAAACGAACTACTCACAAGGTTATTGCTACTGAAATTTTCGGGCACGAAGTCGGCAAAACCGTAATCGTCAACAGTATGCAATATTTCGAAAACGACGGTCACATCAAAGGGATCGACGATTGCGGGGGCGATCAAGAAATCGAACCCCGATCTTAAGTCGACTTCTCCGATGGACACGTCGTTCGCGTTGGTGTCCTGACGAAAATTGTCGGCCACGATAGTCGCTGCCGAAGTGCCGAGCACGCCGCTTTGATAATTGACCGACGCGTACGCCTGCTGCTCGATGCCTCCCCGCCACAGGTCGGTCGAGACGGAAAGGGACGAACGGAACGGTGCGTCACCGCTGTCAGCCCTGTCTTCTTCAACGGACGGCACGCAGACGCCTGCGCAGTTGGCATTGGCAATGACTTTGATAGAGGCGGCAAGGGCGGTATCGAGCGACAACCCTAGCAGCGCGATGGCTGTGGGCACGATAAGAAAACGGAACATTGGGCTCTCCCTGTAAACTAAATTGGTCCGGTTTTGTTTTACCCGACATTCCCCAAGTAGAACGCCGACCGTTCAATACTGCAGCCACTTTAGGGCACGTATCAAGCTTCATGTGCTCGCAGTTCGGTGGTTCTGGCATCTGAAGCGCGGACTGAGCATGATTGCTGGCCTTGGCAGCGAGTTTGATGAGGGTTTGGTACGAATCGGCATCCCATTGGGCAGACCAGTTACCAATCTGACCCAACACAACACGTAGGGTGGGCAATTTGCCCACCATTGCAGAGGTTAACAAACCCCCACCGCACGGTGCCTTAACTTTTGCAAATCCCGGAACGAATCGTGATTTGTATGTACAGGTGCCATACGCGTAGCCATACGCCGAGCCATACACCTGCCAGACCTTGTTTTTATGGCGTTAACGGCTCTATTCACGTTTTGTGCGAAAGCCGCGCCACGCGGGCGTTCGCCCCGTTAACCAATCAACTCGCCCTTGAGCGAATTCGCCCCGGACTCCACGATCTTCACCCGCCGCAAATCGCCGGGCTTCACATCCGCCAGCACATGCACCGCGTGCAGATAATCGGACTTGCCCACCATCTGCCCCGCCAGCCGTCCGGGCTTCTCGAACAGCACGCCCACCTCGCGCCCAACCATGCTGTCCTGCACCGCGCGCTGCTGTTTGGTGATCAGCGCCTGCAGCCGTTGCAGGCGGTCATCCGCCTCGCCCGGGTCCACCTGCGCGCGCTCCGCCGCCGGAGTGCCGGGCCGGGTGGAATACTTGAAAGTGTAGGCATATCCGTAGTTTACCGCCTCCACGAGATCGAGCGTGGCTTGGAAATCCGCCTCGGTCTCCTCGGGAAAGCCGACAATGAAATCGCCCGACAGCAGGATGTCGGGCCGCGCTTCGCGGATGCGCTCGATCACCCGCAGATAGCTCTCGGCGGTGTGGCTTCGGTTCATCCGCTTTAGGATGCGGTCCGAGCCCGATTGCACCGGCAAGTGCAGGTAGGGCATGAGCTTTTCACACCCCCCATGCGCCGCGATCAGCGCGTCATCCATGTCATTGGGGTGCGAGGTGGTAAACCTGATGCGCTCCAGACCGTCGACGTCGTTCAGCGCCCAAATGAGTTGCGCCAGCCCCCATTCGTCACCGCTTGGGCCCATCCCGTGATAGGCGTTAACATTCTGTCCCAAAAGGGTAATTTCCCGAACGCCCCGCTCCACCAGATCGCGCGCCTCCCGCAAAATCCGGTCCACCGGACGCGACACCTCCGCCCCCCGCGTATAGGGCACCACGCAGAAGGCGCAGAACTTGTCGCAGCCCTCCTGCACCGTCAGAAACGCGGTCGGCCCGCGCTTTGCCTTGGGGCGCGCCTTGAGGTGCTCGAACTTGTCTTCCTCGGGAAAATTGGTGTCCAGTGCCTTCTGCCCGGCCTTGGCTTTCGCCGTAAGCTCTGGCAGCCTGTGATAGCTCTGCGGTCCCACCACAAGATCCACAAGGGGTTGACGGCGCATGATTTCTTCGCCCTCGGCCTGCGCCACGCAGCCCGCCACACCGAGCGTCAAATCAGGTTTCTCGGCCTTCAAACCCTTGAAGCGCCCAAGCTCCGAATAGACCTTCTCGGCGGCCTTCTCGCGGATATGGCAGGTGTTGAGCAGGATCATATCGGCGTCTTCAGGCCGCGCGGTCTGCTCATAGCCCTCCAGCGCCTCGGCCATCCGTTCACTGTCATAGACGTTCATCTGACAGCCATACGTCTTGATATAGAGCTTTTTTGTCTCGGCCATGCCAGTGCCTTCGGGTCGGGGAGTGCGGGGGAATTTCCGAGCCCCGCTTTACCCCACAGCACGAGGACTTGCAATGAGGGGGCGCGGCGCGGCAATGTCCCTCCATGCAAGGACCGACCCCATCTCTCGACACGTTTCTGAGCCAGCATCCCGACGTGCTCTCCAAGGGTCCCGTGGCGCTGATCTTCGTCGAGGATGACGTCGAACTGGACAGCACGTTGCGCCATCATCTGTCGCTGGGCTTCAAGCAGGTGCTGGCGCTGATGCCGCCCGAGATCGCCTTCCCCGGAGACCTGGCCGACCGGGTCTGGCGCATCGACTACCGCACGCGCAGCGACACTGACCTGCCACGGGCGGTGACGCGCCTTGCCGCCGCGGCGCCGGATGTGTGGCTCTACTATTGCTACAATGCCGAATACCTCTTCTTCCCGTTCTGCGAGACCCGCAGCGTTGGCGAGATGCTGGCCTTTCACAGCGAAGAGCGGCGCGACGCGATGCTGACTTATGTGGTGGATCTGTACGCGCGGGATCTTACCGCGACCCCGAACGCGGTGTCCTGCGCGGACGCGCATCTTGACCGCGGCGGATATTACGCGCTGGCCCGGATGGGCGCGGACGGCCCGAAGGACCGGCAACTGGATTTCTTCGGCGGACTGCGTTGGCGCTTCGAAGAACATGTCCCGGCGACCAAGCGCAAAATCGACCGGATTGCCCTGTTCCGCGCCAAACCGGGCCTGGAATTGCGCTCCGACCACACCTTCAATGAGGAAGAGTACAACACCTATGCCTGCCCTTGGCACAACAACCTGACGGCGACGATTTGCTCGTTCCGCACCGCCAAGGCCCTGCGCACCAACCCCGGCAGCCGCCGCGAGATCGCGAGCTTCGCGTGGCATAACTCGACCCCGTTCGACTGGAATTCCAAACAGCTTCTGGATCTCGGCCTGATGGAGCCGGGCCAGTGGTTCTGACGCACCGGTGCTTCGCTGTGCTGCCATGCGACAAAAGTCGGCATTGAGCCGATTTTGTTGAAAATCTCGAAAATCCGAAATCGCTAGATTGTCACCAAGGCGGCAATGTAGTCGAAAGTCGATCTGGTTGGGCGGTCAAAGGCAATGGGGTGCCCCGCTGGTGTCACAGTCAGCATTTGGCCGACCCCCTCGCCGAAATTTCCACATGGGCTTGAGGGGGCAAAAAACTCGACGACATTGGCCAAAACCGGAGTTTTTCAACATAATCAGCTCAAACTACCGAATGCTGCGCGGCGTGCGAATGGCAGCTTGTAGGCATACTTACCAAAGTGCGGCATGACATGTTGATTAGTTCGGCCTTCAAAGAAGTCAGAAATGAATGATCGTCTTGGCCTGCTCTACAATCTCTCGAACGATTTCTTCGGCAGACTGAACTTTGGTTACCAACCCCACGCCCTGACCTGACCACATTGGGAGCGGCTCAATCTCGCCCTCCAATTCCGCGAAGGCAACTGCGCTGGCGTATCGCGGTATCTCTAAGCCGTCCGGTCGCGTGGCGAGCACATCACCCTCTCCCGGTCTTTGCCCGAGGGGTGGTCTTCCTGCGGCCTCCCACATCTCGGAAGTACTATTCTTAAGAGCTCGATGAGGTGCGTTCGGCCAGACGAGATCATACAGATTATAATAATGTTCGGTATCATCTTCGGACGCAGCAAGCAGTCGCTCCAGATATATCGGATGGGTAGGTGCCTCTTTGGCGGCGAGAAAGCGAGTGCCAATCCAAACAGCCGAGGCCCCGAGTGCGAGCGCCGCTGCAAGCCCGCGTCCATCTGCGATTCCTCCCGCCGCAATGACGGGGACGTCGCCAACAACATCCACTACAGATGGCACAAGCGCCATTGTCGAGACTCTGCCTTCTACATGGCCTCCTGCCTCCCATCCCTGAGCGCAAATTGCATCCGCACCAAGATCAACGGCGTCTTGTGCACTGGACGATGTGCCGGCGGTAACAATTACTTTCACTCCGTGTGATTTTGCGCGTTCTACGAAGTTTGCAGAGTCTCCCCAAAAGATAGAGATCACCTCGACTTCTTGCTCCAGACAGACGTCAAGCTGCTCCTCGTTGCGAAAATCCATGTTCAAATTCACACCAAATGGCTTGTCTGTAAGCTCTTTGATGCGAAGGATTTCGGCCCTCATTTTGTCAGGTGAGTCAGTCCAGAGCGGTGCCAATCCAAGGCCGCCTGCATTACTCACGGCGGCGACGAGCTCAGGCGGTCCAACACGTCCCATGGGCGCAAGAACAATTGGTTGAGTAACACCAAATCGAGAACAGAAAGCATTGATCATGAAATACTCCCTTCAGACACAGTGCTGACTATCAGAGAAAATGGGCAACTACGCCAGACGTTTCGAACCGGCCGTTACGTGCATTTGCAGCGAAAGTTCACTTCATCCGCACAGCCGTCATTCATTTCAGAACCGGAAACCAGTCCTCGCGGAGGCGTTCGCCTTCTTGCATGTCGTGGCCCGGGAACGGGGGCGAGGTTGGGCCGGGGCGGGTGACGTAGCGGGCGTCGTCGCCCACAAGGCGCAGGGAGAAGGCGCGGCGGCGCCTGTCCGACGTATTGCCGCGCGCGCCGTGCAGGCAGCGGAAGTTGAAGGCCACCGCGTCGCCCGGCTGCATCGCCCATTCGCGAATCGGCAGACCCTCGGCATCGGGATCCGGGATCGGCATGTAATCGCCCTCGAAGAACGCCTCCTCGGACGCCCAGCGGGTCGGCAGCACGTCCTTGTCCCAACGGTGCGAGCCCGCGACGCAACGCAGGCCAGCATCCGTAACGGGATCAAGCGGCACCCAGAAGCTGACCGTCTGGCGACCGGACACGAAGTAATACGGCCCATCCGAGTGCCACGGGGTTGCCATCGAGGTGCCCGGTTCCTTGACCAGAACGTGGTCGTGGAACATCTGCACCCGCGCGGACTGCATCAGCGCGCCTGCCGCCGCGACAATTTCAGGGTCATGGATCGCGGCATGAAACTCGGGGATGCGCTGCCAGTTGCAGTAGTCGTCGAAGAACCGCCCGGTCTCGCCGGCTCTTTCGTTCTCCGAGGCATAGGGGCCGGGCTCGGCCATGTTCCGCGCCACACCGGCGCGCAAGGCGTACACGTGGCTCGCGAACAGGCTCGGGATCATCACCACCCCTTCGCCCTGATAGGTCTCGATCTGGTCAGCGGTGATGGTCAAGGGCGGCTCGCTCAGGTGCGGCGCAAGCGGATCACCACATCGACTGAGGCAATCTCGGCGCCGTCGGGCGCATCGGGCAGGTTCGAGATCACCAGCTGGTCCGACGGGGCGTCGGTCAGCTTGCCATCGTCTTCCCAATAGAAATGCGGGTGGTCATGGGTGTTGGTGTCGAAATAGCTCTTGGAACCGTCCACCGTGACTTCCTGCATCAGCCCGGCATCGCAGAAGGTGCGCAGGGTGTTGTAGACCGTGGCCAGCGAGACGGCCTCACCTTGCGCCTTGGCGGCCTCGAACAGGCTCTCGGCGGTGACATGGCGGTGCTGCCCGTCGCCGATCAGCAGGGCGGCAAGGGTCACGCGCTGGCGGGTCGGGCGAAGCCGTGCTCCGCCCAGCCAGTCACTGCCGATCTCATGTGCGCTGCGTGTCATTGTCAGATCCGTCGCTTCGGTTTCTTCTGTATATAAAGGGCAAAGGCGCAGGAATTCAATTGCAATTCAGTCTCAACGACACGCGGCGGGGTGGCGATTTGCTTGCGGGCCCGCGCGGCGCGGTGCTAGGAGGGCCGGACTCTTTTTTGCACCATGGCTCAGGAGATGCGCGCGACATGGCCACCTACCCCACCTCGTTCGACCGTGAGGACCTGCTGAAATGCGCCCGGGGCGAGCTTTTCGGGCCGGGCAATGCCCAATTGCCCGAACCGCCCATGCTGATGATGGACCGGATCACCGGTATCTCCGAAGATGGCGGGGAGTTCGGGAAGGGACATGTTGTCGCGGAATTCGATATTCACCCTGACCTGTGGTTCTTCGCCTGCCATTTCCCGGGCAACCCGATCATGCCGGGTTGCCTCGGCCTTGACGGGCTGTGGCAACTGACCGGCTTCAATCTCGGCTGGCGCGGCTGGCAGGGGCGTGGCTATGCGCTCGGCGTGGGCGAGGTGAAGCTGACCGGCATGGTCCGCCCGGATCGCAAGATGCTGACCTATTACGTGGATTTCACCAAGGCTGTGCAGACCCGCCGCCTGACCATGGGCGTGGCCAATGGCCGGGTGGAGGCCGATGGCGAGGTGATCTATCAGGTCAAGGACATGAAGGTCGCGCTCAGCGAGACCTGACCCGGCTCAATCGGCAATAAGCTTCAACTCCTCGGGTTGCCCGAGCCGGCCCAGCTTGTCGAACACCATCAGGTGCTGGCTTAGCTGTTCATTGCGCCAGCGCACACGGTCTTTCGCGCAAAGGATGGCGTCGAGGACGTGCTCTTCGGTGATCGGCTTGCCGAAATCGGGCACGCAGTCGAGTGACCGCGCCCTGATGAACATCCGCTGCTCGCTTTTCAGCTTGTCCTTGTCGCCGTCGGCAAGCTTGCCATAGAGGTTGAAATACTGCGCGCTGAGCAGGCGATCCTGCTCCGCCAGCGCAGGGCTTGCACAGATCATGAACTCGATGGGGCGCTCAAGCGTCAGACTTTTCTCGCAATCGAAGCCGGTCTCCTGAAAGCCGGTGCTGGCGACCATGGTGCGCACGACGAACTCCGCTTCACGCAGCGCTTTTTGCGCCACGGCCCGGGCCTCTTGAGCGCCCTTGCGCTCCTGATCGGCCAGTTGCACGTTGATCCACGCGACATCCTCGGCCTCCTTCGCCATCAGATAGGCGTAGCCCGCCACCACCGCGAGCACTACAGAAGCCGCTGCGCCCGCAAGGGCGCGCAGCCGCCCCCGCTGGGCCGCCGCTGCGGCACGGGCATTGGCGTCGGCCACTTCCGCCAGCCGCCGCTGTTCCTCGTCATGCCGCAGGGCGAAGGCGGCGGTACTGGCATTGACGAACTCTCGCTGAAGATCGGTGATTTCCACCCCGCCCGGCACGTTTTCCAGCCATTCGGTGGCGGCGTCGATATCGATCGCCATGAGAAGCCGGTTGTCCGGCCGCCCGGCCTGATCCCAATCCTGCGCGAGGTTGAGAAACCGGGTGGATTGCTTGAGCCAGCCCAGATCGGTGCGCAGGGTCTGGCCGAGGGTCTTGAGCGTGTCGATCAGCGTGCCAGCAGCGGTGGCATCGACGAAATTGATCTTGCCGAGCGGGTGCGGCGGCACCGCATCTCCCAGCGCACGGTAGAGCACCGGGACAAGGCGCTTGCCAAGCGCGGTGGCCATCTCCACCTCCCAGGCGCATTCCTTGGACCGGGCGAACTCGGGCGAGAGCACAAAGACCACGGCATCGGCTTCTTCGATCAGGTCGCGCAGCCGCTCTTTCCAGTCTACACCGCTTTCGATGGAATGACGGTCCAGCGTGACGTCGAAATTGCCCACCAGCGGAAGCCCAGCGGCCAACTCGTCCACGAAGCCGGTGTCGACCCGCGAATAGGACAGAAAGACCCGCAGGCCCGGAGTTGTGGTCTGTGCAGAATCGCTCATAGGTTGAAATCGTAAGGGAGCCCCGCCTGTTCACCTAACGGAAACTTTGCCGGGTCAGGAATTCCGGACCTGCCTGCCGCGTGCCTTTGCAGCCCTTGCTCCCCTGCCCCGCCTGCTCTAGACAGCCCCCGTCACATCGGAGGAGTGCGCATATGCGACGTGTCGTCGTCACCGGGTTGGGGATCGTCTCATCCATCGGCAACAACGCGGATGAGGTCACCGCCAGCCTGAAGGCAGGCCGCTCGGGGATCGAGGCCAGCCACGCGATGGCCGAACATGGCTTTCGCAGCCAGATCGCAGGCACGCTCAAGCTCGACGTGGCAGAGCATGTGGACAAGCGCGCGCTGCGCTTCATGGGCCCCGGCGCGGCCTATGCTCATATCGCCATGGGTCAGGCCATCGCCGATGCGGGTCTTGGCGAGGCCGACATCGTCAATGAGCGCACCGGCCTTGTCGCCGGCTCCGGCGGGCCCTCGACCTCCGCGATGCTTACCGCGCATCAGACGGTTCTGAAGACCGGCGCGACCAAGCGGATCGGCCCCTTTGCGGTGCCCAAATGCATGTCCTCGACGATCTCCGCGAACCTCGCGACAGCCTACAAGATCAAAGGCATCAACTACTCGATCACCTCCGCCTGCTCGACCTCTCTGCACTGTATCGGCAACGCTGCCGAGCAGATCATGATGGGCAAGCAGGACGTGATGTTTGCGGGCGGCGGCGAGGAGCTCGACTGGACGCTGTCCTGCCTGTTCGATGCGATGGGCGCGATGTCCTCGAAGTATAACGACACCCCCGAGCGCGCCTCGCGGGCCTTCGACCAAGACCGCGACGGCTTCGTGATTTCCGGGGGCGGCGGCATCGTGGTGCTGGAAGATCTCGACCACGCCCTTGCGCGCGGCGCGAAAATCTACGCTGAAGTGACCGGCTATGCCGCGACCTCCGACGGGCACGACATGGTCGCGCCGTCCGGCGAGGGCGGCGAGCGCGCGATGCGGTTGGCCCTGCAAACCCTGCCCGAGGACCGCAAAGTCGGCTATATCAACGCCCATGGCACCTCGACGCCGGTGGGCGATGTGGGCGAGGTGGAGGCGGTCCGCCGGGTCTTCGGGACAGACGCCCCGGTGATCTCCTCGACCAAATCCATGACCGGCCATGCCCAAGGCGCGGCGGGCGCGTTGGAGGCGATTTTCAGCTTGATCATGCTGGATCAGGACTTCATCACCCCGTCCATCAACGTGGAAACGCTCGATCCGGCCCTGAAGCCGGACGAGATCGCCACCTCCCTTGTGGAAAACGCGGGGCTCGACAGCGTCATGACCAATTCCTTCGGCTTCGGCGGCACCAACGGGTCGATGATCCTGTCGCGCTACAACGGGTAAAACGGCACAATGGGTTTTCGTGATTTTCAGTTAGAAATGCGCCGGTTTCCGCTGCCTCGCGGCACAGCCGCGAACGCGGACACCGACTAAGGACTTTGACTATGAAAACTGAAAACACGTTGATGGACGGAAAACGTGGCCTCGTGATGGGTGTGGCCAATGAGCGCTCGATTGCGTGGGGCATTGCCAAGGCACTGGCGGAGGCGGGCGCAGAGCTGGCGTTCACCTATCAGGGCGAGGCGTTCGGCTCCCGCCTGAAACCGCTCGCGGAAAGCATCGGCAGCGACTTCATGGTTGATGTGGACGTCACCGACGACGCCTCGCTCGATGCCGCCTTCGAAGGCTTGGAAGCGCGCTGGCCGACCCTGGACTTCGTGATCCACGCCATTGCTTTTTCTGACAAATCCGAACTGACGGGCCGCTTCCTCAACACCTCCCGCGCGAATTTCAAGAACTCCCTCGATATCAGCGCGTACTCGTTCATCGAGATCGCCCGCCGCGCGCATCCGATGATGGTCGAGAACGGCGGCAGCCTGATCACCCTGACCTATCAGGGATCCAACAAGGTGGTGCCGAGCTACAACGTGATGGGCGTGGCAAAAGCCGCGCTGGAGAGCGCCACGCGCTATCTGGCCAACGATCTCGGCCCCGAGGGTATCCGCGTCAACGCGATCTCGCCCGGCCCGATGAAGACCCTTGCGGGGGCGGCGATTGGCGGGGCGCGGCGGACTTACAAGCACACCGATCAGAACGCGCCTTTGCGCGCCAACGCCACGCTGGACGCGGTGGGGGCGACGGCGGTTTACCTGTGCTCGGATGGCGGGGCGTGCACCACGGGCGAAATCATCCATGTGGATGGCGGCTTCCACGTTCTGGGGATGCCGCAGGCGGAGAACCTCTGATCCCGCTGCTTGCCCGGCGTGCGGCGGCCTTCGCGGTGGACGCGGTGCTGGCGCTGATGCTGACCGGGCTGGTCCTGACCCCGCTGATCACGCTGGCCGACCCGCAGGTCTGGACCCGCACCAATCCGGTGCCGCTCCTGTGGGCGCTGCTGCTGGTCCTGATGACGCTCGGCCTTCAGGGCGTAACGCCGGGAAAACGCTGGCTAAAATTGCGGCTTGAGGGGCAAGGCTGCCTGATCTGCCGCGAGTTGCGCCGCTTGGGCTGGGCGCTGGCCTTGGGTCTGGAAGCGCTGCTCTACGGCCTTGTTGCCGCGCCACTGACGAGCGCCTTGCTGGCCCTCGGCGTGATCCTGCTCGCGGTGCAGATCGTCTGGCCGGTCCTGACCCGCGCGCCGGAGTTTCCGCATAACCGCGCGACGGACTTGCAGGTGACGCGGGCGGGCTGAGAGAGGCCCTCCTGTCCTGCCCCGGTTTTCGCGGGCTTTGATCTGAAAAGGTTAACGCACCGAGCGGTCGCAACAGCCGAAGACGACAAAATCGCCCAAAACCCGGGTTAACGCCCTAAAAACAAGGTCTGGCAGGCGTATGGCTGCGCGTATGGCTTGGCGTATGGCACTTGTATGGCTCGGTTTCGATTCGTTCTGGGGTTAACGGGGCGTTCGTTGGTGCGTCGTTAACCTCTGTGGCAGGCATGGTGATAGGTTGCTGCGCGGCCTCGATGTCGACCCGCACGTCGCCCGTAATGTGGGCAATCTGCCCACCACGTTCCGCATGCAGCCACTGAATGGCCCCCCCCCCTGTGCTGTTCACCCCTGTCTTCGTTTGGTCGGACTCATACACGGGGGGGGCGTCCATTGGTACGCCATTGAGCACCAATGGACGACGGACAGTCAGCCCTCAGCCTTTGTCAACCAAAGCCCGGGTCAGGCCGCCTCGATCGACACAACCTCGATATCGAAGGTCAGGTCCTTGCCCGCCAGCGGGTGGTTGGCGTCGAGCGTCACGGTGGCGTCGTCGAAGGCCACCACGGTGACCGGCACGACCTGCCCCTCTGGCGTCTGCATCTGAAGCTGCACGCCCAGATCGAGCGGGATGTCCTCCGGGATGCCCTCGCGCGGGATCGCCTGACGGGCGTCTTCGCGCATCGGCCCGTAGGCCTCATCGCTGGGCACGGTCACGGTTTTCTTCTCGCCGACCGACATGCCGGGCAGCGCGGCGTCGAGCCCGGGGATGATCTGGCCGGAGCCGACCTCGAACGAGAGCGCGTCGCGCCCGTCGGAGCTGTCGAATGTCGAGCCGTCGTCAAGAGTTCCTGTGTAGTGAATGGCGACTGTATCGCCAGCTTTGACCTCTGTCATATGGGGTCCAATCGGGATTTGTGTGGGAAGGTTTCGGCGCGGGGCAAAAGCCACCAGCGCCATGCGACGTGGAGAGTTTAACGCGTGCGCCGCTCTGATGCAAACAGGCCTTCCCCTTGCTCCGCCCCCGTGACACTGTGCCCCACGAACCGGGGGAGCGCAGCCGATGGCCATCACAACCTGCATTTTCGACGCCTATGGCACGCTTTTCGACGTGAGCGCCGCCGCCCGGACAACCGCCGAGGGGGGCCGCTTCCCGGCTCTGGCCGAGCATTGGCCCGCGCTCGCGGAGGCGTGGCGGCACAAGCAATTGCAATACACATGGCTGCGCGCCGTGACCGGCGATCACACCGATTTCTGGACCGTCACGCAGGACGGGCTGGACTGGGCGCTGGAGCGCACAGGGCTTGCGGGCGATCCGGCCCTGCGCGAGGCCCTGCTCGCGCTCTACTGGGAGCTTCAAGCCTACCCCGAAGTGCCCGCCATGCTGCGCGCCCTGAAGGACGCGGGCTACCAGACCGGCATCCTGTCCAACGGCTCGGTGGACATGCTGAAAGGCGCGGTGGACAGCGCCGGTCTCGGCGAAGTGCTCGATGACGTGCTGAGCGTCGACAGCGTCGGCATCTTCAAGCCCGCGCCGCAGGTCTACGACCTTGTTCAGCAGCGCTTCGGCGGCGCGAAGGACGAGGTGCTGTTCGTATCCGCCAATGGCTGGGACGCGGCCTGCGCGGCGGCCTACGGCTTCACCACGGTCTGGGTGAACCGCGCGGGCGAGCCGATGGACCGCCTGCCCGGCACACCCGGCCACACCCTGCCTGATCTCACCACCATCCCCGAGCTTGCGAGGACCGCATGAGCACTTTCACCACCTCCGACGGCCTGTCCCTTTACTACGAAGACGAGGGCGACGGCCTGCCGATCCTCTGCCTTGCGGGCCTGACGCGCACCACGCGCGATTTCGACTACGTGACCCCGCATCTGGCCGGCAACCGTCTGATCAAGCTGGATTATCGCGGGCGCGGCAACTCGGACTGGGCCGATCCCAAGACCTACTCCGTCCCGGTCGAGGTGCGCGACGTGATGGAGTTGATGGCACATCTGGGGCTTGCGCAGACCGCGATCCTCGGCACCTCGCGCGGCGGCATCAACGCGATGGGGCTCGCGGCAGCCCAGCCCGATGCGGTGCTCGGCGTGGCGCTGAACGATGTGGGGCCGGTGATCGAGACAAAGGGGCTGGAGCCGATCATGGCCATTCTGGGCCGCAACCCCGGCTCAAAGACCCATGAGGACGCGGCGGCGGCGATGGAAGCCACGATCCCCGGCTTTGCCAACATGCCCGAGGGACGCTGGCTCGCCGAGGCGCGCCTGCATTACCGCGCGACCGAAGATGGGCTGGAGATCACCTATGACCCGAAGCTGCGCGACGCGATCCTGCCCACCTTCGAGGCCCCCGCCCCCGACCTCTGGCCCTATTTCGATGCGCTCGCGGGCAAGCCGCTGGCGGTGATCTGGGGGGAAAATTCGGACCTGCTGGTGGAAAGCACGGTGCGTGAGATGCAGGCGCGGCGGCCCGATCTGATACTCGGCAAAGTGCCGGACCGCGCGCATATCCCGTTCCTCGACGAGCCCGAGGCGGTGGCGGCGCTCACGGCCTGGGTGGAGCAGATGCGGTGAATATCGACATGATCCGCGCCGCCGCCGTCCGCCTCAAGGGCCACGCGCGGCGGACGCCCCTGCTGAATTCGCCCTTTCTCGACGAGATCGCCGGGCGGCGTGTCTTCATCAAGCCCGAATGTCTGCAACATACCGGCAGCTTCAAGTTTCGCGGCGGTTGGTCGGCGCTCTCGGCGCTGGACCCCGAGACCCGTGCCAAGGGCGTCATCGCCTTCTCCTCGGGCAACCACGCGCAAGGCGTCGCGCTGGCCGCGGCCCGGCATGGCGTGCCGTCGGTCATCATCATGCCCTCCGACGCCCCCGCGCTGAAGATCGCGAACACCCGCGCGCTCGGCGCCGAGGTCGTGCTCTATGACCGCGCCACCGAGGACCGCGACGAGATCGGCGCACGGCTGGCAAAGGAGCGCGGCCTAACGCTGGTCAAACCCTTCGACGAGCCGCAGGTCATCGCCGGGCAAGGAACCTGCGGGCTGGAGATCGCCGAACAGATGGCCGAGCACGGCGTCGCGGCGGAAGAGGTGCTGGTCTGTTGCGGCGGCGGCGGGCTGACCTCGGGGATCGCGCTGGCGCTGGAGGCCGAGGCCCCGCATGTCACCGTGCGCCCGGTCGAGCCCGAGGGCTTCGACGATGTGGCGCGCTCGCTCGCCTCGGGCGGGATCGAACGCAACACCCGCACCTCCGGCAATATCTGCGACGCGATCATCACGCCTGCGCCGGGGCAAATGACCTTCCCGATCATGAACCGCCTGTGCGGCCCGGGCCTGACGGTGTCCGAAGACGACGCCCTGCGCGCCATGGCGGCAGCCTTCCTGCGCCTCAAAGTCGTGGCCGAGCCGGGCGGCGCGGTGGCGCTGGCAGCCGCGCTCTTCCATGGCGATCAGGTGAATGGGGGCGACGTTGTGGTGACGATCTCGGGCGGAAATGTGGACCCGGAGATGTTCACCCGCGCCCTCAATACGGCGTGACCCTGAGCTAAACCGGCGCCGCTGGCGCATCCGGGCTCCAGAGCCCGAGCCGCGCCTGTTTCCCGGCAGCGGCATAGTCCGGCAGACGGTGCAACGCCGCCTGTGCAGACGCGGGCAGCGCCTCGGCGAGACTGTCTGACAGCACCGTCGCTACGCTGTGCTCGCGCGCGGCGGTTTCGAGCCGGGCGGCGGTGTTCATCGTATCGCCCAGAAGCGCGATTTCCTTCTTCCACTCGCCGATCTCCCCGGCGGCCACCGGTCCGCAATGCACGGCGATGCGCAGCCGGGGCGTGTGACCGAACCCCGCCTCATACGCAGCGGCCCGCGCCGCGAGCGCCGCGTGCATGCCCGCCGCGCAGGCAAGGCAGGCAGCGTCCCGCACGCCGCGCCGCAAGGGCCACGTGACGATCACGGCGTCGCCGACATAGCGATGCACCTCCCCGCCCGCCGCGTCGATGGCCGGGGCGAGGTCGAGCGCGACCTCCTGCAAAAGCTGATGAAAGCGCAGATCGCCCACCCGTTCGGCCAAAGCGGTGGAGCCCACGAGGTCGGCAAACAGCACCACACGGTCCTCAAGGCGCGGCTGCGTGTAGCGCCCGGTCAGCAGCGCCAGCGTGGCCTCACGACCCAGCAGGCGGGTCAGTTCCACCCCGGTGGAGATCAGGACCGCCACGGCCACCGATTGGACGAACACGAATGCAAAGGTAGGATCTTGCCACGGCCACGGTCCGCCCAACAGCAGGCTCGGCAGGCACAGGCCGAGCAAGATGACGGCAACGAAACTGACGGCGCGGAGCGCGAGCAGCGACAGAGGCGACAGGCGGCGCGCCAAGCCCTCGCGGCGATCCGAGAGCACGAACAATTCCAGCCCGGACAGGCTGCCGCCGATCACACAGCCCACAAGCGCCCCGGTGGCCGCCTCCAGCAGGGGCGCGGAGCCCGGCCCTTGCCACAGCCCGATCCCCGCGCCCATCACCCCGGAGAACAGGATGATCTGCCCCATCAGCCGGGACCTGCGCCGGACTTGCGCGCGCTCTGTCCTCGCGGCCGGCTTCACCGCGCCCGCACCAATGCGCCCAGCAGATTGACCACGATGCGCGCCGCTGTCAGCGCGGCAAGCCCGTTCGGGTCGCGCTCGGGCACGAACTCGATCAGATCGGCCCCCACAAGCCGCCCGCGCTGCGCGACCCCGGCAATCAGGTCGATCACCTGCGTATAGCTCAGCCCGCCCGGGGTCGGCGCCATGACGGCGGGCATAATGGACGGATCGAGCCCGTCCACATCCAGCGTGATCACGCAGCGCGCGCCCTCGGGGATCTGCGCCAGCACCGGGGCGATCCCCTCCGCATGAACCGCCCGCGCCGGGATGATCTCGGCGCCCCAATCACGGGCCGCCTCGACCTCTTCGCGCCGTGCCGAGCCCAGCCCGCGCATCCCCACCTGCACGATGCGCTCCACATGGGCCATCTCCGAGGCCCGCCGCATGGTGCTCGAAAAGCCCATCGGCTCGCCGTAGCGCTCCTGCCGCCAGTCGATATGCGCGTCGATCTGCACGATCGTCAGCGGGCCCTGCGCGGCCAACCCCTCGAAGAACGGGATCGGCACCGAATCGTCGCCGCCGATCAGCACCGGCACCGCCCCTGCCCCCACCACGGCCTCGGTCGCCGTGCGGATCAGCGCGCGGTTGCTCGGCCCGTCCTCGGGCAGCGTGCGCAGATTGCCCAGATCGGCGAGCCCCGGCCCCGAAACAGACCCCGACACCAAGTCCGGCCCCTCAAGCAGCGGCCCGTCCAGATCGTAATCCCAGTGATCGGCCCAGCCTGCCTCCTCGGCAAGCGCCGCGCGAAGAACGTCCGGGGCCTCGGCATAGTTGGTATTGTCGATGCCCGGATAGGGCGTGCCATGCGGCGCGCCAAACAGCGCGATATCCGTCTGCGAGAGCGGCAGGTCTCGGGACATGCCGTAAAAGGCGTTGGCGGGTGGATCGAACGTGACGGGCATGGGGCGGCTCCTCTGGCTGCCCACACCTAACCGCAAGTTCAAGCGGCAGGGCAAGAGCGCAAGGCGTGCGGGGGCACGGTTGAGCCGCGCCCCCCGCTGCGGTTAGAGCGCGATCACGTTCTGCGCCGGTCCATAGGGAAAGCCCGTGATATTCTCCGGCCCGTCCTCGGTCAGCACAACGATGTCATGCTCGCGGTAGCCGCCCGCGCCGGGCGTGCCTTCCGGGATCGTCAGCATCGGCTCCATCGACACCACCATGCCCGGGCGCAGCACCGTATCCACGTCCTCGCGGAGTTCGAGCCCGGCCTCGCGCCCGTAGTAATGCGACAAGAGGCCGAACGAGTGCCCATAGCCGAAACTGCGGTAGTCGAGCAGCCCCTCGCCTGCGAAGAACGCATTGATCTCCGCGCAAATCCGCGCGCAGCTCGCCCCCGCCCGGATCAGCGACAGCCCAAGTTCATGGGCGGCGACATTGGCCTGCCAGATGCGCAGCGACGCCGCATCGGGCTCCCCGAGAAACAGCGTGCGCTCCAGCGCGGTGTAATAGCCCGAGATCATCGGGAAGGTGTTGAGGCTCAGAATGTCGCCCGGCTCCAGCGCGCGGGTCGTGACCGGGTTGTGCGCACCATCGGTGTTGAGCCCGGACTGGAACCAGACCCATGTGTCGCGGATCTCGCTCTCCGGATGGCTCCGGGCGATCTCCGCCTCCATCGCGTCGCGCCCGGCCATCGCGACGTCGATCTCCCGCGCGCCGGGCCGGATCGCGTCGCGGATCGCCGCGCCGCCCAGATCAGCAATGCGCGCGCCCTCCCGGATCAGCGCAATCTCAGCGGCGGATTTGATCATCCGCTGCTGCATGGTCGCCCCCGCGATATCGACGGCCTCCGCACTGAGAAACTCCCCGAGCTTGCCATGCTGCGCCAGCGTCAGGTGATCCCCCTCGATCCCGATCCGCTGCGCGCCGCCCAGCACATCGCGCGCCGCGCGCCAGAAATTGTTGCGCTGCCAGTCGGTATAGACGACATTCTCCTGCGCCGAGCGCCGCCACGGCTGCCCGCCGTCAATCCCCGCAGACACCGTCACGCAGCGCTCTTGCGTGACGACGCAGGCATAGGGCCGCCCGAAGCTGCAATAGAGAAAGCCGGAGTAATAGGCGACGCCCTGCATCGAGGTGATCAGCGCGGCTTCCAGCCCTTGGGCGGCGAGAATAGCGCGCAGCCCCGCAAGGCGCGCATCATACTCGGCGGGCGCGAAGGGCAACGGGGCCTTCTCGCCATTGTGCATCGTGTAGGTTGCCGGGCGCTGGGGCGCGGCGGTCGTAAGGGTGGTGTCTTCAAAAGTCATCAGTGACCTCCAACTTGGCTCACGGAGCGAACGGGAGGCCAAGGCACTCCCAATCTCCCGATTGAAAGTCCCGGCGTTCAGGAAGAGATGCGCAAAAGCCCGGGGGTTGCCCCGGCGCTTTCCGGCGACGCCATCGCCGTCCGCGCACCCGCAGCATTAGGCAGATCGCGCCCCCCGATCAATTCTTTTCTGCGCGCCCGCGCCCTAAGCACCAAATCCACCGCGGCGCCCCAAATAACACAGCAAGGCACCTCCCTTCTTGTTTTCCTTTTGACAAAAATATCCTCCGGGGAGCGCGAGGGGTGGAAAACCCCTCGCTCCCGCACCCGGCCACCAGCCCCTAACCTGCCCGAACTTGCACCGCCCCCCACAAGCCTCTATCCCAATCCCCAAACCGAAAGGAGCCAAGCCATGCACATGAGCGATCTCGGCGATGTCCGCCTGCACACCCGTATCGACGGCCCCGAGGACGGCGCGCCGGTGGTCTTCGCCAACTCGCTCGGCACCGATCTGCGGCTCTGGGACCCGATCCTGCCGCATTTGCCCCAAGGCCTGCGCATCCTGCGCTTCGACAAGCGCGGTCATGGCCTTTCGACCTGCCCGCCAGCGCCCTACACGATGGGCCAACTGGTCTCGGATGCCGAACGGCTGATGGACCTGCACGGCTTCAAGGACGCGCTCTTCGTCGGGCTGTCGATCGGCGGGATGATCGCGCAGGGGCTGGCGACCAAGCGGCTCGATCTGGCGCGCGCGGTGGTGCTCTCCAACACCGGCGCCAAGATCGGCACGCGGCAGATGTGGTCGGAGCGGATCTCCGCCGTGGCCTCGGGCGGGATCGAAAGCCTTGCCGATGCGGTGATGGAGCGTTGGTTCTCTCCGGAGTTCCGTGCCACCACCGATCTGGAGCTCTGGCGCAACATGCTCACCCGGCAGGAGGGCGCGGGCTACGCAGGCTGCTCGGCGGCCATCGCGGGCACCGATTTCTACTCCACCACCGCCGGGCTGCGCCTGCCCGCCTTGGGCATCGCGGGCTCCGAAGACGGCTCCACACCGCCGGACCTCGTGCGCGAAACCGTGGGCCTGATCCCCGGCGCGCAATTCCACCTGATCCGCAAGGCGGGCCATTTGCCCTGCGTCGAGCAGCCCGTCGAATATGCTGCCGTCCTGACGAAGTTCATGAAAGACACCGGACATATCTGAGCCGGACCCAAGAGGCAGTCGCGCATGGCAGGAAGCGTTCATGATCAGGCCCATCTGGCGAGGCTTTTCGATGCAGGCGAGGTGACACGGCTCTTCACCGCGAGCGCCGAGGTGCGGGCGATGCTGCTCGTGGAAGGCACGCTCGCCAAGGTGCAGGGCGCGTCGGGGGTGATCCCCGAGATCAGCGCCAAGGCGATCCACCGCGCGACGCTGGAGCTTCAGATCGACCCGGGCGGGCTTTCCGCCGCGACCGCCAAGAACGGCGTGTCGGTGCCCGCGCTCGTGGAGGCCTTCCGCACGCAGATGCAGGCCCCGGAACACGCGCAATATGTCCATTGGGGCGCAACCTCGCAGGACATCATCGACACCGGGTTGATGCTGCGGCTGCGGCAGGCGGCGGCGGCGATCCGCGCCGATCTGATGGACACCGCCCGGGCTCTGGCAGACCTCGCCGAGACCCATGCCGAGACCCCGATGGCCGGGCGCAGCTATGGCCAGCAGGCCGCGCCGACGAGTTTCGGGGCGGTGGTGGCAAGCTGGGGCTGGCCGGTCCTGAACGCCGCAGAAGCGCTCGAAATGCTCCCCTTCCCGGCCTCGCTCTCCGGGGCGATCGGCACCGGCTCGGCCCTCGGCCCGGACCCGGCGGCCTTGCGCGCTGCGCTCGCCGAGGGGCTGGGCCTCAGCGATCCGGGCCGCTCATGGCACACCGACCGCGCCCCCGTCCACGCCATCGCGGCGGCCTGCGTGGAGGCCAGCGCGGCGCTCGAAAAACTCGCCGAGGACCTGATCGCGCTCACCCAATCCGAGGTGGCCGAAGTCTCGCTCGGTGGCGGCGGCGCCTCCTCGACCATGCCGCAGAAGCAAAACCCGGTGGCGCCCTCGGTGATCGTCGCCTGCGCCCGCATGCTGCGCGGGCTGGACACGGCGCTCGGTGCGGGCGGCGCGCATCGCTTTCAGCGCGACGGGGCGGCGTGGTTCACCGAATGGATGGCCCTGCCGCAGATCGTGCTGGGCGCAGCGACCGCCGCACGCCATGCCGCAAAGCTGGCCGCGCAGATCACACCGGACACGGCGAAAATGCGCACCGCGCTGGACGGCGACGGGTTGCTCTTTGCCGAAAGCCTGACCTTCGCACTGGCAAAGACCATGCCCCGGCCCGAGGCCGCCGCCGCGATCAAGGCGCTGGCGGGCGCGGTGCGCGAGACCGGCACCCCCTTGCCCGCTCTGGCCCGCGCTCGCTTCCCGGACCTGCCCGACGGCCTCTTTGACCCTGCCACCGCGCTCGGCACTGCCCCCGCCGAGGCCCGCGCCTTCGCGAAAGCCGCGCGCGCATGAACAAGGCGGTCCTGTTCGTCGTTCTCACGGTGATGATCGACGCAATCGGGATCGGCCTCATCATCCCGGTGCTGCCGTCCCTCGTCGAAGAGGTCGGCGGCGGCCCCTTGGCGGAAACCGCGATCTGGCTCGGCATCCTCGCCTCCTCCTTCTCGCTGATGCAGTTCCTCTTCGGCCCCGTCGTCGGCAATCTCTCCGACCGTTTCGGACGCAAGCCGATCCTGCTGGGCTCGCTGGTGGTGCTGTCGGTGGACTATGTGATCATGGCGCTCGCGGCCTCGGTCTGGGTGCTCCTCTTCGGGCGCATCGTGGCGGGGATCACGGCGGCGACGAACTCGACCGCGAATGCCTATATGGCCGATATCTCCGCACCGGGCGAAAAGGCGGCCCGCTTCGGCCTTCTGGGCGCGGCCTTCGGCATGGGCTTCGTGATCGGCCCGATCCTGGGCGGTCTGCTGGCCAATTTCGGCACCCGCGCGCCGTTCTGGGCGGCGGCGGGACTGGCGGCGGCCAATGCGGTGTTCGGCTGGATCGTGCTCAAGGAAACCGTCACCGACCGCATCCGCCGCGCCTTCGAGTGGCGCCGCGCCAACCCTCTGGGCGCGTTCCGCTCGATGGGCCGTCTGCCGGGGCTGCGCGGGCTGCTCTTGGTGTTCTTCCTCTATCAGGTGGCCTTCGCCTCCTACTCGTCGATCTGGGCGATCTATACCGGCACCCGCCATGGCTGGTCCGAGCAGATGATCGGCCTGAGCCTTGGCCTCTTCGGCGTGTCCTTCGCCATTGTCTCGGCGGTGCTGATCCGTCCTGCGCTGCGTTGGGTCGGGGAGCGGGGCTGCATTGTCTACGGGCATATCGGCGATGTGGGCATTTTCATGCTGATCGGGCTGATCAATTCCGGCCCGTGGCTCTTGGCGCTGACCCCGCTCGCGGCCCTGCCCGGCGTCATCACGCCCGCCCTGCAAAGCCTGATGTCGCGCACTGTGGGCGACGATCAGCAGGGCGAGTTGCAAGGCGCGCTGACCTCGGTGACGGCGGTGGCGATGATCCCCGCGCCGATGATCATGACTGGCATTTTCGCCGCCTTCGGCAACCCCGAGACCGTGCCTTACGTGCCCGGCGCGCCGTTCTTTCTGGCCGCCGCGCTGATGGTGGTGGCGCTGATCGTGTTTCTGAGTGCGCAAAAACACGCGGCAGCGCCCAGCTAACACTGACCTGACACTGGCCCGCCGGCGCGATTTGCGCTAGGCCCTGTGCCGAGTCCGGCGGAGAGTCCCTGATGTTCAAGTTCTTGCTGAAATTCCTGTTCGTGACGGCCTTGCTGGCCTTCATCGCGGTGGTCTTCACCGCCGTGATGGTTCTGGAGCCGACCCCGCGCGTGACCGCAGACAGCCCGCCGACCCCGCAGGATGTGCGGCAGGCCAGAAGCTTCGTGCGCGGCGTGCGCGATGCGCTCAACATGCAGACCGCCGAGCCGGCCCCGTTCGACACCGATATCGCGGCGCTCAACGCCACGATGAAGCTCGGCGCGCGGTTCATTCCCGGTTTTCGCGGCAAGATGGAGCCGAGCGAGGACGGCGTGACGGGCCATGCCTCGGTGCCGATCCGGCTGGGGCAGGCCACGCAATGGCTGAACCTGACGCTGGCCGCACCGGAATTCGAGGGAGCGTTCCGCCTGTCGCGCGCACAGCTTGGCCCGCATGACCTACCACCCGATCTGACGCTCACGGCCCTGCGCCTCGGCGCCAACACGGTCTTCGGCAACGATCTGGGCGATACGGTCATCGCGGCGGCCACGCGCATGGATGTGGACGGTGACGATCTGAGCTTCACGCTGGCGATGGACCAGATGGGCGGCAACGGCATCATGCGCGGCGTCTTCGGCACGTTGCGCGGGCAGGACATGCCCGGCGAGGATGAGATCGCGCGCTACTATCTGATGATCCGCGAGGAGATGGAGCGCGGCGGGCTGCCCACGGAAGGCAGCTACCTGCCCTATCTGCATTTCACACTGGCCGCCGCCGAGGCAGGCGCGGAGGCCGAGGGCGCGGCCAATGCCTATACCTCGGCGCTCTTTGCCCTGACGCTGATCTGCGGGGCGAGAGACTTCACCTTGGTCGTGGGCGGGCTGGTGACGGGCGACATGGATGGCGGGCGCACATGGACGAAAAGCTGCGCCGATGTGACCTTCAACGACCGCATCGACAGCCGCCGCCATTTCACCACCGCCGCCGCGCTGCAGGCGGCGTCCAACCGGGGCTTTGCGGTCTCGGTGGGCGAATTCAAAGAACTCAACGACTCGCTCTATGGCGGGTTCGACTTCACCGATATCGCGGCGAACAATTCCGGCATCCGCATGTCGAACACCTTCATGGGCAGCGAGCCGCGCCTCTGGCCGGAGCTGCGCGCGCGTCTGCAGAGCGAGAATGACGTGATCATCTCCTATGACGGCATCCCGCAGATCATGGAGGAAAGCGCCTTCGACGCCGCCTATGGCGATATCGACGATCCGCGCTACACCGCGATGCTCGCCCAGATCGAAGCCCGGATCGACGCGTTGCCGCTGCACCGCTGAGCCCCCGCGCTGTCTGTTGCGACCCGACGTCACCGACGTCCCGGTGCCCAATTCGTGCTTGCGGGCGTTGCGCGCCTATCGCAGCGTGACGCGACACGAAAGACCAAGAGGAGGGGCCATCCAGATGACCACCCAAACCATCAAAGCCGCCGTCTGCCATGGCTTCGGCGAACCGCTCGTCATCGAGGATATTCTGATCCGCACGCCCGAGATGGGTGAGGTGGAGGTCACGCTCGATGCCGTCGCGATCTGCCATTCGGACATCTCCTTCGCGGAAGGCGCATGGGGCGGCACGCTTCCCGCCGTCTATGGCCACGAGGCGGCGGGCATCGTCACCGCCGTCGGGCCGGGCGTGACCCGGATCAAGGAAGGCGACAGCGTGATCGTCACGCTGATCCGCGCCTGCGGCACCTGCCCGTCCTGCGGCGCGGGCAAGCCGACGATCTGCGAGACCCCCTATAATGGCGACACCGGCCCGATTACCACCGCCGACGGGGGCACGCTGCATCAGGCGCTGGCCTCGGGGGCCTTTGCCGAGAAAGTCGTGGTGGACCAGAGCCAATTGGCCGTGATCCCCGCCGAGATGAGCAAGGACTCGGCCTGCCTCATCGCCTGCGGGGTGATCACGGGCGTGGGCGCGGTGGTCAACGCCGCGCAGATCCGCGCGGGGCAGGACGTGGTGGTGATCGGCGCGGGCGGCGTCGGGCTCAACGCCATTCAGGGCGCGCGCATTGCCGGTGCGCGGCGCATCGTGGCCGTCGACATGACCGAGGAGAAGCTGGAGATCGCCAAGGAATTCGGCGCAACCCATGGCGTGCTCGGCACGGAAAAATCCCCGTGGAAGGCGTCCTACAAGGCCCTTGGCGGGCGCGGCGCGGATGCGGTCATCGTCACCGTCGGCGCCGTGCAGGCCTATGACGTCGCGCCCCGCTACATGGCGCGCGGGGGCAAGGTCGTGATCGTGGGCATGAACAAATCCGGCGAAGTCTCCACCTATGATCCGTCGGTGCTCGCCGCGATCGGGCAGGGCTTCACCGGCTCGAAGATGGGCGATGTGGTCATCAGCCGGGACATCCCGTGGATGGTCGATCTCTATGAGCAAGGGCGGCTCAAGCTCGATGAGCTTATCTCCGGGCGCTGGTCGCTGGAGCAGATCAACGAGGCGATTGCCGACACGAAGACCGGATCGGCCAAGCGGAACGTGATCGTGTTTGATCGCGGATAGGGGGCCCTGCCCCCCCCCGCACCCCCCCTGCCCCCCCGCCCGCACAGCGAAGGAAGAGCCGATGAAACTGACCGATCTCGACGTGATTGTCACCGCCCCCCCGGCACCGGGCTGGGGCGGGCGCTACTGGATCCTTGTCAAGCTCACCACCGATGACGGGATCACCGGCTGGGGCGAGTGCTACGCGGCCTCGGTCGGCCCCGAGGCCATGCGCCATGTCATTGCCGATGTGTTCGCGCGCTACTTCGAAGGCGAGACCCCCGAAAATGTCGAGCGGATGTTCCGCCGGACCTATTCGTCGGGCTTCACACAGCGCCCCGACCTCACCGTCATGGGCGCGTTCTCTGGGCTGGAAATCGCCTGCTGGGATATCCTCGGCAAGGACCGGAACCGTCCGGTCTACGCGCTTCTGGGCGGCAAGGTCTGGGACCGCATCCGTTGCTACACCTATCTCTACCCGCTGCCCCAGCACTCGCTCGACACGTTCTGGACCTCTGCCGAACAGGCCGGGGAGGCCGCTGCCGATTGTGTGGCGCGGGGCTACACGGCGGTGAAATTCGACCCTGCCGGCCCCTACACGATGCGCGGCGGGCATATGCCCGCGATGAGCGATATCAGCCAGTCGGTGGCCTTCTGCCGCGAGATCCGCGCGGCGGTGGGCGACAAGGCGGACCTTCTGTTCGGCACCCACGGGCAGTTCAACACCGCAGGCGCGATCCGGCTGGGTCAGGCACTGGAGCCCTACGCGCCGCTGTGGTTCGAAGAGCCGGTCCCGCCCGATGCGCCCGAAGAGATGGCAAAGGTGGCGCGCGCGGTGCGGGTGCCCGTCTCGGCGGGCGAGCGGCTCACCACCAAGGCCGAGTTCGGCGCGGTCCTGCGCGCGGGCGCGGCGGAAATCCTGCAACCGGCTCTGGGCCGCGCGGGCGGCATCTGGGAGATGAAGAAGGTCGCGGCGATGGCGGAGGTCTTTGGCGCACAGATGGCCCCGCATCTCTATGCCGGGCCGGTGGAATGGGCCGCGAACCTGCATTTCGGCGCGTCGATCCCGAACCTTCTGATGTGCGAGACCATCGAGACCAAATTCCACGACGACCTGATCGGCGGCGCGATCCGCGTCGAGGACGGGTTCGTGTCGCTCGGCGAGGCCCCCGGGCTCGGCATCGAGGTCAACGAGGCGCTGGCGCGCGCGCATCCCTACACCAGGGACGGGCTGCATTTGCAGATGCAGGACGATCCTTGCGACTACGTCAACGGCAACAATTTCGAAGGCGGCGCCCCGGCCCAGCGCGAGTAGAGCGTGTCTGGGGGGGGGGCGCTCTCCGTGATATTTTCGGCCAAAGGAAGACAGAGGCGGGGCGCCCGGGATGGCGGCGTGGGACTCTGTAGAGGGGGCAATTTGCCCACCAGTCCCCGCGCCAAAAGGTTAACGCTGGGGGCACCGTACGGTGCGTTAATCCGCGAACGAATCGAAAACGAGCCATACAGGTGCCATACGCCGCGCCATACGCGCTGCCATACGCCTGCCATCCCTTGTTTTTAGGGCGTTAACCCGCTTTTCGGACGGTTTTGGGATTCGAGCGTTGCGCGCGGTCGCCGCGTTAACCTTTAACCCGCGCCGGGTGGGCAATCTGCCTAGCCGATCCCACCGATCTTCAGCACGGAGAAGGTGATCCTCGGCAACGCCCCTTCGATCGCCGGGCTGCCCAGCTCGATCGTGCCATTGCCGGTCAGGGAGATCGTCTGGCGGCGGATAAAATAGCCCGTGGTATCGCCCGCCGTCAGCGTGCACCCGGCCGCGCTGCTGTCGGTGATCTCCACCAGACCCGCGCGCACCGAGACCTTGGCATGCACCCGCGACACCCATGGCAAGGGCAGCACCAGATCGCATTCCTGCGACCGGCCGATCTTGATCTCCTCGCCCTCACCCACATCGCGCGACCAGCCCTCCGTGGACAGCCGGATCGACGTGTTCGCGCCCGTCGTCGATTGGCGGTGCAGATCGAAAATCTCCGTCTGCGCGATCAGCCGGGTCTCGCCGCCCTCCGCCTGCGCCAGCAACGCATAGATTTCCGTCGGCACCGCAGTGCCGCGCAGGGTGATCTCGCCCATGGGGCGCAGGGTAATGCCCTGATTGGGGGACACGCGGCCCGTAAAATCGCCCGACATCAGGAACTCGTTCTCCTTGGCCCGGCTCGACAGCCGCGCCGAGACATTCACCGCCCCGCCGAACAATTCCGTGCCGCGCCAGACCACCGCGCCCCAATGCAGACCGCCATGGACCGAGACAGAGCCGGCCTGACCGTGATCAAGGATTTCCTTCGCGGCGATCAGCGCCTGATCGGGGTTCTCGAACAGGCACAGCACATCGTCGCCCTTGGAGCGCACGAACTCGCCGCCACGCAGCGTGGCGATGCGCTGCATCCCCTCGACGCATTCGAACACGAGTTTTGAGGCAACCTGGTCGCCATGGCGTTCATAAAGCGGTGTACTCCCCGAGACATCGGCCATCAAAATGGCACGCTCGATGCTCATCTGCGACGTCCTTTCCTGGCCCGGAGCCCTGCGCGCCAACCCAAAATACCATACTCTAATCCTTTGACCCTAACGTAAGCGCCACAGGCGGGGAAGTCTGAATCTGATGCGCCCCGCGCAATCAACCAGTTGTTGTGGAACCCAGATGCCGTTGCAGACACGCCACCCAGTTGCGGTGCGTGATCTTGGCGATCAACCCGGCACCATAGCCCGCCTCTTCCATCAGGCCCGTCAGGACCGGCAGCGCGCTGGCATCCGCCAGCCCCTCGGGCATCGGCGCGCCGTCGAAATCCGAGCCGAGGCCCACATGATCCTCACCCGCCAGCGCGATCATGTGATCGAGATGCGCAATGACGTGATCAAGCGCGCCCGCCGGGTCGCGCTTGCCATCGGGGCGCAGGAACATCGTGCCGAAATTCAGCCCCACCACGCCGCCGGTCTGCCCGATAGCCCGCAGTTGGTCATCGGTGAGGTTGCGCGCCGTGGGGCAGACCGCATGGGCGTTGGAATGGGTCGCAACGAGCGGCACGCCCTCCTCGGCCACGTCCCAGAAGCCCTTCACGGTCATGTGGCTGGTGTCCGTGACCATTCCCCGCGCCTTCAGCGCCCGCACCAGCCCCCGCCCGGCCTCGGTCAGCCCCGGCCCGGTATCGCCGTCACTGGGGAAGCGGAAGGGAACGCCATGGGCGAAGGCCGTGGGGCGCGACCAGACCGGGCCGACGCTGCGCAGGCCCATGTTATAGAGCATGTCGAGACCTTCGAGGTCCGGGCCGATGCATTCGGCGCCTTCAAGATGCAGCACGCCGGTCAGCGCATCGCCCGGGGCAGTGTCCAGATCAGCAGCCTCCCGAACCCAGCAGATCGCGCCTGCCGCTTCGAGCCCTTGAGCAATCTCCGCCTGCGCCGCGATCTTCTCCCATGCCGTCGCCCGGTCCATTTCCGGCGGCAGGGGTGTGTCATAAGGCGGGCTGTCAAAGATTGCGAAATCCATGTTCGCGGTGTCTCCCAAGGCAAACATCGCGAAAAAGCCCCCGGTCAGGTCGCCCGCTGCCGCCTTGGCGCGCGTGACATGGCCGGGGCCTTCCGCGAAGGCGGCGACCGGGTCGCCCTCGGTCCGCGACAGGCGCAGCAGGGCATCATTATGTCCGTCGAAAAAGGGCATCAGGTACCTTTCAGAAGCGTCTTGGCCGCCGCGGTGATCGACGCGCGGCTGGGAAGCGTTGCGCCATAGGCCGGGCCGGTGGCGATGAAGCTGTCGGCGGCCACCTCACGCGCGATGTGGGTGCGGCCCTGCTCGGCCAGCCATGCCATCAGCGCCTCGGCCTGCCCCCCGGTGCGGCGACACTCGTCCACCACCAGCACCGCGTCGCAAGGCGTGATGGCTTCGGCAAGCGCCGCCTCCGGCAAGGGCGCGAGCCAGCGCAAGTCGATTACGCGGGCGTTGATCCCCTCTGCCGCAAGATCCGCCTGCGCCTGCGTCGAGAGATAGCGGCCATTGCCATAGGTGACGATGGCGAGGTCGGCGCCCTGCCCCTCCACGCCAATCTTGCCCAGCGGAATTGTCTTGTCCGGGCTCGGGTAGCGGGTCATCCAGCCCCCGTCGCCCGGCGCCATCAGATCGCGCATCGGGTAGAGCGCGATGGGCTCAAGGAACACCACCACCCGCTGCTCCTCGCGCGCCAGCCGCACCGCCTCGCGCAGCATCATCGCCGCCTCGTCACCGCGTGACGGGCAGGCGAGGATCAGGCCGGGGATGTCGCGCAGGACCGCCAGCGAGTTGTCGTTGTGGAAATGCCCGCCGAAGCCCTTTTGGTAGCCTAGTGCGGAGATGCGCAGGACCATCGGGTTGGCCCACCCGCCCCGGCTGAAGAACGGGAGTGTCGCCGCCTCGCCCCGGAGTTGGTCCTCGGCATTGTGCAGATAGGCGAGGAACTGGATCTCGGGCATCGGCAGAAAGCCGTTATGCGCCATGCCAATCGCAAGTCCGAGTATGGATTGCTCGTCAAGCAAAGTGTCGATCATCCGCGCCGGGCCGAAGCGCTGCATCAGCTTTTGGGTGACGCCGTAGTTTCCGCCTTTGCGCCCGATATCTTCACCCATCTGGATCAGCTCGGGATGCTCCAGCATGAGGTCGGTCATCGCCATGTTGATCAGCTTGCCCATGGGTTGGGGTTGCTGCATCGCCGCCGCGTCGCTGCCGAAGACCTGCGCGCGCTGGTCTGCGGGCGGGCCATTGCGGCGAGCGCACTCGCGCTTGAGTGGAATGAGAGAGGACATGACCTCCTGTGCCGAGCCCAAATGCGGGGCCTTGGCGATCTGCGGCATGCGGGCGGCTACATCGGCACGGGTGTCCTCGTAGATCGCGAGCAGCGCCTCGGCGGTCGCCACCCCGGCGGCTTGCAGCAGGCGCGCGGAATGGAGCAAGGGATCGTTGGCCTCATCCGCCTCGATCTCGGCTTTTGGCAGATAGGCCGTCACCACGTCCGGTCCCGCGTGCCCGTAGAGCCGGACCGTCCGCAGGTGTAGGAAGGCGGGCTTGCGGCGGGTGCGCACATAGTCGGCAGCCTCCTGCGCGAGTTTGTAGGTCTCGTAAATGTCGAGCCCATCGGCCTTGAAGTAGCGGATACCGGGGCGGTGGCTGACAGACGCCTCGACCCAGCCCTCGGGGGTCTTGGTGGAGATGCCGATCCCGTTGTCCTCGCAAACCATCAGCAGCGGCAGCGGCGCGCCCTGCACCGACGACCACCCGGCGGCGTTCAGGGTGCCTTGCGCGGTGGAATGGTTGAGCGAGGCGTCGCCGAAACTGGCCATGGCGATCCCGTCCTCTGGCAGCGCGCGGTGCTCGGGCGGGTTGCGACGCGCGAGGCCCAGCCCATAGGCCGCGCCCATCGCCTTGGGCAGATGCGAGGCGATGGTGGAGGTCTGCGGCGGGATCGTCAGCGCCTTGGAGCCCAGCACCTTATGCCGCCCGCCGCTGGTGGGGTCCTCTGACGAACAGGCGAAGGACAAGAGCATGTCATGGGTCATCTGCGGCAGCGGCGTGATCCCCGACAGCTGCCCGCGCGCGATCTGGAAGGCGGCGTCGCGGTAATGCAGGAAGGCGATATCGTCGGCCCGGAGCGCAGCCGCAACGGCGGCCATGCCTTCATGGCCCGAGGAGCCGATGGTGTAGAACCCCTGCCCCGCCTTTTGCATATCGCGCGAGGTCAGATCGAGGGCGCGCGAGAGCACCTGCGCGCGGAACAGATCAAGCGCGGTCTCCGGGGCGAGGCCCGCCGTGGGGTCCGCGCCGGGCGGCAGATCGCCAGCGACAACACGGCGGCGGAAATTGGCTTCGACGATCTCTGTGCGGTCCATTAGAGCGGTCTCGTGGGTGCGTTTGCAGTCACCGCAAAGAGTGCGCTCTGGCCGGGTCGAGTGCAATGCCCATCGCAAAGACCGCTGCGTCGCTCAGGCCCGCAAATCCGCGATATGTTTGCGGATGTCGTCGCCGAGCTTGATCATGGAGTCGTCGAATGCGCCGGGACCGTTGCGGGAGGTGGTCTTGATCAGGTGGAACTGTTTCTGGCCGAGAAAGCCTTCCTGACGGCTGGAAATGCCGGGATCGTTGGTCACGGGGATCAGCTTCACGCCCCCGCGCGCGACCTCCTGCAACTCGGCCTGACGCCATTCGCGCTCGACCCAGCCGCTGGCTTCGGCCTCTTTGGTGTAGAACAAGAGCACCACATCCGACTCGCGCAGCCCCTTCTCCAGCGCGGCCTGAAACCCCTCCCCGGCGCGGATCTTGAACTTGTCCATCCAGAGCTTGTGGGCAAAGCCATTGGCGTCGAAATGATCGGCCAGCCGCGACACGCAGCGCCCCACCAGCGTGGCGTTGCGCGTGGCATAGGAGATGAAGATATTGGCGTGATGCCCGGCCTCGGCCTCGACATAGGCCTCGGGCCATTCGATGTCATGGCCAGTGATGATGGTGTCATTGGTGGTGAAATTGGCGTTCTGCATCCGGATCACATGGGTCAGCGCCGGGTGCACCACATAGGTCACGTCGCCCGGCAGGATGCGGCCCTGCGCCCATGAAAAGCGGGTGGAGCTGCGGAACACCTGTCGGCGCTTGCCGTCCACATCCTGTTCGACATAGCCAAGCAGCCCCAGATTGAGCAGCTCGCAAAACGGGTGGGTCTGGTCCTCGGGCAGATCGAAGGCCTTGGCGAAGCGCTTCCGGATGCGCTTGAGGTCATCCATGTTGAGAATGTTGGAGGGCAGGTTGCGCCAGATGAAATCGACACGCTCGTCATTCTGCAGGTCGGTCAGGAACGGGCGCATCTCTCCGTTGAGGTAGTTGCCGATCAGGTCCTCGGGCGCGCTTTCATTCACGATGCGGCGGAACTCGCGCATCTTGTCCTCGCCATTGCCATTGCCGCTGAACTTGCCATGCAAACTGCCGCCGATCACCGCGATCCCGCGGGGGCGTCCCAGCGAGTGGCGGATCAGGTAATTGAACACGTCCTCACGCTGGCCTTTGTTCTCGATCGTCTCGAAGCCGAGATAATCCTCCAGCGTGCCCTTCGCCTCGTATTCGCGGAACAACACGTCCGAAATCCCGCGCAGCTCTGTGGCGCTGTAGGCCAGTTGCAGGACATGGCCGAAGATCACCTGCCGGTCCTCATCCTCGAACTTGGCCCAGGCCTCCTGCCGCGCCGAGGTGTAAACCTTCACATGCGGATTGCCCCGGTTGATGTCCCAAGCGGCCTTGACCAGCCCAAGCTGCCCGTTGCGCCAGACATTCGCGTCGACATAGCCGAATTTGCGCATACTCATCTGGCGCAACTCCTGATCGAAGCTGTCTATGAACACATAGACCCCGTTGCGGATCTCGGCGGTCAGCGTCTGGTAGAGCTGGAACAGGCTGCGGCGCTGGAACTCGTGATAAACTGCCGATTTCTCGATCAGGAAGCTCGACACGATGGTGCTCGGCTTGACCTGCGCCCGGACGGAGCTTCCGCGCAGCCATTGCGCGATGATGTCCTGCACAAGTTCAGGGTAGCGGCTCTTGTGCGCGTCGAAGAAATCCTCCGCTGCGTCGGTCTGCGCGGCATTGAGCAGGATGGAGGTGCCAATCGCGATTTCCCAGATGATCTTCCAGAAAACCAAATCCTTTAGGGACTCGGAGAAATCACGCGAAAACGTGTGGGGCAGACGGATGTAGTCCAGCTCGGTATCGGCGGGAATCACGTGGATGCCGCGCTCGGTTTGATCGACGCGGCTCCGCTTTTTCTTTAGGAGCAAGGTTTTTCCCATCCCCTTGGGAGCGATCAGGATGGTCTTGTTCTGGTTGTCCAGAAAATTATCGATGGCGTTATTGGTGTAGATCTTGGTCTTGGTGTCGTAGCTCTCGCCCTCGGTCGGCCACAGATCTCCGCTGTCGGTTCGCATCTCCGCGCCTCCCACCACTGTGCGCTGGGATGAGAATGCGCGGATTTGGCGAAACATTCAACCCTGACGGGTTGGGTGCTGCGGCAGGCATCTTTGGCCTGCCGCAGGTCTTGCGATCAAAAGAACGCCTGCACGCCGGTCTGGGCGCGCCCGAGGATCAGCGCGTGCACGTCATGGGTGCCCTCGTAGGTGTTCACCGTTTCGAGGTTCATCATGTGGCGGATCACCTGAAATTCGCCGGAAATGCCGTTGCCGCCATGCATGTCGCGGGCCATCCGGGCAATATCCAAAGCCTTGCCGCAATTGTTCCGCTTGACGATGGAGATCATCTCAGGGGCAGCCGCGGCCTCGTCCATCAGCCGGCCCACTTGCAGTGAAGCCTGAAGTCCGAGCGTGATCTCGGTCATCATGTCCGCGAGTTTCTTCTGGAACAGTTGTGTGCCCGCGAGCGGTTTGCCGAACTGGTGACGGTCCAGCCCATACTGACGCGCGGCGTGCCAGCAGAACTCCGCCGAGCCCATCACACCCCAGGAAATGCCGTAGCGGGCGCGGTTAAGGCAGCCGAACGGGCCTTTGAGCCCTTGCACATTGGGCAGCAGGGCGTCCTCGCCCACCTCGACACCATCCATGACGATCTCGCCCGTGATCGACGCCCGCAAGCTGAGCTTGGAGCCGATCTTCGGCGCAGACAGGCCTTCCATACCTTTTTCCAGCACGAAGCCGCGAATCTTGCCGCCATGCTCTTCCGACTTCGCCCAGACTACGAACACGTCCGCGATCGGCGCGTTCGAAATCCACATCTTGGAGCCGGTGATCTTGTAGCCCGTCGCGGTTTTCACGGCGCGGGTTTTCATGCCGGCGGGGTCAGAGCCTGCATCGGGTTCGGTCAGGCCAAAGCAGCCGATCCACTCGCCGGACGCGAGTTTCGGCAGGTATTTGCGGCGCTGCTCTTCGGAGCCATAGGCGTGGATCGGGTACATCACGAGCGAGGATTGCACGGACATCATCGAGCGGTAGCCGCTGTCGACGCGTTCGATCTCGCGGGCGACGAGGCCGTAGGAGACATAGGAGCCGCCGAGCCCGCCATATTCCTCGGGGATCGTGGTGCCTAGAAGGCCCATCTCGCCCATCTCGCGGAAGATCGCCGGATCGGTGGTCTCGTTCTCGAAGGCGTCGATCACGCGCGGTTGCAGCTTTTCCTGCGCATAGGCGCGGGCGCTGTCGGCGATCATGTTCTCGTCTTCGCTGAGCTGGTCGCGCAGGCGCAGCGGGTCTTCCCAGTTGAACTGGGCGAGATCAGGGGCGTCTTTGGCGCGCAGGATGGGGGCTTCGGCGTTCATGAGTGCGGTCTCCCTTCGAGATTCGTGACGGGCGGCATCATTGCATGAAAGACGCGAAAACTCTAACGATGGTTCCGCGCCTATGCATGAGGAAAGCTCATATGTCCCTGCCCCGTCGCTACCTGCCCTCCACTGCCGCGCTACAGGCGTTCGAGGCAGCCGCACGCACCGGGAGTGCGACGCAGGCGGCGGCAGAGCTCAACCTGACACAAGGCGCGATCTCACGGCAAATCCGCAGCTTGGAGGAGCAACTCGGCGTGCCGCTCATGGAACGGCAAGGGCGCGGGCTGGTTCTGACGCAGGCCGGGGCGAGCTATGCCGAGGAGGTGCGCGCGGTGCTCGCGCGGCTTGGCAAGGCGACGGTGGCGCTGCGCACCAACCCGGGCGGCGGCACGCTGAGCCTTGCTCTCCTGCCCGCTTTCGGCACCCATTGGCTCGCGCCGCGCCTGCCCGCCTTCGGGCGCGCGCATCCGGAGGTGACAGTCGCGCTCTCCACCCGCCTTGCGCCGTTCGATTTCGACCGCGAGCCCTTCGACGCTGCGATCCATTTCGGGCGGGAGGACTGGCCGGGCGCGGAGCATATGCCACTGGCCAAAGAGACCGTGCTGGCGGTCTGCGCCCCTGCGCTGGCGAGCACGCCGCCGGAGGCCCAAACGCTGCTGCATCTGGAGACCCGCCCGCGCGGATGGGCGCGCTGGTTCGCCGCCAAGGGGCAGGCCGCGCCGACGGATCCGGGGATGCAATTCGACCAGTTCTCGACCATGGCGCAAGCGGCTGTGCATGGGCTGGGCGTCGCGCTGCTGCCCACCTTCGTGGCCGCACCCTATCTGGAGGCCGGCACGCTCGTGCTCGCCGCGCCCGACCGGCAGGACAGCATTGGCAGCTATTACCTTGTCTGGCCCCGCGCCCGGCCCGCCACGGCGGCCCTGAGCCTGTTCCGGACGTGGCTGGCGAAACAGACTGTTTCGTGACGGCCCGCCAAAGCGCCCCAATTTGGCCGCAATTCGTCCCGGTTTCGCCGCACTTCCCGGTTAGCACCACGTCCAAGACCTCACCTCTAGGCGTAAGGACGAATCCCATGCTGCCGAAAAAAACCCTTGTCGCGAGCCTGCTGAGCCTTGCCTTCACAACCCCGGCGCTTGCCAACGACCACATCGTGATCGTAACCGGGTTCTCGTATTTCCCGGCGATCACCTTCGCGAGCCCGGGCGACACAATCCGCTTCGTGAACCAGAGCGGACGCTCCGAAACCGTTGTTGGCCGGGACACCGGCTGGGTGATTGGCCCGCTGGAGGATCTCGAAGAGGGTGAGTTGGTGGTCACCGAAGAGACCGAACTGGCCTTCTTCTCGGCCTATAAGGACTGCAGCAACGAAGCAGACAGTTCGGACGGGAATTGTGGACTGGGCAACGACGACACCGGGGACGCCATTGCAAGCGGCGATGGCACCACGAGCGACCCGGATCCCTACGGCACCTATGAGGAGGCTACGATCAAGGCGGAAATCAGCTTCGATCCTGCGCCGCTCGGAGCCACGCTGGGCGACGAAGACTGAGCCTTCCAAAACCGCTCGCGCCGAATGCCCGGCGGCGCTCCGCGCTCCGGGCCGTGCGCTGTCACGCGGCCAGCGGCGTGATCAGATCTGCGCCCGACGCGCGGTTGGAGTTGACCTTGGGGTCCACGCGGTGCCAGCGCAGGGTCCCCTCGGGCGCCGCCCGCATCAGCCGCGCTGCGCCACGTCCGGCCTCGCCAAGCCAAAGCGCAAAACTCTCTCGCTCCAGCACAACTGGCATCCGGTGGTGCAGCCGCGCCATCTCGGTATTTGCCGCGCAAGTGACGATCGCACAGGTCCTCAGCCTGTCGCCCGCCCCGCCTTTCGGTGTCCAGTCCTGCCAAAGCCCGGCAAAGACCAGAGGCGCGCCATCGCTGCGGGTAATGTACCAAGGCAGCCGGTTGCCAGCGTCATCCTTGGTCCACTCGTAAAATCCCGTGCAGGCAATCAGGCAGCGCCGCTCTCGGCAGGCGGCTTTGAAGGCGGGCTTCTCGGCCACCGTCTCGGCGCGGGCATTGATCAGGAGCGGGCCATCGTTCGGCTTTTTGTACCAATGCGGGATGAATCCCCAACGCATCGGCTGCAAGCGCCGGGCCGCACCCCCGGTGCAAACCGCGATTTGGTTGGTCGGGCAGACGTTGTAGTTCGGCACGTCCGGCAGATCATTCGCAGGCTGCGCTGCGAAAAGCTGCGCCATCGCGTCATTTGGGAGGGTGGTGGCAAAACGTCCGCACATGATGCGCAGGCTAAGTTGCGGAAAAACGGGAAGCAAGCGGTTGGACCACAGGAAGGCACACGCAGGCTTCAAAACTAAAACGCGGCCCTGAAAGGCCGCGTTGATCGCTATGGTCGAGAGGTCAGAAGGCGCGACGGCGCAACCCAAGAACTGCAAGACCGGACAGCAACAAGAGTGCCCCCGCCGGAAGCGGCACGGGGGGCGCCGCTTCTTCGGTGAAGCCCTGATACGTCACGTTGTCCTGACTGAAATTGTAGAAGCCAAAGCGGCCTGCATCAAACGAAGACACCCCTGCAACATCGGCTGGCGAGACATCAAAGATCGTGGACAGGCCAGTTCCCAGTGGAGCACCGCCTCCAACCTCAATCAGAATACGACTGGTCTGGTAGGTCAGCTTGAAATCGTAGGTTACGAATTCATTCCAACCTTTGGGATCTGGAGTACCAGTATCAACATCAGATGCAATCACTTGATAGCCGGTTGCAGACGTCTGGTGACTTCCAAAGGGGATAGCGCCCAAGCCACCTGTCACATAGGCGAGTGTGAAGCCGTCGAAGCTGCCACTCTGATCGAGTTGTTTCCAGTCGAAGAGAAAGAACGGGGACGAGGCGTCGGCACCGAAGCCAAAGACGAAGCCGATATAGTCATCATCGCCGCTTGTATTGACACGGAACTGTCCCTCGAATGAACTGTTTATGAAGCTGTCACCGCCAACAAAGGCTGTTGGCGTCGATGTGTTTGTTGTCTGCGTAACGCTGAGCCCATCACCCGCGACACTCTAGTTACCAGTGCAATCACCGTATTTGGTGAAGCCGCTGAGATCAAGCGATGCCGACAGGGCAAGTGTCGGTAATACGGTTAACGCTGTGGCTGTGATACCAGCCTTCAAAATAGATTTGGTCATAAGAACCCCCGGAATTCGTCTATGCAGGTCGAGTGCTCGCGAGTCCACAAATCCCCGTAAGAAACAGACTTTTTCCACGGTTTGATCCAACCTGAAATTGAATTTCTCTGGAAAACTCCCGCTCCGGTAGCGCTCCTGCCGCTCAGAACGATGGAGTCATCTTGCGCCATATTAGCTGAGTCGGCATCGGTGCGACAGTACGGCAGACCAACCGCCCTGTCGCAAGTTTCGACTTACTTGGTACTGATGCGCCCGTCTGTATACGGCGTGTAACTGCCGCCGGACTTGGCAATGAACTCCGCCGTCACGTCCGCGAGATCCGGGCCGTAGTCATAGGCGTTCTTGTCGTCGCCTGCGAACATCCTGTATCCATCGCCGCCATTGCGGACGTAGTTGTTTGTCACCACCGAGTAGGTCTTGGCTTCATCGAGCGCAACCATCGTGCCGCCCTCATGAACCATCACCTCCACCACGCGGCTTCCCGGCGCGGCGGCGGGATCCCATACGAAGGACATGCCCGCGACCTGCGGGAAGCGTCCCGCGCCATCCTCGACCTGCCCCACCCCATTCTCCAGCGCGGCCCGGAGCGCGGCCCCGGTCACCTCGAATGTGGAAAGCGTGTTCTGGAAGGGCAGCACGGTCAGGACTTCGCCCATTGTGATCTCGCCCGCGTCGATGGACGCGCGCAGACCGCCGCCATTCTGGAAGGCAATCGTCACACCCTGATCCTTGACCCGGTCGAGCATCGCGTCGGCGACGAGATTGCCCATCGGGCATTCCATCGCACGGCAGACCGAGCGGTCGCCCTCGATGGCTTCAGATGCCGCGCCGATCACCCGTGCCTTCAGTTCTGCAATGGGGCCCGCGAGTTCTGCGATGCGCGCCGCGATCTCGGCATCGGGCGTCACGGCGGCATCGAGCACAAGGGTATCGCCGCCCGCTTCGAGCAGCTTGCCGTCGTCGGAAAAGGTCAGCTTCAGGTGACCGAGATATTTGGAATAAGCGTAGGCCTGCACCACCGGCACAAGCGTGCCATCTTCCTGGCTGGCATAGGTCGGATAGGCGCCGTCACGGCCCTGATCGGTCGCGCTGAGATAGGTATGGGAATGCCCGCCCACGACCGCGTCGATCCCCGGCACAGCGGCTGCGATTGCCAGATCCTTTCGCAGACCCACATGGGTGAGCGCTATGATTTTATTGATGCCCTGCGCCTCGAGCGCGGCCACGTCTTCCTTGAGCGCCGCGATCTCATCGGCGAAGACCACTGTTGGTCCGGGCGAGGAGGTCTCCACGGTATCGGTGGCCAGTGCCGACACGATGCCGATCTTCTCGCCGCCGACCTCGAGGATCGCGTGGTCGGAAACTTTGCCCGCGAGCATGTTGTCGGCGCTCACGTCGATGTTGCCGGAAATGACCGGGAAGCTCACTTTGTCGATGAATTCCGCGAGCTTCTCGGGGCCGTCGTCGAATTCATGGTTGCCCACAGCCATTGCGTCGAACCCAATCGCTTCCATGAACTCGGCTTCGACCGCGCCCTTGTACGTGGTGTACATCAGCGAACCCTGAAACTGGTCGCCTGCGTCGAGCACGATCACGTTCTCGCCGGCTGCTGTGAGGCTGCCGCGGAGTTCATTGATTTTGGTCGCAACGCGCGCCACCCCGCCAAAGCATTTTCCCTCGGCGTCATCTTCGGCCCCACAGGTGCTGTCAAAGCGGTTGATCGGCTCGATCCGGCTGTGCAGGTCGTTGATGTGCAGCACGTTGAGTGTGAACTCAGCCTGTGCCGTACCGGCGCAGAGGGCCAGCGCTGCGGCTGACATAAAGTAACGCGTCATGGACGACTCTCCCTGTTTTTCGGTTGATGCGGTCATCGTGGCGTGTGTCACACAAATGTCAAAGAGAACCCGATCGGTTTCCGCAAGGTCGCGTAGGGCGCGCTTGTTCTCTACGCAACGCCCCGGCGCAGGATCCTGTACCCAATGCCCCAGAGGCGCGCCGTGTTGCCTTTGTCCCTGCCTTTTTCCCTGCCGCCTGAAGCGACAGACCGGACGACGTGCAGGACGCGCAAGCTCTCTTGACGCCCCCGAAGCACCGGGGCAAAACCATCACCATGATCTACAAGATTTTCCGACCCGAGGAATGGGCCGTCCTGCGCGAGGCCGGCACCACAACAGGCGCACCGATTGATGTGGAGGACGGGTATATCCATTTCTCCACCGCCGGTCAGGTCGCCGAAACCGCGGCCAAGCACTTCGCGGACGCCCCGCATATCGTGCTGGTGGCCTGCGATGAAGCAAGACTCGCGCCCGCCCTGCGCTGGGAGCCCTCGCGGGGCGGACAGGACTTTCCTCACCTGTACCGGGCACTGGCCCTCTCCGACGTGGTGTCCCATCGCGAGATTGAGCGGGTGAACGGAATGTTCGACTTCTCAAAGGACCGCACGTGACGGGCGCCCATATCGACCCCGAACGCGCTCAGTTCGAAGCGTTCAAGGCGCTGGACCGCGATCATCCCATAGAGATGCTCAACCTCGTGCGGTTCCGCCCCGAAGCGGCCTATCCCGAGGACCACGCGCTGGCCGGCAAGGGGTTGAGCGGCGCCGAGGCCTATGCCCACTACGGGCGGGACAGTGGCCCGGTCCTGAAAAAGGTCGGCGGGTCGATCCTGTGGCGCGCCACCTTCCAGACCACGCTGATCGGGCCCGCTGATGAGGCGTGGGACGCGATGTTCATCGCGCGTTATCCGACAGCCCATGCCTTCCTCGCGATGATCTCGGACCCGGCTTACGAGCAGGCGGTGGTTCACCGCCAAGCCGCCGTACAGACCTCGCGCCTCATTCGCTGCGCGCCCGGCAAGGCGGGCGATCTGTTCGGATGAGCCTTGCCGAACAGATCGGCCTTGCGGCCCTGCGCCAGATCGATCCTGAGCGCGCCCATGGGCTCGCGCTGACAGCCCTGCGCGCCGGTCTTGCCTCCACCCCAGGCCCAGTGACCTCGCCGCGCCTTGCCACAACGTTGGCCGGGATCGCGCTGCCCAACCCGGTCGGGCTCGCCGCCGGGTTCGACAAGAACGCCGAGGCGCTGGCGCCGCTCAGCCGCGCGGGCTTTGGCTTCATCGAGGTGGGCGCCGCCACCCCGCGCCCGCAGCCCGGCAACCCCAAGCCCCGCTTGTTCCGCCTCACCGAGGACCGCGCCGCGATCAACCGGTTCGGCTTCAACAATGAGGGCATGGAGGCGATCACGGCTCGGCTCGCGCAGCGCCCCAAGGACGCGGTGATCGGGCTCAACCTCGGGGCAAACAAGGACAGCGCCGACCGCGCCGCCGATTTCGCCACCGTGCTCGCAAACACCCGCACCCATCTCGACTTCGCGACGGTGAATGTCTCCTCGCCCAACACCGAGAAGCTGCGCGATCTGCAAGGGCCAGAGGCACTGGAGGCCCTGCTCACAGGCGTGATGGCCGTGCGCGGCGACTGCCCAGTTTTTCTGAAGATCGCGCCCGATCTTGACGAGAGCGAGCTGGAGGACATCGCCCGGATTGCCGCGTCCACAGGCGTTGCGGCGATTATCGCGACCAACACCACGCTGGAGCGGCGCGGGCTGCAAAGCGTCCAACGGGGCGAGGCCGGGGGACTATCTGGCGCACCGCTTTTCGAGAAATCCACCCGCGTTCTCGCGAAGCTCTCCAGCTTGAGCGACCTGCCGCTGATCGGCGTGGGCGGGGTCTCGACAGCCGAGCAGGCGTTTGCCAAAATTCGTGCCGGTGCCAGTGCCGTGCAACTCTACACGGCGCTGGTCTATGGCGGTCTGTCACTGGCCGCGCGGATCGCGGAGGGGCTGGACGGGCTGCTCGCCGAGCACGGCTTTGGCACCGTCGCCGAGGCCGTGGGCACCGACAGGGAGCGTTGGCTATGATCACCCTTTGGCACAATCCGCGCTGCTCGAAATCGCGTCAGGCGCTGGCCCTGCTGGAAGAAGCCGGGGCGGAGGTGACGGTGCGGCGCTATCTGGTGGACCAACCGACGCAGACCGAATTGAAGCACGTCCTCAAACTTCTGGGCCTGCCGCCCTCTGCAGTTCTGCGGACCGGGGAAAAGATTTTCAAGGAATTGAACCTTGCGGATGAGGAGGACGAAGAGGCGCTGCTCGGTGCCATGATCGACAATCCGATCCTGATCGAGCGCCCTATCGCGATCCATCTCGACCGGGCGGTGATCGGCCGCCCGCCTGAAGAAGTGCTCACGCTGCTCGACTGATCCGCCCCGGTAGGGGGAGCAATCTGCCCACCATCCCTGCTCACCGCACGGCCCGTTCCAGCGCTGGGTAGCGCGCGGCGAGCGTGCCCGCGCGGGCGGCAAAGGAGATCAACAGGGCAGCCCAGAGCCCATGTGCCCCGAACGTTGGCATCAGCGCCAGCACCGCGGCGACGTAGATCGCGAAGCTCACCGCCATCATATTGCGCATATCCGCCGAGCGCGTCGCGCCGATGAAAATCCCGTCGAGCATGAAGGCCCATACCCCGAGCAGAGGCGCCAGAGCCATCCATGGCAGATAGAGCCGCGCGGCCTGCTGCACCTGCGGGTCCTTAGCCATCAGATCGATCAGCCACGGCCCGCCGAACCAGAAGCCAAGCGCGAGGCCAACGCAGGTCACTCCACCCCAGAACGTCGAGAGCAAGGCCCCGCGCCGAAGCCGCGCCACATCGCCCCGGCCCACCGCGCGGGCGACCAGCGCCTCGGCGGAGAAGGCAAACCCGTCCATAGCGTAGGAGGTGATCGACAGGAACTGGATCAGCACGTGGGAGGCCGCGAGGGTCACATCGCCGAAACCTGCCGAGAGGAAGGTGAAGGAGGTGAAGATCCCGAGAAGTAGCGCCGAGCGGATCAGGATATCGCTGTTCACAACCGCCATCCGGATCAGCCGCGCCCGGTCGAACACGCGCGCCCAATCGCGCCACGCGGGCACCGCAAAGACGTCGCGGCAGAACCACAGACCCAGTACCGCGCCGCTCACTTCCGCGATCACCGTGGCAATGGCCACGCCCTGCACGCCCCAGCCGAGGCCGAGCACGAACCACAGGTCGAGCGCGATGTTGATCCCGTTCATCACCAATTGGACGATGAAGACCGAAGACGTGCGCTCCATCGCGATCAACCAGCCGGTGAGCGCGAAGACCGCGATGGCGGCAGGGGCCGTCCAGATGCGGATCGCGAGATATTGCCGGGCGAGGCTTTCGACTTCGTCAGAGGCCGGGGCGAGGGCGAAACCGGCTAGGAAGATCAGGGGTTGCAGGACGATGAGCGCCAGCCCGGCGCCGAACGCGATCAGAAGCGCGCGGCTCAGAAGTGCGGAGACCTCGGCGCTGTCCTCCGCGCCCGCCGCCTGCCCGACAAGGCCCGTTGTGCCCATGCGCAGGAAGCCGAAAATCCAGTAGATCGACGAGAGGATCACCGCGCCCAGCCCGACCGCGCCGATGGGCGCGGCCTCGCCCATCTGGCCGACAACGCCCGTGTCGACCGCCCCGAGGATCGGCACCGTGGCGTTCGACAGCACAATGGGCACCGCGATCTGGAGAACCCGGGCGTGCGTGATGGGTTGCGGGGGCGCAGCGGTGGCGTTAATGGACATGGTCACGCACGCCGGAACGGATGAACGTAAGAGACCCCGCCCCGGGCTGGACCCGGGGCCTCGCGGTCATGAGGCAGTCCGGGCCATCGAGGCCCCGGGTCCAGCCCGAGGCGAGTCGGTCTGACCAGCCTACCCATCTGTGCGCTCGCGCGGCGGCATTACGAAATGGCCGGTGGCCTGCGCGAAAAGGCGGTCGCGGTTGTCCTGCCAGCCCTCCACATGCACCGACGCATAGCGCCGCCCCGAGCGCACGACGCGGGCCCGCGCATAGGCGTCGCGGGGCAAGCCCGAGCGCAGGTAATCTACGGTGAACCCTACAGTCTTGGGCAGGCGCGGCAGGTCGAAATCCTGCAACTCGCCGCGTTCGATGGCATCCCACAGGTATTCCCAACTGAGGGTGATCGTCGCGGTGACTTCCAAAAACGCCGCTGTCGCGCCGCCATGCAGGGCGGGCAAGAGCGGGTTGCCGATCAGCTTGTCGTCAAAGCGCATCACACCGGTCAGCTCGTCGCCACGCCGGTCGAAGGAAATGCCCATGAACTGGATATACGGCACACCCTCCACCAAACGGGTGAGCGCCGCGTCACGCCGTTGCTTGATGACATCGACAGGTTCGGGGCGGGGCCGTTTGCTCATGTCTGGCCCTCCACGGTGAACGAGCCTGTGGCCGTGGCGACCGGGTTGCCCGGGTCCTCATCCACGGTTGTGGCGCGCACGAAGGCGACCGAGCGCGTGACATGGTAGCAATGGGCGGTGACGCTCAGCATCTGGCCCGGAGTTGCGGCGCGCATGTAGTCGATGCGCAGATCGATCGTCGCAGTGCCGCCGGGGTTCGAGGGGTGCGCCATCACGGCCGCGCCGCAGCACGTGTCCATCAGTGCCGAGACCGCCCCCGAGGCGATCACCCCGGTGCGCGGGTCGCCCACGAGGTGGTCCGCATAGGGCATGGTGATCGTGGCTGTGCCGTCCTCAATCTCGGTGAGGGTCATCCCGAGCGCCCGCGAATGCGGAATCGCTTCGATGAACTGGCGCGCAATGACTGATTTGTCGACCATGTGGCCCCCTTCGCGGTCTGCCGCCTTTCATCGCGCCCAGAGCCGCAAAGCGCAAGTCCGGCGGTTGCACTTTACCGCACTGCGCCCTACCCTCCGCTCGACTGCCGGAGGAGGAAGCCGAATGTCAGAGCAGCGTTTGTCCTTCAAGGAAATGTGCGCCAAGTTCGACGTGACGCCGCGCACGTTGCGCTATTACGAGTATATCGAGCTTCTGCAGCCCGATCGGGAGGGGCGGTCGCGCTTCTATGGGCCGCGCGAGGTGGCGCGGATGAAGCTGATCCTGCGCGGGCGCAAATTCGGTTTCCAACTCGAAGACATCCGGCAGTGGTTGCTGATCTACGAGCATGAGGGCACCGAGGCGCAGATGCGTACGTGGGTCGAGATGGCCGACGGGCAACTTAAGGAACTGGCCGAGCAACGCGCACAGCTTGACGAGGCAATCAACGAATTGCAGCAACTGCGCGATCAGGTGGCGGGCGAACTGGCAACGGGCAAGGCTGCGAGCTGACCCGTCCTGGACATGATCCGGGACCTCGCAGACCGAGTCGCCATGCTCACGAACAACAGGCCTCGGATCGGGGCCAGGTGGCGCAGGGTTGCAGCAGTGATCGCTGCCGGGCCAGCTAAGATTCTTGCTCCTGACGCTGAGTGACGTGACCGGAAGTTACGTAAACTTAAAAATGACGCAGCGTCGAACTTACGTCAACGTCAAGCAATGTTGTAAATTAAACCTGCACCCGCCATTTGCGCTGCACAACCGCAGTGTCCGAGGGAATGATATGACGACTGAGACAATGACGATCCGCGAAATGTGCGAAGCTTTCGACGTAACGCCCCGCACTCTGCGCTTCTACGAATCGAAGGAGCTTTTGTTCCCGATCCGCGAAGGCCAGAAGCGCCTGTTCACCAAGCGCGACCGCGCCCGGCTCAAGCTGATCCTACGCGGCAAACGCTTTGGCTTCTCGCTCGAAGAAATTCGCCAGCTTCTCGACCTCTACCATATCGGCGATCAGCAAAACACGCAGCTCGCAAAGACCTACGAGATCGCCCGCCAACGACTCAATGACATGATTGCGCAACGCGACGAGCTTACCGAGGCTATCGAAGACCTGCGCGAGCAACTCAAATGGGGCGAGAAAGTCATCGCCTCCATGAACGCACCGCAAAAAGCCGCCCAGTAACACGTATTTCAAACATACACGCCACCACTCACAGACCCTTCAGGGAGACCGACATGCCGAGCTACACCGCCCCCGTCAAAGACATGCAATTCGTCCTGCACGACGTGCTGAACGTCTCCGGCTCCGACATTCCCGGTTATGCCGATCTGGAAGCCGATTTCACCTCCGCCATTCTCGATGAGGCCGGCAAGATCGCCACCGGAGTGCTTCAACCACTCAACGAGGTCGGCGACCGCGAGGGCTGCACGCTGGAAAACGGCGTCGTGCGCACGCCCACCGGCTTCAAGGACGCCTTCGAGCAGATGAAAGAGGGCGGCTGGCCCGGAATTGACATGCCCGAGGAATATGGCGGCCAGAACATGCCCGTCGTGATCGGCTCCGCCGTGGGCGAGATGTTCTCGTCTGCCAACCAAGCCTTCACCATGTATCAGGGCCTGACCCATGGTGCCGCCTCCGCCATCCTCGCGCATGGCTCCGAGGAGCAGAAAAACACCTACCTGCCGAAGATGGTCGCCTGCGACTGGACCGGCACCATGAACCTCACCGAGCCCCATTGCGGCACCGATCTGGGCATGATGCGCACCAAGGCCGAGCCGCAAGAGGACGGCACCTACAAAATCACCGGGCAGAAGATCTTCATCTCCGCCGGTGAGCATGACATGGCCGAGAACATCATCCACCTCGTGCTGGCGAAAATCTCCGGCGGCCCCGAGGGGATCAAGGGCGTGTCGCTCTTCATCGTTCCCAAATTCCTCGTGAACGACGACGGCTCGCTTGGCGCGCGCAATGGCGTGGCCGTGGGCAAGATCGAAGAGAAGATGGGTATCCACGGAAACTCCACCTGCGTGATGAACTATGACGAGGCCACCGGCTATCTCATCGGCGAAGAGCACAAAGGCATGCGCGCCATGTTCACGATGATGAACGAAGCGCGTCTGGGTGTGGGCATGCAGGGTCTCGCGCAGGCCGAGGTCGCCTACCAGAACGCGCTCGACTACGCCAAGGACCGCCTGCAGGGCCGCGACGTGACCGGCGTCAAGAACCCCGATGGCCCGGCCGATCCACTGATCGTGCATCCCGATATCCGCCGCTCGCTGATGGATCAGAAGTCCTTCGCCGAAGGGGCCCGCGCCTTCATCCTCTGGGGCGCCACGATGATCGATGCCGCCCATCGCTCCGGCGACAAAGATGCCGACGGGCTCGTCTCGCTCCTGACCCCGGTCATCAAAGGCTTCCTCACCGATGTCGGCTATGACAACACGATCAAGGCCCAGCAGGTCTATGGCGGCCATGGCTACATCGAAGAATGGGGCATGTCCCAGTTCACCCGCGATGCCCGCATCGCGATGATATACGAGGGCGCGAACGGTGTGCAGGCGCTCGACCTTGTTGGCCGCAAGCTGGCGCAAGACGGTGGCAAGCACGTCATGGCCTTCTTCGATCTGGTCAAAGCCTTTGCCAAGGAAAACGCGGGCCAGGACGCGGAGTTCGACAAGGACTTCATCGAACCGCTGAAGGCCGCTTCGAAGGATCTGCAAGCGGCAGGCATGTATTTCATGCAGAACGCGATGCAGAACCCCAACAACGCGCTCGCGGGCTCGAACGACTTCATGCACATGTTCGGGCAGGTCTGCCTCGGACTGATGTGGGCCAAAATGGGTCTGGCGGCGAAGAAGGCGCTCAGCGAAGGTACGTCCGATATGACGTTCTACGAGACGAAGTTGCACACAGGGCGTTACTTCATGGCACGCCAACTGCCCGCCACCGCCATGCATCTTGCCCGTATCCAGTCCGGTGCGGACACAGTCATGGCATTGGAGGCAGCGAATTTCTGAGAGGAAGGTGGGCAGATTGCCCACCTTACCAGACCGCGCAAGACGTCATAGGATGGGCAATATGCCCACTCTTCCGCCCCCGGAGGACCCATGCCCAAACGCCTCTCCCTCCCCCGCCGGTTCAACGCGGCGCTGACCGAAGAGGCCTATGCGCGGCTCCGTGCCCTGAACGACCAGCATGGACTGAGCAACAATTACCTTCTTACGGTCCTGCTTGAAAACCTCGATGAGATCGCCGAGCCTACAGCGCTCGACAGGGTTTTTTCCAATTTCATCGCCGAATACGGTGCCCCCGACTCGACCAAAAAGATGTAAGATTGGCATCACTAAGCCATGCCACCGGAGATCAGATGCCCAAACGCTTCCGCCTGACCCGCCGCTTTCCGGTCGCCATGACCGAGGATGGCTACCGCCGCCTCAAATCCTTTGCGAATGACGCAGGGTTGGAGGAAGGCGAAGCGCTTTCTTTCTTGTTCGAAAATTTCGGAAGCGTCATCAACGAAGAGAACATGACTGCACGGCTGCGCTTGTTCAACACTGAGCTGGCCGCGCGAAAACGCTAAACGACCCGAGGGGAAGATCGCCGTGAAGGATATGATTGCTGCACAGTCCGGCTGGATGACCGATGAGCACCACATGCTCACGGACCTCGCCGCGAAGTTCATCGAAACTGAATGGGGGCCGAAACTCGAACGTTGGCGCAAACGGGGCCAGATGGATCGCTCCGCGTGGAACGATGCGGCCGAAGTCGGGCTACTCTGCCCCTCAGTGCCCGAAGAGTATGGCGGGCCGGGTGGCGACTTTGGCCATGAGGCAGTGATCTGCATCGAGGCGCCGCGCGCCAATTTCGCGAGCTGGGGATACCCGATCCACGGCCCGATCGTCGCGCATTACATCCTCGCCTATGGCACCGAGGAGCAAAAGCAGCGTTGGCTGCCGAAGCTGGTCACGGGCGAGCTTGTGGGCGCGCTGGCGATGACCGAGCCCTCCACCGGCTCGGATGTGCAGCGCATCAAGACCAAGGCTGTCAGGGAGGGCAACGCGTACCGCCTGTCCGGGCAGAAGACCTTTATCTCCAACGGCCAGCACGCGGGCCTGATCCTCGTGGCGGCCAAGACCGACCCCAGCGAGGGCGCCAAGGGCGTGTCGCTGGTCGCGCTGGAGACCGAGGGCGCGGCGGGCTTTTCTCGTGGGCGCAACCTCGAAAAGGTCGGCTTGCACGCCGCGGACACGTCCGAGCTGTTCTTCGACAATGTCGAGATCCCTCCCGAGAACATTCTCGGCGGCACCGAGGGGCGCGGCTTTTACCAGATGATGGAGCAGCTCCCGCAGGAGCGGCTGGTAATTGCATGCGGCGCGGTGGGGGCGATGGAGGGCGCGGTGGCGCGGACCATCGCCTACTGCAAGGAGCGCGAGGCGTTCGGCGGCCCGCTCACGCAGTTCCAAAACACCCGTTTCCAGCTGGCCGAGGTGGCCACCAAGACCAAGGTCGCGCGGGCCTTTGTGGATGAATGCATCGCCGAGCATCTGCGCGGCGCGCTGTCGAGCGAGAAGGCGTCGATGGCGAAATACTGGACGACGGACACCCAAGGCGAGGTGCTGGACGCCTGCGTGCAATTGCATGGCGGCTACGGGTTTATGCAGGAATACGCGATAGCGGAAATGTGGGCTGACGCGCGGGTGCAGCGGATTTACGGTGGTACGAACGAGATCATGAAGGAGTTGATTGCGCGCGGGCTCTGAGCTTGCGGGCGGGCCGCGCTTGCTGAGCGTGCGAACGCCTCCGGCGGGAGTATTTCCGGCGAAAAGAAGCCTTGGCGGTTCACCCAGTCATCCGGCCTGCCAAGAGGCGGAACGACCGGGCTTCTTCACGCACGGCCATCGGCTCTCCAGCCTGTGCCGCACCCGGAACGTGCCACGGCTTGGTGAACAATTCGTTGATGCGTGCCGCGCTTTCTGGCTTCTTTTCGCCAGAAATACTCTGCGGGGGTCCGGGGGTGCAAAACCCCCGGCGCTCGACTCAAAGAAACCACGCCACGGGAGGGGCGACCAACATGACGATCCAACTCCATTGCTTCGGTGAGAGCGGCAATTCCTACAAAGCCGCTCTCCCGCTCGAACTCTCCGGCCTCGACTGGCAACCAGTAAAGGTGGACTTCTTCGGCGGCGCGTCGCGGACCCCCGAATACCGCGCCCAGAACGTCATGGGCGAGGCGCCCCTCTTGATCGACGGCGAACTGACGCTCACCCAATCGGGCGTGATCCAGCAGTATATCACCGACACAACCGGGAAGTTCGGCGGCGCGCCGCAGGACCGCTATGAGGTGCTGCGTTGGGTGCTGTGGGACAATCACAAACTCAGTTCGATGGCCGGGATGACCCGCTTCCTGATGAACTTTCTGCCCGAAGACAAACGCCCCGCCGAGGTGATTGCCTTCAACCAAGGCAGATTGCAGGCTGCCTATGGCGTGCTCGACGCGCATCTGGCCGGACGCGACTGGATCGTGGGGGATGGGGTCACCAACGCCGATTTCTCCTGCTGCGGCTACCTGTTCTATCCCGAGCCTTTCGGCTTCGAGCGCAGCGCCTGGGCCAATATCGACCGCTGGCTTGGCAATATCGAGGCCCTGCCCGGCTGGAAGCACCCCTATGACCTGATGCCCGGCTCACCCGCAGATCGGTCCTGACGCCACGACACCACTTGAAACGACTCGCCTTGACGTTCACGTCAAGAACAAGACACCAAGTCCTCCAAAGGGAACTCTCAAATGACCGAAGCCTATATCTACGACGCCGTTCGCTCCCCCCGCGGCAAGGGCCGCAAGGACGGCGCGCTGCATGAAGTCACCGCCGCGCGCCTCTCCGCGCAGGTTCTGAATGCCGTCAAGGAACGTAACAACCTGTCCGGGCACGCCGTCGAGGACGTGATCTGGGGCAATGTCACGCAAGTCATGGAGCAAGGCGGCTGTCTTGCGCGGACCGCCGTGCTCGCGTCCGATCTCGACGAAAGCATTCCCGGCCTCGCGATCAACCGCTTCTGCGCGTCGGGCATGGAAGCCGTGAACCTTGCCGCCAATCAGGTCAAGGGCGGCGCTGGCAAGGCCTATATCGCCGGCGGTGTGGAGATGATGGGCCGTGTGGCGATGGGCTCGGACGGGGCGGCCATCGCCGTCGATCCCTCCATCGCGATGGAGACCTATTTCGTGCCGCAAGGCATCTCGGCGGACATCATCGCCACGGAATACGGGTTCACCCGTGATCAGGCAGATGCACTCGCGGTGGAAAGCCAACGCCGCGCCAAGGCGGCGTGGGATGACGGGCGCTTTGCCAAATCGGTGCTCAAGATCACGGACCAGAACGGGCTCGATATCCTCGATCATGACGAATACATGCGCCCCGGCACCGACATGCAGAGCCTCGGCGCGCTGAACGCCTCGTTCCAAGCGATGGGTGAGGTCATGCCGGGCTTCGACAAGGTCGCGCTGATGAAATACCCTCATCTGGAGCGGATCAACCACATCCACCACGCGGGCAACTCGTCCGGCATCGTGGATGGCTCGGCGGCTGTGCTGATCGGCAACAAGGAGTTTGGCGAGGAGTTCGGCCTCACGCCGCGCGCCCGCATCCGCCAGACCGCGAAGATCGGCACCGATCCCACCATCATGCTCACCGGGCCCGTGCCCGCGACGCAGAAAATCCTCGCTGATAGCGGGATGAACATCTCCGATATTGATCTGTTCGAGGTCAACGAAGCCTTTGCCTCCGTAGTGCTGCGCTTCCAGCAGGCGTTCGATGTGGACCCCGAACTGGTGAACGTCAATGGCGGCTCGATCGCGATGGGCCACCCGCTCGGCGCAACAGGTGCGATCATCATCGGCACGCTGCTCGACGAATTGGAGCGCTCGGACAAAGAGGTTGGGCTGGCAACGCTCTGCATTGCCTCTGGCATGGGCGCGGCCACAATCATCGAGCGCGTGTAAGGCGGAGCGCGTTGGCATGGCCTCGGACGATCCCAAACTGATCCTGCAAGAGCTGCTTGACAAGATGAGCGAAACCGGCAAGGCCGGTGAGCTTCACGCGATGATGCAGCTTTACAGCTTGCCCTACCTGCACGAAGCGATCGATGCACGGGTCATGCTGGAGACCCGCGAGGATTTGCGGATCGGGCTCGAGGCGTTTTACGAGGCCACGCGCAGCAAGGGCGTCACGCAGGTGATCCGTCTGGCGTCTTGCGCCAATTATCTGAGCCCAAACTATATAGACGGGACCTTCGTATCACACCAGCTCCATAACAGCCGCCCGATCATGCGCAGCTACACCAACCGGACGGTGATCCGCCGAACGGACGATGGTTGGAAACTGACGCAGATGGTCAATGGCTTCAGCCACAAGACCTGGCCGATCCGGGTGTTCTACGTGCCGGACGAGCCGCCAGAGTATGAGCATGGCACCCCCGAGGACGTGCGCCGCGAAGCGCTGGAGCCGCTGGCGATCTACCAGAGCTTTATCAACCGCATGACGCAGGTGAATGTGGCGGGAGACAAGGAAGGCTATCTGGCCATGTGCGAACTGCCCATGTGGATGCATATGGACAAGAGCGACTACCAGATCGATGACGCGGAAGGCGTCTATGCGTTCTGCGACGCGGTGACGAAGCTGCTCGAAGACAATCAGGTCGAAGACTTCCTGCGCATCGCCGACCATGCCGAATTCGTCAGCGCGAACGAAATCTGCGGCTACCACACCGCGCATTTCCTCCGCGGCGGCGAGGCTGCCGTGGACCCCATCAAATCGAGGCTGATCCTGCGCCGCACAGGCACGCGCTGGTTCCTGCACTCGGCGACCAACTCCGTCCAATACGGCGCGCACCCGTTCAGCGATCCGGTCCCGACCAAGGACCTCAAGACACTGCTCGACATTCAGAAAAGGACCAAGACATGGCCGACTTTACAATGACCAAGGGCGACGATGGCGTCGCCGTGATCACCTGGGACGTTCCGGGCAAATCCATGAACGTCATGACCCTGCAAGGCGGGCCGGAGTTGAACGCGCTTATCGACGACGCGCTGGCCGATGACGCCGTGAAAGGCATCGTCATCACCTCCGGCAAGGACGGCTCCTTTGCAGGCGGTATGGACCTCAACGTTCTCGCAGAAATCCGCGAGCAGGCCGGGGACAACCCCGCCGAGGCCCTGTTCAACTTCACCATGGATGGCCACCACATGCTGCGCAAGATCGAGCGCGCGGGCATGGATCCCAAGACCAACAAGGGCGGCAAACCGATCGCGGCGGCCCTGCCCGGCACGGCGGCGGGCATCGGGCTGGAGCTTCCCCTCGCCTGCCACCGCATCTTCCTGACCTCGAACCCCAAAGCCAAGGTCGGCCTGCCGGAAATCCTCGTCGGCCTCTTCCCCGGCGCAGGCGGCACCACCCGCCTCGTGCGCAAGCTCGGCGCGATGGCGGCCTCCCCGCTCCTGCTCGAAGGTAAAATGCTCGACCCGATGAAGGCGAAATCCGCCGGCGTCGTCGATGAGGTCGTGGATGACCCGCTCGCGGCGGCCAAGGCTTGGGTGCTCGCGGCGACCGATAAGGACATCGTCAAGCCATGGGACGAGAAGGGCTACAAAATGCCCGGCGGCGCGCCCTACCACCCGGCGGGCTTCATGACCTTCGTGGGCGCCAATGCAATGGTGAACGGCAAGACCAAGGGCGTTTATCCTGCGGCCAAGGCGATGCTCTCGGCGGTCTATGAAGGCGCGCTTGTGCCCTTCGACACCGCGCTCAAGATCGAAGCGCGCTGGTTCACCTCCGTGCTGATGAACCCTTCCTCCTCCGCAATGATCCGCTCGCTCTTCCTCAACAAAGAAGCGCTGGAAAAAGGCGCCGTGCGCCCCGAGGGCATCCCCGACCAGCGCGTTAAGAAACTCGGCGTTCTGGGCGCCGGTATGATGGGTGCGGGCATCGCGCTCGTGTCCGCGCAGGCGGGCATCGACGTGATCCTGATCGACCGCGACCAGGCGGCGGCGGACAAGGGCAAGGCCTATACCGAAGCTTACGCCGACAAGGGCATGAAGCGCGGCAAGATCACCCAAGAGAAGAAAGACGCGCTTCTGTCGAAGATCACCGCGAACCCGGACCTTGAGATGCTCAAGGACTGCGACCTGATCATCGAAGCGGTGTTCGAAGACCCGGCGGTGAAGGCAGAGATGACCCAGAAGGTCGAGGCGATCATCCCCGAGGACTGCATCTTCGCCTCCAACACCTCCACCCTGCCGATCACCTCGCTCGCCACCGCCTCGAAACGCCCCGAGCAGTTCATCGGCATCCATTTCTTCTCCCCCGTGGAGCGGATGCTGCTGGTGGAGATCATCAAGGGCAACGAGACCGGCGACCGCGCGGTGGCCAAAGCGCTCGACTATGTGCGCCAGATCCGCAAGACCCCGATCGTGGTCAACGACGCGCGCTTCTTCTACGCCAACCGCTGCATCATTCCCTACGTCAACGAAGGCGCGCGGATGATCACCGAGGGCGTGGCCCCCGCGCTCGTAGACAACGCGGCCCAACTGCTGGGCTTCCCCGTCGGCCCGATCCAGCTGACCGACGAGACCTCCATTGATCTCGGCGCCAAGATCGCGCGCGCCACGAAGGCCGCCATGGGCAACGCGTACCCGGAGAGCAAAGCCGACGATCTGATCTTCTGGATGGAAGATCTGGGCCGTCTGGGCCGCAAGGCGAATGCGGGCTTCTTCGACTACGACGAGAAGGGCAAGCGTCTGGGCTACTGGAAGGGGATGCACGAGAAATTCCCGCTGGCCGAGACCCAGCCCGAGTTGCAGGAGGTCAAGGACCGCCTGATGTTCGTGCAGGTGCTTGAGGCCGTCCGCGCGCTCGAAGAGGGCGTTCTGGAAGACATCCGCGAAGGCGATGTGGGCGCGATCCTTGGCTGGGGCTTTGCGCCGTGGTCGGGTGGCCCGCTGAGCTGGCTCGACATGATCGGCACGCCCTATGCCGCCGAGCGCTGCGATGAGCTGGAAGCCAAGTTCGGCGAGCGGTTCAAGTGCCCCGCCCTGCTGCGCGAGATGGCCGAGAAGAACCAGACGTTCTATGGCCGCTTCAACCCCGACGCCAAATCGGCGGCCTGATCCGCACTTTCCAAACAAACCCAAAGCCCCGCCACCTCGCGCGGGGCTTTCCATTTTGCGCCCAACGTCCTGTTTTTCGTTTGGTCAGAAACATCCCACGGGAGCCTCCCGAGTGCTCTTGGTGCTGATCGACGTACCGGGGGTTTCACACCCCCGGACCCCCGTGGGCAAGTGTGTTGTTCAAGTCGGGGTGTATGGCCTGTTTTCTCGGATCATTGCGTTGAGGATGATGAGGAGTTTGCGGGTGACGGCGATGATAGCCTGCTTGGGTGCTTTGCCGTTTTCTCTGAGCCTGTCTGAGAAAGCCCGCAGGGCCGGATCGTGTCGCGCCGCACTCAGACCAGCCATGTAAAGCACGTCCCGCAAGCTCTTGCGCCCGCCCCCGATCCGGCGTTTACCGCTGCGCAGACCGCTGTCCCGGGCCATGGGAGCCCGCCCCGCCAGAGCCGCGACCTGGCGCGGGGTGAGCGTGCCGAGTTCCGGCATTTCAGCCAGCAGAGCCGTGGCCGAGACCGGTCCCACACCCGGCGCGGTGCGCAGAAGGGCCGCCCGGGTCCGCAGGTCTTCGGACGCCGCGATGCACGTTGCGATCGCCGCCTCGAGACGCACGATCTCGCGCTGCAGGAACCGCAGAACCCGCGCAACCGAGGCACGTGCCGCGGTGTCGCGGGTCTGGCCCAGACGGATCTTCTCGCGCTTGGCGGCCTCGACCAGCTGGCGGCGGCGCAGTTGCAAGGCCTTGAGTTGGCTCACCTCTTTTGGCTCTGGCGGGCAGTCTGGCAGCTCAAGCCGCACCGCCGTTTCGCGGATTACGCCGGCATCCACCCGGTCGGTCTTGGCCAGCCGCCCCAGCCAGGTCGCAAACGCCCGCGCCCGCTGCGGATTGATCCGGATCGCCGGAACCCGTGCCTTGGCCAGGGCCATCCGCAAGGGCGTCTCACATCCGCCAGACGCTTCGAATGCGACCCGGCCGCCCTGTTTTGCAACCCGTCGCGCGAAGGCCATGAGATCGTCATTGCGGACCCTCTCATGCCCGTCCGGCCGACCACATCAACCCAGGTCTTCGCGACGTCGACTCCAAACACATTTTCCATCATGATACCCCTGTTCCAGTCCCACGGAGTCAGCACCAACTGCTCCAATCAAGTGTGCAGGACAAACCATTGCGGGCGGGGCTTAGGCCCGAAGACGATGCGGCTGATCGCTCAGAACATCCGGATATTTACGAGCTCCCGCCCGCAGCCATCATTACACACCAGCAACGGACTGGATATTTTTGACCAAACGAAAGCAGGAAGAAACGGCGCGTTGATCGGATGCGCTGACAAGCCTATGGTCTGGGCATGTCCATGCCCCTCGACAAACTGGTGGAACGCCAGATCCGGAAGGCCCTCGCCGAGGGCAAGCTCTCGGGCCTCGAAGGCGAGGGCCGACCCCTGCCCGACCGCTCCGGCGAGATCGCCGATCTGGCCACCGGGGTGGCGGTGCGGATCATGGCCGAGGCGGGCGCGCTGCCCGAGGAGTTCAAGCTCAAGAAGTTGCTGGACGCCGCACGGGACACGTGGCGCAGCGCGTCAGACGCAGAGGAAAAGCGGCTCGCGATGGCGCTGATCGCCGATCTGGAGCAACGCTACAACATCGCCGTGGACGCCCGGCGGCGCTTCATGGCCCCCTGAAACGGAAACAGCCCCGCTGACGCGGGGCCGTCCGAGGGATAGAGGTTTGCCTCAGGCGTAATGCGGCGCGGGCTGGGCCATGGGCAGGTTTTCAAATTCCATGCAGGACACGAGGTCTTCGGCCTCTTCAATGCTGAGGATGTCATAGGCGTTCGCAGCGGGATCAAGCATGTCGGCCAGATCCATCCGTGCCTGCGGGCAGTAGAGCAGCGCGCCGCCTTCGACATAGATGACTTGCGGCTGCGCAAAGCTGATGGTGATGACCTCGATTTGCGCGGGCGTTTCGCAACGGTGCACGCCCCGGAACCCGGCAAGGGCAGCGGCGGGCACGATCGCAAAAGGATCGCCTTGGGCGTCGATGGCCGCATCGCTTTCGACCATGACGCCTTGCTCGGGCAACAGATACATGGTGCTGCGGTTCCCAAGCGTGCCAGCGGGCACGGTGACGGGCATCAGATGCGCGGGCAGCGCAGCGGCGTCGACATAGAGGAGGGTGCGGCGCACGGCGGAGACGGTCTGCATCCCGTGATCGAAGGTGAGGACCTGATCGCCGGCTTGCAGAGTTTCGACGCGGCGCCAGCCGAGGTTGGATGCGACTTTGGTGCCGATCATGAGCCCGTGCTCAACGATGGTGGCAGTGCCGTCATAGGCGCCCGTGGTCTCGGCCATCCGGCGATGTGTGGCTTGAGCTTTGCTTTTCCATCCGAACATGACGTGACCCCGACTTTTGGCGCGTTCTGCGCGTGCTTGCTGTTGGGACCCATATAGCGGGGTGCGATGGGCAGAGGTGGGCCGAGATCAGGGCGGAATTAAGACATCGTTAACCTTAACGACGACAAAGCCGGGCAAATGCACCGGATTTTAGTCAAACTCGATACAATCGGGTAACCATGCGTAGAAAATCCGCTTACTGCCGCCCCTTAGGGAAACTCATAGCCGAATCGCGCGATGTCTTCCGCCGCCGCCTCTGCCACAGCCGCCACCATCTCGGGCGTGTAAAGATCACGCCACCGCTCCGGGCGCTGCGAGCGATTCACATGGGGCACGTCCAGCGCAAAACCCAGATGCGCCTCCAGCGGCGCAAGATCTGTCGCCAAATGCTCAACCCGCACATAGGCATCGCAGCGCTCCGTGCCGCGCGCATCGGTCATATACTGCCGCGCCGGAGCCGCCTCCAGCGCCTTGCGCGTCATCGGATGCAGCACGAACACCTCGAACTCCACCTGCACCGCCAGCCGCACCGCCGGATGGTCGAAGGACTGGCCCTGCAGCCAATGATAATAACTCGCCATCCGCGCCCACGGGTTGCGCACCAGCGTGAAACAAAACAGATCCGGCAGTTCCTCTGCCGTCACCACCCCGTCAAGATCCGCCAGCATGCTATGCTTCCAGAGCCGCCCACGCGCCTGCGCTCCCGCCAGCCGCCCCCGCCGCTGCCGCGCCTTGGGCGTATCGCCGAGCATCACATCATCCTTCATCGCCCGCGCCTCCAAGGCCAGCGCCATAGACGTGCCCCCGGTCTTGGGGATGTGGATGAAGAGATACTTCCGGCCCCGGGACAGGATCATCGGCCCGCCCGCGTTCCAAAATGCGCGAGAAACCCGGGCAATGGCAAAGAGCTGCTTGTCATATATTGCATATGCTCCAAATTCAGCTGAAATAGGCCTAATCACGATAGCAAGACGACAATTCAGGGGGGAGTGCAACAATGGGTTGGATGGCAGACGAGACCGGTCTCGACAGATGCGCGGCGAATTTTGTGCCGCTCACACCTCTGTCGCATCTGCGGCGCGCGCGTGACGTGTTTCCGAACCATATGGCTGTGATCTATGGCGACCACCGCGTCACCTATGCGCAATATTACGAACGCTGCACCCGGCTGGCTTCGGCGCTCGCGGGCATGGGGGTCGCGCCCGGCGACGTGGTCGCCACACTGATCCCCAACCTGCCCTCCCAAGCCGAGGCTCATTTCGGCGTGCCTGCCTGCGGAGCCGTGCTCAACACGATCAACATCCGCCTTGATCAGGACACCGTGTCCTATATCTTCGAGCATGGCGGCGCGAAAGTCGTGCTCGTGGACACCCAGTTTCTCGACCTCGCCGAGGCCGCCATCGCCGCGATGGACGGCCCCACCCCCACACTCATCGAATGCCCCGACCCTCATGCAGGCTATCCGGCCTCAGGGCGGCACATGACCTATGAGGAGTTGCTGGCAAAGGGCGATCCCGCCTTCGACTGGCACATGCCCCAGGACGAATGGGAAAGCCTCGCGCTGAACTACACCTCCGGCACCACCGGGCGGCCCAAGGGCGTGGTCTATCACCATCGCGGCGCGTACCTGATGACCATGGGCACGGTGATCTCGTGGCGCATGACCCTGCACCCGGTGTTCATGGCGATCGTGCCGCTCTTCCACTGCAACGGCTGGAACCACACGTGGATGATGCCGCTCATTGGCGGCACGCTGGTGGGCTGCCGCGACATCACTGCCGAGAACATCTTCAACGCCATCGCCTATGAGGGCGTCACCCATTTTGGCGGTGCACCCATCGTATTGAACGCGTTGGTGAATGCGCCCGAAGAGGAACGCGCGCCCTTCGATCACACCGTTGAGGTCTTCACCGCCGGCGCACCGCCCGCGCCCGCAACGCTGTCGAAAATCGAGGCGATGGGCTTCAACGTCACCCATGTCTACGGTCTCACCGAGACCTATGGCCATGTTACCGAATGCGTCTGGGACGAGACCCGCTGGGGCGATTTGACCGGGGACGCGCGCGCCGCCGTGAAATCGCGGCAGGGCGTGGCCTTCCCGATGATGGAGCACATCACGGTGATGGACGAGACCATGACCCAGGTGCCGATGGACGGTCAGACCCAAGGCGAGATCGTCATGCGCGGCAACTCGGTGATGAAGGGCTACCTCAAGAACCCCGAGGCGACGGCCGAGAGCTTCAAGGGCGGCTATTTCCACTCTGGCGATATCGCTGTGCAGCACCCCGACACGTATATCCAGATCGCCGACCGCGCCAAGGACATCATCATCTCGGGCGGCGAGAACATTTCCTCCGTGGAGGTCGAGGGCGTGCTGATGGGCCACCCAGACGTGAACCTTGCCGCCGTGGTGGCCAAACCGGACGAGAAATGGGGCGAGGTGCCCTGCGCCTTTATCGAACTGAAGCCGGGTACCGCGCCCACTGAGGCCGATATCATCGCCTTCAGCCGCGAGACCTTGGCGGGCTTCAAAGCCCCAAAAAAGGTGGTGTTTCAGGAGTTGCCGAAGACGTCGACGGGCAAGATCCAGAAGTTCGAGTTGCGCAAGCTCGCGGCTGATATGGGCTAACTCCCCTCATATGCACCCCATCCCCGCCCCGGGCACGCACCAGACACCCTCCCGGGCGGGGATGGGAAAATCCCTTTGTCTTCCTTTGGCCCAAAATATCCCAGAGAGCGCGAGAGAGGATCTCTCGCTTCGGCCAACGGCCGAACCAAACTGCCGACCTGAGCCGCTTGGCGCGCCTTGCCCTGCGTGCTAGTCTGCGCAGCATAAATCAAAGGCCGAGCAGCCGCACTCCATGGTAGCCCTGAAGAAATACGACCGGATCGAAGCGTCTGGCCTTTGGCGCCCCGACGCGGAGAGCCAGCGCCGCGAGGTTGTGGTCGTGCTGGGCGATGCCACACTCACGATCAAGACCACCACCGACCAACCCCTCGCCCATTGGTCCATCGCCGCACTGGCGCGGGCCAATCCCGGCAAACTGCCCGCCTGCTACCATCCCGATGGCGATCCCGGCGAAGACCTCGAACTTGGCGCCGAGGAGGCAGAGATGATCGACGCGCTCGACACACTGCGCCGCGCGGTAGACCGCGCCCGCCCCCGGCCGGGGCGCCTGCGCTGGCTCGGCCTAACGCTCTCTGCCGCCGCGGTGGCCTATGCGGCAATTGTCTGGCTGCCCGGCGCATTGACTGAGCACACCCTGCGCGTTGTACCGGCCGCAGCGCGGGCCGATATTGGACAGGCCATCTTTACGCGCATCCAGAGCCTCACTGGACCAGCGTGCGGGACCTCCGCAAACTCGTCGAGCCTTGCCCGCCTTGGCACGCGGCTGGACGCGCCCCGTCTCGCAGTGATGCGGGGCGGGCTTCGGGATGCGCTGCATTTGCCCGGTGGAAAGATCCTGCTCGCCCGCGTATTGGTTGAGGATTACGAAGCGCCGGACGTGGTGGCTGGCTATGTGCTCGCCGAGCAACTGGCCGCCCGGCAGCACGACCCGCTGCGCGATGTGCTGGACCATGCCGGAATTTATGCAACGTTCCGTTTGCTGACCACAGGCCGGCTCGAAAGCGCGAGCCTCGACGGCTATGCCGAGACGGCATTGACCCGTCCACGTCCGTCCCCGTCCTTCGAGGCGCTGCTGGCCCGGTTCGAGGCAGCCCGCGTGCCGAGCGGTCCTTACGCTTATGCGCTCGACGTCACCGGCGAGACGGTCTTGCCATTGATAGAAGCAGACCCGGCTCAGTCTATCCCGCTCCCGCCGATCCTTCGCGATAGCGACTGGCTGCGATTACAAGCGATCTGCGAGGACTAGGAGACGGATGCGTGGAGCCAATACACGGCATTTGGCAAGCCAGATCGACAATGGATTTGAACGGGTGGACCGTCCAACAAGAGTTGAACAGGCGGCGTCTTTGTTTCGGCGAGCCACGCCATTGCGCGTATGAGCGATACCAACGCGTTGAAAGCTTCCAGCGTTATCCCACAGCGTGGCCATCCCGAAAGTATCTGACTTTACTTAATAAAAATCCGAAAGAATGGCGCTCTTTTTAGAGCACCCTGTCGTTGGGCTACACGATTGTTAGCGACAGGCTTTGTTTGTTCTGCGCGCTGGCCTCGAGGGCGCAATGGATAAACTGACGCAGATGGTCAGCGTCATAGGCGGCATCCACCACCATATGCCCGACGCCTTCCAGCCCTTCGGTCAAGCCGCGCGCTTCGTCGGCACGCTCCTGTGGCAGAAACTCCTGACAAAATCTTGAGGTACCGTGTAATGCAAACGTTGCCGATGAACTCTGAGACACCCCGGCTAGGATTAGTCGCGCTGCGCGATGCTCCGGAGGGCGTCTGTCGCACGGCGTTCGAACTCCTTGGCGCCTTGTTTGCGGGCAATCTCGATAGCTTCGGTGTATTTGGCCCTTGCCGCCTCCAAATCGCCGCGGCTTTCAGCGACGGCGCCCATGGAGCACAGCACTTCAGCCTCGTTGTGGCGCTCGCCAGTCGATTTCATCTCCGTATGGGCCTCGCGCAGAACCTCTTCCGCGCGCTCGAAATCGCCCAGTTTGTGATAGGCCTCCGCCTGTACCGACAGGAAGGTCGATGAAAACAGTCGCGATCCCGTTGCGCGCCAGATGCTGAGACCCAGCTCGATGTCGCGCATCCCGTTGTCTGCGTGACCGTGACGCACCATGTCGCCACCTTGCAGGATATAAGCTGCACCCATCCAGTAGGGCAGATCGTGTTCCGTGGAGAGCGCGATGGACTCGCGCGCAAGCTCTGCGGCACGGTCGAACTGGCCGCTGTAGTGGCTGTACCAGCCCGCGAACCCGAGCGCGAAGGCGAGGCTTTCAGGACGGCCCGTGGCACGGCCAACCTCAATGGCGCGCTGGCTGGCGCGTTCGGCTTCTTCCGGTTTGCCGATCAGGTAGTTGCACCATGCAAAGTGCGACAGCGCCTGAACCTCCGGGTCTTCGAGGGTCGATTCGAAGAAGATCAGCCCCGATGTCCGGTCAACATTGTCGATAAAGGCGCTCATCTCCGTGTCGAGACCGTGTAAATCACCCTGCCAGAAGCGCGTTGCGGCAACCAGAAAGCGTCCGTAGCGTTCAACATCCGGCTCGCCAAGCACGTCTCCGAGCCTGCGGACCTCGCCTGCGAGGCCCATCGCTTTGTCGATCTCGGCGGCCACTAAAAAGAAGCTCCAAAGACCACGATTGACCGGGGCAAGGGTCGCAACATCCCCCAGCTCTTGGCAAATTTCGAGCGAGCGGTTGAAAGCGTCGAGGACATCCGGCGCCGCAAAGCCCTTGCTCGCAACAAGAAGACCGCCCCGCATAAGCTGCAACTCAAGCTCTTGGCCGTTGCGCGCCGGGCCGTCGAACAGCGTGCGCACGATCTCGATCGCGCGATCGAGATACCGGATCGCCTCACGCGTGGAGTGATTTTCAATCGCGGCGCTGGTTGCGAGCTTGGCGTATTCCAACTCCTTGTGCAGATCACCTGCGCCGCCCCAGTGCGTCATCAGTTCGTCTGCCCGCCGCCCGGGCGCATCGGAGACTGCCTCGATTGCTTCGGCGATCTGCCTGTGGAACGCGGTTCTGTCCAGTTGCGGCAGGCGGGTGCGCAGGCCCTCACGGAACTTGTCATGGCTGAAACGCCATTCTGAGCCATCGGCTTCGATCACGCCGGAAGCTGCGCAGGACATCAGCCACTGGTCAAGATCTTCCTGGTCAGAGAGTTTGCGCAGCGTGGCAAGGTCGAGGTAACGCCCCATCAGCGCGGCCTGATCGATCAGCGGATGCGCGTCGGGGGCAAGTCTGCCCAGCCGGGTCGCGACCAGATCGGCAATCTTCTGCGAAACGATCCCGCCCCGTGGCAGTGTCTTGCCAACTTTATCCAACCGGCCCGCCTCATCGACCAAGGCGTGCAGGCATTCGACCAGAAAAAAGGCGTTGCCCTCACTTTCGGCATTCACCAGTGAAATCAACTCGTCCGAGACATTGGCATTGCCGAGCATCGAGCCCAGCAGCTCCTCGATCTCGTCCTGCGCGAGCCGCGTGAGCGGCAGGTCCTCGACGCCGGGCAGTTCGCTCATCAGGTCGGCGCGTTCCTCGGAGCGCGCGGTGCCGACAATCAGGACTGGCAGGTGGCTGCACTCCGCCGCGACATGGGCCAGCAGAGCCAAGCTGCCGCTGTCGGCCCAATGAAGGTCCTCCAGAAGGATGAGCGCGGGCCTGTCCAGCGCCTCGAACAAACGCGTGACAGCTTTGAAGCAGGCCTGCTGCAAGGCCGCGGGGGCCATGGATGGCGGCGCTGGCACATCCGGTCCCAGCACATCTGCAAGGTCGGGCGCGAGCACCTGCAGGAGCGCGGCATCCTCAGGCGATGGGGCGCCATCAACCGCCAGCGCGATCAGCGCGTTGCGCCAGGTCTCGTAGGCATTCTGCCTGACCGGGTTTGCATGGCCACGGAAAACCCCCGTCCGTTCCGCGATCGCAAGAGACACCAGTTCGCCGACAAAACGGGATTTGCCGATGCCGCTCTCCCCGCGGACCATGACAACGGCGCCCTCACCCTCGCGGCTGCGTTCGAGATACCCTGACAACTTTTCGAGCTCGTCCTCGCGTCCGATGAATTTCGACGCTTCGATATGGCTTTCCCATGCCGCGAAACGCACCGAGAGCCCTTTGGGCGCGAGCAACTCATCAACGGCATCGCTTACGACCCGCGCGCTATTGGGACGGTCAGCCGGGTCCCGCGCTGTCAGCGACCGTATCAGCGGCTCAAGGACCTCTATGTACCGGCTGTCGATGTCGAGTTCGCGCAGCGGAGCAATGTCGAATTCCCATGCGGCGGAGTCGATGTGGTCGGTCGAGGCGCGATCGAGAGACGTTCCACATAGAACCTCGGATGCGAGAACGCCCAAGGCGAAAAGTTCGGTGCGCACCGTCGGCTGGTTGCTGCGCTGCGCAAGCTCAGGGGCCAGATAGGCCGGGGTTCCGATCAGCCGTTCGCTTGCATCCGATTGCAGCGTTCGGGAAAACGCGAGACCGAAGTCGAGCACCCGCACGCGGTCATCGTCGAGCAGCACATTTGCAGGTTTCAGATCGCGGTGCACGATGCCCCGGCTATGGATATATTCAAGCGCCTCGGCGATCTGGCCGAGATAGTAGAGCCGCTGGTCGATATCCGCGCCGCTTGTGCCGGTGACGATGTCGGTCGCCCCCTTGAGCAAATCCATTGTGTAGAAAGGAGCACCGTCCCTGTCGAAGCCGAAATCGTTCACGCTGATGATGTTGGGGTGGCGTAGCGTGAAAAGGACCTGGAACTCACGCGCGATGGCCCTTGCATTGTCGACATCCAACGACTTGCCCGGCGCCAGACGCACGCCCTTGAGCGCAATGTCCTTGCCCGACAGCCGGTCAGTCGCCGCGTAGACAACACCCATGCCGCCCCGTCCGATGGTGTCGTGGACGATGTATCTGTGTCCGAATTGCGTAGTGGGCTGGGTCTTCATGTGGCTTCCAGTCAAGGCGATTTAGGTGGTCTCGAACGCATGAGTGAAGGACAGATACAACTTAACAGGTTCGACCACGGATCCGATGAACGAAATCTTCACGTGGTTCAACTCGCGGACCAGCGCGCCCGGTCCTTTCTCAGGTGCGGCAAGTTCTTCCAGTACGAGATGCACCGGATAGGCATGCCCCGGGTCGAACACGGTGCTGAGGCCGGTCCATGATGAAACCGCCTCTCGGATACCATAATCGCAGAGATCATGAGACTGGCACAGTGCAAGGATGTGCTCGGCCTCCGCGCCCTCGCCCGGACGGCATTCGAGCCCAACGCGCGGCCCCAGCTTTCCGTTGTCGGCGTCGACAGTCAGGATCGTCGAGCCCGCCTCGAAAAGCTCTGCAAAAAGAGGATACAGATCCTTATCGGGCGCGGCCCCGTAACGGTCGATCCACGCCCACGCCGTCATGGCGGATGGAAAGCTCAGGTTGAGGCGCAGCGCCTCAGAGCCGCGGGGGACCATCACACCGATAAACTCCACCCTTGCACCGTCCGGAAGGCGGCCTGACCACAGGCGGCTTTCGGTCACAGCGCCGGGTGTCAGCAGGGCAAGGGCGTCGTCCCAGAGGTGATCCCCGCCTCTGCCGCGCACGGACACGAAGATCGAGGGCGCAGGGCAGGACCCGGCGCCCTCGATATCGAATTCGAACCACGCGTATCGGCTGCCGGGTGCGTCCTCATGCTCGGCGCACCAGCGCTCGACAAAGGCCATTGCAACGGCCCAAGCGGGCGAGCCATCGTCGATCTTTCGGAAGTACTCCGCAACGAGGGTCTTGTCCCGCCGGGTGTTCAGCACGCCAATGGAGAGGTCCACCAATCCCGGCCCCTGAAGCCGGCATTCGAGCAGTCCACGGGCAATCGGTGGGAGGGCCGCCGCGACGTTGCGCAACGCCGCAATCGCCTCTTCCGGGATCAACCGCGCTGGCGCATGCGGCAGGACGCAGTCGAGAGCATCTGCCATTGAGGCGTGGGCCGCGCCATCCTTCATCACGCCACCAAGGCGGAGTAGACGGCCTCAGGGTCTTCCAGAAAGCCTTGGCCGTTCAGGCGGATGAGGTTCAGTTCGCGGGCGATCGTGTGACGGACAATTGTATTGTATGTGCCGCAATCGCCCTGACGGGCCAGAAGGGTCGCCAGATCGTCCTCCATGCCGGTCGGCGCGGCGACGATCTCGTCCAGAAGCTCTGGCGCGCAGAGCGCACTTATCACATCGGCGGCAAGACGGCCTGCCTGGATGGCATAGCGGATGCCCTCGCCAAGCACCGGATCGACCATTTGCGCCGCGTCCCCCACAAGGCATATCCGGCGCGTCGCGACCGGGTGATGGCCTTGGAACACCGGCACCGGATGCGACAAACGCTCGATGCGTGTGATGGAACCCTCGGGCAAAGAGCGCTCCAGAAAGGTGTTCAACTCGTCCAGAAGCTTGCGAGGGCGACGCCACATGCCAACGCCGCAACTGAGGTGATCGTCTTTGGGAAAGATCCAGCCATAGCCTGCCTCGACACAGTGCACGTTGAAGGTCGCGCGGTCGCGCTCACCCGCGAACACGTCCTCTGTGACATAGACGGCGGCATCCACGGCAGCGCCTGCGGAGCGCAGGTAGAGCCCCACAGAGCGCGCGACGATGCTGGACGCGCCATCGGCGGCAATCACATATCGCGCCCGGACCGTCTCCCCGTCCTGCAGTGTCAGCGTGACCCCGTCCTCGTCCTCGGTGGCGCTCCGCACGGACACCCCTTGCCGCAATTCGAGACGCCCAGCCCCCATGCGCACAGCGCGGTCGATGAAGTGCCGGTCGAAGGAGGGCCGGTCCACCAGGATCATCGGATCGGGCATCGCGATGTGCCGTGCCGGATCGCTGTAGTCGTAGCGGTGAAGCTGGGTGCTGACCTCCGCACGGATCAACGGCTCGATTGACCAGTCCAGAAGGTTGCGGATATCGCCAGGCATGGCCCCGCCGCAGGCTTTGGGCCGCGGCAGGTGCTCTTTCTCCAGCACGAGCGCATTCAACCCGCGCCCGGCAAGACGGCACGCAGCCATCCCGCCGCCGGGTCCAGTGCCGACGATCACGACATCATAGACGTCCGGCTCACCCATCGATCCGCGGATGTGCATCCAGATCAGTAGTAGGCGGCGTCAGAGTCGGATTTCTTGTAGCTTCCCGGCTTGACGAAATAGGACGCGGGATCGGAAGCGCCCGAAGTCATGTCCTCGACATCCTCTTTCGAGTATCCGCGCTCTTCAAGGTTCGCAGCATAGGCTGCCACCAACTCTTCGCGCGTGAACTCCATGCCGTGTTCGTTCGCAAGGGACAAAACGCCATCCATGGCACCGCTCCCGGCACGCTCGGCCAAGGCCTCGCGGATCGACGGATCGGATTGCACCTTAGCAATGAATTCTTTCGCAGCAGTTTCAGACATTTCCCAGTATCCCCCATTGAATGAAATCAACGATGGCAGTTTGCGCCTGTGCAGTCAATAACGCCCGTAGAGGAGTTGGCGCGGATTGATGTCAAGAGGCGAGCAGGGCCGCACAGTTCCGCCCGCGCGCTGTGCAGCGGCGCAGGCGGCGTTGAGCCCCGTGCGCAAGGCGCCTTCTATCCAGCCCCCCTGCCAGCTGATGCCGTCGCCGGCCAGATAGACGCCACTATCTGTTTTCGGGTCCTTGACGGTCAGGTATTGGTGAAAGGCTTCGGCCAGCATGGCCTCCTGCCCCGGCTGCGGCAGTTGGAACGCGCCATAGTAGTCCGGCATGCTCACCCAGTCGATCTTGAGCAAATCGCCCTCGGGCACGAGATGGCGGGCAAACTCCGGGTTCGCTCTGGACAGAAACGCGAGCGAGCGCTCGAAGAAATCCTCCGGCGAGAGCGCCGTGACCGAGGCGGCATCGTCCTCCCATGTATACGAGATCAGCACGACCCCCTTGTCGGTTCCGGGGTAGTCCAGACAGTAGAGCGAGCGCGTCAACTCGTCGGTCAGGATCACCTCCGGCAGCGTCGTATCTTCCTTCCAGAACTTGGTCTCGGTCTTGATGAACAGTTTGGACGCCATCGTCATGTGAAGATCACGCAGCGTTTTCTTGGCGGGCTCCGGCAACAGATCGACACCCGAGCGGGTGCGCATCGTCAGCCCCATCATGTCCGCAGCGCGCGTGCTCATCGCCACGATGACCGCGTCGAAGGGCTCTTCGCTGCCATCGGCAAAGACCAGCACCGGCTTGCCGTCCACATGATCCAACTCTTTGACTTTGCAGTTGAACCGAATGCAGCTTTTCAGCGTTCTCGGACCGTCCGGGCCAGGAACGTCCGTGGTCGCGAAGCGCTCCATGAAATCCTGCATCCCGTCCGAAAAGAGCTGCAAGTCCACATTGTGCTGCTCCAGAACATAGCGCAGCGCCGAGACGAAATCGATCTCGAACATCGGTCCGAACCCGCCGGAGCCAAGCCCAAGCGCACCAAAGGCGTTGACCTGTTCCTCACTCCACACCGTTCCCTTGAGAACGGCGCCGCGAAAGCTCTCGGTGCCATGACGATCCAGCATCATCTGCCACAACTCGCGGACCTTATCGAGATCGCCGGCCTGCCAGGCTGGATAGAAGGCTTCCATATATGGCTGCATCATCAGCCCGAAATCCTTCGAAATCTCCGCGAACTGGCCCGGTGGGGGATCGCTTGGATGCCATGTAAGCGATGCGTTCTGGTAGTAGAGTTGGGTCAGTACGGTGCCGGGATCGGGGAATTTCTGGTGCTTCACGCCGAACGCGTCAGCATAGTGCCAAGCGGTCCGGTGCGAGCGCGGAACGCGCATGGCGCCCATCTCCGCGAGCGCGCCATCGCCCATATCGATTGTGTAGCAGCGCCCGCCGATCCGGTCGCTTGCCTCAAAGATCACCGGGTCAAATCCCGCGCGCAGCAACTCGTACCCGGCCACAAGGCCAGCCGCGCCCGCACCAATGATTGCGATCCGCCCTCCGCCGCCTTCCGGCGTCTGTGCAATGGGGCCGGTCTTCACGAAGGCTTCATAGTCGAAAAGCGTGTCAAGAAAGGGCGACGGTATCCAATTTTCAGATTTTGCTTCTTTTCCGGTCACCCCGGCCTGCGCGTCAGCATCCATATCCGTCCCCCTTTGCGGTCATAACTGACCCTCCACATACGGTTAAGTCTATACTATACTAAGCGTCATAACTATCCCGGTCCTGCACTTTGGCATCGGGGCACACACTGTGGGGACAGTCAGGAATGGGCGCAGACTACGCGATATTGCTTGCCGACGTCGTCGGCAGCACAAAGCTGTACGAACGGGTCGGCGATAGCGAGGCAAGCAAGTTGATCTTCGAATGCGTAGAGCGCATGCAGCAGGTCGCCCAGAACAATGGCGGAGTGTTTGTCCGGTCGAAAGGCGATGATGCGCTTTGCCTGTTCAAGGACGTCGAACCCGCAATCGCAACGGCGAGCGAGATCGTCGAGCAGGTCATGCTCGGCTCGGTCTCGGTGCATGCCGGGCTGCATTGGGGGACGGCGGTCTGGCGGGGGGATGAAGTCTTCGGCGGTGCGATCAACACCGCAGCAAGGCTCGCGGACAGGGCGAACGAAAACGAGGTCCTGATCAGTGAGACCTTTGTAGAGCGCTTGCCCAAGGCCCACGGTGTCGAGCTTCGGGCAATGGGACAGATGGTGCTGCGTGGCGCGAAAGAGCCCCATGACGTGCATGCGCTGGTGATGCCCAACCAGGATATGCTCACACGGCAGATTTTCCCCGCAGACGCGCCGGGGGCCGACAGCGCGCAGATTCTGAAAAGAGCCACGCGGGTCAAGCTCTCTATGGGGGACTGGAACTTGGAAATTGCCGAAGGCGCAGATGTTTCCATCGGCCGGTCGCGTCACTGCGACCTTGTGATCCCGACGGATGTTGTGTCGCGTGTCCATGCGTCGATCACAGTCAACCACGGCATTGTTGAATTCGCTGATCGCAGTTCGGGCGGGAGCACCGTGAAATTTGACAACGGTGGCGATTTCTTCCTGCGCCGCCAATCGGTGTCTCTCTTAGGCAGCGGACAGATCATGCTGGGCGATGCTAAGAAAAATGGAGACCTTCCCGAGATTACCTTCGACGTCAGCCGGGCGTGACGCGGAGCGCTCTGCGCTGTGTCAGCCTTTCCCGACCGTGTCGCAAGCCGGGATCGTCGGGGAATTATAGCCGATCAGGAACCACATGGCCCGCTCGGTCCCACTGCCGTGTTGGAACGCGCTTGGATCAACGTGCATACCTTTGTCGCGCTGCAGGGCATCATCGCCGTAGACCAGTGCAGCGCGCAGTGTGTCGGAAATATCGTCCGCGCTGACCTCCCCGTCCATGGCATCGCCACGCGCCGCCCAGATGCCCGAATAGCAGTCGGCCTGCAATTCACGCTGCACGCTCACGGCATTTTTCTCCGGCTTGGTCTTTGCCTGCCTGATGCGGTCGTCGAAGCGCTGGTAGTCCCCCAGAATTTGCTGAATATGGTGACCGAACTCGTGCGCGACAACGCTTTCCAGCGCAAGGGCGCTGTCGGTCCCCATCATCTTCGTAAGCTGCGCAAAGAAGACAGGGTCGAGATAGATTGTTTCGGCGAAAGCGCAGTAGAATGGTGGGTTGGATGACTTTGCAATCCCGCAATAGGTCGTTTCCAACTTGGTGTCGAAGATCCGAAGTTTCGGAGACCGATAGGGTTCATCGATTGCTTCGAAGACCTGCTTCCAGACCTCGTCGGCACTGTCAAAGGCAACCTGCGCCAACTGGGTCGACTGCTCCCTCGACTGGGCCTGGAGAGGTGGGCTCTGCCAGATCACGGCTGCTGCAAGCAGAAGTGCCGCGATGCAACGCGTGGCCGCGCTTAGCACCACCGACCTCACCCGGTGTCCAACAGTTATCACAGCCTCATCCTTTCCACAGTATCCTCGAAATTGTTAGATGACAGGCCCCTCCTTGGCAAGTTCAGAGGCTGAGCTGCGGCCGCTCCCGGACGCCCCGCTTCGTGGTTACACTGATGCGGTGGATGTCTCCACCTTCGGGATAAGCGCGTTCTGCGGAACTCCGCCGGACCTTGTCACGCTTGCCGTAGCGCACCTCGCTGTCCGATAAAACTGGCATGTGGGGGGAACCGCCGGAAACAGACGATGTGGAGCGCCCGGAACTCGATCGGGTCGTGCTTCTGGATGAACGCGGGAAGGTCATGCTGCAGATCGGCGGGAGAACACGTACCGATATGTTCAACACGCTCGCAGTAAAATGCGACCTCTTCCCTCTGATGAAGTGCTGGAACGATTTCGGGGCTGCCGGATATGTTTAAGGGAAAAGTCGGGTTCTTTTACGCATTGTTGTCGTTCACCTGACCCCGCCCTTGAGCGCTAGCCGGTTCACATGCGACAGATATCAAAGGCCATCTTCCTGTCTACCCCGCTGGCAACCGAAGATTTCTGTCAGGAAAGGAGCTCGCCCCAATCGGGTTGTTTGACCGAAATGGTCGGCTGCGGTGCAGCGCAGTGAAGTCGAAACGCTTGAGCCAAATGGGCCGTCTTCAACGACGAACAACGACGTTTTCCAGTTCATGCCAGGGCAGCATCAATGACCGCATTGAGCCCATACGGGCTTTGCTTTTGCTCCAAAACTCGCAAGTGCCGCGATGCAAATGCAACAATAGCTAGCCGTTCCGCGGCGAGAAAAACTGACCCTTCTTGCAGAACGAAACACGTTGCACGACGCTTACGTCCGAATTATGGACAAACATGCAATTAACCACAAAACTCTACGTATAAGCGGTTCGAGTTATTGCCAAGCGCGACTGACCCGTCATTCGCAGCGCATCGACAACAAGCTGCGCACCACTTAATCGGGCTGCTTTAGCCAATCGTCCTTGCAAACCATGGATATCGCTGGAAATGGTGGAAATGCTGGCGTAGCGTGTGGATACATGCGGTTTAGAACGGCGTCGTACATTCAATTGCGCGGTCCGGTTGCATGGTCCGCTCATCCTGTGCAGATCAGGCGGCATTCGAAGAGGCGCGGTCCACTTCACAAACGCGAGGCACCATGACAGCAGCACAGTATGAGACTGTTGAGCTTACGGACTTCAGGCTGCAAAATGGCATAACGCTGCCCAAAGCGCATGTCGCTTACCAGACGTATGGAACACTGGCTGAGGATCGCTCAAACGTCATCCTCTACCCGACATCGTATGGCGCGCAACACATGGATATCGACTGGCTGATCGGGGAAGGCCGGGTCCTTGATCCCACCAAGTGGTTCATCATCATACCCAATATGTTTGGAAATGGGCTGTCCACCTCGCCCTCGAACATGCAAGCGCCGTTCGGCAAAGACCGCTACCCACTCTTCACCCATTGGGACAACGTGCAAGCCCAGAGCCGTTTGCTGCAAGAGGTTTTCGGGATCGAAAGGCTCGCACTGATCTATGGCTGGTCGATGGGAGCGCAGCAGGCGCTGCATTGGGGCGCGATCTTTCCCGAACGGGTGGCAAGGATCTGCGCGGTTTGCGGATCGGCGCGCACCTCGATCCATAACAAGGTCTTCCTGCAAGGCGTGCGAGCGGCTCTGACTGGCGACCCCAGTTGGCGTGGCGATCACTTTGCCGAGCATCCCGTGCGGGGCCTGCGCGCTATGGGCCGCGTTTATGCGGGCTGGGCCATGTCGCAGGCCTTCTATCGCGAAAAGCTCTATGAGGGGGCGGGATATGCCTCGCTTGAGGACTTCCTCGTGCGCTCTTGGGAGGCGAACTTCCTGCGCCGCGATGCGCATGACCTCCTCGCCAGCTTAGAGACTTGGATGGCTTCGGACATCTCGGACAACGAGATCTACGGCGGTGATCTGGCGGCCGCACTTGGCAGCATTGCTGCCCCTTCGACAATCCTGCCTTCGCGCACGGATCTCTATTTCACACCTGAAGATAGCGAGATCGAGACATCGATGATGCCGAACGCAGAATTCCGGCCGATCGAGTCGATCTGGGGGCACAGAGCGGGCAACCCCATGTTCAATCCAGCCGATGAAGCCGTTCTGCGTCAGGCGGTTGACGATTTGTGGGAGCGCTAGCCACTGCCGGTCTCGCCAAGCAATGAGTGAACAGTCGCTATACCTTTTGGATTGGAACTCAAGGGACCTTCTACGAAATCAAAACAGAACTTGGCAGACAACGCCCACGTCTCAGAAACTCATTTGCCGGTGCGTGGAGCAACTACCGCCCCGACGCGCAGGACGGCCTGCGCATGGCGCGGCGGGACCCACGACAAGATGACCTCCACCCCGGGGGCCTGTCACGTCGCCGGGTTGCGCCTGAGAGAGGCTGCAGACTGATTGAACAGGACCGAGTTGTTGTCGGCCCGATGTTGCCCTCTGTTCTGTTTCGACTTGTGCAGGTCAATCGCACGTTGAACCGCCGGGCGCTGCTTGATCCGCGCACGCCAATCGGCCACGCGCGGGAAATCCTCAAGCGAGGCCCCCAAGGGTTTTGCGATAAACGCCCAGGGAAACGCCAGCATATCAACGATCGAATAGTCACTGAGCAGGTATGGACGATCTGAAAGGCGGTTTTCCAGAACGCCAAGATTTCGGTCGTATTCTCCCAGATACCGTTTGAAGCCGTAATCGCGCTCATTTTCCGGCGCATAATTGCGGAAGTGGCTGAGTTGTCCTCCCATGGGCCCTTGGTTGCCGACTTGCCAGAAGAGCCACTCCATCATCTCCTTGCGTGCGCGTAGATCGCGTGCAGGCGGCGCGAATTTCCCGGTCTTGTCGGCGAGGTAGAGCAGGATCGCACCGGATTCAAAAACACTCACAGGATCGTCACCCCAAGTCGGCTCCGGTGCATGGTCCACAATCGCTGGCATCTTTGCGTTCGGGCTGATCGCGAGAAATTCAGAGGAGAATTGGTCGCCTTCGCTGAGCCGCATCAGGATGAGGCGATAGTCGAGACCGCACTCCTCCAGCATGACTGCGACCTTCCAGCCATTGGGCGTCGGGGCGAAGTAAAAATCGATCATTGGAAGCTGTCCTGCGTATCCGTTGCAACACCGTCGGCTATCATCTGCTCGATCGTGCCGGCGTCGAACCCGATCTGCGCGAGAACTTCGCGTGTGTCTTCCCCAAGCCGGCGCGCAGGGTTCGGCGTGTCTGTTGGTGTGGCCGAAAATCTCGCGGGTGTCCGGGTCTGTCTGATCCGGCCAGCCTGCGGGTGGTCCTGCTCGATCACGGCTTCATTGGCCAATACTTGCGGGTGGGCGTAGACCTGAGCGCGCGTGAGAACGGGGGCACAGGGCACGTCATGCGCTCCCAGACGCTGCATCCAGTTATTCGTGGTGTCCTCCAGCAACGCCTCTTGGGTCAGCTCCAGACGGGCGGGTTTGTTCTCTTCCCGCGCGGCAACGGTCGCAAAGCGCGGGTCTTCCAGCCATTTGGGACGCCCGACAGCCGCGCAAAGCCCCGACCAAGTGCTGTCCGTATGCGCCGAGACGGCCATCCAGCCATCAGCGGTCTGGTAGATGAGTTCGACGAAGGTTTGCGCGTCACCGTCTTTCGCGGGCTCCAGCTCGTCTCCCACGAAGGTGTAGCCTGACATGTCGGAACTCCACAGAAATGCCAGAACCGTGTCGAGCATGGAAATCTGTACATGACTGCCCTCTGACGTCCGTGCCCGCGCCAACAGGGCCGAAGTGATCGCCTGCGCGGTCTGGATCGCCGTGAGCTTGTCGGGCAAAATCGTCCGGACCAGCCGGGGCCGCGCGGCCTCGGAACCGCCCTGAACGCTCGCCAGACCCGACAACGCCTGAATCAATGGATCGTAGACCGGTTTGCGCGCCCAATCGCCGGTAAAGCCAAAGCCCGCGATGGACGTGTAGATGATGTCCGGCCGAACCGCGCGGACCGCGGCCTCGCCGAGCCCGATCCGCTCTGCTACCCCGGGACGAAAATTTTGAACCAGCACATCTGCGGTCTCGCAGAGCCGCAACGCCGCCTCGACGCCCTGCGGGTCCTTTAAGTTCAGCGTGACGGACTTCTTGCCACGGTTGTTGTTCAGGAAAGACGCCGTAAACCCGCCGCGCCGACCTGCGACCTGCCGGCTGTGATCACCGCCTTTAGGATGTTCTACCTTGATGACCTCGGCGCCCTGATCGGCCAGCGTCATCGTGGCCAGAGGGCCTGAGATCATCGTGGTCAAATCAATGACCCGAAATCCGCTGAGCGGTCCTGACATTTACTCGGTCTCCGGTTCGATTTCCCGCTTTCAGGCGCGACGACGCGTGGCGTGTGCCCTACGCGTGATCTACACTAACGCGGCGCGCATGGCAGTCCAGTACCGCACGGATTTGCCGTTCTGCCCGCGAAGCCGTCGCCTCCGATTTGCCACACACCTCTACCAGTACCTGAATTGGCTGCCCGGGAATTATACTCAGGGTGCAAGCGCGTTTCCCGGCCAAACGTGAATTACACGCGACTGTCCAAAGATTCTTGATCACGGCTATCTGCCTTGTGCGCCCCTGCGAAGCCAGTCGTGGACGAAGGCAAGCTTTCGCTGCGCTTCCTGAGACACCATGAAGGGGTAGATGTCGTCCAGCCCCATGGAGCGGTTGACGTGGTTGAGACCCATGACGGCCGAAACCGCGACGCCTATCAGGGTTGTCGCATTTGGCTCCGAATAAGCGTCCCAACCCGGATACGGAATGTCCGGTGACGAAAACCCGGCCGAGACGAAGCTATCGGTAATATCCGTGAGGTGCAGTAGGTGCGCTGCTGTCTCGGCCCAATCCTCGTGAGGATGCGAAGACGCATACGTTGTCAGGTAACTCTGATTCCAATCTGCCGGTGGACCATTGTCGTAGTGGCGTTGCAACGCGGCTGAATAGTCTTCTCGTTCATCGCCAAACACCTTGCGGAAAGCGGTCAGGAAATCCGCACGCAGGCTAAGACGCCACCAGAGCATATGCGCGATTTCATGGCGCATGTGGCCAATCATAGTCCGATAGGGTTCCTCGAGGGCTTCTCGCCGCGTTGTGCTCAGAACCGGGTCAGCCTCTGCAACGCTGATCGTAACGACACCGTCGACATGGCCCATGGCAACAGGTGTCGGCCCGTCGTCAAGCATGTGAAAGACCGGTTGCGTGCCCATGTCCTCCGGGCGGAACCAGTGCCAGCGCCCCAGATTGTCGAGCGTCCAGCGTTTTGCAGCCTCAGTGTTCGCCCAATTGGCAAGCGCAACAGCGGAAGATTTATCCGGCGATACCAACGTCATGGCGCATGACCGGCAAAGCGCTCCTTGCTCGGGAGCAATCCAGTTGCATCCGATCAGCGCGCGGTTCGCGCAGAATGGCGGCGTCGGGATAAACGCCCGAGCCTGCGGGTCATAGCCAACAGGTGTTCCATCCGCGGTCGCAAGGTTGTGAAACCAGAGCGATCCAAAACCGACCGGATTGGGAAAAACAAACATATAAGGTGGTCTCCAGACGTATTCTCGGTCGGCGCAGCTCGCCAAGCTAAGCCTCTTATGATCAAGTTTATAACTGGAAGTGTCCAGTTGCTGCGGAAGATTTCCACCCTCGTGGACATGGCTGGGCAACACAATTCATCAGCGATCAGGCAGAGCAGGTGATGCCTGCACCGTGCTGCGCTCGCTTGGCGGCGGGAGTGCCATGGATACTCCTGGCACCCGGTCTGTCGCGCAGTATGTGCCGACCCGAGACCTCCACCCCGCGCTAAGCTTTGACTAGGCATCGACTGCTTGTAGCTTTCCTGACCGATACCATTTAGTTCGATATGCGAAAATATGAACAGTGTTGGCGGTGTGATCAACATCCGTCTGGCACGCTACGCCCAGAATACGCGAATAATCTTTAAGGCACTGATATTATTTATTAAAAATAAATATTTTTCGCCTTAGGGTCTCTCAATGCATGAATATTTCAAGACCTTCCTCACGTCACGCCTTTGAAATCCCCAACAAATCACTTAGTTTGTCTAATCAATATTCAGCAAGACGACTGCTCGCACACTCGGGCCCGTCGTGTGATGCAGCAGCGAAAATGGAGGACGCAACATCTCTACTTCAACCGAATTCCCGACGCCGAAAGACATGCCCAATATTCCGACTTCGAAGGATGTTTCAGGCTGGACCGACCCCACGCTGGCGTCGGTCCGCGGAACCGAAACGCCCAAGGATCCGAGCAAGGGATATGTTGCCTTACTGGGCTGGAGCCTGAATGCCATCAGGGCAGCACAGAGCTTTGATCGCCGCTATGTCGTGGTCGCCCCGGACTGGGCCGCAGACTTTTGCGAAGCCAACAGCATTCCGTTCATCGCATGGGATTTCGCACGGCTGAATGACAGGTCCTTTGAAATCGCGCGTCGCCTCAAGGAAGATGGTGTTGACGTGGCCATTCCACTTTTTGAAGAAACGGTTGAGTGGTCGGGCGCAATCAATTCGGTGCTCTTGGACCAGCCGCGCATGTACGGACAATCCATTTTGTTCCGGGACAAGGCATTGATGAAACGCCGCGCACAGTTGGGTGGCATCCGCGTCGGGATCTTTGAAGAAGCCTATGAGAAAGATGACATCATCCGTTTCATGAAACGGGTTAACCAGACTCTGCTAAAACTTGACGGGGACCCGGATGACCCGATCCACGTCAAGGCGTTCGACAAGGCGGGGTGCCTCGGGCACCGCATGATCCGAGACATCGAAGACATCGACAAGATCCCGGACGAAGAGTATCCGCTTCTGATGGAAAGTCATCTCGATGGCTGGGAATTCGCGGTAGAAGCGTGGATTCATGACGGAGAAATCAAATTTCTCAACATATCGGAATACGTCACGCTGGGGTATTCCGTCTTTGTGCCCGCCACGAAAGAGTTGGAACGCTGGCGCGAGGCAATCACCCGGCAAATCGAAAAACTGATCAAGACGTTCGATATCAAGTTTGGCCAGATCCATCCGGAATATTTCCTGACATCCGACGGCGAAATGTACTTTGGCGAAGTCGCGTACCGCCCGCCGGGCTTCAAGGCCTTCGAACTCATCGAAAAAGCCTACGGCTTCAATGCTTATCAAGCGTCCATTCTGGTCTTCGACCCAAAGAGTACCAAAGAAGAAGTCGACGCGTTCTTTCCACGCGAAGTGGAAGACGCAAAGAGGTATGCTGGCTGCTTTGGTGTATATCCGCGCCGCCGCGTCGTCAGCAAACTCGACATGCCAAAGGAAACCACCGGACATCCATACTTCGAAACGCACGAGCTGGTCGAACCTGCACAGGACACGGTCCCGGACCGATCCGCGTTCGGAACACACTGGGGTCTGGTGTTCTTCGTTGGCGACGACCCTATAAAGATGCGCGATCTGCTCAAGGCGCAAGAGGAACTGGATTTCTATGTGTGACGCAGTTTGATAGAGTCCTCATGCCTGTGAAGCGCTACCCAACCCGCCCGGGGTCTATGTCATAACTGTGCCCTCAATCATGCCCCCAAAGCGGGGGCATTTGGCTGGACGACGAATAACTCAATCGCACAACCGGAAACACGAAAACCCTGTTCCATTGGTCTTTTCGAATGTCGTTGCTTGTCTTCAGACATTGGAATGGTGCCCGGGGGCGGAATCGAACCACCGACACGAGGATTTTCAATTTTCGTTCTACCGTGAGCAGGATTGTATGGAATGATCGGAACCGTTTGGAAAATCTTTGTTATTCCGAACCTGCTAGCCTGTCGGCCATTGATCTTTGTCCGAACAAACCCGGTACATTCGGTGCAAAGTTACACACAAATTACACTGCATCATTTTCTATGCACTCGGTTTGTTCTTGAGCGCATTTACGCAAAACATCACGCGAATGTCTCTTTGTTCGGCTGGAAGCCTACCCGAGATAGACGAGTTCATTCACATCGAAGCGGTCGTTAGGGACAATCTTATGCAGTCCCTCAGCGTATCTTGCACGTATCCAAGTCCCGTCAGAACGGTAGGTCCAGAAGACATTGCGATACTCGCGATGCTGAACGCGAATTTTCTCGACATTGCGGTCTGACTGTAGCCGCCCTGTTTCGCCGTCATCCTTGATCTCGACAAGTGCAATGGCGTCGGGCGTGGTCCGTCCACTGACGCCGACAACGAAGTCGGGGAAGAAGCGGTGCCCGGATGGCAGTATCAGTCGAGTTGCCCAAGTTTCATTCTCGGGGTTTCGCATCCACCACTTAACCGTCCCGGTTTTGTCTGCGTCTAGAAACGCCGCGAAGTCCTGTTCTTCCTTATTCAGACGATGCGGGAACACGCCATAGGCCGACTTCTCAGCTTCGCTCAGCCCGTCCGGTCCAAAGTACTGCTCTGGCACGGGTTCGCTGGTGTCGGTTCGCACGTTGCGGGCCTGTGCGGTCTTGATGGCCTCTTTCAGCTTCTCGGGTTCCATCATCCCGGCCAGATCAATGGCGCGGCGCAGGTCGCGTTCCTCGGCTTCAATCCCTTTGTCATCCACGATGCCGCGCAGTTCCTCCACCAGCGCGCGCTTCAACAGGCGCGGGTCGATGGCGTCATTGAAGTTGAAGGCGAGTTGCGCCTTCTCAGCCACCCGCGCATTGGACAGCCGCAAACGCAGGTCCACCGTTTCCTGCAACTCGGAAGCGAACAGGTCGCGCAAGTCGAGATGCGCCTTTGTCAGCTTGCGTTGCAGCAGGCCGGGCATATCGGCAGAGCGGCAAAACTCGCGGGCTATGTCATGCACCAGATCGTTCAGCTTCATCGGGTCCGGTGGCAGTTCCCGGACCAGTGCCTTGGGCAAGTCCAAGTCCTTGCGCAGCGGATAGGGGCGCAAGTTCGGTTTGCTTGGCCCCTTATCGGTATCAGGCTTCTTGCTTTCCGGCAGATCGCCAAAGAGCGGCGTTTCGCTCACACTCTGCCACGTCTCGCCCGCGACAATGGCGCGGTCCTTTTCCGTGTCGGGCATGTTCTGCACATCGGCCCGCACTACGCCTTGTTCGATCAGGTTCGTCAGGCGCTCTTGCCGCTCAGTCTCGTTTTCGGGCGGCTTCGGTGTGAAGGGTGGTTTGGCAACATCCGGCGCGACGGCTTTCTGCTCGGCATTTCCAAACTCGTACACGTCGAGATTGTCCGTTATCAGTTCGATGCTTTCGCGCACCGCCTTCAACTCGTCCACCGCCGCTTGAAGGCCCGCCTGCATATCCGGGTCCGTCAGCAGGACATAGCCGCTGTCCAGCAGGTCGTCTTGCCCGTGGATAGGCCGCACGGACGGGTGCACCCGCATGATGCGGCCCACGATCTGCATACCGAAGTCGCGGCCCCGGTTGGGGCGCACGGAAACCAACGTCCACGCGCGGGGCGCGTCAAAGCCCGTCGCCACGGCCACCTTGAAGATCAGCACATGGGTGTCGGGGTCATAGGCCAGCGAGTGAAAGTTCGGGTCGGGCTGACCGGACGTGTGCGTGGCAATGGCCGCGTCATCAACGCCGATCTCCACCAGCTTGTCCCGCACCCGCTTTACCGGGTCTTCCGCACCCTTGGCTTGGTCTTCCACCTGCACCAGCATCAGGGGCGACACAGCCAGCCCATGTTCCTTGAGCCGTTCGCGCACCCGGCAATGCTGCGTCCACCCGGCCTGCAAGGTCGCCTGTTCATGGTCGATCAGGTCGCGGTCGCCCTCCCGAAAGCGGATCACGCCCAGCTTGAGGCCCACCTTGTTCAACCCGGCTTCCACAACCTCGGCACGTGGCACGACAACGCGGCTGGCCACTTCGATCCCGGCGGTACGCTCGAAGGCTTCTAGCTTCTCGTCGCTTGGCGTAGCGGTGGCGAGGATCGTGAAATCGGGCTGGATATGGTCGAGGTAGAAGCCCGCCGCTACCTTGGCGGACGCCCCGAAGTTCAAATGCGCCTCGTCAATCACCACGCCCACGAAAAAACCCGCGTCCCGCCACGACGCAATCAGGTCATCGAAGGACAACGCCGCCTCGGACGTGCGGCGGACCTTGCGGGCGTCCTTGTTGCTGGCGGCGACTGTCGCCCATGTCTGGATGAACACATCGCCGTCGCGGGTGCCGTTCGGTTCCCGGTCCTTGGCCACGTCACGGACGCGCAGACCGCCGCATTGCGCCACCAGAGCCTCGCGCGTCTGCGTCACCAGCCCGGAGTAGGGCGCGAACCAGAGCCACACCACGGGGCGGCTGAGCGCCCCGCGCAGCCCTTCCAGCACCCGGCCCAGCACCAGCGTCTTGCCCGACCCCGTAGGGCTTTGCAGCAGCGTCACGCCGCTTTTCAGCGCGATGGTCTGCCGGTGCGCCGGGTCGCGGTCGTGCAACTCGGCCACCTTGCGGATCACACCCGACAGCGCGTCCACCGCGCGGGTCTGGTAGGCGGCAAGGGACAGGCGTTCGCTCATTGCTGGAACCGCTTCACCAGCGTGTCGCGGACGGGGCGAATGTCCACATGGGTGCCGTCAAGATGCTGCGCGATCTGGCCCGGTGCCCACGCATAGACGAACAGGTTCTGCCGGTCGCGGCCTTGCAGCCATCGCAGCAAGCCGGGGTCGAAGCGGTCCACCAGCACCAGCGCGGTGGTCTCGCCTTCGTGCAGGTTCCATGGCGCGCTGCCGTCATAGAGGGTCAGCGGCAAGTCGTGCATGGCTTCCAGAGCGGCCCAAGCATCTGCGGGTTTCAGGTCATAGTCGAGGTCCTCAAAGGCGATCTCGTGCGTGCGCAGATAGGCGAAGCCTGCGGCGAGGTCGGCGTATTTCTTGTCATCGCTGGCGTTGAGCAAGCGGATGCGTTCGGCGGTCACGTCGCGGCACAGGTTCTTGTCGGGGTCGTCTTCTGTAGCTTCGGTGGACGAGACCATGATGAAGCGGCGGCTGCCGCCGTCCTCGGCATTGAGTTCCATGACAGCTTGGGCGGTGGTGGCGGAGCCTGCGAAGAAATCCAGCACCAGATCGTCCGGTCCAGTGGACTGGCGAACAAGTTCGCGGATCAGGGATACGGGCTTGGCGTAGTTGAAGGCTTTTGAGCCGAAGACGGATTTAATCTCTTTTGCGGCCTCATCGTTGGTCCCAATCACAAGCGTATTGGTATCAGGGGCGATCTGATCCGCTTCTGCCCTTGGGCTGATCCAGCTTGATAGGGGCTGGCGTGGATTGCGCAGGTCTTTCTTGTATCTCTTGAAGGCTGGTGTGCCGTATCCAATCCGCTTGCCTACCCAATCTTCAAAACCGGGCAGGTCAGGCCGTATCAATGCCGCGCGTCCGCTTACTGGCACATCACCGCTTTCACAGGCAGCTTTGAGTTCATCAAGTGTTTCAAATACCCGATACTCTGTGTTTTCTGGGAACCGGATATGCCCTGCTAGTATCCACTCCTCCATAAACTTGGTCCGCGATGACTTAGGCGGCGTCTGCATTTAGGGGATTCCCAAATCACCTTCCGTTTGATTCAAGATCAAAAACGGGAGGTGAGCTTG
>CBFHJA010000018.1:0-83256 GCA_965656085.1 uncultured Aliishimia sp. | reverse complement strand
AGGGTGGGACGGGGTCTCGTCCGCTGACTCTCATTATGGCAGATCGCAAAGAGATAAGGGTGGGCAATCTGCCCACCGCGCCTGTCACATCCGCAGCAACCTAACCTTCCGCCAGACTGTCCATCTTGCGCGCCAGCTTGGCGTCCAGTGTCGACAACCCATCCACGTCATGCGTTGTCAGCGTCACCTCCACCGTCTTGTAAACATTGAACCATTCGGGATGGTGGTCCCATTTCTCGGCCCAGATCGCCACTTGCGTCATCCAGCCGAACGCTTCGACGAAATCCTTGAACTCGAAGGTCTTGTGGATCGCGTCGCGCTCGCTCTTGGCCTGCTCCCAGCCATTGGCGAAGAGCGGCTCCAGAAGGGGGCCACGGGTCTCGTCGGACAGCTTTTCCATCAGTCATGCTCCTCTACGATTACCTTCCTGAACGGACCATAACTTGTAAGGATTTCAATGTCTTCCTCGATAGCCGCCCGTTCCTGCTCGAGATAATTGGCAATCGCCTCGTGAAACCCCTCATCCCGCATCCAGTGCAGCGAATGGGTATGTGTCGGCAGATATCCCCGCGCCAGCTTATGCTCGCCCTGCGCCCCCGCCTCGACACGCCCGAGGCCATGTTCGATTGCAAAATCAATGGCTTGGTAATAGCATAACTCAAAATGCAGGCAGGGGTGGTGCTCGGTGCAGCCCCAATAGCGTCCATAGAGCACATCCCGGCCAATGAAGTTGAGCGCCCCCGCCACGGGCCGCCCGTCGCGCTCTGCGAGCACCAGCACTACGTCATCCCTGAGATGCTCTTGCACCTCATCGAAAAAGCGGCGCGTCAGGTAAGGCATCCCCCATTTGCGCGCGCCGGTGTCCTGATAGAACTCCCAGAACGCGTCCCAATGGTGCGGCTCCAGCGCGTCGCCCGTGAGTTGCCGGATCTCGCCGCCGAAGCTCTGCGCCTGCGCGCGCTCCTTGCGGATGTTCTTGCGCTTGCGCGAGGACAGGGCGGCGAGGAAGCCGTCGAAATCGGCGTACCCATTGTTAAGCCAATGAAATTGTTGCGTTGTCCGGGCCAGCAGGCCGTAGTCCGGTCCGCGCGCGGCCTCGGCTTCGGTGCAAAACGTCACATGCAGCGAACTCAGCCCGTTCTGATCGCAAAGCTTCGCCGCACCCTGCACCAGTGCCTGCGTGCCAAGGCTCTCGAAACCCGGCTTGGTCAGAAAGCGTCGCCCGGTCGCAGGCGTGAAGGGCACCGCGATTTGCAGCTTGGGGTAATAGCGCCCGCCCGCCCGCTCATAAGCATGGGCGAAGTTGTGGTCGAAGATGTATTCGCCTTGGCTATGGCTCTTGGCATACATCGGAGCGACCGCGATGATCTCGCCTTCGGCCCGCGCCACGAGATATTGCGGCTGCCAGCCGGTGCCGGCCCCGACCGAGCGGCTCTCTTCCAGCGCCCTCAGAAACCGGTAGGTGGTGAACGGATCGTTCGGCGCGCCGCCGCTGACGGCTTCCGGGCAGGCACAAGCATCCCACTCCGCCGCCCCGATCTGGGCGACGCTGGCAACGACGTCGATCTGCAATTCCTGCACGCTCATATCGCGGGCGTTCCTCCGGCCTGTCTTTCCAGATGTGGCCCGCTCCACGCTCAGATCAAGCGCTTACAGCAACTCGAAGATACCCTCGATCTCAACCGCGACGCCGAGCGGCAGGGCCGCTGCCGAGACCGCCGAGCGCGAATGGCGGCCCGCATCTCCGAGCGCTTCGACAAGGAAGTCGGACGCGCCGTTGATGACTTGCGGCTGCTGGGTGAAGTCGGGGGTGGAGTTGACGAAGCCAGTGAGCTTCACCACGCGTTTGAGCCCGTCGATATCGCCCCCGCAGGCCGCCTTGACCTGTGCCAGCAGCGACAGCGCGCAGAGTTTCGCGGCTTCCGCCCCCTGCTCGACGGTGAAGTCATCGCCGAGCTTTCCCGTCACGAACTGTCCGTCGCGGATCGGGATCTGCCCGGACACAAAAAGCATGTTGCCGCATTGCACGTAGGACACGTAATTGGCCGCCGGCGCGTTGGCTTCGGGCAGTGTGATGCCGGCATCGGCGAGGCGTTGAGCGATGGACATGGGTCGGGTCTCCCGGTTTGCGGTTTGCTGCGGCAAGCTAGTCCGAGACGCAGGCCGGGGAAAGCAAAAAGCGCCCCTGTTGTAGGCTCTCCCTGGGCCAGCAAAACTGCCCTGCCGCATCAGACCTCGCGGATCGGGGCTGCCGGAAGGAAGGCGCTGTTCGAATCAGGTCTCGCGGAACGCCCGGTTGAAGTAATCCATCAACGGCTTGGTCAGATAGACCAGCGGCGAGCGGTCCCCTGTGCGGATGTAGGCCTCCACCGGCATCCCTGGGATCAGCGCCACATCCTCACCGAGCCGATCGACTTCGCCGGGCGCAAGCATGATTTCTGCCCGGTAGAAGGTCATGCCCGTGCCCTCGTCTTCGAAGGCATCCGCCGAGACCAGCATGACCTGCCCGGTGAGTTCCGGGGTGGTGCGCTGGTCGAGCGCGGAGAACCGCAGGTTGACCTCCTGACCAACGAGGATCTGGTCGATATGGATCGGCTCGACGCGCGCGGCGATCACCAGCGGACGGTCCTGCGGCACGATGTAGAGCACCGGCTGGGCGGCCTGTAGCACCGAGCGCGGGGTCTGCATTTGCAGAGAATAGACGATGCCCGAGACTGGCGCGCGAATCTGGAGCCGCTCGATCTCCTCGATCAGCGCCGCGCGCTGCTCGCGCAGTTCCAGTTCGCGGTAGCGCAAATCGCGCAACTGCGTGATCGCCTCTTCGCGCAGCCGGCTCGTGATCTGCAGCATCGCGATCTCGGTCTCGGTGATCCGCGCCTCGGCCTGCGCGCGGTTCGCCGCCAGTTCCCCGATCTGTCCCTGCAGGTTGGCCGCGTTGCGTTGCAGAGCAAGAAGCGTGCCAGCCTGCGCCAGCCCACGATCGAACAGGGTCTGCTGGCTGGTGGTTTCCTGATTGATCAGGTCGAGTTGGCGCTTGAGCGAAACCGTCTGTGCGTCGATCCCGTCGATCTGGTTCATGATCTGCGCCGTGCGCTTGCCGAGTTGCTCGCGCTCCTGCGTGACGGACTCGCGGCGGGCCAGAAACAGGTTGCGCTGGCCGGCGAGCAATTCCGCAAGTTCGGGATCGCGCTGCCCGGCCTCAATCACCTCTTGCATGAAGCGGATATCGGGCGTCCCGTCGCGTTCTGCCTCAAGCCGGCCCCGGCGCGCAACAATCTCGTAGAGCTGTCCCTCGGTGATTTTGAGCTGCGATTTCAGACGCGTATCATCGAGCTGGATCAGAAGATCACCAGCCGTCACCGTGTCGCCTTCTTTGACGGCGATCTCGGCCACGACGCCGCCGGTGGGGTGCTGCACGACCTGACGGTTGCGTTCGACCTCGATCCGGCCCGTCGCGATGACAGCCCCCGCGATCTGGCTCATCGTCGCCCACGATCCGAACCCGCCGACGAGCACGGCAACACCGACAAATCCGACAATCAGCGCCCAGCGGGCGGACCATGTCTTGCCATCCTTGGTCTGACTCACGTCACGCCCCCCTTATCAGCCGGACTCTTCGCCAGTTGCTTGGCGTTCTTGACCGTTGCTTGCAACACTTCATCTTTTGGACCGAAGGCCATGCGCATCCCGTTTTCGAGGACGAGCAGGCTCTCGCATTCCTGAATGGCGTTCGGGCGGTGCGCCATGATAAGCACAGAACGCCCTTCCTTTTTCAGTTCGCGTATCGCGTGGTTGAGCGCGGCGTTGCCCTCGTTGTCGAGGTTCGAATTGGGCTCGTCGAGCACAATGATCACCGGGTCGTCATAAAGCGCCCGCGCCAGACCGATGCGTTGGATCTGGCCGCCCGAGAGGCGGCTCTGGCCGTCCCGGATCATCGTATCATAGCCACCCGGCAGTTCGAGGATCATGTTGTGCGCCGCCGCCTTCTGGGCCGCCGCAACGATCTTGGCATCGTCGGGGTTGTCCGACAGGCGCGAGATGTTCTCGGCGATGGTGCCGTCGAAAAGCTGCACGCGCTGGGGCAGATAGCCCACGAGATTGCCCAGAACGTCGGGCTCGTACTGATCGAGCGCCGCCCCATCGAGCCGGATCGAGCCACCCGCGGGCCGCCACAGCCCGGTGATCGCCCGCGCCAGCGTGGACTTACCGCAGCCGGAAGGGCCAATCACGCCGAGCGCTGTGCCGGGCTCGACCCGGAAGTTGAGCGACTTCAGCGCGGCCTGACGCTCGCCCGGTGGCAGAACGGTCAGGCCCTTGCCCTCCAGCAGCGCGCGCGGGCGTGGCAGCCCCGTGCGTTGCGGCTGCGGAGAGACCTCGGACAAGAGCTCGGCAAGGCTGTCCCAGCCTTTCATCGCGCGCTGCACCAGCGGCCATTGACCGACGGCCATCTCGATGGGCGCAAGCGCCCGTCCGAGCAGAATTGACCCTGCGATCATGGCACCCGGCGTCAACTGGTTCTGCAGCACAAGCCACGCACCGAGCCCGAGCATCGCCGATTGGAGGAAAAGCCGCAGCGATTTCGTCATTGCGCTGAACCCGCCGCCCACATCGGCCGCCGACATGCCCTCATCAAGCGCCCGCCCGCGGGCTTGCTGCCAGCGGCGGTAGGCTGCGCCCTGCATCCCCATGGATTGCAGCGCCTCGGCCTCGGTGCGCATCTGGCCCGACATCTGACCTGCTTCCATCTCGGCCATGGTCGCGCGCATTTGCGGGCCGCGCGACAGGAACTGATTGGCGACCGTGATAAGAATCAACAGCGAGCCTCCGAGCACGGCGAGCCAGCCCATCAGCGGGTGGAACAGGAAAATCCCAAACAGGAAGACCGGCGTCCAAGGCATGTCGAAGATCGCCATCAGCACCGGCGCGGTCATCAGGCGGCGCACGGATTCGAGATCGGCCAGCCCGCTTTCGGTGCGCGCGTCAGGCGCGATAGCGGCCTTGCGCGTCACCGCGTCGAACACACGCGGATCGAGCGCCGATTGGAAGCGCGCCCCGGCCCGGCCCATCACCCGGCCCCGCACCCAATCCATCAAGCCCATGATACCATAGAGGAAAATCACCAGCATCGACAGCGCGACGAGGGTCTCCTCGGAGCGCGAGCCGAGCACGCGGTCATAGACCTGCAGCATATAGATCGGCCCGGTGAGCATAAGCAGATTGGCGAAGAAACTGAATATTCCGACGGCCCAATACAGCCCGCGGCTGCGTCGGCGCGCGGCACGAAGCTCTTCGAGGCCTTTGGCGTGAGGATTGCGAGACATGGGTGCCGTTCGCGCCTTTCTGTGAAATTCTCGCCGGACTATACGGCAAGAGGTAAAGTTGGTTCAAATCTCTTGTCGCTCAGCCGCCACAAACCGGGATTTTGACCCGCCTCGCACTGGGCATCGCTCTGAAATTCACTATGTAGCCTTATAATTGTCTGCCGGGGAACGCCATCCTTTGTCCTTATTCTATCGTCCAATTGCACGCCTTGCGGCCTTGATCGTCCTGCCTGTGGCCCTGTCGGCCTGTGTTTCAGCCGACACCGATTTCGATCCGACCGATGGTATTTACGACCCCTTCGAGACCGGCAACCGCAAGATCCACGCGTTCAACCGCACGATCGACCGGTCCATCGTACGTCCGGCCGCGCAGGGCTACACCAAGGCGGTCCCGGACGATATCGAGGAAAGTATTGGCCATTTTGCGACAAATTTGGGGCGTCCATCTGACGTTGTGAACGGGCTTTTGCAAGGTGATCTGAACGGGGCGGGCATCTCGACAGTGCGGTTCTTGCTGAATTCGACCTTCGGCGTGGCCGGGCTGTTCGACATCGCCACCGATATGGGTCTTCCCGATCACGAGACTGATTTCGGGGAAACGCTCCATGTCTGGGGCGCCGGTGAGGGCCCGTTCGTCGAGGTGCCGCTTTTTGGCCCCTCCACACAGCGGGATGTCGCCGGACGAATCGTCGATCTGTTCACGAACCCGTTATCCTACGTACTCGACGAGCCCGAACGCTATTATAGTCCAGCAGCACGGATCGGCGATGGACTGGGCACACGCGGGCGTTTTACGGACACGATTGATTCGATCCTGTACGAGAGCGCCGACAGCTACGCACAATCGCGCCTGATCTATATGCAAAACCGCCGGTTCGAACTCGGCTCCGAAGATGCGAGTTCTGAGATTGATCCGTTCGAATTGGACACATCCGGGTTCTGAAGGAGGCCAACATGCTGACACGCCGCGATTTTTCAATGGGACTGGGCGCCGCGACACTGCTCGCGCCCGGGGCGGCCCTTGCGCTGAACGAGGCCAGTGCCGAGCAATTGATCAGTCGCCTTGTGGCCGACATCAACGCCGTGATCGCCTCCGGAAAGTCCGAGAACGCAATGTATCGCGACTTCGAGCGCATCTTCGCGCGCTATTCGGACACCTCCTACATCGCCGCCTACGCGATGGGCGTGGATGGTCGCCGCGCGAGCACCGCACAGAAGCGGGCCTTCTCGGATGCCTTCCAGACCTATGTGGCGCGCAAATATGGCAGCCGCTTCCGCGAATTCATCGGCGGGCGTCTGGAAGTGACCGGGGTGAGCCGGGTCAAGAAATGGTACGAGGTCTCGACCGTGGCGTATCTCAAGGGCCAGTCGCCTTTCGAGGTCACGTTCCTTGTCTCCGACCGCTCCGGGCAGGACCTGTTCTTCAACATGTTCATCGAGGGGATCAACCTGCTGCTGACCGAGCGCACCGAGATCGGCGCGATTCTGGACCGCAACGGCGGTGATATCGACACGATGATCGCTACGCTCAAATCCATGGCATAACCCGTCCAAGCGGGACCCGGACGTCGGCGCCATTTGCGCGCGCCGCCCGGTCTCGCCAAGACCTCAACGATCGCCGGCTGTCGGTGCCGGGGAGGTCGGGCCGGTGCCGGATGAGCCAGCGCTGCCTCCAAAAATATCGTTCAGCACCGAATTGACCACATCCTCGATGCCTCCGCTCCGGCTGCGGGTCGACTGGCCATCGAACCGGGGCACACCGCCCGCATCTCCCGGCCCGATCTGTGCGGCTAGCGGCAATTGCTTGGGCGCCTCGCCCTCATGAACCCGGCTCATAACCTCGCGCCAGATATCCGCAGGCAGGCCCGAACCCGTCACACCGGTCAGCGGCGTGTTATCATCATAGCCCATCCACACGCCCGCCACATAATCGGCTGTGAACCCGATGAACCAAGCATCGCGCGCGGCCTGCGTCGTGCCGGTCTTGCCCGCGATCTGCCAGCCGCCGAATTGCGCGCGCCCGCCAGTGCCGCCCGAGACCACCTGCTCCATCATCCAGATCAGCTGCCGGGCCGCATCTTCCTGAATGACCCGCTCGCGGATACCCCCCTGCGCAGTCATGAGCGGCGCGTCATCGCCCGCCATCCGGAGCTCTTCGAGCCCATAGGGCGTCACCGCCGAGCCCCCGTTGAGAATGCCCGCATAGGCCCCGGTCATCTCCAGAAGCGAGGCCTCGGAGGCCCCAAGCGCAAGCGCCGGGCCCGCCGCCAGATCGCTCTGGATCCCGAACTCAGCCGCGACCTGCCGCACCAAATCGAGCCCAACCGCGTTGGCGACCTTCACGGCGGGAATGTTCAGCGAGGATTGCAGCGCTTGTATAAGCGTCACCTGCCCGCGGGTCTTGCGGTCATAGTTCTGCGGGCACCACTGGCCGGACCCGGGGATGGTCATGCAGAACGGCTCGTCGGCGATGGAATCATAGGGGCTGTAGCCGAGATCGAGCGCGGCGGCATAGACGAAGGGCTTGAATGCCGACCCGGTCTGGCGCTTGGCTTGCGTCGCGCGGTTGAACGCGCCCGAGACGGTGACGTCGCGCCCGCCGACCATGCCGCGCACGGCCCCGTCGGCGCTCATCACAATCACGGCCGCCTGCGCCTTGGAGCCGTCCCGCACCTTGGTTTCAAAGACTTCGCGCATCCCGTCCTCGACCGCCTTCTGAATGCGCGCATCCAGCGTGGTCTTTATAACCACGTCCTCGGTGGTGTTGCGCGTAAAGAAATCCGGCCCGTCGGACATGACCCAGTCGGCGAAATAGCCGCCTGTGTTGGCCTCCGCGGCCTGCGAGAGCGTCGCGGGGTTGGCCTGCGCGCGGCGCTCTTCGTCGCGGGTGAGATAGCCTTGCTCGCGCATCAGCCGGAGCACGGTGGCAGCACGGGCCTGTGAGCGCTCAAGGTCGTTCGTAGGCGCAAGCCGCGAAGGCGCGGTCAGAAGCCCGGCGAGCATGGCCGATTCCTGCGGGTTCAACGCGTTGGCGGGCTTCGAGAAATACCGCTGCGCGGCTGCCTCGACCCCGTAAGCCCCGGCCCCGAGATAGGCCCGGTTGAGATAGATCGACAGGATGTCGTCCTTTGAATATTTCAGTTCCATCGCCAGCGCGTAGATGGCTTCCTCGATCTTGCGCCGCATGGAGCCGCGCCGGCACTCGTTCACATAGGCCGCCTCGCTCTTCCATTGGGTCTTGTCATATTCGACCCCGAGGCAGAGGAGCTTGGCCGTCTGCTGGGTGATGGTGGAGCCGCCATGGCCTTGGAGCGGACCGCGCCCTTCGGAGAGGTTGATGCGCACCGCCGAGGCGACCCCGCGCGGGCTGATGCCGAAATGGCGGTAGAAACGCCGGTCCTCGGTGGCGATGAAGGCGTTTTTTAGGTGTGGACTGACGCTGTCGGCGGTGACGGCGCCGCCATACTGATCGCCGCGCCAGGCATAGACGGCGCCGGTCCGGTCGAGCAGGGTGACCGAGCCGCGCGCGCGCCCATCCAGAAGCTCGGTGACAGGGGGCAGGCGCATGTAGTCATAGCCGACAAAGGCGGCGAGGATGAGCGCGGCGACGAGCGCGATGCGCGAGGTGATTTTCCAGATCAATCGGAAGACCCAGTGGAAAAGCCGCGACAGCAGACCCCGTTTGGGCTGCGCTTTGCGCCGCGCGGGTTTACGCGGCTTGCGCGCGCTGGCTTTGGCTTTGGCTTTGGGACTGCCGCGCGCGGTGCGCTTGTCTGCAACCAGCGGCTTGCGCCGCTTTCGTGAATCACTCATCTGATGGCCCTGCCCGGCTCCGGATTTTTGGCCAGTCTAGCGGTTTTGGACGCGGAGGTGACCCTTGCATTTGCGGAATTTGCGTTTGCAGCATGACTAAAATTTATGCGAATTGCGACAGTCGCCACTTTTTTGGGCAGCCAATTCGCGTTTGAGCCCCATTTTCGAGCAAAGACCTGCACATTCAGCGCCCCGTTCGCTTTTTCTGACGCACACACCGGCGGGGTGCATCCCCTCCGCACAACGTGATCAGCAAAGGGGACAGAGGTGAAACTCATCATTGCAACAATCAAACCGTTCAAGCTGGAGGAGGTCCGTGAAGCGCTGACCGAGGCCGGCGTGCGCGGGATGATGGTGACAGAGATCAAGGGCTTCGGCTCGCAATCGGGGCACACGGAAATCTACCGCGGCGCGGAATACGCCGTGAACTTCGTTCCGAAAGTTAAAATCGAACTCGTGGTGCCTGCCGCGATGGTCGATCAGATCGTCGACACCATCACCAAAACCGCACAGACCGGCAAGATCGGCGACGGCAAGATCTTCGTGCTCGATGTGAGCCAGGCGGTTCGCGTGCGCACCGGCGAAACCAATGAAGACGCCCTGTAAAGCGGCGACCAAAGGGGACTGAACAGATATGAAATCTCTCAAGACACTGACGGCAGCAGCAGCACTCACGGTGCTTCCTGTGGCCGCCTTCGCGCAGGACGCGCCGGGCTTCGACGAAATCGGCCCGTATATCATGACCACCCTGCTGTTCCTCGTGGGCGGCTTTCTGGTGTTCTGGATGGCAGCGGGCTTTGCGATGCTCGAAGCGGGCCTCGTGCGCTCCAAGAACGTCACCATGCAGCTCACCAAGAACATCTCGCTGTTCTCGATCGCGGCCATCATGTACTGGCTCGTGGGCTTCAACCTGATGTATCCGGGCGACTTCAACGGCTATTTCGCGCCGAACTTCGTGCCGACCGTGCTCGAACCCGTCGGCCTCGCAGCCGCTGACGCCTCGCTCGACTATGCCTCCGTGGCCTCGGACTTTTTCTTCCAGCTGATGTTCGTTGCGGCGACCGCGTCCATCGTATCGGGTGCTCTGGCCGAACGCATCAAGCTCTGGCCCTTCCTGATCTTCGTTGTCGTTCTGACCGGTATTCTCTACCCGATCTCCGGCTCTTGGCAGTGGGGCGGCGGCTGGCTCTCTGAAGCAGGCTTCTCCGACTTTGCAGGCTCCACCGTTGTGCACTCCGTGGGTGGCTGGGCCGCTCTGGCCGGTGCTCTGGTGCTCGGTCCGCGTCTGGGTAAGTATAAGGATGGAAAGACAAATCCGATGCCGGGCTCCAACCTCGCGCTGGCAACACTGGGTACGTTCATCCTGTGGCTCGGCTGGTTCGGCTTCAACGGCGGCTCGCAACTCGCAGCTGGCACCGTGGGCGACATCACCGATGTGGGCCGTATCTTCGCCAACACCAACATGGCAGCCGCCTCCGGCGCCGTCGTGGCGCTGATCCTGACGCAGTTGGTCTATGGCAAGCCGGACCTCACCATGGTTCTGAACGGCGCTCTGGCTGGCCTCGTGTCGATCACCGCTGAGCCGCTGGCACCCTCGCTCTTCGGCTCCCTTCTGATCGGCGGCATCGGTGGTGTGATCGTGGTCTTCACGGTTCCGCTGCTCGACAAGCTGAAGATCGACGACGTTGTCGGCGCGATCCCGGTCCACCTCTTCGCAGGGATCTGGGGCACCATCGCCGTGGCGTTCTCGGGCTCCGCAACGATCGGCGCGCAGATCACCGGGATCGTGGCGTACGGTGTGTTCACCTTCGTGGCCTCCTTCATCCTGTGGTACATCCTGAAGCTGGTCATGGGCATCCGCGTCAGCGAAGAGGCAGAGATCAACGGTCTCGACACCTCCGAGCTGGGCATGGAAGCCTATCCGGACTTCACCAAGGGCTGAGCCCTTCCAGCCCGGGCGCGACCTCCCCGCGCCCGGGCCCGATATTCCTGAGCCGAGATCCTCCCTCTTGGCGATGACTGGCCCGGACATTCGTGTCCGGGCCTTTTTCGTCGTGTGTGGGGGACGGGAGAAAGGTTAACGGGGCGAACGTTGCGCGCGGCCCAAGTCGCGAAAAACGTGATTTCAGGCGTTAACGCCATAAAAACAAGGGATGGCAGGTGTATGGCGCGGCGTATGGCTCCGCGTATGGCACCTGTACATACAAATCCCGATTCGTTCTGCGAAATGAGGGTGTTAAGGCAGCGTGCGGTGGGGCGGTATTAACCTTTGTGGCAGGCCGGGTGGTGGGCAAATTGCCCACCTTACCAGCTACCCGGCCCGGACTTGATCTGGGGCGTGTTGCACACCGCGTTAGATGTCAGACGCCAACGTCGACGATAGCTTTGGCGAGGATCGGGACGGTCTGTGCGTTCAGGCCCGCGATGTTCATGCGGCTGTCGCCGACCATGTAAATCCCGTGCTCGGCGCGCAGGCGCTCCACCAGTTCCGTCGTTGTGCCGAGGCGGGAGAACATGCCGCGGTGCTGGGCGAGAAAGCCGAAGCGGTCGGACCCCGACAAGCGCTGCAGTTCCCCGGCGAGTTGCTGGCGCAGGTCGAGCATCGACAGACGGATGTCTTCCAGCTCCTTGGTCCAGTCCGCGCGCAACTCGGCATCGGTGAGCACCATCGTCACCGCGCGCGCGCCGTGATCGGGGGGGAAGGAGAAATTCTGGCGGTTGAGAAAGGCCAGCGTGGACTGGTTCAGACCCTTGGCGGCAGAGTCCTGCGCAATCAGCATCAGAAGACCGGTGCGCTCGCGATAAACGCCGAAATTCTTCGAACAGCTCGCCGCGATCAGCACCTCAGGCAGCGCCGCCGCAAGCTTGCGGGTGCCGGCGGCATCCGCGTCGAGACCGTCGCCGAAGCCCTGATAGGCGATGTCGATCATCGCGGTGACGCCGTTTTTCTGCAAAAGCGCGATCACCGCATCCCATTCGGCGGAATTGAGGTTCGCGCCGGTGGGGTTGTGGCAGCAGCCATGCAAAAGCACCACGTCACCCGGTCCCGCCTGCCCGATATCGGCCATCATGCCATCGAAATCGACGCCGCGTGTCTCATCGTCGAAATAGCGGTAGGGGACCATCTCCATGCCGAGATAGTTCAGCATCGAGACATGGTTCGGCCATGTGGGGTCGGACACGAAGATGCGCGCCTCCGGGCGGGCCATCTTGATCAGCTCGAAGGCCTGACGGCAGGCGCCGGTGCCGCCGGGCGTGGCCACGGCGGCGATACTCTCCCGCGGCACCGCATCGCTGAGCACCAGATCAATCATCGCGTCCGCGAAGGCCGGATCGCCCGCGAGCCCGGTATAGGCTTTGCTGTCCTGCTCCTCGACGAGGCGGCGCTCGGCGGATTTGATCGCGCGCATCACCGGGGTGCGGCCTGTCGCGTCCTTGTAGACGCCGACGCCGAGATCGACTTTGGTCTCGCGCGGGTCCTCCTTGAAGGCCTGCATCAGGGCAAGAATCTTGTCGGCGGGCTGCGCTTTCAGCGTTTCGAACATCATGCGTCTCCGGTGGCGATGGGAAGGGTTGGGAACTGGCCCCATTCGGACCAGCTTCCGTCATAGAGCGACCAATCGGTCTTGCCGATCCGCTCCAAAGCAAGCGCGAGCACGGCGGCGGTCACGCCCGACCCGCAGGTGGTGATCGCGGAGCGGCTCAGATCGACGCCAGCGGCTTCGAACACCGCCTTGATCTCGGCGGGCGATTTCATTGTCTGGTTCTCGTTGAGCAGCATCGGGTAGGGCACGTTCTTCGAGCCGGGGATATGGCCCGCGCGCAGCCCCTCGCGCGGCTCGGGCTCCTCGCCCCGGAAGCGGCCCGCAGAGCGCGCGTCGATGATCTGGGCATCTTCGAGCTTGGCCGCTTGGCTCACTTGGGTGACATCGCGCACGAGGTGGTTTTGCACCCGCACGATCATGTGGCGGTCGCGCACCACCGGGGGCAGGTCCTCGACCGGGCGGTCCTCGGCCTGCCATTTGGGAAAGCCGCCATCGAGCACGGCCACATCCTTGTGGCCCATCAGCTTGAAGAGCCACCACACGCGCGGCGCCGAGACAATGCCCACCCCGTCATAGACCACGATCTGGTGGCCATCGCCCACACCCATCGCCCGCATCCGGGAGATGAACTTCTCGGGCGGCGGGGCCATGTGCGGCAGCGACGAGCGGTGGTCGGAGATCTCGTCGATGTCGAAGAAGCGCGCGCCGGGGATATGGGCGGCGTCATACTCGGCCTTGGGATCGCGCTGCAGTTGCGGCAAGTACCACGATCCGTCCAGAACCCGCAGGTCCGGGTCCTTGAGATGGTCTTCCAGCCACTGGGTCGAGACAAGCGTTTGCGGATCGTCGGACATATCGCCCCTCCTTGCCGGGTTTGAGCCTGATTACGCAGGGCGCGGGCGCAACGCAAGGCAAACGGGTTGATTTTGCCCCCGGCGCGTGGGCAAACTCGGGCACAGGAGGGCGTGAGATGGCCGGAGGATGGGCGCGCGACGGCGCGGTGCACGAACAGATCGAAGCCTCGATTCAGGACGAGTTGGCGCGGCTCAAGCGCCCCGGTGCCGACGGGCGGCCGAGCCGCAGTCACTGTGTGGAATGCGAGGAGCCCATTGCGGAGGCGCGGCGCGCGGCCATCCCCGGCGTGGCGCTCTGCCTTGACTGCCAGCAGGAGCGCGACAGCCAGCACAAGGCGCGCGGCGGCATCAACCGGCGCGGCTCGAAAGACAGTCAGCTGAAATAGGCCGTCGCGGCCTCACACCTGTCCCGGCACCTCCGGCAGCGCGGGAAAGCCTGCGCGGTAGGCCAGCGCATCCGTTTCCGACATGACCGAGAGGTGGTGCGCGATATCGGCGGCGAAGAGTTGCACCACGGGATCGAAACGGCGGATCACATCGGCATGTTCGGATGGCGCGCCTTCGAAGACAAAGGGGGAGAAATCGGCGATGTCGAGCCGCGTCCCATCCCCCACCACGTCCCCCACCACATCCTCGGGCAACCCCGACGGGTCCGTCAGACAGGCGGCATGGATCAGGCTCCCCGGGGCGAGCCCAAGCTGGGCCTCGCGGGCGCGCATCGTGTCCAGTTCTGCGCGGCAGGCGTCAGATTCGAAATAGTCCGGCGAGAACAGCGCCACGAGCAGGGGCGCGCGGTCGAAGCACCGGCGCAGGGACGCCATGTCCTGCCCCTGCCTGTGGCGGTCGCAAAACAGCGCCCCGCCCGGCGGGACCGACATCGCCTGCGCCATATGCAGGTTCAGACGTTCGAGAACGCCCATATACCAGCCGCCCAGCATCGCGCTCGGCTCGTAGCTCAGATATCCGCAATTTTCATAGTGACTCATGCTGCACCGCCTTTGGCTGCAGACTGCGGGGCCCGGCACGGACCGTCAACCCGGGCCTCAGCCATGATCCTTCAGCAAGCGCTGCTTCTGGCGGTTCCAGTCCCGCTTGGCCGAGGTCTCGCGCTTGTCGTGCAGTTTCTTGCCCTTCGCGATGCCGATCTTCAGCTTGGCCATGCCGCGATGGTTGAAATAGATCACCAGCGGCACCAGCGTCATGCCCTTGCGCTGCGTGGCGTTCCACAGATGCGCCAACTCCTTGCGCGAGACCAGCAGCTTGCGGCGGCGGCGCTCCTCATGGGCGAAGGTCTTGGCTTGTTCATAGGGGGCGATGTAACTGTTCACCAGCCACAACTCGCCGTCATCGACGGTGGCATAGCTCTCGGCGATATTCGCGCCGCCCTGCCGCAGCGATTTGACCTCGGAGCCCTCGAGGATGATCCCACACTCGATATCCTCTTCGATCGCGTAATCGAAGCGGGCGCGGCGGTTTTCCGCGATCACCTTGTAATTGGGGTCTGCTTTTTGCTTGGCCATGGCTCGCTGACATAGGCCCCACGCTGCGCCCGTGCAAGAGGCGCGCGCCGGTCGGGTCCCGGCAAATCTCTGCGCGCGCCCCCAATCGCGCTTGAGTGGCGCGCCGCCGCGGGTCAAACTCCGGGCAAAACAAGATCGATTCACACCACAACGATCACCGGCAGGAGCAGACAGATGCAGATCACCCGGCGCGGCTTCAGTGCAGGACTGGCCGCTATGGCCCTCGGAGGGTGCAGCGCCACCGCGCAAAGCGGCGCGCGCCCGGGCGCGACCGAGGCGTGGCCCACAGCGCCCAATCCCGGTTTTGACGCATGGCTCGCGGGATTCCGGGGGCGCGCCCGGGGCGCGGGCATCAGCGAGGCCACGCTGGCGCGCAATTTTGGCGGGATCGGCTTTATCCCGAAGGTTGTCGAGCGCGACCGCAACCAGACCGAGTTCAAGCGCTCGCTGGAGGACTATCTGCAAATCGCTGCCTCGCCGGAGCGCATCGCCACCGGGCAGCGCGCGTTGCGGGCGCGGCGCGCCACCTTCGATGCCTTGGAGGCGCGCTACGGGGTGCCGGGACAGATCACCTGCGCGATCTGGGGGCTGGAAAGCCGGTTCGGGGCGCGCCGGGGCGACGTGCCGGTGCTCTCGGCGCTCGCCACGCTGGCCTATGACGGGCGGCGCGGGGCGTTCTTCGAAAAGCAACTCCTTGCGGCGCTGCGGATCCTCCAGAGCGGCGATATCACCCCGGCGCGGATGACCGGAAGCTGGGCCGGGGCGATGGGGCACACGCAGTTCATTCCCACGTCCTACGAGGCCTTCGCGGTGGATTTCACCGGCGATGGGCGGCGCGATATCTGGTTGGACGATCCGGCGGACGCGCTCGCCTCGGCGGCGGCCTATCTGCAAAAGAATGGCTGGCGGCGCGGTCAGCCATGGGGGCTGGAGGTGCGGCTGCCGGAGGGGATGACCGGCCCGTTCGGACGCGGCACACGGCGCAGCGTGGCCGACTGGCGCGCCGCCGGGGTGCGGACGGCCTCCGGGGGCACGCTGCCGGATCACGGCGCGGGAAGCATCATCATCCCCGCGGGCCGGAGCGGACCGGCCTTTCTGGTGTTCCGCAATTTCGGGGTGATTCTGACCTATAACAACGCCGAAAGCTACGCGCTCGGGATCGGCCATTTGAGCGACCGCATTCTGGGCGGGCCGCCGATACAGGGCCGCTTTCCGCCCGATGAATTCGGCTTCACGCTGGACGACCGGGTCGCGCTGCAGACCGGGCTGACACGCGCCGGGTTCGACGCGGGCGCGCCGGACGGGGTGCTGGGCTCGAAGACCGAGGCGGCGATCCGGGGCTATCAGGCCGCCAATGGCCTGCCGGTCACCGGGCAACCTTCGCGCGCTCTGCTGGACCGTCTGCGCTAGAGCGCGCCGCGTTCATTCGCAGTCACGCAACCCCCTCTAGCTTTTTGATTTTGCGTGTCGAAGAGCTGAAAAGTGCATACCTACTTTTCAGCGACATGCTTTGGGCCGCGCGGGCGTTCATCAAACCGCAAGACCTTGCGGGTTAGGTTTGATCTCGAAAGGCAGCGAGGACAGCTTTCGAGGCATGTTGAGAGTTCTGACAGGGCTTTTATGCGCGGCGCTGCTCGCCCTGAGCGGGTGCGGTGAAGCGCCACCGCCAGAGGGCGGCGCGGAGGGACCGCGGGTGCTCGTCATGGGCGACTCGCTGCTCGCGTGGAATAGCGCGGGCGGACGGTCGGTGGCCGATGCGCTCGAAGACCGGCTCGGGGCGCCGGTCACGGACCGCTCGGTGCCCGGCGCGCGGGTGCTCTATGCCCTGCCGATCTCCGGCGCGCTCGGCATGGAGATCGCGCAGCAATATGTGGCGGGGAACTGGGACTGGGTCGTGCTCACTGGCGGCGGCAACGATCTGTGGCTGGGCTGCGGCTGCTCGGGCTGCGAGAGGCGCATGGCCCGGATGATTTCCGAGGATGGCGGGGCGGGCGTGATCCCCGCTCTGGTCGCAAAGCTCCGCGAGAGCGGCGCGCGGGTGCTCTATCTGGGCTATCTGCGCACCCCGGGCCGGGACTCGCCCATTGACCACTGCGCCGCGGATGGCGATGCGCTGGAGGCCCGGCTCGCGCGCATGGCGGCCCGCGATGACGGCGTGGCGTTTCTCTCCCTGCGGGACCTCGTCCCTCGTGGCGATCTGAGCTTCCACGCCCCGGACCGCATCCACCCCTCCCCCAAAGGCAGCGCTGCCATCGCCGCCCGCGTCGCCGAGGTGATCAAGCGCGCTCCGTGAGATGGGGATGATAACCAATTGTTGCCAAAGGTTTTGAGAAATGCAAGCCGCTAAAAATACATTAAAAATAAGGAGCACTGTTAGAATTACTCGCCTCCTCCAAAAGAGTCTCTGCAAGCTTAAATATTGAAGGGATATTTTCCGAAAATCTGATTGTAACAAGCCACCAACCCAGTTCCACAAAAAATAAGTAAGCCATGAAAGAGATGAACTTCTAAACTAATGGATTTCTCGCTCTCCACTACGCTTTACCGCTAGATCAAACAGACTATAGTCAAGACCATTACGTTCCCGAAGGATTTTTCGTTGATGATCATTTGGCAATAATTTATATACTCCTTTTTTTTCATGTATAGACTTATTTCTTGGCTCCACGCCAACTATATGCTGAATCCAGCTTAAAAACGCATCCATATCGTCAAGCAAAAATATTTCGTCAAACTGATCATAAACTCGACTTAATGTCCTTTCATCAGCACCACGACGCAAGTCCCGTACTGATTGAGTGAGTTGACGATAGGCATGGTTGTACAAAAGGTACCTGCACATTTCGTTGTCTCTACTGGAATCTTTGCAGTAATCTTCAAACGTTAAATCTGGATCAAACCCCCTATTTCTTGCGTAATTAATCGAAGATATAATACGGGAAATTGGGTCTCTTACAAAGGTAAAAAGGTAAAACTCATTCCCTAATGCTTCAGCTTCACTCCGTATTTTCTCAATGACATCCACAATCTCACCTAGGCCATAATATCCATGATGGTGGTGGACAAACTTAAAGCCATGAGTGGGCTGGTTAAGCTTGCGCAACATGTGAGAAAGTTTTAAGTCGTTGCGCACCTTCCTCCAAATTCCAAAATTATCCATTGATGTGTTGAAATTGTAAAATTTCCCACCAGATCTTTGTGCTAGAAATTTCATATGATTTTCAATGGTTGTTCCTCCGCATTTCGGAATATGGTAGTAATAAATTATTTTCATTTCTCCTCCATTCGCGATGAATTGCTTCGCCGGTAGCCTAATCTTACCGAGACAAGGTAATGGATAGCGCATGGCTGGCCACCAGTCCACTGGCAAGGTGTTTTCGGAATCGAAAGTTGTCAGCGAACCACGTTGACCGAATGAACACTTTGTCCCGTATAGCGCGCTTTCGAGCATCGCTCGGCAGGGTCCGGATTGACTTAGTTCCGGGCCGGTCGCCGAGTTTGGCGTGGACCTCGTCCCTCCTGGTGATCTGAGCTTCCACGCCCCGGACCGCATCCACCCGTCTCCCAAAGGCAGCGCCGCCATCGCCGCCCGCGTCGCCCGGGTGATCGCACGCGCTCGGTGACGCGCATGGCACGGGCGCTCCGCGGCCCGCCAAGAGTTGCCGATGGCGTCTTCTCATTGGTCCGTCATGGCGCTGCATCTCGCCCCCACGCCCCGCGTCCCGGTCGCTCATGGGCCAAAAGGCTGCACACCCTGAAAAAAGCGTGCAGCAGGAGGGGACGCCCAGCATGACATCGGGCGCTTCACGACGTGTTTCAGAGCTGAAGCCCGCGTGAAACAGGGGCCGGACCGCGCCCTTGGTCTGGCGTGCGCCCTACACGCCCATACCCCACATGATCATCAGACCAACCCATGCCGCAACTGTCGCGAAGACTGCGCTCATGAAACCGACTGCGATGCTTGAAAAGAGGACACCCAGAGTCCCCTCGCCTCTGCGGCTTGCCCTAATCGCGGCGATAAAGGCCCCGATGCAAAAGACCGGAACAGCAATAATAATGAGCAAATACATTACTTATTCTTCCATTTTTGGATCTCTGGCGAGCCTAATCGCCTCCAGTTCGTCCACGCCCACACGTTTAGAGGGTCCGCCCTGACAACCTCAAGGTTGTTTGGCGCGCCCATGCCAATATCGCCCCGCGTCTCAGGAAGATCAGCCATGACGTTTCAGCGGCCATCGCACATGTGACACGCGCCACGTCTGGGAGCATAGAGGAAGAGAGCCGTTGCGTCGCCCGGGTCTTGCAGGTCTGTCCGCGCAATGTCCCATTCAACCCTCGACCGCATCAGTCGCCCAGCTTGGCGTGGACCTCATCCAGGTCGATCTCGCCGATGGGCATCTTGTTGGACGGATCGCCGATATCGTATTTGAAGAGGTCGAAGTCGCGCTTGTACATCTCGCGCACGAGGTGCATCGACAGATCGTCGAAATAGTCCTCGACCGGGTGCGCCCGTTTGGGGCCGTGGCCTTCGCTTTCGTTGAAGCGGGGGATCGCGGTCAGATCGACGCTGTGCGGCGTGTCGATCGCTTGCAGCACTTCGGCCATCCCGTCGTTGAACGTCTCGGTCCAGAAAATCTTGTCATAGCGCCCGCCATTGACGATGAAGGTCGAGACATGGCCGGACATGGCGGACCAGTGAATGTCCGGCTCCATCGGGCGGCGCCAGCGGATCGTGTCGCGGGCGAAGAGAAGGAAGCGGCGGAAGCTCTTGATCTGGTCGAAGTCCTGCTTGCCGTCCTCGCCGCCCACTTCGATACCGTATTTCTGGATCAGCAAGGGCACGAGATTGCCCCGGTAGCGTTTGCCGTTGCGCTGGATGCCGCAGATCTTGTCGAAGAATGAGCTGAGAATACGGGTATAGGGGTTGCGCACGCAAGTGAAGGCGTAGCTTTTATGGGCCCGCACATTGGCGCTGATCGGCGCGTGGCTGTGCTCCAGCGCCCATTTGTGCATGCCGTCCTTGGCATCGTGGATATCACCGTCGAAAAAGCGGCCATGGTCAGAGTAGAACATGATCTGGCCAATGGTCGAGCAGGCGCATTTGGGCACCACGCGATAGACCATGCTTTCGCTTTGCGTCATCCATGTTCCGGGAAATCCCATCCTGCGGCCCTTCTCTGCCTGCGCCTGAAATGCGCATGTGGCTTCCTTATCAACAAAAAATGGCAAAGAAATGGTGTATATTCGCTGCGCCTTGGGCCATTACGGGGTTAACTGTACCGTAACAGGTTGCTGCCACATCCGGTCCATGGCCAAAATCGCTTATATCTTGCTGTGTCACAAAGACCCCGAAGCGATCATCCGTCAGGCCGAGCGCCTCACAGCGGTGGGCGACTACATGGCGATCCATTTCGACGCCAGCGCCGCGCAGAACAGCTATGACCGCATCCGCGACGCGCTGCGCGGCAATCCCAACGTGACCTTCGCGCGCAAGCGGGTGCGCTGCGGCTGGGGCGAATGGAGCCTCGTGGACGCCACGCTGAAAGCCATCGACGCGGCCCTCGACGCCTTCGACGACGCCACGCATGTCTACATGCTCTCGGGCGATTGCATGGCGATCAAGACCGCCGAATACGTGCATGACTATCTCGACGCCAACGACGCCGATTTCATCGAGAGCTTCGACTATTTCGAGAGCGACTGGATCAAGACCGGCTTCAAGGAAGAACGGCTGATCTACCGGCACTGGTTCAACGAGCGCAGCCAGAAAAAGCGGTTCTACGCGATGTTCGAGCTGCAAAAATGGCTCGGGCTCACGCGCAAGATCCCGGAAGATCTCGACATCATGATCGGCTCTCAATGGTGGTGCCTGCGCCGCGCCACTGTCGAGGCCGTGCAGGACTTCGCACGGGCGCGCCCGGACGTGATGCGCTTTTTCGCCACCACGTGGATTCCTGACGAGACCTTCTTTCAGACCATCGTGCGGCACCTCGTTCCGTCCGAGCAAATCCGGTCCCGGACACTGACCTTCCTGATGTTCACCGATTACGGGATGCCGGCGAGCTTCTATAACGACCATTACGAGTTGTTGCTCGCGCAGGATTACCTCTTCGCGCGCAAGATCAGCCCCGAGGCCACCGACCTCAAGCGCCGCCTCGGACAGCTCTATGCCGCCGAAGGGGTCAGGTTCCAGATCTCCAACGAGGGCGCGAACCTGTTCACCTTCCTCACCGAGCGGGGCCGGATCGGGCGGCGCTTTGCCACGCGGTTCTGGGAAAGCGAGGGCTCGCTGGGCCGATCGCGCGAACTGATGATCGTCGTGAGCAAGAAATGGCATGTCGCCAAGCGTCTGCTGGGCCATATCCGGCAGGTCACTAACCTGCCCGCCATCGAGTATCTGTTCAACGAGGAAGACACCGCCCTGCCCGACCTCGGCGGCATCCAGACCTCGCTGGACAAGCGGCACCGGCACCGCCGCGCGCTGATGCGGATGCTCTTCGACTATTACGAGACCGACCGGTTGATCATCTGCCTCGACCCGGCCAATCTCGACCTGCTTCAGGATTTCGCCGCCGACCGTGCGCGCACAAAGCTTCTGGAAATTCACTGCCAGTTCAGCGATGCCTATCTGGCCGGGCACGCGCAGCGCGTGGGGCTCGCGGGCGCGCAGACCAGTGCCGGAACGCTGGAGCGGCTCTTGCCCACCATCCGGGGCGACATCGCACATGAGAGCGACCTGATCCGCGATGCCGGGTTCGACGAGCACTATCACTTGCGCGAAGGCGCGCCAGTGGAAGACAACGCTGCCGCGCTTGCGGGGTTTCTGGCCATCGGGCCCGAGGCCGCGCAGCAGATCGCGGCGCAGGACCAGGTTTTCGTGGACTGACCGCGGCTGCCGCTAGACGAACCGCTCCACAATCGGTCCTGTCATGTAGCTGAACCGCCCGCCGCTCATCGTTGCCGCGACGCGGTCCGCGCCATCGAGGATCACCAGATCGGCGCGCAGCCCCGGCTCCAGACGGCCGCGGTCGGGCAGACCCAGAAGCCGCGCGGGGCCGGACGAGACCAGCGCCCACGCCTCGGCAATGCCGATGGTCTTGGCCAGAAACAGCGCGGCGCGGCGCAGTGAGGGGTAGTGATAGTCGGAGGCCAGCGCGTCGGCATGGCCCATGATGATCACGTCGAGCGCCGAGACATTGCCCTTGTGCGAGCCCCCGCGCATGAGGTTCGGCGCGCCGAGGATCACGTCGCCCGGGGCCTCCGCAGCCTCCAATGTCTCGGGAAACTCGGCGATCTCGACGCCGGCCTCCACCCACCATGCGCGCTGCGCGGCGGTGCTGTCATCGTGGCTGCCCATGCGCACGCCCTGCGCCGTGAGCTGTGCGGCCAGCGCACGCAGGGCGTCTGGCACATCGGGGCCGCGCGCGTGCAGATCTAGCTGATACTGGAAATGCTTCTCGGGAGAACGCCCGGCCCTGAGCGCCTCAGCCGTGTTGCGCTTGGGCATCCGGCCCTCGGCCAGCCGGTCATGGGGCAAATGGTCGTTGAAGACGATATAGTCGATCCCCCAGCGCGCAAGCATCCCGGGCAGCGCGTCATAGGTGTCGAGCAAGTAGGTCTCGAAGCGCATCTGGCCGCGCAGATCGGTGATCGTGTTGGTCTTGGCCAGCGCGTCGAAAAAGGACGTGGCGAAATCGGGGCTGCGGATGCCGCCCTCCCATGACCAGAACTGCGCCATCACGCCGGTGGTGATACCGTTCGCGGCCATCTCGGCCTCGGCGGCACGGATGCCCTCGGAGACATCCTTCATCGCGCCCCGGCGCGGGGCGACATGGCGCTCAAAGCCGTCGCCGTGGATATCGACGATGCCGGGCAGGATCGAAAAGCCGCTGAGGTCGATCTGCCGCCCGCCGCCCGCGCCCAAGAGGCCTTCAGCAACAGCGACGGGACGGTTTTCCCAGCCCTGCGGGCCGAGCACGCGCGCGCCTGCAAACTCCACGTTCATTCGAGATCCAACCCCACGCAGGCCCCGTCCTCGCAGCCCAGCCGTTCAAGCACCGCATCCATCCAACTCATGGTCCGGTCAAAGCGCCCGGTTTGCAGGAATTCAACCGTCTGGGCGATCACGCGGGCGTTGTTCATCATGAAGGTGTGCGTGACCGGCAACACGATATGGTCGTCCATGCCTGTGACCTTGGTCGAAGCGACCGAGACCTTGCCATCGTCCAGCCCCGGCAAGAGCGAGGAATAGAACGGGTTCAGCGATTGGTCCCCGGCGATCACGCCAAGCGCGAAGGGCACGGGCGGCAGGCGGCGTGGCAGGCTGTCCGGTCCGGTGCCGAGCTGATAGCCCGCCGGGCCGTTGATCCAGTCAAACCCGGCCCAGTCCTTGAATTCGTCGATGATCTCGCTGCCCTGATTGGGCGGCCCGAGCATGACAACGCGGCCAATGCGCGGATTGCCCTCGTCCCCGGCCCAGAGCCGCAGCAGGATACCGCCCATGGAATGGGTCACGAAATCCACCCGCCCAGTGCCGCAAGCCGCGACCGCATCGGGCAGGGTGCGCTCCATGAGTTCCCCGATGGGGGCTTCGGTGGAGGGATAACCGGGGCGCACCACGCGCCAGCCATCCGCTTCGAGCGCCTCTTGCATGAGCAGGAAGCTGGCCTCGGTGCGCGCGAGCCCGTGCAGGAGTACAACGCAGCGCCCCGGGACCGGGCCGTCCGCCTGCGCCGATGTCTGCGCCACACCAGACCCGGCAGCGAGGGTGAGCGCTGTCAGGGCAGATGCGACAAGAAGGAGCGTTCGGGTTAGCATGGGTGTCAGATAATGTGCCTGCAGCCATTAAGGAACCGTATGCACGCAGCGTCAAACCCGCCCCGCCCCGTCCGTCTCGCCGTGCGCGCCGTGATCCTGCGCGCCGGACGGCTCTTGCTCGTCAACGCATGGCCGGGTGGCAAGAGCGATCTGCTCTGCGCGCCGGGGGGCGGGGTCGAGCCGCACCAATCCCTGCCGGGCAATCTGCGCCGCGAGGTCTATGAGGAGACCGGTCTCACAATCGCGGTGGGACAGGTGTGCCTTGTGAACGAGTTTCATGACCCCGGCGGGACCTTCCATCAGGTCGATATCTATTTCCGTGCCCGCATTCTCGCGGGGGACACCCATCCCGAGTGGCAGGACCCCGAGAATATCGTGGATCAATGGCATTGGGTGACCCGGGACGAGATGGACGGGCTCCGCGTGAAGCCCGACAGCCTCGCCGAGATTGCCTTCGGGCCGGAAAGCGCGCCTGTGTTCTACGATGCGCTGGAGCCAATCCTGCGCTGAGACCGCGTCACTTGCGCAAAGCCAGCGCGATCCCGCCCAGAACCAGACCCGCCGCAAGGGCAATGCGCAGCGACAGCGCTTCGCCCAGCAGCAGCGCGCCAAGGATGATCGCGATCACCGGGACACTGAGTTGCACCACCGCCGCCCGCGCACCGGGCAGGCCGGGCAGCACCGCGTACCAAAGCGCATAGCCAAGACCCGAGGTCACCGCGCCACTTGTGATCGCGAGCGCCCAGCCGAGGGGCGTGATCTGCGTGTCGGCGAGGAGCAGGAGCCCCGCGACCATGGGCAGGCAGAGCGCGAAATGCAGCGCGGTCACCGCGAGCGGGTCCTGCGCGCCGCGCCCTGCAAGCGTGTAGCCGGCCCAGCCGAGCCCCGCCGCGATCATCGCCCCCGCCCCCAGCAGCGTGCCGGTCGCGCCCTCCGAGGGCCAGAGCACCAGCGCCAGCCCCGCGAAAGCCACCAGAGCGCCAAGCGATTGCATCGCGGTCGGCTTCTGCGCGGTCAGGGCGCTTTGGGCAAAGAGTGCGATCTGCACCGTACCGAAGAGCAAGAGCGCACCGAGCCCGGCATCAAGGCTGATATAGGCCAGAGAAAAGCCGATCATGTAGACCGCGAGCGCAAGCCCGCCGCCCCAGCGCGCGGCTCTTAGAGGCGGGACGGGGCTTTGGCGGGCCACAAGCAACGCCGCGAGCATCACCGCCCCGGACAGCACGCGGATCACGGCAAAGCTCGCCGCATCGGCATGGCCACCCTCGACCGCCGCGCGGTTCAGAAGCGAGTTGGAGGCAAAGGCCACCATGGTGAGGGCGGTGAGCAGAAACAGGCGCATAGGCGCAGGCTAGAGCCTTTCACGGCGCAGCCGCAAATGGAAAGGGCGCGGCGAGACCGCGCCCCTTTTTCACAATCTGGTTTGAGTCTCTGGGTCAGGCCGAGCGGCGCGTGCGCCCGAGCGCCCAGAGCGCCCCAAGTCCCGCCACCGCAAGGGGCAAGCCCGCCGGGAGCGGAACCGGAGCCGCGCTTGCGACGATCGCAACCGGGTCGGCACCCGTGTCGTTGTTATGAGGTGATGTGCCCACAAAACCGCGCCCGCCTGTGAACGTGTCCACATCGCCCCAAACATAGTCGAAGGTCACGGTCGTGTCGCCCCAGCTGGAACTGTCGTCCAAATACAGACGGATGCGGTTTTGCAAAGGAGAGGAAGCAAAATTGTAGCTGTACCGGAATGTCACACGGGTGGCAGACAGATCGGTGCGGTGACGATCCCCTCCTTCGAAAAAGTTGATCGTTTCAATCGTGCCGCTGTTGTATCGAAAATCCATCGTTACATCCCAGTCGGTGATCGCGTTCTGATCGCTGTCATAGGTAAAATTCCCGGAGAACGGACCCGTGTAAGGACCGCGGACCGTGCCCGTGCTGTCGGTGCCGCTAAACCACCGCTCAAAATTCCCCGAAAAGGAGTAGTCGTAGGTCGCAGCCTGTGCCTGCGCTGTGCCGAAAAGCGCCAGCGCCGCTGCGATGATCAGTTTCTTCATTGGATGTCCCTCACCCTCGTCTTTGCTTTAAATGGTCCCTGTTCAGGGCCTACCCAAAGCCCAACTGGCGAAAGCGCCGGACCAAAGCGCAGCACTGATATACTGTGCTCGCAATATTGGTAGGAAAAATAGTTCCAACCCGTCAACACTCTGTTGAGACGATCAACGCAGCTTTTCCACGCCAAAACCAACTTTCTAGCTTTGATTGTAGAGGTTGATAACCCACCTGAACGGTCAAGCCGGGCGCACGTTAACGTCTCTGACAAGGCCGGAAATCTCGTCGCAGCCCAGCGTGTCCTGTAGTGCCTCGGCGAGCGCCTCAACCGTGTCGGTGTGGGTGTATTGCCCGCCATTCAGTGCGGCGAGGCACTCGGCGGCGGTCGCGCCATCGCCGACCTTGTCGTTATGGGTGAAATCGCTCGCTCGGACATGGAAGCCGATCACGTGCACCGTCAGGTCGCGCGCCGCGCCAGACAGTTCGGCGCCCAACTGGCAGGGCGAGCCGCCACAGGTCTCATTGCCATCGGTCACCAGCACGATCAGCGCGGGCTTGCTGAGATAGTCCAGCACCTCCGCCGCCTGCCGCACAGCGTCAGTGAGTGCTGTCAGCCCAGCCGGTTCTATCCGGTGAACCTCTTGCTGGATCCGCGGCCCGGCCTCGGGCTCAGGAGCGAAGCGCAGGTCGATCCCGGTGCAGGCTCCGGCCAGCCCGGCCGGAGCGCCGGGGCCGTAGATCAGCAGACCGACCTTGCGGTAAGGCGCGATGAACGGCATGGCGCGGGCCATCGCGGCGCGAGCGTCCTCGATGCGCGTGCTGCGGGATCCGGGCGCGGCGGCTTCGGACATGGAGGCCGAGCCGTCGAAGACGATCATCGCGTCGGTGCTACAGGCTTCGGAGGCCAGTGCGGTCTGTGCTGTCAGAAGGGAGGAGACCAGATAGGCGGCGAAAGGGCGTGCTGCGCGCTTGCGGTTGGCGGGCCGAAAAGAAATGGAGGGCAGACATATCATGCCCTCCATCTTGTCTCATCTTGGTAAATGCGGCGTTAACCGAGCATCCGCTCGCACCGCCGGGGCTCAGCCGCGCTGCTTGCGCCGCTTCATCGCGTAGAGCGCGCCAAGGCCGCCCAGCACCAGCGGCAGACCGGCGGGTACAGGGATGGGGGCGGCTGCATTCACAAATGCGGAAACGGACGCCAAAGAGGTGGTCGTCCCCTTTTCAAACACGTCCAGACCAATGAAATATTCGCCTTGTGCGTTGACATCAAATCCGCCCGCGTTTGGAACACCCGAAAGTGCCCAAAAATCAAATCCGAGGTTCTGCGAGGATTGTACCAGAGAATCCGTAAGTGGTGTCGGCAGGTTGAAATCAAACACCGCAAGATCGGTATTCCCGGCTGCCGGGTTGAAATCCAACGTCAAGAAAATGTCATAGTCGCTGATCGGCGCACTACCCACGTTCACTGACCATTCGAGGTTCCATTTCGCCAGCCCCTGTTGAAACCCAAGCGTCGGGTGTGTCCGCGACCCCGTATCCACAAAATATGTGTTTACGCCGTCGTTCGGCACATCGCCTTGGAACCCAGCCTTTGCCTTTACCCCGATTTCGATGTTCTCGGCGTCATTGGTATCAATCACAAAGTTGGTGTTCGAGTTCCCGTCGCCCGGGAAGAACGGTGTCGACAAAGTGCCGAGCGAAGCCGCACCTGCAGCGCCAGCGAAGCCAACGCCAGCAGCGAAAACGACGGTTGCGGTGAGTGTCTTGATATTTGTCATATACCCCTCCTGAATTTTGGTGGACAATAACAGTCACAGGTCACTTTTCAAGGATAGCCGGTCGGGACGGTGAGGTTGCGGCCTGCTTTTCTACCTGCGCGCGCATCACTCTGCCTGATCTTTCCTCTGGACCAGGCTCACGGGCGGCGCGCTCGGCCCCGGACCCGAATCGCAGCGTCTGTATGGGGCGGCGTGAGAGGGGGCTCGCGGCACTGTGCGTGCCATGAAAAAGGCAGCCCGGGGGGCTGCCTTTTGCTTTGTCTGCGGATGGGGGCTACACCCCGTTCTCAGCATCTTTTCTTCGAAAAGAGCCTGTCACGGGGCGCTCACACAGTCCTGTTTACATGCAAACAGGACGGGTTTACATCATGCCGCCCATGCCGCCCATGTCGGGCATGCCACCGGCAGGTGCCGCGCCTTCTTTCTGCGGCTTGTCCGCCACCATCGCTTCGGTGGTGATCAGCAGGCCTGCGATCGACGCTGCGTCCTGAAGCGCGGTGCGCACGACTTTGGCCGGGTCGATCACGCCGAACTTGAACATGTCGCCATATTCTTCGGTCTGCGCGTTGAAGCCGAACTTCAGGTCGTCGCTTTCGCGGATCTTGCCCGCAACCACGGAACCATCGACGCCAGCATTCTCAGCGATCTGGCGCAGCGGGGACTCAAGCGCCTTGCGCACGATGCTGATGCCGACGTTTTGGTCGTTGTTCTCGCCGGTCAGACCGTCGAGCGACTTGGCGGCTTGCACCAGAGCGACACCGCCGCCCACAACGATGCCTTCTTGCACGGCGGCGCGGGTTGCGTTCAGCGCGTCGTCCACACGGTCCTTGCGCTCTTTCACTTCCACTTCGGTCATGCCGCCGACGCGGATCACGGCAACACCGCCAGCCAGTTTGGCCACGCGCTCTTGCAGCTTCTCACGGTCGTAATCGGAGGTGGTTTCCTCGATCTGGCCGCGGATCTGGCTGACACGCGCTTCGATTTCCGCTTTCTCGCCCGCACCGTCGACGATGGTGGTCTCGTCTTTGGTGATCGAGACGCGCTTGGCGGTGCCGAGCATGTCCATGGTCACGGATTCGAGCTTCATGCCAAGGTCTTCGGAGATGACCTGACCACCCGTCAGGATCGCGATGTCCTGCAGCATGGCCTTACGGCGGTCGCCGAAGCCCGGTGCCTTGACGGCTGCGATTTTCAGGCCGCCGCGCAGTTTGTTCACAACGAGGGTTGCGAGCGCTTCACCTTCCACGTCCTCAGCGATGATGAGGAGCGGCTTTTGCGACTGGATGACCTGCTCAAGGAGCGGCACCATCGGCTGCAGCGAGGAGAGTTTTTTCTCGTGCAGCAGGATCATGCAGTCTTCAAGCTCGGTGGTCATCTTGTCGGCATTGGTCACGAAGTACGGGCTGAGGTAGCCACGGTCGAACTGCATGCCTTCGACGACATCGGTCTCGGTCTCGAGACCCTTGTTCTCTTCGACGGTGATCACGCCTTCATTGCCGACTTTCTGCATCGCGTCGGCGATCTGCTGGCCGATTTCTGCTTCGCCGTTGGCCGAGATGGTGCCGACCTGCGCGACTTCGGCGCTGTCGCTGACTTCGCGCGAGGCCGCTTTGATGGCCTCGACGACCTTGGTGGTCGCGAGGTCGATGCCGCGCTTGAGGTCCATCGGGTTCATGCCAGCAGCAACGGACTTCATGCCCTCTTTGACGATGGCTTGGGCCAGAACGGTCGCGGTGGTGGTGCCGTCGCCGGCCTCATCATTGGTGCGGGAAGCGACTTCCTTCACCATTTGCGCGCCCATGTTCTCGAACTTGTCTTCCAGTTCGATTTCCTTCGCGACAGACACACCGTCTTTGGTGATGCGCGGGGCGCCGAAGGATTTGTCGAGCACCACGTTGCGGCCTTTCGGGCCGAGGGTGACTTTGACCGCATCGGCAAGGATGTTCACACCCTTGAGCATGCGATTGCGGGCATCGGTGTCGAATTTGACGTCTTTCGCAGACATTTCGATCTCCAGTTGTTTCAGGTTTTCAGGGACAGATCAGATCAGACGATCCGCGGCTTTCAGGCCGCGGCAGACGCTGCATCGTCGGTGATGATGCCCATGATGTCGGACTCTTTCATCATCAGCAGCTCTTCGCCGTTGATCGTGACTTCGGTGCCGGACCACTTGCCGAACAGCACTTTGTCGCCGGCTTTCACAGCCATTTCGATCAGCTCGCCGCTGTCTTTGCGCGCGCCGGGGCCTGCGGCCACGATCTCGCCTTCGCTGGGCTTTTCTTTCGCGCTGTCGGGGATGATCAGCCCACCTGCGGTTTTATCTTCGCTTTCGGTGCGGCGGACCAGCACACGGTCATGCAACGGTTGCAATGCCATCTTTGTAGCTCCTACTTGGCTCAAAGTTTTCCCTTGGACGCCCCTCTTGGGCACGCCCGTTATCACTCACCGTAGTCGAGTGCTAACGGGCCGGAGATAGGCAGGTGCGACAATTGAGTCAAGCACCGCGATCACAAAAATTTGCAACGCCGCCCCGCGCGTTCGCAGCGCTAACGGGCCAAGCGTCCATCCGGGGTCACGCTTTCGACACAGGACGCGGCGAAGCGCGGGGTAGAACACGGCTCAAAACAGGGGACACTCGGCGGCGCAGGGCGCGCGGAAGCAAGCCCGTCGCCGCCGCACAGAGAAAGGCGCCAAGCACCGCCAGCAGGTTCGCCGCAACCGCCGCCAGCAAAATGCCATCATACCCGGCCCATGACGCACCAAGCCACGCGAGCGGCACATAGGCCAAAACGATCCGCGACAGGCTCAGGCTCATCGCAAAAACCGCCCGCGAGCGGGCATTCATCGCCGCGTTGGCCGTCACGAGGATGCCATATCCGAACAGGCTCCAACCGACGATCTGGAGATAGCGGGCGGCAAATTCCGCCGCCGCCCCATCGGCAAACACGCCCGCGATCTGCGGCGCAAGAACCGTCAGCGCGGCGGCGAGCATCAGGCCGAACACCGCGCAAAAGCCCCAGGCTTGCAGCACGGCGCGCTGTGCCCGCTCCCGCTTGCCCGCGCCCCAGTTCTGCCCCACCACCGGACCGATCCCTGCCGACAACGCCAAAAAGGCCACGATGGCGATGGATTGCACGCGGGTCGCCGCCCCGAAGCCCGCTACCGCCGCCTCGCCCAACGTGGCGACCGCCGCCGTGACCAGCGCAAGGCCCGCCGGGTTGATCGCGTTGGAAAAGGCTGCGGGCAGGCCCACGGACAGCACGGCGCGCAGCGACGCGGCGATCCCGTCCAGCGGCGCAGCGCAGGTGCGCAGGATACCCGTCCGGCGCGCATACCAGAGCGCAACCGCAATCGCGGCCACGCGGCCTGTGAACGTGGCCAGCGCCGCGCCTTGCGTGCCCAACCCGGAGATGGGGCCGACGCCGAAAATCAGCACCGGCGTCAAGCTCAGATTGATCACGGCAGTCAGCACCATGAGGCCCGCCGCCGTGGCGCCATCACCATGGGCACGGAAGGCGGCGTTGACGATCATCATCGCCACAAGGAACGGAAAAGACAGTGCCCAGACCGGCATATAGGCCGCCGCCTCATCCAGCGGCGCGCCCGAGGCGCCCATCAGGCGGAGAATGTCGGGCCCAAGCGCCCAAAGGCCGAGCGCAACGACGACGGAGAGCGTCAACCCGAGGGCAAGGCTGTGCAGCGCAAGGCGGTTCGGTGCGGCGGCATCCTTTGCTTCGCCAACAGCTTGGGAAATCACAGCATTGGCGCCTGCCGAGAGGCCGATGGAGAGCGAGGTGACGGTGATCGTCACCGGGTAGATGAAGCCCACCGCCGCAAGTGGCGCGGTGCCGAGTTGTCCGAGGAAATACGCATCCACAAGCCCGACACTCAGCACCGCGAGAATACCAAAGGACATTGGCGCGGACATGACGGTGAGGGCCTTCCAGACGGCGCCGCGGGTGAGATTGCGTTGGGTCACGAAGGGTGCCTCCTTATTCGCCCCTCAACGCCAAGGCCGCAGAAAGGTTCCCATGGCTTGCGGAGTTCTTGCCCGGCCGCGCGCGGCGCGGTATCGCTGGGCCATGACCCTGTCGCGCCTCTGCCTCACCCTTGTGTTCTGCTGCCTCGCCAGTCTCGCCACCGCGTCCTGTGGCGGGTCGGACCTGCGCGCCACGCTCAGCGATGCCGAGCGGGCCGAGATCGATGCACGGCTGGCGCGCACGCCCTATGCGACCGGCACGGCATGGCGGGCAACGCGCGGGGCGCAGGAGCTTTACCTGATCGGCACGATGCATCTGGACGATCCGCGCTTCGATTCTGTGATGCAGGGCCTTGCGCCGGTGATCCGCCGGGCGGAGTTGGTTCTCCTCGAAGCCACCGCCGAGGAAGAGGCCAAGCTCGAAGCGGCCGTTTCGGCGCGGCCCGAGTTGCTGTTCCTGACCAGCGGCCCCACGCTGCCGGAGCTGATGCCCGAAGACGAGTGGGATGCGCTCGCGGAGGCGGCCCGGAGCCGTGGCCTGCCGGCCTTTATGGCCGCCAAGATGCAACCATGGTACCTGTCGGTCTTCCTGACGATGCCCGCCTGCGCGGTGGAGCAGATGCAGCAGGGCATGAGCGGGCTCGACGCGCGGATCATGGCGTTTGCAGCCCGCGCCGGTGTCCCGCAGCGCCCGCTTGAGCCGTATGACACGCTGTTCACGCTGATGGCCGAAGAGCCGCTGGAAGAGCAGGTGCGGATGCTCACGCTGGGGGTGCTGCCAGAGGCTGTGGCCGAGGACGCGTTCTTCACGCTCAAAGCGAGCTATTTCGAGCAGAAGAGCGCCGAAGTGCTGGAAGTGAACCGGATCGTGGCGCATCGCCATGTGGACCTGCCTCGCGCCGAGATCGACGCGCTTCTGGACGAGATGCTGGACACGCTTCTGGTGCGCCGGAACCGGGCGTGGATGACGCCTATTCTGGGGGCGCCGGACGGGGTCACCGTGGTCGCCATGGGCGCGGCGCATTTGCCCGGCGAGGCGGGTGTGTTGGCCCTGCTGGAGGCGGAGGGGTTTGCGCTGGAGCGGCTGGAGTTCTAGGGCGGCGGATTTCCGGGCCACGGCGTGTCTCGCGACGTCACGCGCACGCGCTCTTGCAAGCCCGCCGCCCCCGCGTTTGAGTACGCGCAACCAAACGAGGGGAGACAAAAACCATGGCACAATCACGCGACACCAACCGCCGCATCGTCCTTGCAGAGCGCCCGAAAGGCCGGCCGGACGACAAGACCTTGTGGCTGGAGGAGGCCGAGATCCCAACACCTGGTGCCGGGGAGATGCTGGTGCGCACCGAGTGGCTCTCGCTCGATCCCTATATGCGCGGGCGGATGAACGACGCCAAATCTTATGCCACGCCGGTCGAGATCGGCGGGGTGATGACGGCGCAGGTCGTGGGCGAGGTGATCGCATCCAATCTCGATGGCTATGCGCCCGGCGATTATGTGCTGACCGGGTCGGGCTGGCAGGATTATGCGATCTCCAACGGCGAGCAGGTGATGAAGCTGGGCCCAAACCCGGAGAACCCAAGCTGGCGTTTGGGCATTCTGGGGATGCCGGGCTATACCGCCTATGCGGGCCTGCTGAAAATCGGCGAGCCGCAACCCGGCGAGACCGTCGTGGTCGCCGCCGCGACGGGGCCGGTGGGCGCGACCGTGGGGCAGATCGCCAAGCTCAAGGGCTGCCGCGCGGTGGGCGTCGCGGGGGGGCCGGAGAAGTGCAAATACGTGGTTGAGGAACTGGGCTTCGACGCCTGCATCGACCACCGCGCCGAGGACTTCGCCAAGCAATTGGCCGCCGCCTGCCCGGACGGAATTGACGTTTATTTTGAGAACGTTGGCGGCAAGGTGCTCTATGGCGTGCTGCCGCTTCTGAACCCGTTCGCGCGGATGCCGGTCTGCGGGATCGTGTCGTGGTACAACCTGCCCGGCCTGCCTGAAGGACCGGATATGGCGCCGGCGATCATGGGCACGATCCTGCGCATGAAGGTCAAGATGCAGGGCTTCATCATCTTCGACAGCTTCCCGCTCTCGCTCTACAGCGAGTTTGTCAAAGACATGACGGGCTGGCTGGCGGACGGGTCGGTGAAATACCGCGAGGACGTCACCGACGGGCTGGAGAACGCGCCCGAGGCCTTCCTCGACATGCTCGAAGGGCGCAGCTTCGGCAAGACCGTGGTGAAGGTCGGATGACTGGCCCCTGACCGGGGGGAGTATGCGGTGCGGATCGTAGCCGCGAAAGGTTAACGGTGCGAGCGCACGCGGGCGGGTTGAGAGCCGAAAACCCCCGAAACCCGGGTTAACGCCAGTAAAACAAGGTCTGGCAGGCGTATGGCGCGGCGTATGGCTGCGCGTATGGCACCTGTATGGCTCGTTATTGATTCGTTCTCGGGTTAACGGGGCGTTCGGTGGGGCGGCATTAACCCTTTGGGCAGGCCGGACGGTGGTCCTCCCGGCAGATTGCCCACCCGGCGTGCTTGGTCGCCGATGAACGCATGTCGACGCGTTGACCCAACGCGAAACGGCGTCACGGACGTCGGAGCACACGGGCAGCTAAGCGCGCGTCAGGGTGGCCTCGCCACGTGCCGAGTCGATCGCCGCGTTGACGAACTCCGCGACGAGTTTCAGCCTGCGGCGGTCCTTGGTGGCAATCAGATGGGTGTGGTGCGGCGTGGGCATTTCGGTCACGGGGACCTCGGTGATATTGTCCTTGATCAGTCCGCTGTTTTGCAAGAACACCGCAACCCCGATCCCCTGACGGACCGCTTCGCACATCAGCGGAAAGGTCGTCATGGTCACAACGCGGTTGAGGGCGATGCCATGGCGCTTGCAGGCCTGTTCGAGCAAGCGCCGCGTCAGCGAGCCCTTTTCCGGCAGGATCACTGTCTCCTCGACCAGTTCGGCCAAGGAAATCTCGGACCGCGCCGCGAGCGGGGAGGCGCTGTCGCAGTAGATCACATAGCGCGCGCTTTCGACATATATCCGGTCCCAGTTGGCGTTCTCCGGGGCATCCGTGATCAGGCCGACATCCGCGAGGCGCTTGCCGATCATCGACGTGGCCGTCGTCCAGTCATAGAGGCCGAAATCGACGCGGATCTCGGGAAACCTGCGCCGGAACCGGGCGATGATCCGCAAGGCCGGTTGCGGGGCATTGGCAATGATCTTGAGCCGGCCCTCTTTCATGGCGTTGAAGCCTTCGAGCCGCTCGGAGATTTCGGTGTCGAGGGCCACCATCCGGTCGGCAAGGTCGTAGAAATCCTGTCCCGCCGGGGTCATCCCGACCCCATCCCGGCCACGCAGCAGCAACAGCGTGCCGACATTTTTCTCCAGCTTGGCGATGTGTTGCGTGATCGTCGACTGGGTCACGCCAAGACGGGCCGCCGCCGCCGAGAAGCTGCCTTCGCGCACCACATAGGCAAAGGCTTCGAATTGATGGTGGTTGGGGCGCATCGCGGTTCCTTTTGCACCATCCATAGGGCCTATCGATTTCACTAATATGACGTCACAAAAAGTCAGTGCGGCCAGCCTAGTCGTGGGGCACATGCTGGGGGAATCACATGGCGGGTCTTCAGGTCACATCGGTCACGAAGCAGTTCGGCGAGACACAGGTGCTCAAGGGCATCACGCTCGATGTGGCCGATGGCGAGTTCGTGTCGCTGGTCGGGCCCTCGGGCTGCGGAAAATCCACGCTGCTGCGCATCATCGCGGGGCTGGAGTCGCCCTCCTCGGGCACGATCGGCCTCGGTGGCCGTGATGTGACCGGCATGCGGGCCGCCGACCGCAACCTGTCGATGGTTTTCCAGTCCTATGCGCTCTATCCGCATCTGACCGTGGCGGAGAATATCGCCGTGCCCCTGCGGATGCGGGAGATGTCCGGCTGGCAGCGGATGCCGCTGATCGGCGGTCTGATGCCGCACGCAAGGGAACAGCGGCGCAAGCTCGCCCGGGCCGTTCAGGACGCCGCCGAGGTGCTGGAGATCGGCGCGCTTCTGGATCGCAAGCCCGGGCAATTGTCCGGCGGCCAGCGCCAGCGCGTGGCGCTCGGCCGGGCGCTGGTGCGCGACCCGGCCGCGTTCCTGCTCGATGAGCCCCTGTCCAACCTCGATGCCAAGCTGCGGGTGCAAACCCGCGCCGAGATCGCGCAATTGCATCGGCGGCTCAAGGCCACCTTCCTCTACGTAACCCACGACCAAGTGGAGGCCATGACCATGTCCGACCGGATCGCGGTGATGATGGATGGCGACATCCTGCAATGTGCCGCGCCTGACATCATCTATGACGATCCGGACGATCTGCGCGTGGCCGAGTTCATCGGATCGCCCAAGATCAACATTCTGCCGCTGGAGCGCATCGGCACGGGGCTGCATCTGTTCGGCACGCCGCTGAACTGGGCTGCGCCGAAAGACACGCCCGGGCTGTTGCAACTCGCCCTGCGGCCCGAGGCCTTTCGCCTGGCGCAGGGCGCGCCGCGCCTGACCGGGCGGGTGGTGCATTTCGAGAATCTCGGCTCGGAAGTCTTCGCGCAGGTGGCCCTCGCGGTCGATGCCGCGCGGGTCACGGTCCGGGCCGCCCCGGAGGCGCGGCACAGGCTCGGGCTCGGTGCGGAGGTCGGGCTGGATTTCGATCTGCGGGCCGCCTTGGTCTTCGACACGAGCGGCGCGCGTCTGCGCCGGGTCGAGGCCATGGCCAGCGCATCAAGCGAGGTGGCCTGAGATGGCGGTGATCACGCAAGTCACGGGCACGCCCGCCAAACCGGAGAACCGGCAAGCCCGCACCGCATGGGGGCTGACCGCGCCCGCGCTGGCGTTGATGTTTCTCATCCTGCTGGTGCCCGTGATCGTGGCCGCGGTGCTCTCGTTCAGCAACTATTCGCTGGGCAATTCCGGCTTCGACTGGGTCGGCACGCAGAACTATGAGCGGCTCTTTACCCGCTCGACCTATGAGAAGATGTTCGTCGCGACCTTCACCTACGTGGTGACGGTCGTGCCGATCTCCGTCGGTCTTGGACTGGGCGCCGCGCTGCTGGTGCATTCTCTGGGGCGGATCGGAGACCTCTACAAGACAATCTACTTCCTGCCGGTGATGGCAACGCTTCTGGCCATGGCCATCGCGTGGGAGTTCATGCTGCACCCGACCATCGGCATGGTGAACCGCACGTTGGCCATGGCCTGCGGGACGTGGGCCGAGGCCCTGCCGTTCTTTGCCAACGGCTGCGCGAGCAGCTTCCCGCTTTGGCTCGGAGATCGCGATTACGCCATCTGGGTCGTCTGCTTCATCGGCATCTGGCAGGGCTTCGGCTTCAACATGGTGCTCTATCTCGCCGGTTTGACCTCGGTGCATCGGGACCTCTACCACGCCGCCGAAATGGACGGGGCGAAATCGGCATGGGCGCGGTTCTGGCTGGTGACATGGCCCGCTCTGGGCCCGACCACCGTCTTCGTCGTGACCATTTCCTGCATCCGGGCCTTTCAGGTCTTCGACACGATAGAGGCCTTCTGGCCGCAGGGCGGCGGGCCGAACAAATCCGCCTATGTGATGATGTTCGCGATCTTCGAGAAGGGCGTGCAGCAGAACCTGATCGGGATCGGATCGGCCATCACCATGCTGTTTCTGGTCTTCGTGATGGTCCTGACCGTGATCCAGCGCTGGCTGGTCGAGCGCAAGGTGCATTACGGATGACGCGGGACTGGTGGAAGCATCTGGTGCTGATCCTCGGCGCGCTCATCGTGTTGGCGCCGTTCTACATGATGGTCAGCTATTCGTTCAAAAGCCCGGGCGAGATCGACCGGGGCGAAGGCGGCTTTTTCGGGCGGCAGGAAATGATGATCGACCCGCGCTGTGTCGCGCTGCGCCAGCCCGACCGGGCCGATATCGAGGCCGCCCGCGCGCGGTTTCCCGGCGAGGACGACGCCGGCGTTCAGGCCGCGCTTCTGGCCGAGACCGAGGCGGCCTGCTCCATGCGCCCGGTGGTGTTCAACTACACCAAGGCCTTCACCGAAGCGCCCTTGATCCGCTATCTGCTCAACGGCGTCATTGTCACCGTCTCGATCTTCGCGATCCAGATCGTCGTCGCCCTGCCCGCCGCCTATGCCCTTGCAAAGCTGAAATTCTGGGGGCGTGAGGCAGTCTTCGGGCTGGTCCTGTTCTGCCTGCTGATCCCGGTCCATGCCATCGCGCTGCCGCTCTATATCATGCTGGCCAAACTCGGTCTGACCAATACCTACGCCGCGCTGGTCGTGCCGTGGACCATTTCGGTCTTCGGCATTTTCCTGATGCGGCAATTCTTCATGACCGTGCCCGACGATCTGATCGATGCCGCGCGCATGGACGGGATGAGCGAGTTCGCCATCGTATGGCGCGTGATGCTGCCCACCGCGATCCCTGCCCTGCTGGCCTTTGCGATCTTCAGCATCGTGGCCCATTGGAACGACTATTTCTGGCCCCGCATCGTGATCACCGGCAACCGCGACCTGTTCACGCCGCCGCTCGGCCTGCGCGAGTTCAAGGGCGATGGCGACGGGTCCTTCTTCGGCCCGATGATGGCCACCGCCACCGTCATCGTCACACCGCTGATCGTCGCCTTCCTGATCGCGCAACGCCGCTTCATCGAGGGGATCACATTGTCCGGAATGAAGTAGGGCGGGATCGCTCCCGCCCTGCCCATAGCCCCGCACCGGGGCAATCACCCCCCGAAAGGGGACATGCATCGGGGGCTGCCAATCGCCAAACCGCCAGCCCCGACAACTGGAGTAAATGCCATGAAACTGACCACAAGCGCAATGGTTCTGGCCCTGTCCGCCAGCGCCGTTCTTGCCGAGGACACGGTGACCATCGAGTTCGCCTATCCCTACAGCCACCTGTTCGACGTGACCTATGAGGCGATGATGCCCGCCTTCAAGAAAGCGCATCCCAACATCGACGTGAAGTTCCGCGCCACCTACGAATCCTATGAGGACGCCACGAACACGGTGCTGCGCGAGGCCGTGGCCGGCAATCTGCCGGATGTCACGATGCAGGGTCTCAACCGTCAGGCCCCGCTGATCGAAAAGGGCATCGCGCAATCGCTGGAGCCGTTCATCTCCGCCGAGTCCGATTTCGAGAAAAACGGCTATCACGAAGCCATGCTGGCGCTGTCGACCTTTGACGACACCGTCTACGGCCTGCCCTTCTCCATCTCGCTGCCGGTTGGCTATTACAACATGGACATCCTGCGCGCCGGCGGCATCGAAGAGCTTCCGAAAACATGGGACGACGTGATCGCCGCCTGCAAGAGCATGAAGGCCAACGGCGTCGACAACCCGATCTTCTGGGGTTGGAACATCACCGGCAACTGGTTCATGCAAGCCCTGCTCTGGAGTCAGGACAAGCCCATCGTCGAGAACGGGCAGGTCACGCTCGACAGCCCCGAAACCCTCGTTGCGCTCGAACAGATGCAGGAGATCTTCACCGAATGCGAGATGCAGAACCTCGAATGGAAAGCCGCCCTGTCCTCGTTCTCGGCAGGCGATATCGGCATGATGTTCTGGTCCACCTCCGCCCTCGGCGCGGTCGAACGCTCGCAAGGTGACTTCGAGTTGGTGACAGGCCCCTTCCCGGGTCTTGACGGCACGCCGAAGGGGCTGCCGGCCGGTGGCAACGCGGCCATGCTCACATCGACCTCGGACGATCCCAAGGTGCGCGACGCGGCCTGGACCTGGCTGAAATACATCACCTCCGGCGAGGGCGCCGCCGAAGTGGCCAAGACCACCGGCTACATGCCCCCCAACCGGGCCGCCAACGAGATCATTCTCGCGGATTTCTACGAGCAGAACCCCAACAAGCAGACCGCCGTGGACCAACTGCCGCTGCTGCGCGACTGGCTCGCCTATCCGGGCGACAACGGGCTGGCCATCACGCAGGTGATCTATGACGGGATCGAGCGGATCGTCACCGGCGACGCCACCGACATGAAAGAGCTTCAGCAAGAACTGGTCGAGGAAGTCGCCGACCTGCTTCCCAACGGCTGAGCGATGGGCCGGTCGCCGGGATCGCGGCGACCGGCCTTTTCTTGCGAGAAAAGGTTGTGCGCATGAAACTTGTCCAGATTTCCGACATCCACCTGACGATCCCCGGCGAACGCATGGGCGGTCTCGATCCGCATCGGCGCCTTGCGCAGGCCCTCGAAGACGTCCGGCGCCACCACAGCGACGCGGACCGGATCATCATCACCGGCGATCTCACCCATTGGGCCGAAGCCCCGGCCTATGCCGCCCTGCGCAGCGCCTTGACCGATCTGCCCTGCCCGGTGCGTTTGCTCATCGGCAACCATGACGACCGCGCCGCCTTCCTGACCGCCTTTCCGGACCATCCCACCGACCCCTCCGGCTTCATCAACCACGCCGAAACGGTCGGCGGCACACGGCTGATCTATCTCGACACCACCGCGCCGCGCACCCATGCCGGACATTTCTGCGCCGCGCGGCGTGACTGGCTGTCAGGAGAGTTGGCCGCCTGCGCCCGCGCGCGGATCTTCATGCATCACAACGCCATGCCACTGGACCTGCCCGCCGAAGACAAGATCGCGCTCGCCCCTGCCGACCGCGGCCCCTTCGCCGACCTCGTGACCGCCCATCGCGACCGCATCGACTACATCCATTTCGGTCATGTCCACGCGCCCGTGCACGGCACATGGTGCGGCGTTCCCTTCGCCTCCGCGCGCTCCACCGGCAACCAAAGCCTGCCCGACCTGTCCGAAACAGACCTGTTGCTGGGCGCGCCGATGGCCCCGTCCTACGCGGTGATTCTGGCCAATGACGCAGGCACCATCATCCACGACATCCCCTTCACATGGGACGGGCCGGTGTTCAGCCACGGCACCAACTGGGACGATTGGGCCAAGCCGCTGGCCGCCGAGTGAGCGCCGCATGAAATTCATCCACCTGACAGACACCCATGTGACCGGCTCCGGGCTGCTCTACGGGCAGGACCCGGCCGCGCGGCTGCGAGCTGCAGTGCGCTCGATCAACACCGAGCACGGCGATGCCGCCTTCGTGGTCCTGACCGGAGATATGACGCATTGGGGCGATGCGGCGGCCTATGCGCGGTTCTCCGAGGTGATCTCGCAGCTGACCATGCCGGTGCATCTGATGGTGGGCAATCACGACGACACGCACGCCTTTGCCGCGGCCTTCCCCGAGACCCCGCGTGACGCGCATGGCTTCGTGCAATACCGCCTCGACACCCCGTTCGGGCAGTTTCTGTTGCTCGACACCAAGGACCCGAAGACCCATGCGGGGGCCTATTGCCCCGCCCGGCAGGATTGGCTGACGCGCGCGCTGGAGAGCAGCGACGGTCCTGTCTTCGTGTTCATGCACCATCCGCCCTTCGACATCGGCATCGCGGCGATGGACCGGATCAGGATGTACGATGCGCAGGCCTTCCACGCCGTCATCGCCCCGCACAAGACCCGGATCCGGCACCTGTTCTTCGGCCATGTGCATCGCGCGATTTTCGGCAATTGGCGCGGCATCAGCTATTCGTGCATGCGCGGTCTGAACCATCAGGTGGCTTTGGACCTCGCCGGCGCGGCGGATCGCATAACGGGCAATTTCGAGCCCCCGGCCTATGGGGTCGTGTTGTTGCGCGAGCACGAGGTTGTCGTGCATATGCACGAGTTCACGAACCGCTCCGAGGCGTTCTACTTGTGAGGCGCCGGGGTGCCCGGGCGGTCGGCAACCGTGTTTTCCAGCGATCCAATCCCAGTCACCGAGATCGACAGGTGATCGCCGGGCAGAAGGAAGCGTTTGGGCACTCTGCTGCCGCCGGTTCCGTCCGGTGAGCCGGTGGCAATCACGTCGCCCGGCTGCAGGCAGAACAGCGTGGACGCATAAGCGATCTGCGCGGCTGTCGAGAATATCATCTCTCGTCCGAAGGCGGATTGCACGATATAGCCATTCAGCGCCACGGTCAGGTGCAGGTCTTCAACGGGCGCAAGCGCATCTGCCGTTGTGATCCACGGCCCCCATGCGCCGGAGTTGGCAAAGTTCTTACCGGCATAGATGGAGTGCTTCTGCCACGCGCGCACGGAGCCGTCGTTGAACATGGAATAGCCCAGAACGTGGCCGAGAGCGTCCTGTTCCGAGACATTCCGCGCGGGCTTGCCGATGACCGCCGCGATCTCGCCTTCATAGTCGAAGCTCTCGGAGGGCGCGCCCATGGGCCTTTCGAGGGCGGCCCGGTGCGGGACAAGCGTGTCGCGCTCCTTGCCGAACAGGATGATGTTCTCGGGTGATGGAGGCGCGGGCCCGTCGACCGGATAGGGTTTGGGGTAGTTCAGGCCAACGCAGATGATCTTGCGCGGGTTGGGGATAGGCTGGAGAAAAGTGACGTCGGACAGGGGGACCGGGTCCGACAGGGTCGACACGTCGCGCAACAGATCAACCTGCCCGGCATCGAGCAGGTCTCGCAAGGTCCCGTAGCGCGCGTGCAGGCCGGCGCTGGCCGGGCGCACGCCATCCTGCGCAAACACGCCATATTGCGCGCGGCCGTCATGGAGGAACGAGCCGATATTCATGGGTCCAGCCGTCCGAATGCGGCTTCGCGCTGCTTGAGAATGGCGGTCAGCGTGTCGTTATACGGGGTCGGGATGCCCGCCTCGCGGCCCATCACGGGCACGATGCCGTTGATCGCATCCAGTTCGGACACCCGTTCGGCCATGTGATCGAGCAGCATGGACGGTCTGGCCTGCGCCATGCCCGCCCCGAAGTCCGTCACATAGGCGATGGGGTCTTCAAAGGACAATCGAATGCCTTTGGCCTGCGCGATGGCATAGGCCTCCTGCATGGCCCCGAGTGCTATCTGCCAATGCTGCGGGTTGTCCATCAACTCACCCACAGTTGCCCCGAAGGCCGTGCAGGGCGCACTGAACGTGACGTTGCACAGGAATTTCTCCCAGATCAGCTGGGTGATGTTCTCGAAGGCCCGGACGTTGAAGCCGGCGCCTTTCCAGACCTGTTCCAATGCCCGCAGACGATCTGTCAGACCGCCGTCGATCTCGCCGATCCGGATCAGTTTCATGCTGTTGTGATGCGCATGACCGGGGCCTTTCATCGACGCGCCGAACCCGTCCGCGACGCCGAGCAGGACATTGCCGATCGGCATGTGTCTCGCGATGCGCTCCGCCGCGCCCAGACCGTTCTGGATCGTCAGAACAAGCGCGTCTTCGCCGATCACCGGGGCCGCCTCCTGCGCCGCGAGGCCCACGCCCGAGGCCTTCGTTGCGATCAGGCACAGATCACAGGGCCCGACATCCGACATCCGGGTGGTTGCGCGCAGGGTCGTGACGGTCCTGTCGCCGCTCGCCCCCTCAACCCGCAATCCGGTGGTGTTGATCGCATCGACATGCGCCTCCCACGTATCGACGGCCCAGACCTCGTGGCCCGCATCCGCGAGCAAGGCGGCATAGACGGAGCCCATCGCCCCGACACCGATCACGGCAATCTTCATGCTGGCTTCATGCTGGCTGCATCCTCGATCTTGGCAGACGAATGTCGAACCGCTCCCGTAGGGACTGCTCGCACGCGGCCGGTATATAGCAGGGAAAATGCGCGGCCAGCGTTTTCATGACCGTGTTATGCGCAGAGGCATTGATCGTCGGCGCGCCGCGCGCCAGCCATGCATCGGGCGGCTGCCGGTCGGCGTGCTCGGGATAGGTGAAATCCGACTTCATCCGCGCATAGGTGTCCGCATGACCGAGGTAGTGCCCCTCTCCGCGCACCACATCGGACACGATATCGGCCGACAGGGTGGCATCGCTCACTTCGATCTGTCCGCAAGATTGCAAGATCGCCCCCAGCATGTCGTTGTCGACGACATACGCCTCCAGCGACGTGGCCAGAAGCCCCGCCTGCGTGCCTGCCGCCTGCGTGATCATGTTGGCCCCCGCCTGCGCGGCGACCGTGACCGTCAGCGCCTTTTCATAGCCCGATTGCGCATCGACCAGCTTGCTGTCGGTGGCCCCGGCAATCGTGGAATTCGGCAGGTCATAGAACCGCGCGATCTGCGAGGCCGCCGCCGTCAGCGCCGCCTGCTCTCCGCCGCCGCCCGCCATGCCACCGGAGCGCAGGTCGGTCACCATGGGCCGCGCGCCGTAGACCGCCCGGGCCTCGGGATCCAGCGACCATGCAAACACCATTCCGGCCAGCGTCTCGGCATTGGTCTGGGCAAGGCATCCGGCAATCGTCACCGGGCTGGAGGCCCCCATCTGCCCGAACGTGTTGACCATGACCGGAATGCCAAGCGCCACGGCCTCGGCCAGCACGTCGCAGGCCGCGCTGTCGAACCGCAGCGGGGGAACCACGTGGTTGACGTTCAGCGACAAAAACGGTCGCGCGCGAAACGCGTCCTCGGAGCCAGCGACCATGTAGCACATCTGTGCAATGTCGCGCACATGGCCGGGCTCGCTTGCGCTGACGATCACATGCTTTTGCGTGCCCGCGAGGCAGGCAAAGGCCGTGTTGATGTCCAGATCACGCGGCGTCGGCATATCCCCTGCGATCATCGAGCGCGAGAAGAAGTGGATATGGTCCAGCGTATCGACAAGCCGTGCGGCATCATAGAGATCCGCCAGCGTGGCGGGTCGGTAGCTGCCATTGATGCTGTCGACGATATTCGGCGACGCGCCGCCGGATCCGGCGTGAACCCGCGCCCCCGTCAGATCAAGCGCATGCTCGCCCCCGCGCCCGAACAAGCTGAAATTCCGGCGCATACCGGCCAGCGCCTGTTCGACCAACGGTTTGGGGAACACAAGGCGCCCGTCATCACTCAAGGCGCCCCCGCCCGCGGTGATCACGTCGATCATCACCTGCGGCGCCTCGCTCAGGCCGATCTGCGCAAGGATGTCGAGGGAGGCGTCGTGAATGCGCGCAAGGTCTTGCTCACTCAGCGGGTTCAGCCGCCCCGAGACAGGCAAGCTCCGAACCGGACCGTCGCCGGGACGCTGCTGCCCCGTTTTGCGCCTGCCGCCGGACCGGGATCGGCGCGGCACGCTCTTTGCAGCATCTACCATTTCGAGCCTCTGGTTTCGTCAAGAGCACAGTCGCCGGCCCTTCGTGTGTCGACAAGTAATTTGTCCTAGTCCTATAAATGAAGAAATCTGTTGTCATGGAACGCGGCCCAATGCCCAGCGCCCCGAGAAAACTTCCGCTGACCGCGCTGCGCACCTTCGAAGTCGCCGCGCGCCGGCTGAGTTTCAAGGACGCGGCGGAGGAGCTTTGTGTCAGCCCGACAACCGTGAGCAACCAGATCCGCGAACTGGAGCGCGACTGGCGCTGCAAGCTGTTCATCCGCAAGACACGGGCCGTGGTTCTGACCGACGAAGGCCGGACGCTCAGCGCCGTGCTGACCCGATCCTTCGGTGAAATCCGCAGCGCGGTCGAGGACCGCATTCACAGCTCGCGCCGCACGGTCACGCTCGCGGTCGGCCCCATCTTCGGCGCGCGCTGGATGATCCCGCGCCTTGCCGCCTTCAAACAGGCCTTTCCCAAGATCAATCTCGTGCTGCGCGACAGCCCGCGCATTACCGACGCGGTCATGATGGACACGCATCTGGCCATCGACTGGGGCGTCGGCGACTGGTCCGGGCTGGAGAGCTACAGGCTTCTGGATGTGACCTACGCGCCGGTTCTCAGCCCGGCGCTGCTGCGCGCGCGCGGCGGCCTTGAGGGTCCGCGCGATCTGGCGCGCTACCCGATCATCCACCAACGGGACAAGTCGGAATGGGCGGCGTGGCTCGCGGCAGCCGGGTGCTCCGATCTGGAACTCGCCGACGAGACCGTCATCACCGACACCAATCTGGTCTTGCAGGCCGCGACCGAGGGGCATGGCGTGGCTCTGGGCATCTTGCCGTTTGTCAGGCCGGAGTTGGAGGCAGGCCAACTGGTCAAGCCATTTGACAGGCAGCTGCGCCCGGCGCGGTCCTTCTACATTCTGGCAAAGCCGAGGAGTATACGGACGCCCGAGGTCGCGGCGGTCATGGACTGGATGCTGGCTCAGGCCGAGCGCGACAGCCCCGAGACACGCAACGGGACCTGATGCGCCGTGCCATCCGATCGGCGCGTGATCTCATAGGCCCCCGCGTCCGGCGCGGCGCTCAGCACCGCCTCTGGCCCCTTCGCACCAAAGGCCACCGCGACACCGTCATCCATCGCGAGGCTCGCAGGCATGGACCTGTCGGCGACCGCCTTGTGCAGCGCGACCTGCCGGTCCGGCTCGGTCGAGTAATGCGGACAGGCCCCGCCCCTCAGGAGCCCAAGGCCGCGCAAGGGGCGCATGGGGCCAGTCCCGGAGCTAAACAGGAACCACTCGAACCAGCAGACCGCGCCCGCACTCACCCCTGCCAAAGTCAGCCCCGAGAGAGCCGCGTCGCGCAGCACATCATCCCATCCGGAGCCATGCCACTCAGCGACCATCGCTTCGGTATCTCCGCCCCCGACATAAACCATGTCGAGCCCGGCCAGTCGCCGGGCCAAGGCCTCTGCGTCCAAATCCATGGGCAGGTATTCATGGCGCGTGACATGCGTGCTGAAACAGGCGTGGAACCGGTCGATCTTGACGGGATCGTCCCGGCTGGCCGTGCCGATGAACCCGACGGCGGGATCATCCTTGCCCGACCGCGTGATGCAGAACGCGTCCAGCGACGGATATGTGCCATGCGTGAAGCCACCGCCCCCGATTGCAACGATGCTCAGTTCCCCCACATCACGCTCTTTCATTTGTTTTGCACATACATGCCCCAAGAAACGGTATTTGTCCTATGGATGTCAAAGGGCAAAGCTTGCCCTGCACCGGAGCTCTCAAATCACGGCGGATAGCAAAAATTCTATCCATGAACGCCCCAATTTGCGTTTGTCGATCCGCGAAGCTCAGGACGAACATCTGTAGGGAGGGTACCGCACAAGCCCTCCGACACTGGGAGGAGACACAATGAAACGAATAATCGCACTTGCGTCGGTTGCCGCGCTGACCGCCGGGTTGGCGTCAGCAGAACCGAGCGGGACATTCCGTCAGGCCCATGAGTTGGGGTTTGGAGCCAATTCCAGCCTTGACCCGATTTCCAAAGGCCGCGTGTTCCAGATCACCGAAAAGATCATGAGCCGGCTGGTCCGCCCCGGCCTCGACGGCAAGCCGCAGGCCGATCTTGCCACAAGCTGGGAGGCCAACGAAGACGCGACGGTCTGGACCTTCAAGCTGCGCGACGGCGTCACCTTCCATGACGGATCGACGTTCGAGGCCGCCGATGTGGTCTATTCGCTCAACCGCGTGCTCGACCCCGACAGCGACAGCCCGGCCCGCTCCGCCGTCAAGATGATCACAGAGGTCAAAGCGCTCGATGATATGACGGTTCAGATCACGCTGAACACGCCCTTCGCCGACATGCCGCTACAGTTGATGGATTATCGCCTGCGTATGCTGAACGAGGGATCGAGCGACACCATTGCCACGACCGGCAATGGCACCGGACCCTTCAAGGTGGAGACTTTCGACGCCGATGGCACCACGGTTCTCGTCGCCAATCCCGACTATTGGGAAGGCGCACCGGGGGTCGCGAGAATGGAGGTCATCGGCATCGCGGACGGTCAGGCGCGCCTGCAGGCGCTGCTTGGCGGCCAGATCGACATGGAGCGGGGCATTACGGCGCAGCAACGCGTCATGCTCTCGGGGTCGGACAAGTACGACGTGCAGGTCATCCCCACGGGCAACTGGCGCGGTCTGGTGTTCCGCACCGATGTCGAGCCCTTCTCGGACGTGCGTGTGCGCCAAGCGGTTCGCATGGTCGCCGACCGCGAAGAACTGGTGCAACTCGTGCTGGGCGGAGAGGGCATCGTGTCTTGCGACACACCGGTCGAACCCAACGATCAATACCGGGCCGATCTGAGTTGCCCACAGGATATCGAAGGCGCAAAGGCGCTTCTGGCGGACGCCGGGTATCCGGACGGGATCGATATCGACGTGCATGTCGCGACGCTGGAGCCCACATGGCCCACTCTCGCCGTGGCCTATCAGGAGCAAGCCGCTGCCGCCGGGATCCGGGTCAATGTCGTGCAGTCGCCCTCTGACGGCTATTGGTCAGAGGTCTGGATGAAAAAGGATGTCTCGGCCACACGCTGGAATGAACGCCCGGCGGATCAGGCCCTGCACGAGATCTACCTGTCCTCGGCAAAGTGGAACGAAAGCTACTTCAAGGATGAAACCTTCGACGCCATGCTGGCCGAGGCCCGGCGCGAGCTTGACTTCGACAAGCGCAAGGCGATCTACGTCGCGGCGCAAGAGTATCTGCATGAAAACGCCGGAACGCTGATCCCTTACACAGTGACCAAGTTGGTCGGCGTGTCGTCGCGCGTGTCGAACCTCGACGCGGTCAAGAACGACGCGGTGCGCTGGCACAAGATCACGGTCGACTAAGACCCCGTTGACCGACACGGGCGCGGCGGTACAGGCCGCGCCCGTGCACGACAACTTCCCCGCCAGTCAGGTTTCATTCCATGCTTCGCATGCTTCTTCGTCGGCTTTTTCTGGGCGCGATCACGGTGGTCATCGTCTCCATGATCATCTTCGCCGGCGTCGAGATGTTGCCCGGCGATGCCTGCACCGCCTTCCTCGAACGCGAGGCGCAGGGCAAGCTGCTGGAAAACTGTCGTGACGCTCAAGGGCTGAACCGGCCAGCCACCGTGCGCTATCTGGACTGGGCCGCAAGCGCTGTGCAAGGCGATCTGGGCGTGTCGGCGAATGGCGAACGGAGCATTGCCGAGCTTGTCGGGAACCGTCTGAAGAACTCGCTTCTGCTCGCGGCCTGTGCACTCGGCTTGGGCGTTCCGCTGGCGATTTTCCTCGGCGTTGTCACAGGCCTGTGGCGGGACCGCCCGATTGACCTGACGGTCTCGACCCTCGCCATTTTCGCCATGACCATTCCGGAATTCGTGTCCGCGACCGTGCTCATTCTGGTCTTCTCCGTCTGGCTCGGCTGGCTGCCCGGCATCGTGTTGACCTCGGCCGATGCACCCGCTGCCGAGTTCTTCCCGGAAATCCTGTTGCCGGTGTTCGTGCTGACGATGGTCATGACCGCCCATATCCTGCGCATGGTGCGGTCCTCGGTGATCGAGGTCATGGCCGGCGACTATATCCAGATGGCGACGCTGAAAGGCGTGCCCTACTGGCGCATCGTCTTCCGCCATGCGTTGCCCAACGCGCTGTTGCCCGCGATCAACGTCGTTGCGTTGACCATCGCATGGCTGCTCGGCGGTGTCGTGGTGATCGAGGTCGTGTTCAACTATCCCGGGCTGGGCCGGATGATGATCGATGCCATCTCGGATCGTGACCTGCCGGTCGTGCAGGCCATCGCCCTGATCGTCGCGACGGTCTATGTCGGCGTGAACCTGACCGCCGACATTCTCACGATGATCGCCAACCCGCGCTTGCGCACCTTGCACATGAGGCGCGGATGAGCATTTCGACCGCCCCTCCGAAGAACACGCGGCTTGGCCGGATCAGTTCGGTGCTGCGCGACGTCGTCTCCCGGCCATCCGGTGCCATCGGCTTGTCGCTCGTCGTCTTCCACGTAGTTCTGGCCTTCATCAGCCCGCTGATCGTGCCATATGACTACAAGGCGATGAACAGCGCGATGATGCTGACAGGGCCGGATGCGGCGCATTGGCTGGGCACCGACCATCTGGGCCGTGACGTGTTGACCCGCGTGCTGCTGGGCGGGCGCGAAGCGCTGCTTGTCACGGGGATCGCCACACCCATTGCCGTGGCATGGGGCGGGTTCGTGGGCATCCTGTTCGGCCTTATCGGCGGGCGTGTGGACGAAGTCCTGATGCGCGTTGTCGATGCGTTTCTGTCCTTGCCGTGGATTCTGAAAATGCTGGTGCTCATCGTGACCTTCGGAACCGGCATCGAAGTTCTGATCCCCACCCTCGCCTTCTTTTACGGCATCCCCGTGATCCGCATTGCCCGCGCCGCCACTCATGACGTCGTCGCGCGTGACTTCGTGTCCGCCTCGCGCGCCCGGGGGCATGGGCGCATGACGATCATTCGGCGTGAGTTGCTGCCCAATGTGCTCGATACGCTGATGGTCGAAGGCGCGATGCGCTGGTCGTGGATGCTTCTTGCGTTCTCGTCGCTGTCCTTTCTGGGCTTCGGCGTCTCGCCTCCAACGCCGGATTGGGGGCTGATGATCGCGGATGCGCGCGGCTTCATGTCCTTCGCACCGTGGGGCGTGCTGGGGCCGGTGATCGCACTGTCGTCGCTCATCATCGGGATCAATCTGACAGCGGATGCGCTGGCCAAGGCCCTCGGCATCGACCGCGCACAAAAGGCACCGGTATGAGCAACGCCCTCATCGACATCCGCAACATCTCGGTTGGGTTCACCGGGAAATCCGGGCAGACCCTGCCGGTTCTGCGCAACATCGATCTGCGCGTCGGGGAAGGCGAGAGCGTCGGCATCGTCGGCGAGAGCGGGTCGGGCAAATCGACCCTCGCACTGGCCGCCATGGGCTATCTGAAGCGCGGCCTGCGCCTCATAGGCGGCTCGGTCGCCTTTCAGGGCAGGGACATGTTCGCCCAGTCGCGCACTGAGCTGGAACAGATACGCGGCGGCGAGTTGGCGCTGATCCCGCAGAACTCGGGCCAATCCCTGACGCCGACGCTGCGGATCGGGGCGCAACTGATCGAGGCGTTGCGCCTGCACTCCGACGTGCCCGAGGCACAGCATGCCGCCAAAGCCGTCGACCTGCTGCGCCAAGTGCGCCTTCCCGATCCGGACGCCATCGTGACGCGGTTTCCGCATGAACTGTCGGGCGGTCAACAACAGCGCGTCGCGATTGCAATGGCCTTGGCGGGCGAGCCGCATGCCCTGCTTCTGGACGAACCGACAACCGGTCTCGATGTCACGACACAGGCGCACATCCTCGAGTTGCTGCGCGAGATTGCCCGGGAGCGCGGCATGGCGATGGTCTATGTCAGCCACGATCTGGGCGCGATTGCGCGGGTCTGCGACCAAGTGGTGGTGATGTATGCCGGCGAGATCGTGTTGCAGGGCACGACGCGGCAAGTGCTGACAACCCCGGTGCACCCCTATGCGCGCGGGCTTCTTGCCTCGATCCCCAAGCTCAGCGACCCGCGTCTGCCCGTTGCCCTCGACGGCACCCCTCCGGCCCCGGGCGGGGCTGGCGCGGGATGTGCCTTCGTGGAGCGGTGTGCCTTGGCGCAAGACAGATGCCGAAACAGCCGGCCCGATCTCGTCACACAACCCGGCGGTGAGGCCGTGCGCTGTTTCTATCCCGAACGGGCCGAGGAAATTTCGATTGTCGGATCGGGTGCGGAACCGGTGAAAGTGGCCGCAGCCGACGCACCGGCGCTGCAATTGCAGGATCTGTCGATCAGCTACACGCGGCCCGGGCTACTCGACAAGCTGCGCGGGCGTGCCGGGACCCGGGTCATGACCGTCGACGGCATCGAGATCGCCGTCGAAAAGGGCGAGACGCTGGGCCTTGTCGGCGAAAGCGGCTCGGGAAAATCGACCATCCTGAAAGCCATCGCAGGCCTGCTGCCACCTACGGGAGGCACGATCCGTGTCGCAGGCGGCACTGAGTTGGCGCGCGAGGTCGAATACCGAAGCGCCGACCATTTGCGCAAAGTGCAACTGATCTTTCAGAACCCAGATGACAGTCTGAACCCGCGCCACACCATCGCGGAAATCCTTGAACAGCCCTTGAAGCTCTATTTCGGGCTCACGGGCGATGCCCTTTATCGGCGCAGTGCGGAGATACTGGAGCGCGTCCGGTTGGGCGCCCACTATCTGGACCGGCTGCCCAGCCAGTTGTCGGGCGGCGAAAAGCAGCGTGTCGCCATTGCCCGTGCCTTTGCGGCCGAGCCCGAGTTGGTGCTTTGCGATGAAGTGACCTCGGCGCTCGACGTGTCGGTGCAGGCGGCGGTCCTCGACCTGCTCAATGACCTCAAGGCGACACAAGGGACGACCTATATCTTCGTCAGCCACGATCTGGCTGTGGTTCGTGCCTTGTCGGATCGGGTCGCGGTTCTCTATCAGGGGCGGCTGTGCGAGATCGGTCCATCGGCGGATGTCTATGCAGAGCCATCGCATCCCTATACCGAGGTTTTGCTCGATGCAGTTCTGGAGCCCGATCCCGATACGGCGCCCACGCTGAGCGCGGATGATGTGGTCGAGCTGTCTCCGCCTGCACAAGGGTGCCCCTTTCAGCGCCGCTGTCCGCGCAAGATCGGGCCGATCTGCGACACGCAAGCCCCGCCGTGGCAGACCGGCGACAGCGGTCACGCAATTCGCTGCCACCATGAGATCGCCGCCCTGTCGCGCCTGCAAATGGCGCAGGCCACAGAGCAGACGGCGTGAAGATCTCGATCCCGGACGCGTCGCTCACGCAAAAGGCAGCGCAGACACCTCACCGGGCCGCGAAGCACCATCCTGAGACTGCACCGTGACCGGTTGGCCCGGCGCCCAGAAGGCGCGCTCAATCATCGATTGTCCGACATTGCGCTTTAGCCGCGGCGACCAGATGGCGGACGTCACCTGTCCGACCTGCACCTCGCCGACCATGACCGGCCACGGCCGTGAGCAGGTCGGGCACGGGCCGCCATCGAAGGCGACCCCCCGGATTTCGCGCTGAACGCCGTCGGCGGCGATCTTCTGGAGGGCCTCCCGGCCGATATAGTCGATCGAGTCATCCACCGAGCAAAACTTGCCCAACCCGATCTCGAACGGATTGTTCTGCCGGGTCATCTCGTTGCCGTAGGAAAACAGCCCGCCCTCGATCCGCTCGATCAGGTTCGGACAGCCGGGCGTGATGTCATGCGGCTGCCCCGCCTGCCAGATCGCGTCCCACAGGGCCGGGCCAAGATGGCCGCCTTGCAGATAAATCTCGAACCCGCCCTGCCGCGAGTAACCGGACCGGGCGATCAGTTGGCGCGTCCCTTCGACGTCAATCCAGCCGAACTTGAAAAACCGGATGTCGCGGACATGGGTGCCGAACAGGTCCGCCAGAAGCGTTTCGGCCTTCGGTCCCTGCACTGCAAGGGGCGATACATCCGGTTCGGACACCTCCACATCCAGACCGCGCCCGAGCGCAAGGCCCATCGCGTAGAGCAACACGTCGCTGTCCGCGATGGACAGCCAGAAACGATCCTCCGCCAGTTTCAGCAAGACCGGATCATTGATCAGCCCGGCATCGGCGTCGATCAGCGGGACATACAGGCAATCGCCCACCTTTGCCCCGGAGATATCGCGCGGTGTCATCCACTGCACAAGCACAGCGGCATCCGGTCCCATGATCTGAACCTGACGCTGGCAGGACACGTCCCAGATCTGCACATGCTCGCGCAGGTGCCAGTAATCCTCCTCGACCGAGCGCTGAAAGGCCTTGGGCAAGAGCATGTGGTTGACCACCGAGAACCCGCGCACGCCCGCCTGTTCCACCCGGTCCGTGTAGGGCGTGCGGCGAATGCGCCGTGACATATTGAGATCATCCATCAGGCAGAGCACCACATGGAATAGGAATTGGGGTTCAGGATAACGGGCATATGGTACACACCTTCCGGGTCCGGCATGGAAAAGCGCAGGGCGATCTGCTGCACCGTCGCGGGCATGTCGCGCGCGGCCCAATATGCGGAGGTGTCGAACAGCAACTCATAGGTCGCGCTTGGGTCGATATCGCCCGGCTCAATCGTCTCGGACAGCCGCCCGCCCGCATCCATGGCGGACGTCAGGAGGCGTTTGCCGCTCTTGAGGTCATGCAGGCGCACCGCGATGCCGCCTGCATGCGTGCCGTCGGAGCCGTTCAGCGTGTGTGAGGTAAGTGTCGCCATTATTCGATCGAAGCCTTGTCTCGTTTGTCGGAGGTCGCCGCCACGATCGGGCTGATCACACCGCGACATTTGACGTTGACGATGGCCGTCTTGCCACTGGCCATGGCTCGTTTCAACGCCGGTGCCAGTTGGTCGCGTGTCTCGACCAACTCGCCATGCCCCCCAAGCCCTTCGCACATCGTGTGGAAAGGAATATCCCGAAAATCGGTGGCAAAGTGTGTGCCATTTGCAAAAAGACGTTCCTGCTGCTGCGAAATGCAATCGAGCCCGCCGTTATTGTCGATCACAATCGTGATCGGCAGGTTCTCCTGAAACGCGGCTTCAATCGACAACCCGCCGGACAGAAAGGCCCCGTCGCCCGAAATCACCACGACATTGCGATCCGGATGCACCGCTTTGGCCGACACCCCAAAGGACACACCGACCCCCAGCAGCGAGTAATTTCCCGGGTGCATGATCCCGCCCAGCTTCTGGCCGCGCCAGCCCGCCATGTTGACCGCGATCTCGGACCAGAAATGCGTGTTGCCGCCGTCGAAGATCAGCCAGTCCTCGTCGCCCATCTGCGCCTGCACATCGAGCGACAGTTGCAGCGGGTGCATCTTGCCCGGCTTGGCCGTCTCTGCCGCGATATGCTCGTACCACGCGTCGACCCAAGCCGCGCGGCGGGTCCTTTGCAGGTCGAACCAGTCAGGCCATGATGTGCCGACATCCATCAGCGCATCCAGAAACGCGCCGGGATCGGACAACAGCACCTCGTCGGCGGCCTGATTGTGTTCCAGCTCTTCATGGCTGCCATTGATACAGACCAGCGTCTGATCCGCGGTAAAGAACGGCGGATTGCCGAAATTCATCTGATTGTCGAGCGGCCCGCCGATCATCAGGACCAGATCCGCCTCGTGAATGGCCGGTTTCGAGGGGTGGTACTGGTGGAAATCGGCCAATCCCATATAGGCCTCGCATTCCTCGCCCAGAAGCTTGGAGTGGTACGGGACATTGAAAACCGGCACGCGCAAGGTCTTGCCCACGGCCTCCAGCTTGTCCTCGGATCTGGACCACCACACACCATGGCCGCCGATGATCACCGGGCGTTCCGAGGCTTTGACAAGATCAAGCACCGTCTTCAGCGCCGCCGGGTCGGGCCATGCCCGCGGCAGCGGCCGGTCGGAGCGATCAAAGGGGCGTTCTTCACGGCCTGCATCCACGTCAAACGACGAGAACATTATATCGACGGGGAGCGAGATATGAACCGGTCCGGGATAGCCGGTTGTCGCCGCTGTCCACGCACGGTTGACGAATTCGCTGATGCGCTCGCCATCCGTGATCTGAACCGAATACTTGACCAAAGGAGCCGCGATCGCCACGTCGTCGATTTCCTTGAACCCGCCAGCGCCCTGCCGTTTCAGCGTTGAAGACCCGGTGACGAAAATCACCGGGCTGCGCTCGCCGCCCGCTTCGAGCATCGCCGGAACCGCATTGGCGAAGCCTTCGGGTCCGACCAGACACACGGTTGGCTTGCGCGTGATCCGCGCATGACCATCCGCCAGATGCCCGGCGATTTGTTCATGCGGCGTGTTGATCACCGGCATCTGGCATTCCATGAACCCTTCCAGCGCCGGGTTGCAAAACCCGCCCGCCAACGTGAACGCGTGATCGACGCCTTTTTCCTTGAGGGCGCGGGCCAGCACTGCACCGCCTCTGATCGTTTTGTCATTGCTCATCATCTTGGTCGGTTCTTTCATCAGGTCTTCGCGGCAAGGTGGATCGGGATGGGCGCCTGTTGCGCGGATTGTTCCGTGTGCTGTGGCGGGAAAAGACTGTGCGGGCCGAGATCGGCGACAGACCGAGCCCCCAACTGCGCAAGCACGACGCTGATGTCCTCGGCAAAGGCGTTCATCAGTTGCGTCAGACCCGGCGCGCCGCCGGCCCCCAAGGCGAAAAGGGCCGGACGTCCAATCATCACGAAATCCGCTCCAAGGGCTAGCGCCTTCACCACATCCTCCCCGCTGCGCACACCGCTGTCGAAGATCATCGGCATATCGGCCCCCACCGCGTCGCGGATCAGGGGAAGAAGATCGATTGCAGGCGGCACGCTGTCGAGCTGGCGCCCGCCGTGGTTCGACACATAGACGGCGTCTGCGCCAAGTCGGCTGATCTGCCGCGCATCTTCCCCCGCCGTCACTCCCTTGACGATCAGCTTGCCGTGCCAGCTGTCTCGCAACCGCTTGAGAAACTCCCAATTTGCACCTGCACGGCTGGCGCCGCGGTCAAAACGGCCCGTCCCGTGATCGGCGTCGAAATTCTTCGGGCTTGGCGGGCCATTGCGCAGCGTGCTGAGTGACCAGCGCGGATGCGTCGCGAAATCCCAAAAGGCTTGCGGCGTCATTGTGAACGGCACGCCGAAGCCATTCCTGAGATCTCGGATGCGGCGCGAGACTTGCGGCACATCCACCGTCAGGATGAGCGTCTCGTAGCCCGCTTGTCTCGCACGATCCGCCATCATCAAGGACGCCTCGGCGGATTGTCCGAAATAGAGCTGGAACCACGCCAAAGACCCCGCCCACGCGCCCATATCCTCGATCGTGCTGGACGCGGCGGACGACAGGCAGACCGGGATGTCGAAGGCCTTGGCAACCTCCGCCAGATGCCGGTCCGCATGCGGCCATGCCAGATTGCACATCCCCATCGGAGCGATCCCGACCGGCAGGCCGAATTCCTGTCCCAAAAGAGATGTCGTCGTCGCGCGCTCCGCCACATCTGCCATCACCCGGGGTCGGAGCATGATGGTATCAAACTGCGATTGATTGCGGGTTGTTCCGACTTCGCGACCCGCCGCGCCTTCGATAAAATCAAAGATCAAGCGCGGAAGTCTCCGCTGCGCCAATCGACGGGCATCCTCGGTTGAAAAAATCTGATTGGCAGAGAACACCATCGCGATACCGGCCCTTGCGCAGCTGGGTTGACATTTTGAGCCTACAGACAACGATCCGGCTTCGACCAATCGAAAAACGTGGTCCACTCATGCGTTGTCGCTATGTCGGAGCATATCCATCGAATTCTCGTCGACCCATGCGGCAACAGCGCGGAACAAGGCTGCGCGCATGTCCGGGCGGTCGGGCCCGACCGGTCAATGGACGTCGGCGCTCAGCGACTTGACCTGCCTGACCCGCTCTTCCAGCTGCGCGGCGAAAAGCTCCACGAATTTCAGCGCTTCGCGTGGCAGGCTTTCTCGCCGCGCGGCAATGGCCGTCACGAAATACGTCAGGTTCTGCTTGATCGGACGAAACACGACACCGCCCATGCGCACGGCCTGCTCTGCGGAAAACGGGTCAGAGACCGCCATGACAGATGCTTCACGCACCAGCGCGCCGGCCAAGGGCATGTTCGCCACGGACAAGCGCGACCGCGCCCGCAACTTGCCCGACAGGTCGGGATCAATGGACATCATGGAATCCGGGTAGCTGTCGCCAAAGGTTACGAACGTCTCTGTTTGCACCAGTTCCTCCAGATCGACAGCGCCATATTCAGCGGCTGCCGGGTGATCTTCCGGCATCAGGCAGACATAAGGCGCGGAGGTCTGATACAGGATATCGACCCCGTCGTAATTGGGCTCCCGCCCGACAATGCCGAGATCGATCTGGCGCATCTGCACAGCATCCAGAATGGCAGGCGTATTGCGCGACTGGATATCGAACCGGATCTCGGGGTTGTCCTTGTAAAGGCGGCTGATCGCTTGTGGCAGTTCAATTGTCGCGATGGATTGAATCGTGGCGATCGAGATGGTCCCGCCTTGCGACGTCCGGATGGATTTCGCGAGATCCTCAAGGCGGTCAATGCCCACGAACATGGCCTCCACCCCTTCATAGAAGTGCCGGCCTTCCACGGTCGGCGTCAGCCCCCGCCCGATGCGCACAAAGAGCGGGAAGCCTGCAGACAGTTCGAGATCGGCGATCAGGCGACTGACACTGGGTTGCGAGATGTGCATCATCTTCGCCGCTTCGGTAATCGACCCGCTGCGGATCGTGGCGCGGAAGGCTTCCAATTGGCGCAGGTTCATATCATCCAACCCTCCGTTCACATGTGGATGCACCTTACTCCATTCATGAAGTGTCTGTATAGAACCCGGCGTTGCATCCGCTGTGTGCATGATTGCGCTCTGACATTCGAAGGGTTCGGTTTCGCCCAGCGAGTCGCTGAAAGCTGACCGCGCAATTCGTCCCTGCGGCATGTCTCACCAAAGCTGCACCCGCAAAATCCTTTGGTCACGAGAGCGTCATTGCGCTGTCGCAAGGGTCATTTGCGACCGAACGCGCCTCGGTGGCGACGCGGGCGCGCGCCGAATTGCATTCAAGGATTGTTGAGCGTTGCTTTCATATTTGCAGTGGCTACGGTGTGGTGGCGGGCTACCCGATTGAACGGATGTATCGCGACAACTGGATCGAACGCATCCACGGGAGCGCCAACGAAATCATGAGGCCCGTATGTGCACGCGGGCTGATGGGAGGGGTGTGCGATGGAGTGTTGTGGACCGGGCTACGCGTCTCCGGAAGATGCGATCAAAGCGCCGCGCGAGAAACTGCTTTACACGATTGCGATCTACACCGGGACGGGCATTCAGAAGCCGGATTACCTCGCCACGGTCGATGTGGATCCGGACAGTCCGACTTATTCTCAGGTCATACACCGGTTGGAGATGCCGGGGATCGGGGACGAGTTGCATCACATGGGCTGGAACGCCTGTTCTTCCTGCTTCGATGATGACAGCATGAGCCGCAAATATCTGATCCTGCCCGGCGTACGTTCGAACAACCTGCATATCGTGGACACCGCCACCGACCCGCGCGCGCCGCGCTTGCACAAGGTGATCGATGGGGCCGAGATCAAGTCCAAGACCGATCTGAGCGGGCCCCACACGGTGCATTGTCTGGGCTCCGAGATCATCATCTCCTTTCTCGGCAACGCCAAGGGCGAAGCGCCCGGCGGGTATCTGCATCTCAACAAGGACTTCGAGATCGTGGGCCGTTGGGAAAACTCCATGGGCGAGATCAAGTTCGGCTATGACTTCTGGTATCAGCCACGTCACAACGTGATGGTCAGCTCGGAATGGGCTGCACCGAACACGTTCATGCCGGGGTTCGATCTTGAGGAGGTCGGCCACCTGAAATACGGACGCGAGTTGCATTTCTGGGATTTCGAGAAACGCGAGCCTGTCGAGAGTTTTTACCTCGGCGAGGACGGGTTGCTCCCGCTGGAGGTCAAGTTCCACCACAATCCCGACAGCACGCACGGGTTCTGCGGGGCGGCCCTGTCGACCAACGTGATCCATTGGTGGAAGGACGATGGCGGCACATGGCAGTGGGAAAAGATCATTGACGTCGACAACGAGCCACACCCGGAATGGCCCATTCCGCTGCCCGGTGTAATGTCGGCCATCCTGATCTCGATGGATGACAAGTACCTGTATCTGAACAATTGGCTGCATGGTGACATGCGCCAATACGACATCTCCGATCCGCATAATCCGAAGCTGACCGGACAAGTCTTCATGGGCGGGCTTCTGGGCAAGGCACCAAGTGTCAACGGGGTCGAGGTCGCGGGCGGGCCACAGATGTTCCAGCTCTCGCTCGACGGCAAACGGCTTTACGTGACAACCTCGCTGTTCAGCACATGGGACAATCAATTCTACCCCGAGATCCGTGAAAAGGGGGGCGTGATGGTGAGGATCGACTGCGATCCGGTGAATGGCGGCATGACGATCAATCCGGACTTCATCGTGGATTTCGGCAAAGAACCCAATGGCCCAAGCCGTTGTCACGAAGCGCGCTACCCGGGCGGCGATTGCACAAGCGATATCTGGTTATGACAACTCATACCGTGACGATCGCCAACCGGGATGGCACGACCTATGAGGTCAATGACCGCCGGCCCTTGCTGGAACAATTGCGCGACCAAGGCGTCGATCTGCCATACGGCTGCGAATATGGTGGTTGCATCACCTGCGCGGCCAAACTGACCGCAGGCGCGGTGGACCAGCGCCGTCAGGTCGCGCTCAACAACCGCCAGATCGGCAACGGCTATGTGATCCTCTGCGTGGCGCGCGCCACGTCTGACATCACCTTGGAAATCGGTGTCGAAAGCCATGACAAGCTCTACCGCAATCCGTTCCTTGATCCCTTGCAACCGCATGAACTGAAAGCGGATATCGCATCCCCAAAGGAGGTTTGAACCATGCCCGCAACTGCACTGGATGACCTTTACGACTACGATCCGAAATATCTCGCCGACATTCTGAAATCGGTGAAAACCATCGCCATGGTGGGCGCAAGCGCGGACAAGACGAAGTTCAGCTATGGCGTTCTGCGCCAGTTGCACGAGATCGGCTATGAAATGCTACCGGTGAACCCCAACCCTAAGGTGACGGAAATTCGCGGGATCAAGGTCTACAACGCGCTGCAAGAGATCGACAGGCCGGTTGACATGGTCGAGGTGTTCCGCCCGAAAGAAGAGTTCTACGGATTTGCCGAACAGGCCATCGAGATCGGGGCGAAGGTGCTCTGGGGGCAAATTGGTGTCTATGATGACAAGGCCGCCCGACTTGCAGAAGACGCGGGGCTCAAGGTCGTCATGAACCGCTGTCCCAAGATCGAGCTTTTCCGGCCGTTCTGGAAGCCGCGGCTCGATCTGGAACTCTGACCCGCGGGTTTTCTTGCGAGCGCATGCCCTGTTCATTCGCTTTCCCGCCGCGCGCGCTATCGGCCGAGCGCTTCGCCGGCCTGCCGAACAGCGCCAGCGCCCGCCTCGGTCAAGCCATAAATCCCGGTCTCGACCTTTTCAAACCATCCGTAATGGTTCTCGCGCATCATCCGGGTGGCGTGCTCCACGCCTGTTTCGCGTTTCACATCCGCACCTTTCGACGCTCCGGCCTCGAACAGGTAAAGCGCCAGTTTCAGGGCATCCTGACGGTAGGCCGTGACCAGCCCCGCACGAGTCTGGCCGCCCGCATTGGGGTCTCCCGAACGCTTGGCAAACTCGCGCAAGAGCCGCGCCTGCCGAGGCTTGGACTTGCGCGGCGCATAAGGGCCGGGATCGCAGGCCACGGTGACCAGACCGTCCGAGAGCCGCACGATCATCAAGCCAAGGCCGAGGCGGCGGGCCAGTTTGGTATTGTCCTTCACCGCCTTCTGGAACCGTTTGCCCGGCTGGTGCGCCACGGCGACATACACATCGTCGCTCACTGCCAGCCGCGCCAGAGCCTGATGAAAGAGCGCCAGTGCGAAGCGCAGTTTCAGCTCGACGATGACGGGCGGCTCACCGCCGCGCACGGCCACCACATCCGCCGGGCCAACCTCTGATTTCACCACATATCCCTGCCCTTCGAGCAGCGCTTTGACGGGCGGATAAAGGTCGGTTTCCTGCATGCCGCGCAGGCTAGATAGCCCCTGCGCGCTTGTCACCCCCTGCGCGCTTTTGCGCGGGGTGACAAAGCCGGGGCGCGCGCCTACAAGGGCGCCAAATTGACCTGCCTGACGTAAGGACGACCACAATGACAACGCTTGTTTTTGGCCATAAATCCCCCGACACCGACAGCACCGGCTCGCCGCTGATCTGGGCGTGGTATCTCAATGAAATCAAGGGAACCCCTGCCAAGCCCGTACTGCTCGGCGAGCCCAACACCGAGGCGGCCTTCATGCTCAAGCGCTGGAGCCTCGACAAGCCGGAGATCGTCTCCGAAGTTGCCGAAGGCACGCCGGTTGTGATCGTCGACACCAACAATCCCGCCGAACTGCCGGGCGGCATCAATGACTGTGATATTCAGGGCATCATCGACCATCACAAGCTGGTGGGCGGGCTGGAGACCAAAGGGCCGATCGACATTCGCATCGAGCCGCTGGCCTGCACCGCGACCATCATGTGGAAGATGATCGGCAAGGACATGGCGCAAGCCCCCACCGCGATCAAAGGCGCGATGCTGTCCTGCATCCTCAGCGACACGCTGGAATTCCGCTCGCCGACAACAACGCAGGAAGACACCGCCATCGCGCATGGTCTGGCCAAGGATCTCGGGATCGACATCGCAGACTATGCCGCCGAGATGTTCGAGGCCAAGTCGGATGTTTCCGCCTTCTCTGACGCTGAGCTTCTGCGCATGGACAGCAAGGAATACGAGGTGGACGGCAAGCAATTCCGCGTCTCCGTGCTGGAAACCACCGCACCGAAGCTCGTGCTCGACCGCAAGGACAGCCTGATGGCGTCCATGGAAGGTGTCGCGAAGGAAGACGGGGCCGATCAAGTGCTTCTGTTCGTCGTGGACATTCTCAACGAGGAAGCCACGCTTCTGGTGCCGAACGATCTGGTGAAGACCGTCGCCGAGAAGAGCTTCGGGGCCAGCGTCGACGGCGATACCGTGGTGCTGCCGGGGATCATGTCACGCAAGAAGCAGATCATTCCGAACCTGAAGGTCTGATCCGTTCGTTTCAATGATAGCAGACTGTGGGGGCGTGCTCAGGCGCGCCCCTTTTGCGTCCCGCACCGCCCGCGCGGGACAAGACGTGCCGGGTTGAGGTTCGGGGGCATCCGTGGTTGGTGGCCTCATCAGAACAGGAGCGCCCCATGACCCAGATCATTGACCGCCTCGACGAGATTTCCGAGCGCTATGACGTGCTCCTCGTGGACCTCTGGGGATGCGTGCATAACGGCCTCCGGGCCTACCCGGAGGCCGTGGCCGCCTGCCGGGGGTTCCGGGAGCGCGGCGGGACGGTCGTGCTGCTGACCAACGCGCCGCGCCCGCGGGTCTCGGTGGCCGCGCAGATCGCCGGGCTCGGCGTGCCGGACGACACGTTCGACACCATCGTCACCTCTGGCGACTCGGCGCGGGCGGCGATGTTTCAGGGCCTTGTCGGCTCCAAGGTCTGGTTCATGGGCGAGGAGAACAAAGACCTGTCCTTTTTCGAGCCTCTGAGCGTGATCGACGATCCGGTCGAGATCACCCGCGTGCCGCTGGAAGAGGCTGAGGGGATCGTCTGCATCGGCCCGTTCGACCCCTCCGCCCCGCCCGAGGAGATGCGGCCGCAGTTTCTCTATGCCAAGACCAAGGGGCTGGAGATGATCTGCGCCAACCCCGATATCGTGGTGGACCGGGGCGAGACCCGCGAATGGTGCGCGGGCGCGCTCGCCAAGCTTTACACGGAGATGGCGGGCGTGGCGCATTACTTTGGCAAGCCGCATCCGCCGATCTACGATCTGGCCTATCGGCGGCTCGCTGCACTTGGCGTGCAGGCGGACAAGATACGCGTTCTGGCCATCGGGGATGGTGCGCAGACCGATATCAGCGGGGCGATGGGCGAGGATATCGATTCGATCCTGATCACCGGCGGACTGGCGGCGGCGGAGACCCGCACGGCGCAGCAGCCCGATCAGGACGCTCTGGAGCGCTATGTGGAGGCGCAGGGAATCACCCCTTCATTCGCAATGGGCTTTCTGCGTTAGGCCCAGCACGCCGCCACGGGGCTGCGAATTTGGTAAAATTCGCGGCTCCACAGTGGACCGAATTGCATAAAACCCAAGGGGTTGAGCGACTTTCGCGTCGCTGGGCGGGATTTTTCCCTTGCTTTTCTGCATCTGCAAAGTAATTAAGTTGCGCACGAGAGCGTAAAGACATGAATAAAGTTACCGGAGCCAAAGACATGCTGGACAACCTGCCCCGCGGCACGATCTGCATCGAAGACATGGAAATGGGCATGTCCCGGTATCTGCAAAAGGTCGTCACCGACCGCGATATCGAGATGTTCGCCGAAGTCTCCACCGACCGGAACCCGGTGCATCTCGACGACGACTACGCGCAGGACACCATCTTTCAGGGGCGCATTGCCCATGGGATGCTGACCGCCGGTCTGATCTCGGCCGTGATCGGCGAGCAACTGCCCGGGCACGGCGCGGTCTACATGTCGCAAAGCCTGAAATTCCTCGCCCCGGTGCGTCCGGGCGATCTGGTGCACGCGCAAGTCACCGTGATCGACATAGAGGTGAGCAAGCGCCGGGTGAAGCTCGATTGCGAATGCACCATTGACGGTAAGAAGGTGCTCGTGGGCGAAGCCACCGTGCTCGCGCCTTCCCGCAAGTTCGACTAGGCTCACCGCGCAGCGGTGGGCGATACCCGACAGGCTCTTTTTGCGGAAAAGATGCCGGGTGGGGAAAGGCTTGCACCTAACCCGGCGCAGGGCTAGCAACGCTCCATGCGCATCATTCGGGATTATCAATTCGTCGAGGAGCAGGATCGCGGGGCCGCCGCCGCGATCGGTAATTTCGACGGGGTGCATCTGGGGCATCAGTCCGTCATCGACCTCACCCGCCGCAGCGCGCCTCTGGGCGCTCCGCTCGGCGTGATGACCTTCGAGCCGCATCCGCGCCAGTTCTTTGCCCCGGACGCCCCGGCCTTCCGTCTGATGAGCCGCGCCGCGCGCGCCTCACGGCTGGAAAAGCTTGGCGTGGACCGGCTGTATGAGCTGAATTTCAACCACAACCTTGCGAGTCTCACACCCGAGGCCTTCGCGCGCGACGTGATCGCCGACGGGCTCGGCCTCGCTCATGTGGTCGTCGGTGCGGATTTCTGCTTCGGCAAGGGGCGCGCGGGCAATGCCGCGATGCTGCAGGAGTTCGGCACAGAGATGGGCTTCGGCGTGACCATCGCACCGCTGCTGGAACGCTCGGACCTCGTGGTGTCCTCCACCGCGATCCGCACCGCGCTCAGCGAAGGCCGTCCGCGCGATGCTGCCGCGATGCTCGGCCATTGGCACCGGATCGAAGGCCCGGTGATCGGTGGCGAGCAGCGGGGCCGGACGCTCGGTTATCCAACGGCAAATATGTCCGTGGACGGGCTGCATCTGCCTGCCTTCGGGGTCTATGCCGTGTTGGTGGACGTGCTTGAAGGGTCCCATGCGGGCGGCTATCACGGGGTCGCCTCGCTCGGGGTGCGGCCGATGTTCGATGGCGACGCGCCGAACCTCGAAACCTTTCTTTTCGACTTCAAGGGCAACCTCTACGGCACGCCGGTCTCCGTCGGGCTCGTGGAGCACCTGCGCGGCGAGGCCAAGTTCGACAGTCTCGACGCCCTCATCGCGCAAATGGATGCCGACTCTGCGCGGGCGCGCGAGATTCTGGCGGCGCTATGAGCAAGGCCGATCCGATCCCGCGCGACGGGCTCGCGCCGCGCTTTTGGGAACGCAAGCGGCTGGACCAGATGAGCCGGGCCGAATGGGAGGCGCTCTGCGACGGCTGCGGCAAGTGCTGCCTGAACAAGCTGGAGGATGAGGACAGCGGCGAGGTGGCGCTCACCCGCGTTGCCTGCCGCCTTCTGGACGACCGCACATGCCGCTGCGCGCAATACGAGATCCGCCACCAATTCGTGCCGGACTGCATTGTGCTCAGCCCGGGCAATATAGAGGACAACCTCTACTGGATGCCCGAAACCTGTGCCTACAAGCTGCTGCATCACGGCAGAACGCTCTATGACTGGCACCCGCTGATCTCCGGGAGCGAAGAGACCGTCCATGCCGCCGGTGTCAGTGTCCGGCACAGCACCGTAAGCGAATTCGAGATCGACGAAGACGATTGGGAAGATCACATCATCGAGGAGCCCACCTGATGTTCTATGCCTCCGACAATGCCGGCCCGGCCCATCCGCAGATCATGGACGCCCTCGCGCGCTGCAATGAGGGCTATGCGATGCCCTACGGGACTGATCCGATCATGGATGCGGTGCGCGCCGAGATCCGCGAGATCTTCGAGGCGCCCGAGGCGGCTGTCTATCTGGTGGCCACCGGGACAGCGGCCAATTCGCTGGCGCTCGGCACGCTCACAAACCCTTGGCAGACGGTGTTCTGCTCGCCCGTCGCGCATATCCACGAGGACGAGTGCAACGCACCGGAGTTCTACATGGGCGGCGCGAAGCTGACGCTGGTGCCGGGGGGCGACAAGATGAGCCCCGAGGCCTTGCGCGCGTCGATCGCGGCGGAGGAATCGCGCGGGGTCCATGGGCCGCAGCGCGGGCCGGTCTCGATCACGCAGGTCACCGAGAAGGGCGGCGTTCAGAGTCTCGATGAACTTCAGGCGCTCTGCGACGCGGCAAAAGAGTACGATCTGCCGGTCCATCTCGACGGCGCGCGCTTTGCCAATGCGCTCAGCGCGCTAGGCTGCACTGCGGCGGAGATGACGTGGAAGCGCGGGGTGGATGCGGTCAGCTTCGGGGCGACGAAGAACGGCGCGCCGGGCTGCGAGGCGGTGATCTTCTTCGACCCCAAGCACGCATGGGAGTTTGAACTGCGCCGCAAGCGCGGGGCGCATCTGTTCTCCAAGCACCGGTATCTGTCGGCGCAGATGCAGGGCTATTTGGAGGGCGGGCTGTGGCTCGATCTCGCCGCGCGGGCCAATGAGGCCGCTGCGACGCTCGCGGACGGACTAGTGCAAAAAGGCGCGCGGCTCGATCATCCGGTCGAGGCCAACATGATCTTTGCCAGCTTCCCCCGCGCCATACACCAAAAGCTGCATGATGCGGGCGCAGTCTATTACGTCTTCTCCGGTCAGCTTGAAGGCAGTGACCCGGACGAGATGCTGCAGGCCCGGCTGGTCTGCGACTGGAGCGCGTCAGCGGAGGGCGTCGCCGAGTTCCTCTCGCATTTCTGAGCTCTGCCAGAGGTCTCGCAGGAGTGCGGCCATCTCAGCCGGGTGGCTCACAGGGGCCATGTGCCCGGCCCCGTCGATCACCGCCTCGCGCGCGTTCGGCAAGCGGCGGGCAAGGCCCGCGTTCGTCACCTCGACAATCGCATCGGTCTTTTCGCCGCGCACCACAAGCGCGGGCATGACCGCCCGGTCCAGACGCGGCACGAGGTTCGCGGTGTCGTCGAAAAGGAAGGCGTGGCTGCCCGGCACCACATGGATCGCGCGGGTCATCGCCGCGCGCACCTGCTCGGGCATGTCCAGCCAGCGCGGCCCGTCCGACCATGCGCGGTTAAATACCCGCGCCGCCTCTTCCATGTCACCAGCCTGCACCTGGTCATAGAAAGCCGTGTTCGCTTTGGTATGGGCCTCGGTCAGTTCCGGCGCATCGGCACGGGCGATGCAGAAAAACACCGGCTCGACCATCGTCAGGCTGCGCACGAGGTCGGGGCGCTCCACGGCAAGGCGCAAGGCGATCGCGCCGCCAAAGGAATGGCCGACCACATCCATCGGCTCGGTCAGGCAGGCCAGCGCGGCCTCAAAGACGGTGTCTGGGAAGCTGTATTGCTCGTCCCAATCCGGCGAGCGGCCATGGCTCGGCATGTCGGGGGCGATGAAGGTCGCCTCGTCCTTCATCTGCCGCATGAGACCGGCCCATGCGCCGCCGAAGGCCAGCGTGCAATGGAGCGCGAGCACCTTGCGCGGCCCCTCGCCGAGATGGGCGACATGGGCCTGAAAGCCGGGCTGCGCGGTCATAGCTTGCCCGCCAGATGCAGATCGAGGTCCGCGAGGCGGTCCTGCCCCCAGAACATCTCCCACTGATCGGTGATATAGAACGGCGCGCCGAAGGCCCCTGCGGCGACGGCCTCTTCGAGATTGGCGGCATAGGTCTCGGCGCTGGAAAGCATCCCTGTATCCGCGAGCGCGGGATCGAAACCGGCTTCCTCCAGACAGGCGCGGATCACGTCATCCTGCGCGATATCCTTCTCGTCGGCCCAACAGGACCGCCCGAAGGCATGGACAAGCTTGCCCATATCGCCCCCACCGGCCTTGCTCGCGGCGATCACCGCATAGCAGGACGGCGCGGCATTGGTGGGCCAGAACATCGGCTTGAGATTGAGCGGTAGCCCGGCCTTACGGGCTTGCCGGGGCAGGTCCTGCGCGCGGTAGGCTTGCCGGTTTGGGTGCCGGTCCTTGGGCATGACGCCGCCGTTGCGCTGAAAGAGCCCGGGCAGATCGAGTGGTTTATAGCGAATCTCCACACCATATCTGGTGGCCATCTCCTCCAACCGCGTCCCGGCCAGATAGGTGAATGGCGACAAGGTTGAGAAATAATAGTCAATATGCGCCATTTTCGCGTTCCCCGTGTGCTCTTCCGCCCGTGACGGCTTTGCCGGACGTTAGACCCATGCTAAGCCGAGTCAACCTTTGCGAATCTGTCACATTCGCGCCTGCCAAAAGGGGATAACCCATGCCGCAAGTGAACGAGCCGAAGCTGGTTTCGGGAAACGCCAATCAGCCGCTGGCCAAAGCCATCGCGCGGCGCATGACGATGCTCCGCGGGACGCAGGTGGGTCTGTGCGATGCTCGGGTGGAGCGGTTCAATGACGGGGAAATCTTCGTCGAGGTGTTCGAGAACGTGCGCGGCGAGGATATGTTCATCATCCAGTCAACCTCGAACCCGGCCAACGATAACCTCATGGAATTGTTGATTATGTCGGACGCGCTGCGGCGCTCTTCGGCAGCGCGGATCACCGCCGTGATCCCCTATTTCGGCTACGCCCGCCAAGACCGCCGCACCAAGGCGCGCACGCCGATCACCGCGAAGCTGGTGGCGAATATGCTCGTGGGCGCGGGGATCGAGCGCATTCTGACGATGGATTTGCACGCCGCGCAGATCCAGGGCTTCTTCGATATCCCGGTGGATAACCTCTACGCCTCTCCGGTCTTTGCCCTTGATATCATGACAGAATTCAAGGGGCGGCTTGACAATCTGATGGTGGTCTCGCCGGATGTGGGCGGCGTGGCGCGGGCGCGGGAGCTTGCGAAGCGCATCGAGTCGCCCCTCGCCATCGTGGACAAGCGCCGCGAGAAACCCGGCGAGATCGCGGAGATGACCGTGATCGGCGATGTCACCGGCAAGACCTGCCTCATTGTGGATGATATGTGCGACACGGCAGGCACGCTCTGCAAGGCCGCCGAAGTGCTGATGGAAAACGGTGCAGAAGAGGTCCATTCCTATATTTCTCATGGGGTTATGTCTGGCCCTGCGGTTGAACGCGTGACCAATTCGGTGATGAAATCACTGGTCATCACGGACACGATCCAACCCTCCAACGCGATCCTTGCCGCGCCGAATATCCGCATCGTCCCGACCGCGCCGATCTTCACCCAAGCGATCCTGAATATCTGGAACGGCACCTCGGTCAGCTCGTTATTTGACGCCGATACGCTGTCGCCGATCTATGACGGGCTCTATGCCGCCGAGTAGCGCGACTCACCGAGTGTTAACAGGGGCTTAGGCCCCGGAATACAGCGTATGGCCGCGCGTACATACGCTGTACATACACTGTACATACGCACGGTCCGGTTACCCCTTGTTAACGCAGCGTGCGGTGGGGGCCGGTGGGCAGATTGCCCACCCTCCCTGTTCTCGTTTGGTCAAAAACATCCCGGGGGGAGTCGCCGCAGGCGGCGGGGGCAGAGCCCCTAGAGCGGGTCGCGTTCATTCGCAGTCACGCAATCCCCTCTAACTTATTGATTTCGCATGTCGGAGAGCTGAAAAGCGCATACCACTTTTGAGCGACATGCTCTAATAGAGCTGCCATTCGTCACTGTCGACAAGCTCGCCGATCGCCATCCAGCTCACCCGGACCCGCGCCACCTTGGTGTCGCCCCATGTGCGGAAGACGATCTCGAAGCCTTCAGGGGTGACGTTCTCCGACGAGATGTCGCTGCGCACCACCGTGGCAGCGTCCACGTCCCAGAGCGAGATCGACAGGTGCACGGCGGGCGGCCTGCGATAGGGCTCAGAGAAGGTGATGGGCGCGCGGCGCTCGCGCGGCCCCTGCCCGGTCCACATCTCACCGCCATCGTTGAAATCGGAGAACAGAATCGGATCGCCCTGATCCACGCCGATCAAATGGTTCCTGAGCCGTCTCATGGGATGTTGGTCTTTCCTGTGCCCTGCCGCATAGAAACGCTAAGGCTTCCGGCTTGCAAGTTGGTTAACAGGAGACCTGCTGGCCGGCCAATTTGTGTCAGCTGGCTTGCGTTGCCACTCCAAGCCGTCCGGGAATGGCTGCGTGTCGAGACGCGGCGACCCAAAGAAAAACCCCGCCTCGGTGGGCGGGGCTTGACCTCAGGTGGTTTGGGAGCGGCTCAGTGGCCCGTGGCCGCCTTCAGGGCTTCGAGATCGGCGACGTATTTCTCCGCGTCGTCCTTCATCTCGCCGCTGGCACTCGCTGCCATCTCGCGGGCGCTGGCGATCAGATCGTCGAACATCGCCGTCTTGGCATCGCTCGTCGGCACCGCCGTTTCGGCCAGAACCGACACGCCCGCCGGGGTCACTTCGGCAAAGCCGCCGGTGACCGCGTACATCTCGGTCTTGCCGGACGCCTCGACCGACACGATCCCCGGGCGCAGCGTGGTGATGACCGGGGCATGGTCCGCCATCACGGTCATGTCGCCCTCGGTGCCGGGCAGCATCACCGAACTCGCATCGAGCGAGGCCAATTGCCGTTCCGGGCTTACCAGATCAAATTGCATGTTGGTCCCTTTCGTGGGTTAGGCGGGCGGGGCGGACCCCACCCGACCCGGGGCGTGCTTATGCGGCGTCGGCAGCCATCTTCTCGGCCTTCGCGATCACCTCGTCGATGTCGCCGACCATGTAGAACGCGCCTTCCGGCAGGTGGTCATACTCGCCCGCGACAACCGCCTTGAAGGAGGCGATGGTCTTTTCGAGCGGAACCTGAACACCGTCGGAGCCGGTGAAGACTTTCGCCACGTCGAAGGGCTGCGACAGGAAGCGTTGGATCTTCCGGGCGCGGGCCACGGTGAGTTTGTCTTCTTCCGAAAGCTCGTCCATGCCGAGGATCGCGATGATGTCCTGAAGCGACTTATAGCGCTGGAGGATCTGCTGAACGTCGGAGGCCACCTTGTAGTGCTCTTCACCCACGATTTGCGGGTCCATCAGGCGCGAGGAGCTGTCGAGCGGGTCCACAGCCGGGTAGATGCCAAGCTCGGAGATCGCACGGTTGAGTACGGTCGTTGCGTCAAGGTGCGCAAAGGTCGTGGCCGGGGCCGGGTCGGTGAGGTCATCCGCAGGCACGTAAACCGCTTGGATCGAGGTGATCGAGCCCGATTTCGTGGAGGTGATGCGCTCCTGCATCTGGCCCATGTCGGTCGCCAGCGTCGGCTGGTAGCCCACAGCGGACGGGATCCGGCCAAGAAGCGCCGACACCTCGGAGCCCGCTTGGGTGAAGCGGAAGATGTTGTCCACGAAGAACAGAACGTCGGTGCCGGACGCATCGCGGAACTGCTCCGCGAGGGTCAGACCAGTCAGGGCCACGCGGGCACGGGCGCCCGGAGGCTCGTTCATCTGGCCGTAGACCAGCGCCACCTGAGAGTCTTCGAGGTTGTCGGGCTTGATCACGTTGGATTCGATCATCTCGTGGTAGAGGTCGTTCCCTTCACGGGTCCGCTCGCCCACACCCGCGAACACGGAGTAGCCCGAGTGCACCTTGGCGATGTTGTTGATCAGCTCCATGATGAGAACCGTCTTGCCCACGCCGGCACCGCCGAAGAGGCCGATCTTGCCGCCTTTTGCGTAGGGGGCGAGCAGGTCGACGACCTTGATGCCGGTTTCGAGCACTTCGGATTCGGTCGATTGCTCGGCAAATTCCGGGGCGGGCTGGTGGATGGCGCGCTTTTCCTCGGCCTCGACCGGGCCGCCTTCGTCCACGGGCTCGCCGATCACGTTCAGGATGCGGCCCAGCGTCTTGGGTCCGACGGGCACCATGATCGGGCCGTCCGTATCAGTCACGACCTGACCGCGCACCAGACCTTCGGTGGAGTCCATCGCGATGGTGCGGACGGTGTTCTCGCCGAGGTGCTGCGCAACCTCCAGCACCAGACGGGTGCCGTTGTTGTCGGTCTCCAGCGCGTTCAGAATTTCCGGCAGGTGGTCATCGAACTGCACGTCGACGACGGCCCCGATAACCTGTGTAATTTTGCCTTTAGCATTTGCCATTGTTTCGTCTCCGGGTCTCTTACAGCGCTTCCGCGCCGGAAATGATTTCGATCAGCTCGTTGGTAATCACGGCCTGACGCGAACGGTTATATTCGATGGTGAGGCGGTCGATCATGTCGCCGGCGTTGCGGGTCGCGTTGTCCATCGCACTCATCCGGGCGCCCTGTTCGGACGCGCCGTTCTCCAGCAGGGCGGAGAAGATCGCAGTGGCCACGCCGCGCGGCAAGAGGTCGGCCAGAACGCCTTCCTCGCTGGGCTCGTAATCATAGAGCGTGCCGGTCTCGACCTCGGTGCCCTCGGGCACTTCGAAGGGGATCACCTGTTGCGCGGTCGGGATCTGGCTCACGACATTGACGAATTTCGAGTAGAATACCGTCGCCACATCAAACTCTTCGGCATCGAAGCGCGTCAGCACGTCCTGCGCGATGCCCTGCGCGTCAGCATAGCTCACGCGCTTGACCTCGGTCAGGTCCACATGGCCGACGAACTTGTCCGCGAAGTCGCGCTTCAGGGCATCGCGGCCCTTCTTGCCGACCGTCAGGATTTTCACCGTCTTGCCATTGGCCAAAAGGGTCTCGGCCTTCTGGCGTGCCAGCTTCGCGATGTTGGCGTTGAAGCCGCCACACAGGCCGCGCTCGGCGGTCATCACCACCAGTAGGTGCACCTGATCGGAGCCCGTGCCCGCCAGCAGTTTCGGCCCGCCACTGTCGCCGACAGAGGCCGCGAGCCCCGCCATCACGGCATTGAACCGTTCGGTATAGGGGCGCGACATCTCGGCGGCATCCTGTGCCCGCCGCAGTTTCGCGGCGGCCACCATCTGCATGGCCTTGGTGATCTTCCGCGTGTTCTTCACGCTTTCGATCCTGTTCTTAAGGTCCTTCAGCGAAGGCATGGATCGCCCTCCTTAGCCTGCGTAGGTCGATGCGAACTCGTCGAGCACGGCTTTCATCTTGTCGACATTCTCGCCGCCCTTGAACTTCGGATCCTCGTCGGAGATCCACTTCAGGAAGTCCGCCTTCTTGCCGCGCAGGAAGGAGAGCAGACCGGCTTCGAACTTGCCGACCTCGCCCACGGGCAGCTTGTCGAGATAGCCGTTGGTACCGGCGAAGATCACGCAGACGATTTCCGCGTTGGTCAGCGGGGCATATTGCGACTGCTTCATCAGCTCGGTGAGGCGTGCGCCCCGGGCCAGAAGCTGCTGCGTGGCCGCATCCAGATCGGAGCCGAACTGGGCGAAGGCCGCCATCTCGCGATACTGCGCAAGCGACAGTTTCACCGGGCCCGCCACCGAGGACATCGCGTCGGTCTGCGCCGAGGAGCCCACGCGGGACACCGACAGACCGGTGTTCACGGCGGGGCGGATGCCCTGGAAGAACAGTTCGGTTTCGAGGAAGATCTGCCCGTCGGTGATCGAGATCACGTTGGTCGGGATAAAGGCCGAGACGTCGCCGCCTTGCGTTTCGATGATCGGCAGCGCCGTCAGCGAGCCGGAACCGTTGTCCTCGTTCAGCTTCGCCGAGCGTTCCAGCAGACGCGAGTGGAGGTAGAAAACGTCGCCCGGGTAGGCTTCCCGTCCCGGCGGACGGCGGAGCAGCAGGGACATCTGGCGGTAGGCCACGGCCTGCTTGGACAGGTCATCATAGACGATCAGCGCGTGACGGCCATTGTCGCGGAAATACTCCGCCATCGCGGTCGCGGCGTAGGGCGCGAGGAACTGCATCGGCGCCGGCTCGGACGCGGTTGCAGCCACGACGATGGAATAGTCAATCGCGCCGCTCTCTTCGAGCTTTTTCACCAGCTGCGCCACGGTTGAGCGCTTCTGGCCCACGGCGACGTAGATGCAGTAGAGCTTCTTGCTCTCATCATCGCCAGCGGCGTCGTTGTAGGATTTCTGGTTCAGGATCGCGTCGAGCGCCACGGCGGTCTTGCCGGTCTGGCGGTCGCCGATGATCAATTCGCGCTGGCCACGGCCAATCGGGATCATCGCGTCCACGGCCTTGAGGCCGGTCGCCATCGGCTCATGCACGGATTTGCGCGGGATGATGCCCGGCGCTTTGACGTCCGCCACGGAGCGCGTGTCGGTCTCGATCGGGCCTTTGCCGTCGAGCGGGTTGCCGAGCGCGTCCACGACGCGGCCAAGAAGCGCGTCACCCGTGGGCACGTCCACGATGGCGTTGGTGCGCTTGACGGTGTCGCCTTCCTTAATGTCGCGGTCGGAGCCGAAGATCACGACGCCGACATTGTCGTTCTCGAGGTTCAGGGCCATGCCCATGATGCCGCCCGGGAATTCGACCATTTCACCGGCCTGCACGTTGTCGAGGCCGTACACACGGGCGATGCCGTCACCGACACTCAGCACGCGGCCAACTTCTGCCACCTCGGCTTCCTGACCAAAATTCTTGATCTGGTCTTTCAGGATCGCAGAAATCTCTGCTGCTTGGATACCCATTTATCCGACCTCTTTCATTGCATTCTGAAGGGAGTTGAGCTTGGAGCGGATCGACGTGTCGATCATCTTCGAGCCCACTTTAACGATCAAACCGCCGATGAGACTTTCATCGACGGTCGCATGGATGGACACGTCCTTGCCGGTGGTCGTCTTGAGCGACGCGGCAAGTTTGTCAGATTGCGCCTTGGTGAGCGCCTTGGCGGAGACCACCTCTGCGGTGACCTCGCCCTTGTCGTCGGCGATCATCGCGCGCAGCGCCTGCACCATTTGCGGCAGCACGAAGAGGCGGCGCTTGGCCGCCATCAGGCTGAGGGTGTTCGCGACCGTGGCCGACAGGCCCATTTTCGACGCGATGGCCGCAATGGCGGCGGCCTGCTCGTCACGGGAATAGATCGGTGAGGAGATCAATGCGGAGAAATCCGCGCTTTCGGACATCGCCGTGCTCAGGGAGGCCAGATCACTCTCGAGATCGGCGATCTTTCCCTCTTCCTTCGCCAGTTCGAAAACGGCGGTGGCGTAGCGTGCGGCGATGCCTGTGGAAATCGAAGCTGGTTCGGACACGTCCATCCCTTCTTTGTCGAGGCCCGTATCGGCGCGCCCACCCCGGCGGCCAAGAGCATTTGTGCGGGCAGATGACCCTCTGCCCGGCAAAATCACGCGGGGCATAGCAGAGGCTTTCCGCGCCCGCAATATGCTATCGGACCCCCCGTTTTCGGCATTCTTTAACGTTTTCATGCTTTTGTGTTCAGTGCGACGCTTTGCGCATGCAGAAAACGAGCGAGATAGGCCTGCCCATGACCCGAGTCACCCTGTTTTGTCCTCCCATCGCGCCACAGGCCGCGCGGGATGTGGCGGCCCGCACGCGCCCGCGCGCGGGCGCGGCACGGAGGCCCGCCCATGCTTGAAATCGCACTGCTCGCGACGATCGGCATGGGCTTTCTGGCCTATGCCCTGAGCGGCGACGGCGACAGCACGTCGGAGGACGACGACACGCCCGACAGCGATGTGCCCGAGAGCGATGTGCCCGAGAGCGATGTGCCCGGCAGCGACGCGCCGGACGCGCTCACCGAAGACGCGCCGCAGCGCAGCGTGTCGCTTCTCACCGGCGAGGAGATCACCGAGGCGGAGGCCGATGGCGAGGTCTTCACCGTGGACACGCCGACCGCACACAGCAATGGCATCCCCACGGTGCAGGGCTTCGATCCGCGCACCGATCTGGTGGCCTTCAACCTCGACGACCTGATGGCCGCCAGCACCACCGCCGAGGGCGCCGCGCGTTTCAGCGAAACCGCCGAGCCGGGCTACACACTCAGCATCGAGAGCGACGAGGAGAGCGGCAGCACCACCGTCAGCCTCGCCTTGTTCGACAGCACCGATCCTGCCGCCGCGCCGGTCACCTTCGACATCCGCCTCGACGGCGTGCGGGCGCTCGATGACGGCTGCGTGTCGGTGGTCGAGGGCGCGACCGATCTGGAGACACTGGAGGGCGGCGAACGGGTCGCGGCCGGCGATCCGGGAGCAGCCCCTGCCGAGGACGCGGCGCTCTCTGCCGGCGCCCTGCACGAGATCGACACCGGCGACGGGGCGGATCGCGTCAGCGGCGATCTGCGCGGCACACGGCTCAGCACGCGCGGCGGCGATGACATGGTCAATGTCTCCGGCGGCGGCAACCTGATCGACACCGGCAGCGGCGACGATACCGTGCAAGTGTCGGGCGGCCCCGAAAACTTCGTCGCCGCTGGGGCCGGCGATGACGATATCACCGTCGATCTCGGGACCGATGTCGCGGGCGGCACCGGGGCCGACAGCATCATCCTGCGGGTTCCGGAAGCGCCGCAGAACGGCTTGCCGCTGTTCTTGTGGAATCAACCGGTGGAGGACGCCCGGTTTTCCGCACATAGCTCGATCACGCTCGACGACGATTTCGACACCGTCAATCTCGCGCTCGCACCGGATGTGCCGGGCGAGTTGCACCGGGTGACGCTGACACAGGAGAGCTTCGGCACCTCGTCGAGCGAGGTCTATACCCACCGCTACACGCTGGTGGTCTGGACCCCGCAAGACGCAGCGGACCTGCACCCGCTGGTGACCGGCCCGGGCTCGGAGTTCAACAGCATCCTTGCGCTCGACAGCGGCATCGGCGAGCCCGACTACGAGACCGCCGCAAACGATCCAAGCGCGCCCCGCGTGATCGTGACGATAGATCACGGCACGCGGTTTTCGGGCTTCCTCGATGAGGACACCGGCGCTGTGTCGGGGGCGCAGGACGGCGACCATGACCTGCGCCTGACCACCAACCGCGAATTCGCCTCGGCTCATGACAGCACGATCTTTTGACGGGCCGCGTGGCGCGGCTTTCAGGCCCGGCCCAACCCCTCAGGCCCGGCCCCGCCCCACGACCCGGCCCGCCACCGGCGCGGCCGCGCCTTGCGGCAGCTCCTGCCGGCGCGGCTTGAGGCGCTGCACCTTGCCCTTCGGCGGGTAGACCAGCTTGGAGGCCTCCACCACGAACGCCCCGCCCGCCAGCACCGCCGGCATCATCCGCCCGGCCCGCTCGAACAGCTCGCCCGATTTCATCCACAGCCGCTTATGCGAGGGAAACTGGTAGAGCGCCCCCATATGCCGCTCCGGCAGAAACTGGTGTTTGCTGAGCTGCGCCTCGAGCTGGCTCGACGAATAGGGCCGCCCGAACCCGAAGGGCGTCGCATCGCGCCGCGACCAGAGCCCCGCCCGGTTCGGCACGATCACGATCATCTTGCCCCCCGGCCCCAGCACCCGCCACGCCTCTTCGAGCACCGCCGAGGGCCATTCGGAGGTCTCCAGCCCGTGCAGCAGGATCAGCTTGTCCACATGCCCGGTCTCCAGCGGCCAGAGCGTGTCCTCGCTGAGCACGGCGACATTGGGCATCTGCGGCGGCCATGGCATCACCCCTTGCGGGCCGGGCATCAGCGCGATGGTCCGGCGCGATTGCTCCAGATAGGGCCGCAGCAGCGGCACCGCGAAACCGAACCCCACCACGGTCTGCCCTTGCGCCTCGGGCCACATCCACTGCACGGTCTTGCGCAGGCTGGCCTGCGCCGCGCGGCCCAGCGCGCTGCGGTAATAAAAGTTGCGCAGGTCCTGAACGTCGAGATGCACTGCGGGGGCCTTTCCAGATCACTCCTTGTCATGATGCACCGAACGCCCCACCTTGTGCACTCCATATCCAAGAAAAAGTTGCCCGCCATGCCGCTCGACATCGTCACAATCCCCTGCCTGTCCGACAATTACGCCTATCTCGCCCATGATCCGGCCACCGGATCGACCGCGCTGATCGACATTCCCGAGGCCGCCCCGATTCTCGCCGCACTGAAGAAGCGCGGCTGGACGCTGGACCAAATCCTGATCACCCATCACCACTGGGACCATGTGGGCGGGCTGAACGAGGTGCTGGCCGAATACCCGGCCAAGGTGGTGGGCGCGCAGGCCGATGCGGGCCGCCTGCCGCCGCTGGATCTGGCGCTCGAAGAGGGCGACACCGTGACGATCGGCAGCGAGACCGGCGAAGTGTTCGACGTCTCCGGCCACACGATCGGACATATCGCCTTCCACTTCCCCGGCAGCGCCGCGCTCTTTACCGCCGACAGCCTGATGGCGCTTGGCTGCGGGCGGGTGTTCGAGGGCACCTTCCCGCAGATGTGGGAGAGCCTGTCGAAGCTGGCGGCCCTGCCGCGCGAGACGATGGTCTATTCGGGCCACGAATACACCGCCGCCAATGCGCGATTCGCGATCACGGTCGATCCGGCGAACGCCGCGCTCAAAGCGCGCATGGCCGAGATCGAGACCGCCCGCGCCGCCGGACGGCCCACCGTGCCCTCGCAGCTTGAGCTGGAGCTTGACACCAACCCCTTCCTGCGCGCCGCCGATCCCGCCATCGCCGCGCATCTGGGGCTCGCAGGCGCCCCTGCGGTAGAGGTGTTTTCGGAAATTCGTCGCCGCAAGGACGCATTTTAATGCCGGAAAACCAGTCTCCCCGAGGAAAAGTGAGCGCCCCGAACAAAGAAAACCCTTGAAGGTTTGGGACAATCAACCAAACTCTAACACTATGAGGCCATGGTTGGTCGTGGGGCCGCTGCCACGCACCCGCCCCCGCCGACCCAGATCAGAAGGAGCACCCGCGTGCCCTCATTTTCGACCACGCTTGAACAAGCCATCCACGCCGCGCTCGCTCTTGCCAACGCCCGGCGCCACGAATTCGCAACGCTGGAGCACCTGCTACTGGCGCTGATCGACGAGCCTGACGCGCTGAAGGTCATGAAGGCCTGCAGCGTCGACACCGAGGAGTTGCGTCAGACCCTTGTGGAATTCGTCGATGAAGACCTGTCCAATCTCGTCACCGAGATCGACGGCTCCGAGGCGGTGCCGACTGCGGCCTTCCAGCGCGTGATCCAGCGCGCGGCGATCCATGTGCAGTCCTCCGGGCGCACCGAAGTGACCGGCGCCAATGTGCTGGTGGCGATCTTTGCCGAGCGCGAGAGCAACGCCGCCTATTTCCTGCAGGAACAGGACATGACGCGCTATGATGCGGTGAATTTCATCGCCCATGGCGTGGCCAAGGACCCCTCCTATGGCGAAAGTCGCCCTGTCAGCGGCGCGCCGGAAGGCGATGAAGAGCCGCAAGGCGTCACCGAGGGCGACAAGAAAGAATCGGCGCTGGCCAAATACTGCGTCGATCTGAACGCCAAGGCGCGCGAAGGCGATGTCGACCCGCTGATCGGACGTGATCACGAGGTCGAGCGCTGCATTCAGGTGCTCTGCCGCCGGCGCAAGAACAACCCGCTTCTGGTGGGCGATCCCGGCGTGGGCAAGACCGCCATCGCCGAGGGTCTCGCCCGCAAGATCGTCGCCGGCGAGACGCCGGAAGTGCTGTCCAAGACCACGATCTATTCGCTCGACATGGGCGCGCTGCTCGCCGGAACCCGCTATCGCGGTGATTTCGAGGAGCGGCTGAAGGCGGTTGTGACCGAGCTTGAGGATCACCCCGACGCGGTGCTGTTCATCGACGAGATCCACACGGTGATCGGCGCGGGCGCGACCTCGGGCGGCGCAATGGACGCCTCCAACCTGCTGAAGCCCGCCCTGCAGGGCGGCAAGCTGCGCACGATGGGCTCCACGACCTACAAGGAGTTCCGCCAGCATTTCGAGAAGGACCGCGCGCTGTCGCGCCGGTTCCAGAAGATCGACGTGAACGAGCCCACGGTCGAGGACAGCATCAAGATCCTGCGCGGTCTGAAGCCCTATTTCGAGGAGCATCACTCGGTCAAATACACCAATGACGCGATCAAGACGGCGGTGGAGCTGTCCGCGCGCTACATCAATGACCGCAAGCTGCCCGACAAGGCCATTGACGTGATCGACGAGGCCGGCGCGGCGCAGCATCTGGTGGCCGAAAGCAAGCGGCGCAAGACCATCGGCGTCAAGGAAATCGAGGCCGTGGTGGCCAAGATCGCCCGCATCCCGCCGAAAAATGTCTCCAAGGACGATGCCGAGGTGCTCAAGGATCTCGAAACCTCGCTCAAGCGCGTGGTCTTCGGGCAGGACCCGGCCATCGAGGCGCTGGCCTCGGCGATCAAGCTGGCCCGCGCGGGCCTGCGCGAGCCCGAAAAGCCCATCGGCAACTACCTCTTCGCGGGCCCCACCGGGGTCGGCAAAACCGAGGTGGCCAAACAGCTTGCCGACACGCTCGGCGTGGAGATGCTGCGCTTCGACATGTCGGAATACATGGAGAAACACGCGGTCTCGCGCCTCATTGGCGCGCCTCCGGGCTATGTCGGCTTCGATCAGGGCGGCATGCTCACCGATGGCATCGACCAGCACCCGCATTGCGTGCTGCTGCTCGACGAGATCGAAAAGGCGCACCCGGATGTCTACAACATCCTGCTCCAAGTGATGGACCACGGCACGCTGACCGATCACAACGGCCGGACGGTGGATTTCCGCAACGTGATCCTCATCATGACCTCCAACGCGGGCGCTGCCGAGCAGGCCAAAGCGGCGATCGGCTTCGGGCGCGACCGCCGCGAGGGCGAGGACACCGCCGCCATCGAGCGCACCTTCACGCCCGAATTCCGCAACCGCCTCGATGCGGTGATCTCCTTCGCGCCGCTGCCGAAAGAGGTCATCATGCAGGTGGTCGAGAAGTTCGTGCTGCAGCTTGAAGCGCAACTGATGGATCGCGGTGTCACCATCGAGCTGACCAAGCCGGCAGCCGAATGGCTCGGCGAGAAGGGCTATGATGACAAGATGGGCGCGCGCCCGCTGGGCCGCGTGATCCAGGAGTACATCAAGAAGCCGCTCGCCGAAGAGCTTCTGTTCGGCAAGCTGGCCAAGGGGGGCGTGGTCAAGGTCGGCGTCAAGAATGGCGAGCTGGATCTGCGGATCGAAGGTCCGACCAAACGGCAGATCGGCAAGAACAAGACCCCGCTTCTGCCTGCCGATTGAGCATGATCCGCAGCGCGGCAACGGCCCTGTCCCTCACCCTCGCAAGCCAGGCGCTTGCGGGGGATTTTCTTTTGCATTCGCCCATTGCCTGCGCCCTGGGCGAAGACCGGCGCTGCTACATCCAGCACTATGTCGACCGCGACCCCGGCCCCGGGCGCCGCGACTTCATGTGCCGCGAGACACTGACCTATGACACCCATGGCGGCACCGATTTCGCCCTGCGCTCGCTCGCCGAGATGGAAGCCGGCGTGGAGGTGATCGCCGCCGCCCCCGGCACCGTGCGCGGGGTGCGCGACGGGATGGCCGACCGGGTGTTCGACCCCGACCGCGACACCGCCGCGCTCGACGGGCGCGACTGCGGAAATGGCGTGGTGATCGCCCATGAGGGTGGCTGGGAGACCCAATATTGCCATCTGCGCGAGGGCAGCGTCGCCGTGCGCCCCGGCCAGAGCATCGCAATCGGAGACACGCTGGGCCTTGTGGGCATGTCGGGCCGCGCGCAGTTTCCGCATCTCCATCTGCATGTCCGGCGCGGCAACGCGGTGATCGACCCCTTCGCGCCCGACCGCGCGGCGCAATGCGGCACCGCCACCGCGACCCTCTTCCAAGACCCGCCGACCTACCAGCCCGGCGGCCTGATCGCGGCGGGCTTCGCCCCCGCCGTGCCGGCCTATGACGCGATCAAGGCCGGAGACGCCCACGCGGCCAGCCTGCCCGAGACCGCCCCGGCCCTCGTGCTCTGGGGCTTTGCCTTTGGCACCGAGCCGGGCGATGCCCTGCGCCTGACGATCACCGGGCCCGAAGGCGACAGGGTCTTCACCACCGACGCGGAATTCGACCGCGGACAGGCGCAAGCGTTCCGCGCGGGCGGGCGGCGCACGCAAGGGGCGGAGTGGTTCACACCCGGCACCTACACAGGCACCGTGGCGCTGATCCGCGACGGCGCGCCGATCAGCGACATGGAAACCCAGGTCACGGTCACTTCTCGGTAAACTTGATCTCGATCCGGCGGTTCTGCGCCCGCGCCTCGGGCGTGTCGGCGGGGTTGACCGGCTGATACTCCCCGAACCCGTTCGCCGAGAGCCGGTCCGGCGGCAGCCCCAGCTCGTCCACCATGTAGCGCACCACCGACAGCGCGCGCCCCTGACTGAGCTCCCAATTGTCCCGGAACCGCCCCGTGCCCGACAGCGGCACGTTGTCGGTATGCCCATCGACCTGCAACACCCAGTCGATGCCCGCCGGAATATCTCCCGCGACCTGCTGCAGGATCCGCGCGATCGTGGCGATCTCCGCCTCCCCCTCCTCCGAGAGCGTTGCGGAGGCGGGGGGGAACAGCACTTCGGAGGAGAACACGAACCGGTCCCCGACGATCTGCACGCCTTCCTGTGTGCCCAGAAGGTCGCGCAACTGCCCGAAGAACTCCGAGCGGTAGCGTTCGAGATCCTGCGCCTCGGCCTCCAGCCGCCGCCGCTCTTCCTCCTGCTCGCGGCGCAGACGTTCCGCGTCTTCTTCCAGACGGCGCAGCTTTTCTTGTTCAAGCCTGAGCTTTTCCTGCTCCAGCCGCAGTTTTTCCTCTTCCGCCTGCCGCCGCTGGCGCTCCTCGGCAGCGACACGGGCCAGCGCGGTGTTGAGCTCCGAGCCCAGCGATTGCAATTGCACATCCTTGGCCGCATCAGCCTCGCGTGCGGCATCCAGAAGCCCCTGCAACTCGCCAAGCTGCTGGCGCAGGGCGGCGACCTGCTGGTTCAGCAGCACGGTTTGGCGCTGCGCCTCGGTGCTGATCTGGCGCTGGTCGGCCAGTTCGGCCTGCGCCGTGGCCAGCAAGGCCGCGCGAATATCTGCCGTATCGGCCTGCGCACTGGCCTCTTCTTCGGCGGCCAGCTTTGCGGCCAGCGCCTGCGCCAGTTGCGCGCGCAGCGCTTCGCGGTCCTGATCGGCCTCGCCCGCCGCCTGACGGAACCGCTCCAGCGCAGCTTCGAGCCGGGCCGCCTCGGTATCCAATGCGCGATTGGTCTCGTTCAGAACCCCGATCCGGGTGGTCGCGGTCTCCAGCGCAGTCTGCGCCTGCTGCAACTCACCGCGCAGGGCAGGCAGGGCGCTGTTTTCATCCGCCAGCGCCTCGGCGCGGGCGGTCGCCTCGGCCAACGCGGTTTCCAAATCGCGCACCCGCGCGCCCGCCTCGGCCGCGTCGCGTTCGGCCCCGGTCTGCGCCGCCTCCAGCCCAGCAATCGCCTGCCGCGCGGCGCTGAGTTCCGTGGCCAGCGCATCGGCCTCGGCCTCCAGCGCGGCGATGCGGGCCTGCGCCTGCTGCAAATCCGTGACCGTGTCGTCCCGTGCCGCCTGCAAGCCCTCGACCTGCAACAGGGCCGCGATCAGTTTCTCATCGAGATCTTCCTGCGCGGCTTCGGCGGCGGCAAGCAGCGAGAGGGTCTCCTCGGCCTCCCGACGCTGCGCTTCCAGCGCCAGTGTCATCGCGGTGAGTTCGGCATCCGCATTCTCAAGCCGCGCGCGCAGGGCCTCGGCGGCGGCGGCCTCGGCCAGCCGCGCGGCCTCCTCCGCGCTGAGTGCCTCCTGCGTCTGCGTCAACGCGGTCTCGGCGCTCTCGGCGCGGGACGTCTGCGCGCCCAGCGCCTCCTGTGTCTGCGCCAGCGCGGTCTCAGCGCTCTCGGCCCGGGCCGTCTGCGTGCCAAGCGCCTCTTGTGTCTGCGCCAGCGCGGTCTCGGCGGTTTCGGCGCGCGCGGCCTGCTGCGCCGATTGGCGTTCGAGATCAGCGATCAG
>CBFHJA010000017.1:0-83542 GCA_965656085.1 uncultured Aliishimia sp. | reverse complement strand
CGCTTGCGGCGCTGGATCGGGCCTTTCCGCGTGCGCCAGAGGCTGCGGCGCGGCCTCCGCGCCCGCAGGACGCGCCGCCCCACGTGGATCAGCTTGATCCGCACGCGCTGCGCGCGGCGCTCGCGCAGCTTCTCGAAGACGATCTGCGGCGGCATGGGCTCAGCCCGTTGGGAGGCATGTGAGGATGCAGGAAACGGTGCTTATCGGCGATCTGGAACTCGATCAGGTGCTGGAGATCGACGTGCGGCAGACGCGCAAGCTCGCAGGTCACGCGGTGCCGGGCTGGGATGGCGATCTGCTGCAGGATCTGGGCGAGGCCGCCGCCGAGATCCGCCTGCGCGGCATTGCCATGGGCGAGCGCGCCGGCGCGCGGCTCGAAGAGTTGCGCGCGGTGTTCAGCGAGGGCACGCCGCTGGATTTCGTGGCCAGTGCGGCGGTGGCGACAGAGGTCGAACAGGCGCTGCTGGAACGGCTCGACGTGGTGCAATCGGGCGAGATGAATGGCGCGTTTCTCTATTCCATGACGCTGCGCCGCTATGTGCCGCCGCCTGAGCCGACGATTGGCGGGTTTTCAGCCGATTTTCTCGCCGATCTGGGCGATCTGAACCTCGAAACCGCGCTCGGGCAGGTCGGCGGGTTCGCCGATGCGCTGGGCACGGCGCAGGGCGCGCTCGATCAGGTGAACAAGGCGATGGAGGTGCTGGAAGACGCCAAAGGGCTGGTGGAAGGCGCCCTCGAACTCGAACCCCTGCTGAGCGCGATGGGTACGGTCGCGTCCTCGGCGAAATGATGACGATGCAACGGTTTGCCATTTAACGGAAAGGACCACTGACATGCCGACAGGAACCGAATTCTTCAACATGCTGGATGCGCGCTCGCAGGCGATCAGCAATGCCCTTGATGAGCTCAACACGGTAATCACCGGCGGGAGTTTCGACCGCGCGGCGCTGATCTGGCCCACCACGGATGTGGGCGATGGCGTCACCCATGCCGCCGGGATCGACGCGGCGATGGACGCGCTGGAGGTCACCGACAATCTGGAAAACGCCATCGACCGGCTGTTTGACGGGTTGCAGGGCGGGGCGATCAACGACGCGGTGAAATCCGCCACCGATGCGATCCAGAAAGTGCTGAGCGATGCCGCCCAGCTCAATGACGAGCTTGGGGTCGGGGATCGGGTCGATGCGTTCAACGAGCTCAACGAGCCCGCCTCCAGTACGCGCACCAACCCCAATTTCGGCTTCATTCCGGCCATCGAGGGGGTCATCAACGCCTCGGCCAACAGCAATGTCGATCTCGACGACGCGCTCGGACCGATCCGGGCCATCGGGGCCGCCATCGCGGCGGGCGGGGCCTACACGATCTTCGCCGCCTATGCGACCGCCTCCATCGAGATGCTGAACAAGGCCCTGCGGATCGGTCAGGTCGGCGTCGGTGACCGCTAAGACCGCCATATCCGTTGCGTGGCAGGGTGCCAGCGATCCGGTGCCGCTGCGCAGCTTGCATCTCGACCGGGGGCTGGCCCATCCGATCGGGCGCGCCGTTCTGGACCTGCCCGGCGGGGTGACCGCGCCGGAGCCGGGGCAGGAGGTCGCGCTCGGTGTTGCGCATAGCGGCACGGAGGTCGATCTGATGACCGGCTTTGCGGCGCATCTGGAGGCCGGGCCGCGCGGGGTTCGGGTGACGGTGCTGGAGCACGCCGCGCGGCTGATGGCGCCGGGCGCCGATGAGAGCTATGGCGCGACCACCGCCGGGCAGGTCATCGCCGATCTGTGCCGTGCCGCAGAGGTGCCGACCGGGGCGCTCTTGCCCGGGGCGACGCTGCCGCATCTGGTGCTGCGCTCCGATCAGACCCGGCTCGATCACGCCAAGCGGCTCGCCGCCCTCTCCGGGCTGGCGCTCACCAGTGACACCGCCGGGCAGCTCTTGACCGTGGCGCTCACCGTGCCAGTGCCGGGCGCGCCGCCGTCGATGGAGCGAGCCATGCTGGAGCGTATGGACAGCAATGCGGAGCGGCCAGAGGTGGCGGCCCGTGTGATCGGGAGCGGCGCGATGGGCAGCAAGGGGCCGGGCGCCAGCACTCTGCCGCTCGCCGATGTGGAGCTGATCTCCTCGGGTGCCGCCGAGGCCGGCGATCTGCGGCGCGTCGGCGCGATCCGAACGCTGGCCGACGCGGCGCTGGCCGCGCTCGCCCACGACCAGCGCCACGCGGCCGACGGCGGGGGGGTGACCATCACCACGCCGCTGCCGGAAGACCTGTCGCCGGGCGATGTGGTTCTGCTGCCGGACAGCACCGGGCTGCCGCTGCGCCTGTCGCGGCTCGAAGACGTCCGCGTGGGGTTCTCGGCGCAGGCCGGGCTCACCGCGCGCTACCGGTTCTCCGATCTGGAGGCCGCGTGAATGACCGATCTCGTCAGCCTCATCAAACAGGTCGTGCAGGCGGAGATGCGCAAGCAAAGCCCCAGCGCGTTTGGCGTCGTCGAGGCGCTGCATCTGCCCGATGCCGCTGGGACCACGCAATATGCCTGCGACGTCACGCTGCAAGGCACCGCAGCGGTTTACGAGAACGTGCCGCTCAGCACCGGGTATCTGGGGCATGTGGCACCGCCCGTGGTGGGCGATGTGGTCGTGCTTCAGTTCATTGGCGGCGATCCCGATCAGCCGATCATCGCCGGGCTGGTCTTTTCGGACGCGGTGCAGGCGCCCGAGGTGGTGGAGGGGCAAATGCTTACACGGCTGCCGCATGACGGGGCGGACGATGCGCGCATTGATCAGGTGCAGAGCGCCGGGGCGAACGGGGCGCGGGAATGGTCGGTGACGCTGCCCTCGGGGCCGGTGCTCAAGCTAACAGACGGGACCGTATCGGCGACGCTGGAGGGCATGACGCTGACGCTCGATGCCGAGGCCGGAGAGGCCATGCTGCAAACCGGCGGGGCGACGCTCACTCTCAGCGATCAGGGCGACATCACGCTGAAGGGCGACGGGGCGCTGACGCTGGAAGCCGCGACCGATCTGACGCTGAAGGCCGGGGCGAATGCGGTGTTCGAGGCCGGGGCCGGGGCGGAGTTGACGGCGGCGGCGACGATGGACGTCAAGGGCGCGATCATCAATCTGAACTAGGGCAGGGGAGAATGCGTATGGGACAGCCGGGAGCCAAGCAGGGCGATCAGATCGTTGGGGTGGACACGCATATCGTGATGATCCCCGGCCCTGCCTCGCCCGTGCCGACGCCGTTGCCGCATCCCTTTGCGGGGCTGATAGATGGCGGGGTGTCGGCGGATGTGAACATCATGGGGATGCCTGCTGCCATGCAGGGCTCCACCGCCACTAATACGCCTCCGCATATTCCGCAAGGTGGGCCGTTCCAGTCGCCGCCGTCGAATGCCGGCGAGGTGCTCACCGGAAGCGCGACGGTGATGATCAATGGCAAGCCCGCCGCGCGGAGTGGTGACACGGCGCTGACCTGCAACGATCCCGCCGATCTGCCGGTGGGCACGGTTGTCGCGGTCGGGACGGTGAATATCGGGTGAGATGGTGACAGACGCGAAACGAAAGACATGCCATGCTGCGCTCTGATCTGACACACCAGAGCCTGTCCGACCTGCGCCTGACCCCGGCGCGCCGGGCCGATGCGGTGCTGGCGCTGGACCGGCGCGCGACCGGGACCGGCTGGGACCTGGACACGCAGCGCGACCTCGACGCGATCGGGCAGGCGGCGTGGCTCTGCCTTGCGATCCCGCGCGGGTCGCTCGCGCCGCTCGGGCATCCGAAATTCGGCTCGCGGCTGCATCTGCTCATCGGGGAGACCCTCACCGACCAGATGATGAACCGTGCGCGGGCGTATATTCGCGAGGCGCTGCGTGACGATCCGCGTTTTGCCGTGCGCGAGATCACGCTGACGCGCAATGCCGCCGATCCCGGGGCGCTGGATGCGCGGATCGTTCTGGAGCCCGGCGGCGCGCTCACCTTTCCGCTCGCGGCGCTGATCGCGGGCCGGAGCGCGGAGGACACGGCCCCATGACCCCCGATTTCGCCCGCCGCTCCTATCAGGAGATCGTCGAACATCTGCTCGGCACGCTGAGCCGGGGCGGCGTGCTCACGGACACCGCACCGGGCTCGGTCACGCGCACGCTCGTCGAGGCCACGGCGCGGGAATTCGCCGAACTCTACGCGCGGATGAACGCGGTCTACGAAGCGGGGTTTCTGGACACCGCCACCGGCGCGTCGCTCGACCAACTCGTGGCGCTGATCGGGCTGACCCGGCTTTCGGGCGAGACAGACATCGTGGAGTTGCGCCTGAGCCGGGACACCCGGGTCTCGGCGCGGGTGATCATCCCTGCAGGCGCTGTCGTAACGATCGACCGCGCGTCCGGGCCGCGGGTGTCCTACGCGGTGCTGGACGGCGATGAACTCCGGGCCGGGGAGAGCAGTCTGGTGGTCACCCTGCGCGCCCTGCCGGATCCCGAGGCCCCCGAGGCCGACCTGTCGATCAGCGATGATGACGTGGCGCTCAGCAGCGCAACCCTCGTGCAGCCCATTGCCGGGATCGCCGGGCTCGCAGTGGAAGGCCCGTCCTTGCGGCTCGGGACCAATGAGAGTGACGCAGCCCTGCGCGAACGGGCACGTATGGCGATTGCCTCCGCAGGCGGCGGGACCGAGAAGGCGCTGGAGCAGGCGCTGATGGATGTGGACGGGGTCGAGGGCGTGCGGCTGCGCGATGCGGGCGATCCGCTGGAGGGCGGCGCGGTGCTCAAGCCCGGCGAGATCGAAGTGATCCTCGACGGCAAGCCGCAAGTGCTCGAACAGAACCGGGCGCAGATCGAACAGGCCATCGCGCGGGCCAAGGGGCCCGGGATCGTCGCGCGGCTGGGGCGGACGCAGAGCGTCACGCTTGGCGGCAAGCTGGTGATTCGCCCGGCGAGCGAGACCCTGCCCGGCGCTGAGGTGCTGAAGCTGGTGCGGGACTGCGAGGCGCTGATGACCGAGACCGTCGCGGCGCTGGAGATCGGTGAGGGGCTGACATGGAACCGGCTGCTGGCCAGCCTTATGGGGATCGAGAATGTCGGCGATGTGCTGGTCGCCAAGTCGCGTTTCGTGACCACCGCAGGCACAGTGACCGTCGAAGCCGCGCCCGGCGATCTCAGCGTCGAGACCACGCAGCGGCTGGTGCCGGGCGCCGGGCCGGACGCGCTTGAGGTCCTTTTGGAGAACCGTCCGCAGGTGCGGGTGTCGGTCACGGTGGACGCGGACATTGAAACGCCCGGCGACGCGCTCTCGGACACGTTCCATGCCGAACTGACCCAGCTTCTGATCGCCTATCTCGACACCGTGGACACCACCCGGCCCAATGCGGCGCTGACCCATGCGGGGCTCTTTGCCGCGCTCAGCGGGGCGTCCGGTGTCGCCAGCTTCCCCGGGCAGATCACGCAGGAAACGGTGCGCTTCAAGGTGCAGGATCAGGCCGAAGGGGCGGCGCCCGTGCTCACGGCGGACGGGACCACGTCGGTGGCGCTGGGGCAGAACGCCCTTCTGCGCAGCGCCGATCCGGCGGCCACGGTGCTCTGGAAGGAGGCCGGACCATGACGCTGGACGCTGCACGCCGCGCCGATCTGGCCCCGGCGGACAATTTCAGCCTGATCGACCGCTTCCTGCCGGACCCCTACCGCCGCGCGCTGAGCCGCGAGGGCGATCCGATGGCCGCGCTCACGCGGGCCGGGCGGGAGGCCTTGCGGCGCAGTCTCAACGAGCTTGAAGCGGTGCAGCGCTCGCGGGCGGTGGGGTTCTTCGATGATCTGACCGATGGGCGGCTTCTGGGCGCGCTGCACGATCAGGCCCCGTGGCCGGAAGACGACACCGAGACCTTCCGCGCGCGGCTTCTGGCGGTCTCCGCGCTCGCCATGCGCGGGGCTGCGACAGCGGAGCGGATGCTGGCGCTCTGCGCGCTGGCCGGGACCGGGGCGGCCTTCCCGCGGGGCAGTATCGCCGCGCCGATTGCGCCGAACACGGATTACAGTTTCGAATTGCGCAGCCGGGATGCGGAGGGCAACGAACAGGTGCAGGCGCTGTCGGGGCGCACGGCGGATGGGCAGACCCGGCAGTATTTCCAGAAGCCCGCCACGGGTGGCTTGTTCGCCGTCGATGTGTTCGACGCCCCCCTGCGGCGCCATGAGGCCGAGATCAGCCCGCTGCCCGGCACTGATTTCCAGTTCGTGCTGGACAATCCCGCAAGTGAGACCTTGCCGGGCCTTGACGGCACCGAACCCGTGCTCTGGCCCGATCCGGTCTTTACCATCACCGCAGGCGCGCAGCCCTTCGGGCCGTTTGCCCTCGTGCAGACCGGCTCGGCGCAGGTGCTTGTGGTCAACCGGGTGCTCGATCCCGGCGCCACGCTGCATGTCGATCCGCGCCGCATGGCGTGGGACCATGAGGCGACGGGCAGCACGTCGCTCGGGCGGTTCCGGTGTCGGGGCGAGAAGCAGGCGCTCTATGCCGGCTACAGCCTGTCCGCCGATGATCATGTCTTCGCGCCGCCCGCCGAGACCACGCCCACCGGCCCGCTTCTGATCCTGCGCGGGAAAGCCGGGGTGACATACACGGGCGCATTGCCCGGTGGCCCGCCCGTGGACCCCGCGCGGCTGGGGGCCGAGCCGCTGGAGATGCCCTCGCTGCTCGGGGACGGGCGCTCGCAGTGGCGCGTCATCGAGATCGGCGGGTCGGGGGATGACATTCACGCCGCGCAGTTCGCGCCGGTGCCGAGCGATACGGATGTGCGCTTCAAGGCGCATTGGTTCGGACGGCGGCCCGGCGAGTTTGCCATCGCGATACCGGACAGTGCATTGGCCCCGGATCAGGGCGGCCCGCTCACCCATCGCGCGCGCTGGCTCGACGGCATGATCGAGCGCTTCAAGTTGGCGGGCACGGTGCGGATCGCGCAGGCGTTGCTGTTCTCCGAGGCGGAGTTGATCGCAGGGCGCACCGAGCTGTTCCTGAGCGACCGGGCGCGCCCGGTGGATGCTTTGGAGACCGATCTGCCCGCCTTCGTGGAGAGCGTGGTGCGTCCGGTGGACACTATCACACTCCTGCCGCATGTGGAGATCGAGGCGGTTTCGGTCGCGGTGCCGGTGGATGCGATCACGTTCACCGATGCCGATCTGCTGCTCGGGGCGCTTGTCAGCCGCGTTGCGCCTGTCGACGGGATCGGCGTCGCGGAAGGTCTGCTGCCTGAGTTTCGGTCCGTGGTCTCGCCGCTGGACGCCATGACGCTGCTGCCGAGGCTGGAGATCAGCACGATCGAGACCGTGCGCCCCAGTACGGTTTTCGCGTTGGAGATGACCACGGCGGACCTTGGTGCGCTGCGCAGCGTCGCCGGGCCGGTCGATGCGATGACACTCCTGCCGGAGTTGCGGTTCGATCTGCCCGACAGCGCCGCCCCGCGCGACCGGGTGGATGTCGATCCCGGTGCCCGGCCCGAGCCGCGCGAGCCCATCATCGACACCCCCACAAGGCGGCGGACGCTCAGCCTGCGCTCCACGGCCCAGCCCCTCGACAGAATGACCCTGCGGCGCACACGGCGCTGACCCAATCAAAGGAGACCCACCCATGACACCTGACACGGCGAGCCCCAAAGGCCACATGACCCTCACCGTCTATGACGCGCACGGGCGCGTTCTCGACGAGGTCGCGCAGCATAACCGGGTGCTCGATGGCGGGCGGCTCTGGCTGCTGCGCCTGCTGCGCGGCGACAGCGAGGTCGGCGAGCACGAGTTGATCCTCGGCGCGGAAGGCTTCAAGCCCGACATCGCAAAGCCGCTGGAGCAAGATCCGATCATCCCTGTGAAACTCACCGGCAACGTGACCAAGAAGATGGACGGCAAGGAACTCGTCGTGACCTTCAAGGGCAATGCCGAGAAGCAAGGCGTCGTGACCGGCGGCGGGATCGTGATCGCGGGCAAACTCGGCAACCGGGAGACGCGCGATCTTTACAACTTCGCGGAAACGCCCCGCGCGGTGGAACTGGCCGAAGGGCAGTCCGTGTCGGTGAATTTCCGCCTCGCGATGGAGTAAACCGGCGGCCCCGCGCGGGCACGCTGTCAAGGAGGGCCGGACAATGCCGGACGACATCCCCGAAGAGTTCGAGATCGGCGAGCTTCTCTCCGCCGCCGCGCTGAACCGCTTGCAGCAAGCGATCTTGGCTCGCCTCGCGGCGCATGACCACAGCGGCGGGGCCAAGGGGCCACCCATCGGCACGGAGGGGCTCGCGGATCTGTCGGTCACCACGCCCAAGCTCGCCGATGGCGCGGTCACGGCGGCCAAGCTGGGCGATGGCGCCGTGACCGCGCGGGCGCTTGCCGAGGACGCGGTGGGCGCACCGCATCTCGCGGAAGGGGCCGTCGAGACCAGGGCGATCCGCGATGCGGCGGTGACAGAGCAGAAGCTCTCCACCGATGTGCGCGCCATGCTCACCCGCGTCGGCAATGGCGCGTCATCGGCCAGTCAGGTGATCTGGCGCGACCCGCAGGTGGTCTATCCGGGCGGCGGCACGATCGGGGTGATCGGCGGGATCCTGAACCCCGCCGAGTGGATCTGGGATATCGGGGTCATTGCGATCAGCGACGACAATGAACCGGTGAAGCTCAACCCCAACACCGATCCCGCCAAGATCCTCGAAGTGATCGATTTCGGCACCACGCTGCCGGGCGAGAAGGCGATCTGGGAGACCCAGCTCAACTGGGCGGTGGAGGACGCGGCGGACAATATCCTGTCGGTCGGCGCGGCGGGTGTGTCGATGGCCGGCACGGTGGACACCATGGCTTTGGCGGATGTGTCGGAGCCGCGCATGATGATGATGCGCATGGAGGCGCCGCCCACCGCCGCGCCGGACGGCCCGGCACCGACCGGCAACTCGCAGCCCGTGGCGCGCACCCGCGAGAGCGCGGAGGCCGCCGCGGCCATCACGCCAACGGACAGCGCTCGCGCCGCCGCCAAGCGCATCACCACCATCGCCAATGTGGACGCCACCGGCAAACCCGTCGCGGCCAACAGCGCCGAGGCGATCACGGTCAGCGCCGGGTTTTCCGGGCAGGAGACTTTCACCTCCGGTGGCGGCAAGATCGACTATCGCGCCCTCGGCGGCACCAATGCGGGCGCGAAACAGCAGGCGTCCGAGGCGGCCGGGCAGATGCTCTTCAATCTCGGGCTCGACGCCGACTACGCGAACGCGGCCCAGTTGCCGCAAGAGATGATCGCGCATCTGGATCTGGCCTATGCAGGCGATGCGGGCTTCTTCGATCCGGGCAAACCGCTCTGGAACGGGGGCAGTTGGCTGCCCGACATCCTCAACCGTCCGGAGCTGTTCGGCACCGGCTATTCGCTTTCGGGCGGGCGCAATATCCGCTCGGTGACGCGCCAATTCGCGGCGGGCAACCCGGACGATCACTGGGTGCGCGTGCATTTCATCACGCCCTATCGCAACGCGGCCTATGCGGTCACCGTCACCCCGCGCAGCCAGTCGAAATACGAGATGATCAGCGCCAATATCCGGGCCAAGACGACGGCCTATGTTGATCTGCAATTCACCGGCGCGGATGCGGCGGCGGGCAACACCGTGCGTTTCGAGCGGATCAGCAAACTGAGCTTCGATCTGGCGATTTTCGGCGATCTGGGCCGGGCCACATGATCAGCGCGCTGCCCGGAGTGCTCGCCGCGCGGCTGGCCGGGGAGGTCACACAGGCCGCCGGGACCACAGGGCTTTTTACTGAGCCCTGCCGGGGGCTGGAGGGCGAGGTGGCCTTCACCGGGGCCGAGGCGAGCCGGGCGGCGGTCTTCGTGCGTCTGGGCGATCTGGAGCAGGACAGCGAGATCGGCGCGCGCAGCGAAGGCGAGGCCATCGTGCTGCCCTTTGTGGCGGAAGTGCATCTGGCGCTTGCGGGCCCGGAGACCGTGGCGCTGGGCGTAGCGCGGCGTGACCCCTCCGGCGCGGAGGTCGCCGGGGCCGATCTGATGCTCTCGGTCGTCAGCGATGTGCTCGGCGCGGCGCAGGATGCCGGGCAGGGCGCGCCCCTCTCCGAGGCGGTGCTGCGCGCGGGCGAACGGCGGATCGACGCGCTGTGGCGCTACGGGCAAACCCTGTCGATCGCGCCCGATATCGTGTCGGGGCGGCGCATCTGGCGGCTCAAGATCCGGCTCGAAGGGCGGCAGACCCTCAGCCCGCTGCCTGCCGAGGGCATCCATATCCTGCGCGCGGAGCTGTCTGGTACGGTGGCGGGCAAGCCGCTGGAGGCGACGGTGCAGAGTACCTCGGCGCAGCTGCCGCTCTCGGTCTTCCTCGGCCTCGGGCCCGAACATGCGACGCGGCTTGCCAGCTACGGGCTGCGGCGTCTGGGCGATCTGATGCGCATCCCGCGCGGCGAGATCGGTGCGCAGGCCACCGAGATCGCGGAAGGGGACACCGATCTGCGTCAAGCGCTCACCGTGCTCCATGCCGTCGCCATGTTGCGCCTCGATGCCGTGCAGGGCGGGCTCAATGCCGGGCTGCTCTTCGAGCGCCACGCCGCCCTGACGCTCGATCAGGTCTGGGACGGCGTGACGCTGACCCTGCCCGCCGATATGCGCGAGGACCAGCGCCTGCGCGTGCGCTTCATGGCCGAGCACCTCCTGACGCTGATCCGCCCCGAGGCCCGCGCGCAGGTCACGCTCGGGCAACTCGCCACGCTCGATTCGGAGGTGGAGTGATGGCGGCCAAGAAGCTCAACGATGTCGAGGACCGCATCCGGGACCGGAACCGCTCCCGCAAAGACGCGGAGGATGCACAGCGGCGCGCGGCGGAAAAGCAGGCCGTCAGCAGCCATGCCAACGCTGTCGCGGCGCAAACCGCGGCGGGTGCCGCCCCGGCCCCGTCCGAGCAAGCGGTGTCCGCCTCTGACCTGCGCGCGGGCGGCACGGTTCTGCGAATCCCGGCGGGCGGCACCGCAACGCTGCGCCTGAGCGATGTGGCGGGCTGGCACTATGATCGCGCGGTGCTGCGGCTTGACCCCTATGGGCGCAATATGGCCCTGCCGCTCACGCTGGAGCGCAGCACACCGGGACCCGGCACCTTTGCCGCCGCGCTGACCTATGCCCCCAGCCCGCCGCTTTTCGTGGGATCGCTGGTCTATGGCTATCTCGGTGCGGACAAGACCGCCGGGCGTGCAAAGGGGCGCGGCGTTCTGGTGATCGAACGGGGTGATACTCTGGAGGTGGAGGTCGACGGGGCGGCGACGTCCTTGACGATGTCCACCAAGGCCACCGGCACACCCTTGCAGACCGAAAGCACCTATATAGGCGGCCATGTGAGCAAACTCACGCTCAAGCAACGGCGGGCACAATCCCCGCCGCATCGCATCACTGCGATCCTGCCCAACACGGCGGACGGGCTGACCGTCGCGCAGGCCGATGACACGGTCCTGCACCGAGTGCCTCGCAAGCTTGCCACCGGCGAGCGCGCCGAGACGGGCGATCTGTCGGACTACCTCAATGCGCAGTCGCGCGCCGGGGCGGCGGAGGCGGTGTTCCGCATCGGCGCGCGGGGCGATTGCTGCGTGTCGCTCTCGCTCGACCTCACCCGGCGGCGCGTGGCCGAGGGCGTGCAGGGCGGCGCGGTGCCGGAGGAAATCGCGCTTTCGCTCTGGCATGCCAGCGCGCTGGCCCCGAACCTGCCCGCCGGGGCGTCGGTGACCACGACCCTCGCGGCCCATGCGCGGCCCTCAGGTCCTGCCCGCGCGGGTCTGCGCGCGGCCAACGCCGTGGCGCTCTGCCAAGAGGTGTCGCTGCCGCCGCGCGTGTCGCTCCTGCAACCTTTCCGCCTGCCCGCGCCCGGCACCGAGCCCCGGCGCATTGCGGGCGTCTGGCTGTGCCTGCCCGCGCCGCCGCAGAGCGCGCAGAGCCTGCATGTGGACCTTGCGGGGCATGACCCGGAGGCCGGCACGCTTCTGGAAACCCGCGCCACCGCCAAGACCGAGATCAGCGACCGCCAGATGGATCTGGCCGAGATCGGCGGCGGGCTGTTCGCCCATTGGGTGGCCTTTGACAGCCCCGCCGAGATCGACACGCCCGATCTGGGCGCGCCCTTCGCGCTGGTTTTGCGCGATCTCAGCGGGCCGGTGCCGCTGCTCGAATGTGCCCTGACCGGATCGGCGCTCTCCCCGGCGCTGTCGCGCGACGTCGCCCGGTCGGATCGCTGGACCCAGCGCCGGTTCGGCCATCCGGCCAAGGCGCTGGTGTTCGATCTGGGTGAGACAGGGGAGAGTGCGCTCTTGACGGTCACGGCGGGCAGCGAGACGCAGAGCGTTGTCGTACCCGAGAGCGGAACGGATATTGCCCTCACCCTGCCGGGCGCCCCCGCGCTCGTGCTCTCGGCGGACCGCGATCTGACGCTGAGCGATGTGAGCCTGCGCAGCGCGAGCGCGCCGGAGGGTTAGACCGGCCCGAAAATCACCGCACCCCCGGCGGTGCAGAAGCCCAGCGTGGCGAGCGCGCTCCGCATCCCGATCAGCCCGTAGGAGATCAGCCCCAGTCCCAGCGCCAGTCGCACGAAGGCCAGAACCGCCGGGCCCGGGCTCTCGGCGAGGCGGATCAGGTCGGGATGCGCGATCATGCCCAGCGGGATCACGTAGAGCCCGACGCCCAGCCCCATCGCCGTGATCGCCACCCGCAGCCAGTTCTCGCGGACCATACCCGAGGCGATGAACACTGCGCCGCAGACCGGGGGTGTGATTGTGGACAGGAGCGCATACCAGAACACGAAGAGATGCGCCTGCAGCGGCTCCAGCCCAAGCTGGATCAGCGCAGGTCCGGCGACCGAGACGCAGATCACATAGGCGGCGGTCGTCGGTACCTCCATGCCCAGCACCAGACAGGCCAGCGCGGTCAGCAGCAGCGCAGGCCAGAGCATCCCGCCCGCGCCCGACAGGATCAGCGAGGTGATCTTCACGCCGAGCCCGGTGACCGACAAAACGCCGATGATGATCGACGCGCAGAGGATGATGGACGCGATCAGCGCGATCTGGCGGGCCGCGGTGAGCAAGGCGCTTTCGATCCGGCCCCATGCGGCGCGCAGATCGACGCGCAAGCTGCGATCAATGAACAGGAGCAAAGCGCCCGCACCGATCGCGAGGCAGGCGGCATATTGCGGCGTGACCTTCAGCCCGAACATGCCCCAGAGCAGGATCGCGAAGGGAATGAGAAAGAATGCCGAGGTGATCGCCACGTCGCGGAGCGCGGGGTGCGCGCTGGCGTCGATCCCGCGCAATTCGGTGTGGCGCGCATGGGCGTTGATCCCGATCCAGACTGCAAAGAAGTAGAGGGTTGCGGGCAGGAGCGCCGCCATCATGATGCCCGTGTAGGGCACGCCCGTCAGCTCCACCATCACGAAGGCCCCGGCGCCCATCAGCGGCGGCATGATCTGCCCGCCCGACGACGCCACCGCCTCCACCGCGCCCGCAAGACGCTTGGGGTAGCCGAGCTTGGTCATCGCGGGCAGGGTGATCGCGCCGGTGGAGGCGACGTTGGCCGAGGCCGAGCCGGAGATCGAGCCGAAGAGCGCCGAGGAGATCACCGAGACTTTGGCCGCGCCGCCCGTCAGGCGTCCGGCGGCAGCAGCGGCGACATTCATGAAGCCTTGGCCCGCCTCGCCCGCGTTCAGCACCGCGCCGAAGATCACGAAGATCGCCACCACGCCGACCGAGATCGCCGTGAGCGAGCCCCAGATGCCGCCCTCGGCAATGGTCATTGTCCCTAGGAAACTCTTGAGCGGCGTGCCGGAATGGCCGAACTCGCCCGGGATATTGTGGCCGAGCAGCGCGTAGATCAGCGCGAGCGCAGCCACGAGGGGCAGGGGCCAGCCGATGGCGCGGCGCGCCGCTTCCAGCACGCAGACCAGCAGCGTCACCGCAATGGCGATTTGGAAGGTGTTTTCAAGAAACCCGTATTGATCTCCGAGCGCGGAATGGTTCCACGCGATCCAGACCGAGGCCGCGACTCCAAACGCGGCAAACACCGACCCGGAGACCAAAGCTGTGCGGCTCTGCGCGGCGAAGATGAAAATCCATGGCAGAACAAGCGCCATATGCAGGGGCCGTGAGACAAGGTTCGGCACCAGCCCCGAGAAGATCAGACCGATATGGTAGGCGACAACCACGGCAGCAAATGCCACCCAAAGCGGCTTCCAGCGGATCGGAAGATCGTCCAGCAACATTCCCTCGCCCCGTGCATGAAGAAGGCCGGACCCAATGGCCCGGCCCTCGCATCCTTGTTCGAAAGGCTTACATCTGCGCGTCAGTCAGCGCCATGCCCGCTTCCTTGTAGTAGCGGATCGCACCGGGATGGATCTTGCCCTCGATATTGCCCATCAGGCTTTCGTCCACGCCATTCCACCACGGCGCGGCCTCACCCATCGCGGCTTTGCCTTCCCAGTAGGTCTTGGTGAGCTGGTAGGCGGTCTCCTCGTCCATCTTGGTGGTGGTGTAGGCCACGACTGGCAGCGACGTGGTGACGATGTCGCTCTCCTGCCCGGCATAGGTGCCCGCCGGGATCACCAGCCGCGCGCGCTTGGTCTCGGCGACTTGATCATCGGTCAGCGACAGCACGGTGACGCCCGTGGAGGCGGCGGCTTCGATCACGTTGGGCGCTGGATAGGAGCCAGCCGTCACGAAGGCGTCGATCTGCCCGTTCTTCAGCGCCGGGACAGCGTTGGACAGTTCTACATCAGCGATATTCACCTTGCCTTCGAGCCCGAACATCTTGAGATATTTCTCGCCTTCCCGCGCCCCGAAAGAGCCCTTGCCGAGCAGCACGGTCTTGCCTTCCATATCGGCAAAAGAGGTGATCCCGGCGTCGGCGCGGGCCACGAAATGCATGGTCAGCGAGGGGATCGGGAAGAGCGCCCGGATCTCGTCGAAGGCCGGATCGCCCTTGCCTTCGAACATCGCCTTGCCACCCTTGGCCAGACGCACAAGCGCCGGGGGCGTTGTGAACACGTAGTCGCCGCCCCGCGCGCGCACTTCCATGACGTTCTGCACCGAGCCTTGGCTTTCCTCGACGGTGACGATGACCTCTCCGTCCGACCCGGCCTTCATGGCTTCCGCGATCTGCACCGCCATCTGATAGTAGGATGAGGTGCTCTTGGCGGATTTGTAGGTCACCCGCGTCTCGGCAAAGGCCGAGGCGGCGGTCAGGGCGAGGGCGGCGGCTGCGCCCGCGAAAAGTGTCAGTGGTTTCATGTGGTCCTCCCGTTTTTGTCGTGCCGACTATTGCGTAGTTTCTTGGGTCTTGGAAGCGGGGCGTGCAAAAATCAGCCCCGCACGATCCGGTTGTGCAACGTCCCGATCTTCTCGACCGTCAGCGCGATCTCGTCGCCGGGGCTCAGCCGCTTGCCGATCTCCAGCCCGCAACCCGTGCCGACCGTGCCGGACCCGATCACCTCGCCGGGATAGAGTGTCTCGGAGGCCGAGATATGCTCGATGATCCGCGCGAAGCTGTGCTGCATGAGCTTCGAGTTCCCCCCGCCCCAGCGCTCCCCGTTCACATACGCTTCCATCTCCAGCGCCACCGGATGCGCGATCTCGTCAGCCGTCACGATCCACGGCCCGAGAATGTTCCCGGTGTCGAAATCCTTGCCTTTCGCGGGGCCAAGCTGCCCGGCCATCTCCACCATCTGCGCGTCGCGCGCCGATACATCGTTGAGGATCGTGTAACCCCAGATATGCGCTGGGGCGTCCTCTTGGCTGATATCGGTGCCCTGCTTGCCGATCACGATCGCAAGCTCCAACTCGATATCGACGAACTCGGCATAATTCGGCCAGCGAATCTCCTGCCCGTCGCCGATGAAGCTCATCCGGTTGCCCTTGTAGTAGATCGGTTGATCGTACCAGACCTGCGGGATCGCGAAGGTGCGCCCGGTCATGACTTCGGCGGCTTTGAAGGAATTGACCAGATGCTCCTCGAACACCAGACAATCGCGATATTGCACGGGCCGGATCGGGCAGCGCATCTCGGCCTCGGCCAGCGCAATCCGGTGCGCGCCGCTGTCTCGCCGGGCGTGCGCGGCATCAAGCCCGGCCTGCCCGGCCTCCACAACCGCGACCATATCCGGGTAGAGGTCCGTCAGGTCCGCGACCGTGCTCTCATCGACAACAACCACGGGCTTGTCCGTGCCTTGATGGTGAATGGTTCCGAATTTCATGTCTCATTGTCCTGAGGGCGGGCCCCGGCCGCCGGGTGGGGGTGAAGCCCCCGCCCGTGGGGGCGGTCGGGGGCTGCCCGGTGGTGCCCACCGGGCGGGTGCTTTGAGGCGTGTCTAGTCTTCGAAAATCGCCACCGCGCGGGTGAAGCCCGCCGAGGCCGCCTTGATCTTGAACGGGAAGGCCGAGACCATGAACCCGGTGTCCGGCAATTGGTCGAGATTGGTCATCTTCTCGATCTGGCAATAGCCCTGATCCATCCCGGCCCGGTGCCCCTCCCAGATGATCGAGGCATCCCCGGTCTCGGCATAGCGCTTGGCGGTATGCGCAAAGGGCGCGTCCCATGACCACGCATCGGTGCCGACCATGCGCACGCCCTTGCCGGTCAGGTAATTGGTGGCCTCGCGCCCCATCCCGCAGCCTTTGAGCAGGTAGTCGGGCTGGCCATAGGCGGTCCCGGCGGCGGTGTTGACGACGACAATGTCCAGCGGTTTCAGCTCATGCCCGATCCGGGCCAGCTCCGCCTCGATCTCGGCAGCGGACACCACATGCCCGTCCGGCAAATGCCGGAAATCCAGCTTCACCCCCGGCCCGAAGCACCAGTCCAGCGGCACCTCGTCGATGGTCATCGCCCGCTCGCCGCCATTCATCGTGGAGTGATAATGCCACGGCGCGTCCACATGGGTGCCGTTATGGGTCGTGATCCTGAGTTGCTCGATCCCCCAACCCTCACCGCCGGGCAGATCGTCCTTGGTCAGCCCCGGAAAGAACGAGGTGATCTGCTCTGCGGTCTGCTGGTGGTCGAAATAGTCGATCTCCGGCAGGGCCATCGGCGGGTCCGACGCGATCCCGGTCTCAAGCGGAACGGACAGGTCTATGTAACGGCGCGGCATGGGCACCTCCTTTCGTGTCTAAACTCAGGGCACCAGCCCCGTGGCGATCCACGGGAAGGCCAGCACAAGGCCGAGCACGGCCAGCATCATCAGCGCAAACGGCGCGGCCCCGGCGAAGATGTCGCCTAGGGTGATATCGGGGTCATCGAGCGTGGCCTTGATGACATAGACGGAGATGCCGAAGGGCGGCGTGAGAAGTCCGATCTCCACCGCGAGCACGGTGACGATCCCGAACCACACCAGATCAATGCCCATCGGCACCACGACGGGCAGCATCAGTGGCACGAGGATCAGCATGATCGAGGAGCTATCGAGGATCATGCCCAGGAGGATCACGACCAGCACATAGAGCAGCATCAGCCCCCAAAACCCAAGCTCTGCCTCGGTGGCGAAACTGCCCAGCCCCGCAGGCACGCCCGAGAGCGCGAGCATCCGGCTATACATTTGCGCCGCGATGATCAAAAAGCATACCGTGGCGGTCACAAGCCCGGTCTCCACCAGCACCCGCCAAAAGGCGCGCAAGGAGAGGCGTCTCATGGCAATGGCCAAAGCCAAGGCCCCGATGGCCCCCATCGCCCCCGCTTCGACTGGGGTAAACACGCCCGTGTAAATCCCGCCCAGCACCAGCACGATCAGCCCCGCAATCGGCCCGCCCTTGGCGAGATACTGCCCGGCGGTCAGCGCACCGTCCTCCACCGCGTCGACCCGGCCCACGCGGGACGGCGTGAACACCGCCATCGCTACAATCCCGAGCGCAAAGAACACTGCCAGCAGCAGCCCCGGCCCAATCCCGGCGATGAACAGATCGCCGATGGATTGCTCCGCGAGGATGCCGAAGAGAATGAGCAGCAGCGAGGGCGGGATCATCATCCCCAGCACTGAAGAGCCTGCCACCACGCCCACCGCAAAGCGCGGCGTGTAGCCATGACGGATCATCTGCGGCACGGCGATCTTGGTGAACACCGCCGCCGAAGCGATGGAAATCCCCGTAATGGCCGCGAAAATCGCATTGGCCCCCACCGTGCCCACGCCCAGCCCGCCCTTGAGCCGCCGGAACATCGCGTTGGCCACATCGAACGCATCCCGCCCGAACCCGGCCTCGCTGACGATAAACCCCATCAGCACGAAGAGCGGCACGACCCCGAAAAAGTAACTCGAAATCGCATCATTTGCCGCCAGCCCCAGCAGCTTCGCCGCCAGCTCTGGCGAGTCGCGCATCACCCAGACGCCCACGAACGAGCACAGCATCAGCGCCACCGGCACATGCAGCCCGGCGAGCACCAAGAGCCCCATCACCACGAGGGCGATCAGTCCGATGTCGAACGGTGTCACCTGTAGCGCCTCCAGATGCGGGCGGCGAATTGCAGGATGAGCACCGACGCGCCGATGATCAGCATCGCCTTCACAGGCCATGTCGGCGCGGTGAAACTCCCCACAGCCCCGATGAAATCATTCCGCGTCCATGCCCGCAGAAACATCGGCCATGAGGCATAGACGATCACGGACATCACCGCGATCCCGGCCAGATCGAACAGGGTCTCCAGCGCGCCCGCGATACCGGGACGCCGCGCCGCCAGCGCTTGCAGCAAGGCATCCGAGCGGGTCATCCGCCCGGCGCGCAGCGCGGCGGGGATTTGCAGGAACACGATGGCGACAATCGAGAGTGTCACCATCTCCGGCACCCCGGCCACCGGCGCGCCCGCAAGGTTGCGCCCGGCCACATCGACGCCCACCAGCACCATCAGCGCAAGGATCAGCACCGAGCCGACGACGTTGAGCCCCTGCGTCACCGCATCGAGCGCGCGCAGGGCCATGGGCTCCGCGCGCGTCTCATCGCTCATTCCTGATCCCAGTTGCGCAGCGGCGTCGCGCCTGCCTCGCGCATCTTGCTCATGTAGATGCCCAGCACCTCGCTCGCGGGTTTGCCTTGCGCGTCAAGCTGCGCGGCCCAGGTCTTTGCGGCATTGTCCATCCCGGCAGCCCAGGCGGCGCGCATATCGGCAGGCGCGTCCTGCACCGTTGCGCCGCTTTCGGCCATGATGGTGAGCGCCTTCTCGACGGTGGCTTCGAGGTCCGCCATATACCAGTCCCGCGCCGCATCCGCGCCGGCGCGGAAGGCGTCCTTCGCCTCGTCAGGCAGTCCTTCCCACCAGCTTTCATTCACGCAAAGCGAGCCGGCATATTGCGCCCCGAGCCCCGCCTTGGTGATGTTCGGGGCGACCTCGAAGAGCTTTCCGGGCAGAGCGGCGGAGGCAAAGACGAGAACCCCGTCATACACCCCGGTTTTCAGCTCATTGTAGTAGGTCGTGAGGTTTCCGGAAACACCCACGGCCCCCGTGCCAGACAGCCAGTTGATGGCGGCCCCCGGCGCTGCGATCTTGCGCCCGTCGAGATCAGCGAGGCTGCTGACGGGAAAATTCGTCATCAGCATGTAGTCATCGATGGAAATGGGCGCGCCGAGATAGACGACGCCGTTCTCCCCATAGGCTTCAAGCATCGCAGGCACGGTGTCGTGCATGTCTTCGATCACATCCGTGATCGTGCGAATGTCATCGCTCACGAAGGGTGTGTAGTATGTGACGTTCTGCACCGCGAGCTTTGCGGGATCGAACAGCGCCTGACAGGTCCCGATCTCGGCAAGCCCGGCCTCGACCGCTTCGAGCTCTTCGCCGACCTTGGCGAGCGACCCGCCATATTGCTCGGAGAAGCTGATCGAGTGTCCGCCCGCTTCGAGTTGCTCGGTCACCGTGGGGATGAAATGCTCCGAGATCATCCGCACCCAGCGAAAGACCGGCGGGTGCCCGGCGGCGATGGTCACGTTGAAGCTCTCGGCGACGGCTGCGCCGGGAATGGCCGTGGCGAGCACGGCGGCCAGAAGATGTTTGCGTGTCATAGATGTCTCCTCCCAAAGACCTGTTGTGTCGTTACTCCGGTGGCTCCTCCACCAGAGCGTTGAGCCCGCCCTCCACATAGGTGATGAGCGTGCCGAGCATGTCTTGCGGCGCGCGCGGGTCCTGGCCTGCGAAACGCTGCGCCCGATCGCCGCTGCCCAGAGCGGTGACGAGCGTGCCGATGGCCAGATTGTAAGCCCATGAAATGGCGGCCCGCGAGGCGTCGGGCCGGGCCTCGGCGAGCGCGGCGATGAAGGCTTCGGCGACCGCGTCGTAATGCTGGCGCACCAGCGCCTTGTCGCGTGCATCGCCTGCGGTCATCCCCGCAAGGATCCGCGCATAGGCCCGGCCCCCGCCCATGGGTCCGAGCGGCGGATCGAGCAAGGCGGCGAGAATCTCCCGCACCGCATCCGGTTCGGCCCGATCCACCTGCGCCAGCCGCGCCATCCGGTCTGCATTGATGAGCCCGGCGCGCCGGTCGATCACGGCGGCGTAGAGCCCTTCCTTGCCCTCGAAATGATAGTGCAAAAGCCCGCTCGCCACGCCTGCGGCCTCGGCGATGGCCTTCATGGAGGCCCCCGAAAACCCGTCGGCGGCAAAGGCGGCCTCGGCGGCGTCGAGAATTCGCTCCCGTCCGTCGGGCGTATCGCTGCGGGTGGCGGTTGCTTGGCTCATGCGCCGAGCCTAAGCCCTGACTGATCGCTCAGTCAACACAGATGTCGCAGGGTGCCGCCGCATGCGGCCCGTGTTGTGCTTCGCCCAATTCGCTGCCACGATGGGATGGACCCACACAGGACGTTCCCCCCATGACAGACCACGCCGCCGCCGAACTTCTCGACCTGCTCGACATTGAAACGCTGGAGGTCGATCTGTTTCGCGGCACCGGGCTCGGCGGCGAGACCTCGAAGCGGATTTTCGGCGGCCATGTGATCGCCCAGGCGCTTGCGGCGGCCTACCGCACCGTTGAGGACCGCCTGTGCCATTCCCTGCACGCCTATTTCATCCGCCCCGGCGATCCGGCGATTCCGGTGATCTACCAAGTGGACCGCGCGCGCGACGGCGGTTCCTTCACGACCCGGCGCGTGGTGGCGATCCAGCATGGCAAGCAGATCCTCAACATGTCCGCGTCCTTTCACATCGAAGAAGACGGGTGGGACTATCAGCACCCGATGCCAGAGGTTCCCGGACCGGACGGTCTGAAGAACCGGGCCGAACTGCGCGAGCAGTACCGTGACAGGATCCCCGAGAAGTGGCAGCAGGATTTCTTCCGCAAGCGCCCCATCGAGATCCGCGAAGTCGCCCCCCGCGATCTCTTTGCGCCCACGCCGCAGAGCGACGAGAACCACCTGTGGTTCCGGATGCAGGCCGCCAAGGGGCAATCGCCGCAGATGCAACACTGCCTTCTGGCCTATGCCTCGGACATGAACCTGCTGGGCTCCTCGCTCCGACCCCATGGACAGACATGGTTCACCGGGAACGTGATGTCGGCAAGCCTCGATCACGCGCTGTGGTTCCATGGCCCGACGAGTTTCGAGGACTGGCATCTCTACTCGATGGATGCGCCTTTTACAGGCGGGGCACGCGGGTTCAACCGGGGCAAGATCTACAATCAGAACGGGGTGCTTGTGGCCTCGGCCGCCCAAGAGGGACTGGTGCGACCCTTGAAGCGCTGATCGGTTCCGAACGCTTCCGCGGCAGGGCGGCCGCGCCGCCGCCATCGCCTCCAACCTGATTGAGACGGCCCGGCTGAATGGTGAGGACCCGCAGGGATGGCTCGCTGACACGCTGGCTTGCATCCCAGACTATACGATCACGCGCGTGATGATCTCCTGCCCTGGAACTGGTCAAACAGAGCAGCCTGACTAGCCGCTGACGGCGGGCACGCGTTGGTTCCAGACCGACACCCCCGGCTCATGCTTCGGCAATCACAGGCTGTGGGCGACGCGGGTTGGGCGACCCGGTGACCAGGAAAGGAGAAGGCCGCCCTCGTTGATCTCGATGAGGCACGGAGGAGAGATCAGCCCCGCTGGCGACGACGCGCCAGCGCGAGACCGCCGAGACCAGCCAGTAGCAGGGGCAGAGTCGTGGGCAGCGGGATCGCGCCTGTCTCAACGATGAAAGCCCCTGCGCCGGCGATGCCTTCGGTTTGCTGGCCGCTGATCGAATAACTGCCTGGCCCGAGTGCGAAGATGCCGCGCGAGTAGCTGGGATCGGCAAGCCCGCAGGTGAAGTCAGCGCCGCACGTTCCGCCGTCCGTCGGAGCCGATGTCGTCCCGAGCGATGCGCCGAAATTGAAGATTTCGAACCGGTCGGTGGACTCGAACAGGTCCAGAACAGTCAGCGTGCCTGTCCCAGCCAGTGTAAATTCGAAAGAAACGCCCGCGGGGCTCGGAACGCAGGCCGGGTTAAGGCAGTCGGTGAAAGCAGTTCCCGCAGTGCCAAATATGTCGGTGCCCTGCCCACCGAAGGCAAAGCTGTACGTAGTGTCGAGATTGATTGGCGCCGACGAGGCCGCCGAGGCACCGACTGCGAAGGTTGCCGCAAGCACGGTCGTTCTAATTTTGTCCATGATAAACCTCCCAGGATTGGGCGGAAGCCCCCGCCACTGTTCTGCAAAGACGCAGGATTCATATCACAGAACAGGCGATTTGCGAAGCACAACACGGGATCAATCATAATTCTGGTCACGCTATCTCTTTTGTTTTCACGAAAGGTACTGCTCCTGAGGGAATTTGCACAAACACTCCTGCCGCGGCGTAGCAGCGGGGGCTGTGGTGCTGTGTCTCGTGCTCTTTTTGGTGTCGGCAAAGAACCGCCGACCGTTTCCTCACCTGCCGCCAGAGAAACAAAATATAGACACATTCGAATGTAAGAATCATTTGATACGCAGCAGGGGCACGGCCCCGGAAACCATGAGGTGGACCCAATGAGAAAAGCAGCATTCAAGGCAGGCGGCGCGAAACAATTCGGTCAGTTTGGCAAGCAGTGGGGCGGCCAAGACAAAGGCGATGGCCAAGGCGGGCGAAAGGCATCTGGCGAGACCACCGTCACGTATAGCGAAGAGGCGATCAGTGAGCTCAAATTCATGATCGAAGAAGAAAAACTCGCCGGCGATCTCTACGACACATTCTACGACCTCTATGGCGTGTCGATCTTCAACAACATCGCCGCTTCCGAGAACAAGCACTTCGACGCCCTGATCGGGCAAGCCGAGAAAATTGGTGTCGACGTGGACGAGTTCGATTTTGCATCCGATGGCACATATGAGGACGCTGAATTGCAGGGGCTCTATGATACGCTTCTCGAACTCGGCAGCCAGTCGGTCGAAGACGCAATCAACGTCGGCATCATGATCGAAACAAAGGATATGGTCGACATTGCAGCCGCAGCGGAAGATGTTGCAGGCACGTCGCTGGCCAATGTCTACGACAACCTGCTGGCCGGGTCTGCCAACCACCTCGACGCGTTCGAGGCGTGGCTCGCCTGAGCACCCCGACGGCAAAGGTCCGGGAAACGCTTTCGGACCGAAGCGCGCCCCGGGTTCCCGGCCCGGAGCGCATGCTCACATGGCAAGTCCGATGACGACGTAGGGTCGGCATCCTGCGGGGGCCTGCCGCGTGAGCGGCGGGCAAGGCCCAGCAGGCGCTTTTTTTGACAAAAGCTGCCGGGAGGAACACGTCACAGCCCGCTACAAAGGTTAACGCACGCCCACCGTACGGTCCGTTAACCACCGCCTTAACGCACCGTGCGTATGTACAGGTGCCATACGCGCAGCCATACCCCGAGCCATACGGGGTATGTACCTTGTTTTTATGGCGTTAACCTGTGCTTTGGGGCTTGTCGCTGATTTTGGGCGGATACGCGCCGAACGGTGTGTTAACCATTCGGCGGCAGCGTGCCGTATTTCCGGTTCAGCTTCCGCATCCCCCCGATCCAGCGGTCGTAGTCTCCGGCCTTCAGCTTGATGTAGTCGGCAACCTGTTCATGCGGCAGAATGAGGAACCGCTCATCCTTGATCGCCTCCATGCACATCTGCGCCACCGGCTCCACCTCCAGCATCCCGTCCACCGCCGCCACATGGTCCTCATGGCCGCGCGTCATTTCTGTCCGCACCGCTTGTGGGCAGAGAACCGACACCTTGATCCCCTGATCGCCATGGGTGATCGCAAGCCACTCCGCGAGGCCGACAGCGGCGTGCTTGGTGACGCCATACGTCGCGGAGCCAATCTGGTTCAGAAGACCGGCGGCAGAGGCGGTGTTCAGAAGGTAGCCACCGCCGCGTTCCGTCATCAACGGGACCAGTTTCCGGGCCGCCCAGACATGGGACATCACGTTGATTTCCCATACTTTTTGCCAGCCTTCTGTGGGGACTTCCATGCCGCCGCCACGCGCGACACCCGCATTCGACCAGAAGATGTCGATGGGGCCGATCTCGCCCTCCACCCGGTCGACGAGCGCATCCACCTGCGCCTCATCCGACACGTCAGTCGTGATCGCCGTGCCCCCCACATCCGCCGCCGTCGCCGCCGCGCCCTCCGCGTTCACATCCGAGCAAACGACATGCTTTGCGCCTTCGCGGTGGAACGCCTCGCAGAGCGCCTTGCCGATACCGCTTGCCGCTCCGGTGACGACGACGATCTTACCTTCGATATCCATGTCTTACGTCCACATATTGGAGCCGCCGCAGACCGTCAGCGCCTGACCCGTCATGTAGCGGCTGGCGTCGGAGGCGAGGAAAACGGCGATGCCGCCAAAGTCTTCCGGCTCCCCAAGACGGCGAAGCGGGATTTGCTTCTGGATGCGCTGTTCGACCTCCGGATTGTCCCACAGCTCGCGGGCAAAGTCGGTCTTCACCAGCCCCGGACAGATCGCGTTGAAGCGCACGCCCGCCGGGCCGAACTCCTCCGCGAGGTTCCGGACCAGCCCGATCAGCGCGAGTTTTGACATCCCATAGGTGCCAAGCATGACCGAGGGTTTGAACGCGCCGATCGAGGACGTGAACATCATCGACCCGGACCCTTTCGCGACCATGTCCGGAACGACCATCTGCGCGAGCCACAGATTAGCCTGCACATTGGCCTGCATGGTCTTCTCGTAAGCGTCATCCGGGATCTCGGAGGTCTTGCCATAATAGGGATTCACCCCGGCATTACCCACCACGATGTCGATCGGCCCGGCCTTGTCATGGGCCCTATCGACAAGGGCCTGAAGCTGATCCTTGTGGCCGATATTGCAGGCCACCGCGTGTGCGGTCCCCTTGCCCAACGCGTTGATCTCAGCCGCTGCCGCTTCGAGTTGATCCTGCTTGCGCGCAGAGATCACGACCGTTGCACCATGGGCCGCGAGGGCTTTTGCCATCTCCAGACCCATGCCTTTGGACGCCCCTGTGAGAAGCGCCACTTTTCCTGTCAGATCAAACATTTATGGCCCCGAGAAGATTTTGCCGGGCGCGGAGGCCGGGAGCGGGTGACGGCGCATGTTGTCGTCCTTGTAAGCCGAGACCTCGGCGCGGGCGACCACGTGGTGGTGGACCTCATCAGGACCGTCCGCAAAGCGCAGCGTGCGCTGGCCGGTATACATGCCCGACAGGTGCGACCATTGGGAAATCCCTGTCGCGCCATGCACCTGCATCGCCTGATCGATGATCTCGCAGACCTTTTCTGGCACCATTGCCTTGATCATCGACACCCAGATACGGGCTTCCTTGTTGCCGAGCGTGTCCATCGCCTTGGCGGCTTTCAGAACCATCAGGCGCATGGCTTCGATCTCGATCCGCATCCGGGACACGGTTTCCATGTTCTTGCCGAGATCGAGGATTTTCTTGCCGAAGGCCTGACGGTTCAGCGCACGTTCCAGCATGAGGTCCAGTGCTTTCTCCGCTTGCCCGATGGAGCGCATGCAGTGGTGGATGCGGCCCGGCCCAAGGCGCAACTGGCTGATCTCGAAGCCGCAGCCTTCCCCCATCAGGATGTTGCTTTCCGGCACGCGGACATTGGTGAAGCGGATATGCATGTGGCCATGTGGCGCGTCGTCGTGGCCGAACACGTGCATCGGGCCGAGGATTTCGACGCCGGGTGTGTCCATCGGCACAAGGATTTGGCTCTGCTGACGGAAGGTGTCGGCTTCTGGGGAGGTTTTGACCATGACAATCATGATCTTACAGCGCGGATCGCCGGCACCGGAGATGTAGTATTTCTCGCCATTGATCACCCACTTGCCGTTCTCCAGAACGGCGGAGGTGGAGATGTTCTTCGCATCCGAGGAGGCCACATCTGGCTCGGTCATGGCAAAGGCGGAGCGGATTTGACCGGCCAGCAGCGGCTTGAGCCATGTGTCTTTTTGGTCCTGCGTGCCGACGCGTTCCAGCACTTCCATGTTGCCGGTGTCCGGCGCGGAGCAGTTCAGCGTCTCGGGCGCGAGCGGGCTTTTACCCAACTCGGCGGCGATATAGGCATAGTCGAGGTTCGACAGGCCCTCGCCTGTTTCGGCATTGGGCAAGAAGAAGTTCCACAGCCCTGCATCGCGCGCCTTTTGCTTCGCGCCTTCGAGCAATTCGAGCTGCTCCGCTGTATAGGACCAGCGGTCCGCGCGGCCCTCGCCCAGAGCGTAGAACTCCTCGGTGATCGGATCGACGTTTTCCTTGATGTGCTTGATGACGGCATTGTAGAGCGGCTTGGCCCCTTCCGACATTTCAAGATTGTTCATCTCGAACGGTGTGTGCGTATGCGCCATGAATGGTGCTCCCTTAGCGGTTGACCCAGTTGGGTTTGCGTTTCTCGACAAAGGCTTGGACGCCCTCGCGGAAGTCTTCGGTTTGTTGCAGGTCTGCGATGACCTTACGGGAAAAGCCGATGCTGTCAGCCATGCCGTCGCGTTGCATCATGTCGTTGAGCACGCGCTTGGTGGCCTTCACGGCCGAGGGGGACACGGTGGTCATCTGCTCGGCCAGTTCCATCGCCCGCTCCATCAGCTTGTCATGCGGTACGACCTCGTTGACGCAGCCCATCTTCAGCGCTTCATCGGCCATGATCGTGCGGCCCGTGAGCATCATTTCCTGTGCGGCAAGACGGCCCACATAGCGCGACAGGCGCTGCACCCCGGATGCAGCAGCGAAGAAGCCGACCTTAACTTCCGGCAGGGCGAACTTGGCATTCTCGGAGGCGAGGATGATATCGCAGGACAGCGCGGTCTCGAACCCGCCGCCCATCGCGAAGCCGTTCACCGCCGCGATAATCGGCTTTTCCAGATCGAAGCGCGAGGACAGCCCTGCGAAGCCACTGTCCGGTAGAAGCTTCTTGCTCCCGCCCGACGCGGTGGCTTTCAGATCGTTGCCCGCCGAGAACGCCTTGTCGCCCGCCCCCGTCAGCACCGCGACCCATTGGTCCTGCGCCGCTGCAAACTTGTCCCAGCAATCGGCCATCTCGTGATGCATGTCCATATGCACCGCGTTGTAAACCTCGGGCCGGTTCATGGTGACGAGCAGGATGTTTCCGCGCTGCTCGGTGGTGATGAATTCGTAGCTCATACCTTCAATCCGCCTGTGTCGATTTCCGTGAATTTGCCGCCGGACGCCGCGATCTCTCGCAGTGTTGCAGCGGGCGAAAAGGCGTCATCTTCCGCGCCCAGTGTTTCCATCGTCGCCAGCACTTCGGACGCGCCGACCATGTCGCCATAGAACATCGGCCCGCCTTTGTCGGCAGGCCAGCCATAGCCGTTGAGCCAGACCACATCGATATCCGAGGCGCGCTGGGCCTTGTTCTCTTCGAGGATTTTCACGCCCTCGTTGATCATCGGATAGATGCAGCGCTTGATGATCTCTTCGGGCGCCATCGTGGTCGGTTCCGCCCCGGTGATATCCTTGATGATCCCGGCGGTAATCTCCGACGGGATCGGCGTGCGGGACGCGTCGTAGTCATAGTAGCCCGCCTTGGTCTTCTGCCCGCGCCGGTCCATCTCGCAGAGCGCGTCGCGGATCGGGTTGTCGGTCTTGGCGCCTTTCGACCAGCCGATATCGAGCCCGGCGAGGTCCATCATCTGAAACGGCCCCATCTTGTGCCCGAACACGTTGAACGCGGCGTCCACATCCCATGGCATCACGCCCTGATAGACCAGTTTATTGGCTTGAATTTGCCGCGCAAACAGGATGCGATTGCCGACGAAGCCGGGGCAGACACCCACGAGCGTGGCGATCTTATTGATCGTCTTGGCAAGGTCCATGCAGGTCGCCACCACGTCGTCGGCGGTGTGCTTGGCGCGCACGATCTCCAGCAGTTTCATCACATTGGCAGGCGAGAAGAAATGCAGCCCGATCACGTCCTCGGGTCGGTCCGTGCAAGATGCGATCTCGTCGATATCGAGCGCGGAGGTGTTCGTGGCGAGGATCGCGCCCGGCTTCATGATTGTGTTCAGTTTGCCGAAGATCTCGCGCTTGAGCTCCATGTTCTCGAACACCGCCTCGATGACCAGATCGCAGCCCGCGAGCGCATCGAGCGACAGCTGCCCGTCAAAGCGGCCCATGCGCGCCTCGACCTCGTCCTGCGGAAAGCGGCCCTTGTCGGCGGAGCGCTGGTAATTGCCGCGCACGACCGCAAGGCCCCGCTCCAGCGCCTCGGCCTTGGTCTCCACGATGGTGACCCCGAACCCCGCCGTGGCGAAGTTCATCGCGATCCCACCGCCCATCGTGCCTGCGCCGATGATGCCCACGGTTTTGATCTCGCGGCGCGGTGTGGTGGCGTCGATGCCCGGCACGTCCCATGCCGCCTGTCCGGCTTTGGCAATATAGGCGCCGATCTGTTCTTCCGTGTAATTGGTCATGCAGTCCTCTTGTCGTTCAGAAGGGCAAGGCACGCAGCGCGCACCCCGCGCCGGTCCAGCTTGTCTGTTGCTGCCCGGGGCAGCGCATCGGGGGTGATCCAGATGTGATCGGGGATCTTGAAATGGGCAATGTGTTCTTTGAGGAAGACCCGCAGGCCGTCTGTGTCCAGCGCCGCGCCTTCGGTCACATGCACCTTCGCACCAACCACCTCGCCCAGCCGGTCATCGGGCACCGAAAAGGCGCAGGCTTCGATCACGTCCGGGTGGCTGTGAATGGCGGCCTCCACGTCGAGACAGGCGATGTTTTCGCCGCCCCGGATGATAATGTTCTTCTTGCGGTCCACGATCGTGTAGAGCCCGTCCTCGCCCAGCACACCCATATCGCCGGTGCGCAGCCAGCCATCCTGCAGGACCTCTGCCGTGGCCTCGGGCTTATTCAGATAGCAGCGCATATTCGTCGGGCTTTTGATCGTGATCTCGCCCGGCTCTCCGCGCGGCACCTCGTGGCCTCCGTCATCCAACAGGCGCATCTCGACCAGCGGTGCATGGGGCCGGCCCGCGACGCCGGGCCTGTCCACGTAGTCGGCACCGGTCAGCCCCATGCCGAGCGCATTGGTTTCGGTCATGCCCCAGCCGGTGGCGATGTTGGCCTTCGGAAAGGCCTTCGCAAGTTCGGCCACCTGCGAGGGCGGACGCTTGGCCCCGCCCGCCCCGATGAAATCCAGCGTGTCGAGGCTCAGCCCGAGTTTTTGCGCGGCCATCATCAGGTCCGCTGATTGGGTCGGCACGCCAAGCAATCGCGTGACCTTGTGGCGGTCGATCAACCGCGCCGCCTCTTCGGCGTCCCATTTGCGGATCAGTATGACCTTGGCCCCGGCAGGCAGGCTCAGCAGGAAACACGGATGAGTCGCGGTGACGTGAAAGAGCGGCGTGACGATCAGAACCACCGGGCGCGGGGCCTCGGGTGCGTCCTCGGCGGGGGGATCGACCAGCGGCGCGATCACCGCCTGCAGCAGCCATGAAAACACCGCGTTCACGGCGCCCCGGTGGGTTTGCACCACGCCCTTGGGATGCCCGGTCGTGCCCGAGGAATACATGATCGCGAAGTCATCTTCAGGATCGATCGTCACGTTCGGCCAGTCTGCCCCTGCTCCCTGCGCTTTGAGGTCGGAATAGCGATGCGAGGCCAGCGCCTCGCCATCGCGCACACCGACGATCCGCAGACCGAGCGGTTGGACCAGAGATGCCATGCGCTCGGCGCGGGGGCCATCCGCGAAGATCAGCACCGGCCCCGAGTCGCGCAGGGCATAGTCAAGCTCTTCGGTGGTCCACCATGCATTGACGAAGACGATCACGCCGCCCGCATGGGTGATCGCCATCATCAGGATCAGCATTTCGGGATAGTTGCGCATGGCCAGCGCCACCCGGTCACTGGGCGTGATGCCGAACTCCGAGCGCAGCGCGTGGCTCAACGCTTTGACCTCCTCGCAAAACTCCGCGAAGGTCCAATTTTCGGTTTCATAGGCCAGATAGTCGAGCGCGCCATTGCCCTGTGTCTCCCAACTGGCGCGCAACAAAGCGCCGACATCTTGCGGGATGTTCTGGAATACCTTGTATTCCGTGCCGCGAATCTCAGCAGTCGCCACCTCGAAGGTCGGATTTGTCGCGGTGACATGCGCGATGGCGTCATCTGGCGTCATGGCCGTCATAGCGCAAGCCTGAACTCGCGCAGCGCTATGGCCGCTCTGCTGCAAGGCATGGCGTTTCCTCCTCCCATCGCTTCGCCCTCCTTTTGCCGGAGGCGTCGAAGCGGTCATGGCGCGACGTTAATCCGGAAAATTCGGCAAGCCAATACCGCATAACGGAACGTCGTTTCACGAAAACGGCTTGATCGGCGTCCCGCTCGCGCCCGCTTTACAGCTTTGATGCGCTTTGCTCTAACCTGCGATGGCACGCAGACAGGGAGGCGGTCATGCAGGTTTTGGGAATCGATCCGGCGTCATGTTTCATCGGTGGGACGTGGCAGGCGGCGCAGAGCACGCTCGATCTGACCGATCCGTCCGACGGGTCCGTTCTGTGCCAGATCGCCAAAGGCGGCGCGTCCGAGATCGACGCGGCGGTGCAGGCCGCACGGGCGGCGCTGGACGGGCCATGGGGCCGGATGCCGCAATTCGAACGCGGGCGCATTCTCGCGCGGCTCGGACAGTTGGTGCTTGAGAATGTGGACACGTTGGCGGAGCTTGAAGCCCGCGACGTTGGCAAGCCGTTGACGCAAGCCCGCAACGACGCGGTCGCCTTGGCGCGGTATATGGAGTTCTACGCTGGCGCCGCAGACAAGCTGCATGGGCAGACCATTCCCTATCTCGACGGCTACACGGTCTACACCTTGCGCGAACCGCATGGCGTGACCGGGCATATCGTGCCGTGGAACTACCCGATGCAGATCATCGGACGGTCCGTGGGAGCGGCGCTCGCGATGGGCAACGCCGCCGTTCTGAAACCTGCCGAGGAAGCGTGCTTGACCGCGCTAGCCTTCACGGAGCTGGCACGGCAGGCCGGGCTGCCGGCCGGAGTGCTCAACACGGTGCCGGGGCTCGGGACGGAGGCGGGCGCGGCGCTCACGTCGCATCCCGGCGTCAACCATATCTCTTTCACGGGCTCTGTGGCCACGGGCAAGCTGGTGCAGGCTGCTGCTGCCGCGAATGTCGTGCCGGTGACACTGGAGTTGGGCGGAAAGTCGCCGCAACTGGTGTTCGAGGATGCCGATCTGGAAGCGGCTCTGCCGTTTCTCGTGAATGCCGGTATCCAGAATGCAGGGCAGACTTGCTCGGCCTCCTCCCGCATCCTCGTGCACCGGTCGCGCTACGCGGAAGTGATCGAGCGAATGGCCGAGCGCTATGGCAGCTTGCGCGCAGGTCCGGCGCTCAGCGATCTGGAAGTTGGACCGCTGGTCTCGCAACGCCAGAAGCAGATCGTCGAGGAGTTTATCGCCAAGGGCGCCGATCTGGAGATGGCCGCGCGCGGCGTCGTGGCAGCGGATGCGCCAGAGGCCGGGGCCTACGTCGCTCCGACGCTCTTCGCCGGTACGCGCCCTGATCATGTGCTGGCGCAGGACGAGATTTTCGGCCCGGTTCAGATCGTCTTGCCCTTTGAGGATGAGGACGAGGCGGCTCATATCGCCAATGGAACAGGCTATGGGCTGGTCGCTTCCGTCTGGACCGGTGACGGGGCCCGACAAATGCGCCTCGCCAAGCGGCTGCGCGCAGGGCAGGTTTTCGTGAACAATTACGGCGCGGGCGGCGGTGTCGAACTGCCGTTCGGAGGCACCGGATTGTCCGGTCATGGCCGCGAAAAGGGGTTCGAGGCGCTCTACGGATTTTCTGCTCTCAAGACAGTCGCGGCTCTGCACGGTTAACCGAGGCTTCATCGTGATTGGTTAGGGTCCGGTTCAGGCGTCGGATTGCCTGCTTTATGGCTGTTTGACGAAAGAAATGGCAAGTTCCGGCTGCAAGCCGGGCGTATGCCTTGTTATTGTGCATATTGCTGGTAACAGAGGGCTGTGCGAGTCACGTATTGCGCACTGGAGACTGTAGATTGACGACGATTGTTCCTGTATTGCTCTGCGGCGGTTCCGGCACCCGTTTGTGGCCACTTTCCCGCAAGAGTTACCCGAAGCAATTCGTGCCGCTCATGGGCACGGAAACACTTTTTCAGGCCTCGGCCAAGCGTCTTTCGGGCAGTGCGCATGGGCTGACCTTTGCCGCGCCGATGGTGCTGACGAATTCCGACTTCCGCTTCATCGTGACCGAACAGTTGCAAGCGATCGGCATTGACCCTGGTGCGATCCTCATCGAACCGGAAGGCCGCAATACCGCCCCGGCGGTGCTGGCTGCCGCGCTTCACGCGCTCAAGACGGACCCCGAGGCGGTGCTTCTGGTGGCGCCCTCCGATCATGTGGTGCCGGACGCGGATGCGTTTCAGGCCTGCGTTGCCAAAGGCCTCGACGCTGTAGACAAGGGTGATCTGGTCACCTTCGGCATTGCGCCGGGGCACCCTGAAACCGCCTATGGATATCTTGAACTCTCGCAGGCGCCCGGCCCGGAGGGCGCGCCGGTGAAGCTGTCCCGGTTTGTCGAGAAGCCTGATCTGGAGCGCGCCAAGGAGATGGTCGATGCGGGCAATTTCCTGTGGAATGCCGGTCTGTTCCTCTTCAAGGCCAAGGATATCAAGGACGCGTTCGAAGAGCACGCGCCGGGATTGGTCGCGCCGGTCATGTCGGCTCTGGACACCGCGAAAACCGATCTGGGTTTTTTACGTCTCGCTCCCGAGCCGTGGAGCGAGGCCGACGATATTTCCATCGACTACGCGGTAATGGAACATGCAGGGAACCTGTCTGTCGTGCCGTTTGCGTCGGATTGGTCTGATCTTGGCGGCTGGGATGCCGTCTGGCGCGAAAGCGGACCGGATGAAGATGGCGTCGTGACATCGGACGGGGCGACGGCGATAGAGTGCAAGAACACGCTTCTGCGTTCGGAAAGCGAACGTGTGGAGGTGGTTGGAATCGGCCTCGACAATATCATCGCTGTGGCGATGAACGACGCCGTTCTGGTCGCGGATATGTCCTGCTCGCAGGATGTAAAGAAAGCTGTGAGCGCACTTCGGCAAAAAGGTGCCGATCAGGCCGTGGCCTTTCCCAAGGACCACCGCCCTTGGGGGTGGTTCGAGAGCCTCGTGGTGGGAGAACGCTTTCAAGTCAAACGGATACTTGTTCACCCCGGCGCAGCGCTCAGCCTGCAAAGCCATTTCCATCGCTCCGAACACTGGATCGTAGTGGAGGGAACGGCGCGCGTGACGGTAGATGATGAAGTCAAACTCGTAACCGAGAACGAAAGCGTCTATATTCCTCTGGGAGCAGTTCACCGTATGGAGAACCCTGGGCGAGTGCCCATGGTTTTGGTAGAAGTGCAGACCGGTGCCTATGTTGGTGAGGACGACATTGTGCGGTATGAGGACGTTTACGCGCGCGATTGACACTGATGGCGGGCGGATTGGGTAAGGATGCCGCAGGGCATTTGCAAAAAAGGTCCGTCGCGGGCTTACTTGATTTGGGGCTTGAATGAATAAGGCACTGCAAGCGAAACACGTCACCGGCCCGGTTGATGTGGATACGCGCCATCAGGACGCGGATAAAGCTGTCGGCGGCGTCGTCGATATCGGCACGTTGCTGCGCACCTTGTGGCGCGGCAAATTCATAATCGCGTTCGTGACTGGCCTGGCCGTCTTGGTGGGCGGGTACTATGCCTATATCCTCGCGGTGCCGATGTATCGGTCGACCGCTGTAGTGATGTTGAACAACCAGCAGAGCCAAGTGGTTGATATCGACAGCGTCGTGAGTGGCTTGTCGGCCGATACCTCAACCATCCTGACAGAAGTGGAAATCCTCAAGAGCCGGTCCCTTCACGGAAAGGTCGTCGACACGTTGAACTTGGTCGAAGATCCGGAATTCAACGAAGCGCTCCGCCCCGACACGGCTATGGATAAGCTCAAGTCATGGGTGCGGGACCTGATCGGTCTGCCTCGCAATTCAGGCACGAGCGATGAAGCCGCGCGTCAGAGGCACCTGCGCAATACCACGATAAACGGCCTGCTGGATCGGTTGACGATCAGGAATGTACCTAACTCGCTGGTGTTTCAGGTTTCAGTTGAGAGCGGCGATGCGAATAAGTCCGCCTTGATCGCCGACACGATTGTCGATCAACACATCCTGAATCAGTTGGAGGTCAAGTTCGAGGCGACTCAACAGGCGACCAAATGGCTCAGTGAGCGCGTGGCGGAATTGCAGGTATCGCTCGAGGCGGCGGAAAGTGCGGTCAAAACGAAACGGGCGAGCACCGACCTTGTGAGCCCGGCGGCGCTGAATGCGTTGGAGGTCCAACTGAAGGACTTGCGCCTCAGGGTGACCGAAACCGAGGCTCTGCGCGCGGCTTCCGAACAGCGGCTTGCCGAACTCAGAGCCCTGACCACGCCGGAAGAAAAGGTGCAGGCGACCGAAGACCCGCAATTGCGTCGGCTCTTGCCCCGTCTCGACGATCCTGCGATGGCAGAGGCGTTCGACACGAGGTTTGAGCAGATCGTCGAACGCGCAGCGCTTGATGTGTCGCGAAGTGAAGCGCAGCTCGACGCATTGCAAACCTCGCAGCAGGAACTGCAAGTCAGGATCGAGCAGCAAAGCGCTGATCTGATCGAGTTGCAGCAACTCACGCGGGAATCCGAGGCCAGCCGCTTGCTCTACGAATACTTCCTGTCACGGCTGAAGGAGACCTCGGCGCAACAGGGGATTCAGCAAGCCGATAGCCGGGTGCTGTCCAGCGCGGTTGTCCCAGTGTTGCCGTTCGCGCCGCGCAAATCCCTGATCCTTGCCTTCAGCTTCCTGCTTGGCTTGATGTTTTCATCCGCTCTGGTTTTAGGACGTGAAGCGCGGACCAATCCTTTCCGGTCCGCCGAAGACCTTGAACGGATCACGACCTATCCGGTGATCGGACAATTGCCCTTGCTGCCGATCCGTCGTCGCCGCGACGCTCTGGGATATCTGGCGGACAAGCCGACCTCCGCCGCCGCCGAGGCCGTGCGCAATTTGCGCACCTCGGTCTTGCTGTCGAACGTGGACGAACCGCCGCAGGTCATCATGACGTGCTCGTCCTTCCCCGGAGAAGGCAAGACGACCATTGCTTTGGCGCTGGCGCAGAACCTGGCACAGATGGGCAAGTCCGTGCTCTTGGTTGAAGGCGATATCCGCAGACGCGTGTTTGCGCAATATATCAAGACCGACCAGACGAAGGGCCTGATATCCGTGCTGTCGGAGTCGACCCCCATTGAAGAGGCAATCTTTACGGATCAACGTGTCGGCTGTGATGTTCTGCTCGCGGACAAATCCACGGGGAACGCGGCGGATATTTTCGCCTCCAAGCGCTTCGCCGAAATGATCGACGCGTCCCGCGAGAAATACGATCATATCATCATCGACACGCCGCCCGTGCTGGTCGTGCCCGACGCGCGCATTATTGCACAAAACGTCGATGCGATTGTTTTCGTCGTGCGGTGGGACAAGACGAACAAACATGCGGTCATCGACGGGTTGCGCGAATTCGAGAGCGTCAACACCCAGGCGACGGGGCTTGTTCTGAACCAGATCAGCGTGCGTGGAATGAAGCAGTACGGGTATGGAAGCAAATACGGCACCTACTCGATCTATGGCTCGAAATATTACACGAATTAGCGCGACACCGTTTTGGTTTGCAACGCAGCGCACCCGTTGCCGCACTGAAATCCCTGTTTTCAGGTCGGCTTGCTTGCTTCGGAGCCACCGACTTCTGCTCTGGTCGTGATCCTTGCCGTTTGGTGGCGGGCTGTATCACGTGATCTGATCAGGCCAATGGCCGGGACGGCCCGGTCGGATTCCCGTGGATCGCGCGGACGCCGGGTGATGGTCCGGATGTTGCCGGAGCAAGGCGCTTCTGCACGGGGCACCGTTCGGTGCTGCAAATACCCCTTAAGACATTTTTGACACGTTCCCTCGCGAGCCACTGCCCCCGCTGCGCCCGCCGCGGCCCACGTCATCGCGAGGAACACCCCATGAGCATATTGAACGTCCACGACCCCTTGCAGGTCCCGCTCTTTCCGATCAATCCGATCCCTAACGGGCAAGTCTTCATCTTTGTCCGGAACACCGAAACCTATGTTCCGTTGTTCGAGGATCCGGATTTGACGGTGAGCCGTGCAAACCCTGTGGACGGGGATGCGAATGGGAATTTCCCGCCGATCTATGTCGTGAACGGTATTTACAAACTCGTCGTGCGCGACCAGTCCGGCAAGCTGATCGCCACGCAGCAACAGGTCGTGGTCAACCATGTCTCCCGCAATGCTGCAGGCCAGCGCGACTTCCTGACCTACGACGATCTTCTGGCCAACTCTTCGCTATCCTACACGACGTCGGACCCCTATGCGCTGGTCGTCGTGGGCGAGCTTTTGCGCGTGTCGGACACCACATATGCCTATGAGGTGGCCGAGCCGGATGCCACCGATCACCACATCGCCACTGCAGGCGGCGTCAAGCTCTATGAGCGTCACATCTTTTCCTCGCGCGCGCGCTTCGTCGATGCGGTGTCGCGCGGCTGGACGATGCCGCTGGGCCACACGCAGACCGTTGACGGACGCCAATATACCTATGTGGGGCCGGGCTATACGGATGGCCCTGCCGATTTGCCGGGCTGGAAGCCTGTCGCTCCGGTCACCCCGGAACATTTCGCCAATGACCTGAGCGGCGATGCCACGGCGGCCTTGAACGCCGCGCTGCAATTCGCCGTCGCGTTCGATGAGCCGGGACGGTCCTCGGGCGACTACCTGATTTCCGGCACGCTTACACCGGGTGGCCCGTATAGCTGGGATTGGGCCAACACGCAGCTTGTCTGGACGGGGGGCCAGAATCTGAGCGGGCTCACCGAGGTGATGTTCAACCCTCCCGGGACCACCACGCCGCAACCGAGTGGCAAATATGTACTGTTCGACACCAAGGCATGCACGGGTGCGACCAATGCCGGGCTTTTGAAGATTCGCGGCAGCTCGCCGGGCAACATGTCGATTCCGAACCGCGGTTTGGTTCCGCCAGACCTTGTGGCGATCACGGCGTCCGAAGGGACCAGTGCGGATATCATTTGGGAGGGGCTGTCGATCTTCGGATGCGGCCATGGTCTTTGGCAGGGCGACCAGCGCGGCTCGGCCCCCAATATCCTGCCCTACACACGCTGGAGCGTGCGCTACTTCAAGGTTCAGTTCTGCCTTGAGGCCATCAATGGCGGTGTCGCGGGCAATGCCTTCGATGATGGGAACTGGAACAACGTACGGCTGACGCGCAACGCGGATAACGGCGTTGTCCGCACGGATTTCGTGTGCAACTCGTTCTTCCTCAACGGGTTGGTTTTTCTCAGGGATTCCGAGGCACAAGGGATTTCGACAACCGCCGGGTCGACCATTGCGACCCTGTCGGCGCATACCCCGCATGCGGACGCAGGCGAAGTGATCTGCATCGAGAATGCCAACGAGAGCCTCTCCGGCAATAATGCAATCCCGCTGGTCACCCGCATAGTGGCCCGCAACGGGAATGATCTGACGCTGGAAGCTCCGGCGGACCGGAGCGTATCCGGAGCGAGATTTATCGTGAACCCACCCTCCTTCAGGCTGTTCAATGCCAGCCTGATCGCGCAGCACGTCTATATCGAGCAATGCCACGACGCACCGATCGAAATGCAAGACCAGTCAGTGATCGAAACCCAGAGCCTGAAAGTCTCCGATGGGTTGATCGCTGCGCGCTACAATGCACCGCTGCTCGTCACCGGGCTGCGCGACACTGCCGTTCTTGCCGTGCTGCATGACCGAACGATCAATTGCGACGAGGTCAAGGCGATTGTCGGGGTGAGCAACCTCGCCGATGCCGGCGGAAACGAGGGTGGCGGGCTGGTCGAACTGACCGTGCGAGCCGGAAGCGATGTGTGGGTGCATAGCGCGCCGGTGCGGGTGATCGACCTAGAACTCGATCATCTGGGTGCCATGGTGAACAATACGGCCAGCACCGGCAACGGGTATAATGTGGCCATGAAGAGTACCGATGGCCTTGTGCAGTATATGGTTGGCCAGCCCGGCACACGGCAGGCCTACACCACGGGGGCGCAGGGCGGCTTTGAGCTGGGTGCGAACCAGCGCGCCACCGAGGATATGACCGGCATCGACGCGACCGGCCAGTGCGGCGCGGCCTCGGGCGGTGTCGCCACCAAGACGCCCGGCGGGACCGGAAACTGGTACGCGCCCGCGGTATTGACGCCCGGCAGCCGGATGCGCGTGGATGTCACGGTGGACGCACAGACCGATGGCACCTGCACGCTGGTCCTGCTTGACGGCGCGGGGCCCGGGGCCGGTACGGGCGTGGCCAGCTACGAGCGGGTGACCGGTCCGGGCCGGAAGGTGATTTTCTTCGACGTGCCCGATGGCGTGACGGCGGACCGGATCGGGTTTTTCTGTTCGGACAGCTGCGACATCACCCTCAGCCGCTTCGTGATCCAACGCGTGCTGTCCGTCTAGGCGGAGCTTGGCCGAAGCCCGCCCCGAGACACTCCGGACTGCAGTCTTCTGTAGTATTCCGGCCTTGGGGCGGGTAGAAGGCCGCCATGATCGCATGGCTCGCCATCCTCCTGACTTTTGCGCTTGGTCCGCTTCAGTGGATTACTTTGCTCGATGTCGGATTGACGCTGAAGCCGGTGCACCCACCGTTCTTCCTTGCGGCTGGCCTCGGCTGGATCCGGTTCGTGTCGGGCCAGGTGCCCCCCCCGTTGGTCCGCGCGGTCGCACCGTTTGTCATCCTCTATAGCGGCTACCTGTTCATGCTGTTTATCTCCGTCCTCTGGGGCGGAAGCTTGACGTTCGTGATCAAGTATACGCTGTATTTCATCAGTGCGATGGGCTTCATGTTCCTGCTGTCCACGTATGAATACGACAAGTTGATGCGGCTTATGTTCTGGGCGGGTCTGGCGGCAAGTGTCTTCTTCGTTGGCTTCGCGGCCGTGACCCTAGCGGCGAAGGGCATTGATCTGTTCAGCGTCGTTGGTCGCGCATTGATGAACGGCAATCCGGCCTTGCTTCAGTTCATGGTGTTCCGGAACCTGTTCGACCTGCCCCCCGGGGTGCTGATTCCGGACAGCGTGACGGTTGCGTTGCGTCATACATTGCTGGGCTTTATCTATATCGGCTTCCTGTTTGCCGCAGCGACGGTCAAGGCGAATTACTGGTCATGGCTTGCCATGTTCATTTCGAGCGCGATCATCTTGCTGAGCGTGAGTCGCGGTGTGACGCTGGCCATGATCCTTGCGCTCTCACCGCTGCTGTTCGCGACGCTGCGCAAAACACCGGGAACCATGTACTTTGTCGTCCTCGGCCTGGTGGCGTCGGTGATCATGCTGCCGGTGTTTGTGGATCTCAGCGGGGTTTTTCAGATTATCGACGAACGTTTCGGATCGCTTGGACAGGATGGGCGCGTGGGAATGTATGAAATCGCGCTCGGACTGATCAACGAAAAGCCTTTGATCGGATATGGAGCGGGTCACCGCTATGACTATGGCGGGGCGATACCCTATCAAGTCCACAACGTGTTTTTGGGGGCATGGATCCAAGGTGGCATTGTCTGCCTTGTCTTCGCGATTGGCTTCACCGGCTATCTGCTCGCACTCTACTTCCGGCGTATTGCGTTCTACCTGTCCGAGCCGTCGAAAATCTGCCTGCTCGGGATCATCTTGCTTCCGCTCTTCCGATCACAGATTTCCGGAAGCAGCGGGGCCTACACACTGCCCGAATGGATCTGCATTGCGATCGTTCTGGCGATTTTCGCCGTTTCCCCTGAAGACCGGGAGGCCGACGACCGCGAGGAAGGCTACACGCCCACCCCCCACCGGGAACGGGCGGGCTCCCCGATCACGTGAGATCGAGCCGCGTTCTCAATGTCCGAAGGGTGTCTTCGGTCAGGGTCTCGTCGAGATTGTGTGCCTTGGGCAGAAGCAGCGCCTTTATCCGGTCCCGCGCTGCGGTCGGAAGCAGGGGTTTGATCCGGTAAAGATAAAAGTTCGAATGTGCGATACGCGCCCATGCAGAGTCGTCGCGGACAACGTGCTTGCCCTCGGACTTGTTGCGATGGGTGTCGGCGACCTCTGACGGCGGTGCGACACCGAGAAAGCGGCAGATCTCGGACAGGCAGGCCGACCGATCCTGCACGTAGTCCTCGAACGCCATCACCAATATGTTGTCCGGCCCGAAAACCGCCCGCCACGGCGCGAGCTGCCGTTCGTATTGGCTATAGGCGACATAGGTCTCGTCCTCCAGAACGGCCTTGTTGAGCGGACGCGTTTCGAGCCCGAGCCCGTGCAGATGGTGATACTGGCTGACGATCCGCTTTATCGGATCCCGCGTCAGATAAAGGATGCGGATATCCGGCCCGAGCACCCGTCGCGCGCGCTCCGCGACACCCTCATAGGTGGGCAGCTTGGCATATGCGGTGGAGGCATCTCCGCGCACGGCGACCTGTGATCCAGCCGCGTATTTCGCCCGGTAGCGTGCCAACCCGTCCTCGCTTTCCACCGCCTCGAAGGCCAGATCGTTCGGCTCCTTTTCGGGCGGCAGATAGACGCCGGGCACCGAGAGCAAATCCTCGTACACTGTCGTCGTGCCGGCCTTCATGGCGCCGATCAGAAGGAAATTCGGCAGGCTCATGCGCTGACCTCATAGCCAAGGGCCGCGAGATCGAGCCCGGTCAATTGCTGAACCCGCGCATTGGAGGCACCGTACCGCCCCGCGCAGGCGGCCTCGACACGCGCGCGGATGCGGGCGGTGAAGACCTGATCCAGCACGCGCAGGGGCTCGAAGAGCGGCAGGGCTTTGCGGAACCCGTATTCGACATAGTCGTTCGGAATGGGCAGCAGCCCGTTTTCGTTCAACTGGTTGCGCACCAGCCTGTTGATCTGGCGCCGCAGGGCCTGACAGGCGATCGGGCGGGTTTTGTTGATCGGGGCGGTCAGGACGGATGCGTCCAGCCGTGCGGCTGCGCAGGGCCCGAGGGCGAACTCCGTGAGGGCGCGCGCATGGTGCTCGGTGCGCTGGCGAAAGGCTTCGAAGGGGATCACGAGCACGTTCTCGGCCCCGAACAGCGCGTGGTATTTGGCAATGATCCGGTCATATTCATAGAACCCATGGCTGAATGTGGGCTTTCGCAAGAGCGATGGTTCCGGACGCGCGAGAAAGCGCCGCAGGGACAGCGTGGATCCGTCCGAAATGGTTTGCAGATACATCGAGGACAGAATCTCCTTCTGCTCCCGGATGAAAATCACCACCCGTGCGCTGGGAAACGCCTCCGCCAGACGCTCGGCAATCAACGCCTGATCGAAACCGCCTGACGCGGGATAGCCCGACAGGCGCTCGTGGCTGACGACGAGCGTGCCGTTCTTCGACACGGCGTCGTCTTGCTCCCGGCGCAGACTGTCGATCAGGTCCACGGGGGCCGGGCCGAGGGCGTCACGGGTGACAAAGGCGGCCTGAATACCCGCCCGTCCGGCCGTCGTGGGGAAAAACCCGACCTCGCGCATCATGAAGAGCTTTTGTTGCAGCAGGGTCGATGCGGCCTTGTGATAGCCGATATGCAGGAGCGGCGCGGTCATTGATCCGGCCTGTCCTTGAAGGCGCCACTGCGGATGATCTTCAGACAGGAGAACACCTGCAAGCCGGTCAGCAGCCATATGGCCACGCAGGTGGCGAGGGCTGCGCCTATTGCGCCCATGGTCGGGATCAGCCACAGGTTCAGACCAATATTCACCAGAAGGGCAACGACGGTTTGCTTGCCGAATGAGACTTCCCGCCCGGTCATCAGCATGAAGGAGGTGGTCGGCGTGTTCATCGCCCCGCCGACCTGCGCGATGGCCAGAAGCGCCAGGACCGCTGCGCCATCCGCGAAGGCTTCACCGAACAGTAAGTTCATGATGAACTCGGAAAACACGATGATCAGCAGCGCCAGGATGCTGGAATAAATGAAGGAGAACCCCAAGGCGTAGTAGAACAGGCGCTTGCCTTGATTGTCGCGCCCGGCGGCAAAGGCCTCGCTGACGCGGGCGTTGATCACCGTGGAGAGCACGATAACGGGCGCGGTCTGAAGCGCTGTCACGCGCAGCGCCGCGCCGTAAAGGCCGACAGCCGACATCGTGGCGAGCGGCGCAAGCATGAGCACGTCGGTCTTGTTCATCAGGAGTTTGGACGAAATGCCGACAAGCGCGGGCAAGGCGGTGCGCATCCACGCGCCGATAAGGTATTCCGGCGGCGTGTCGATCATCCCCTCGGGCAGCTTGCGCCGGATCCAGTAGGCCCCGAAGCCCACTGCCAGAACGCTGCCCGCGATGTAGATACCCACGGCGGTCTCGGGCAGGATCGTGGTGTTGAGCAGAACCAGAAGGCCGCAGGTTGTCAGGGTGGCAGGCAGAAGCTCGTCGATCATCAGCCCGTTCTGCGGCAGGCGCAGCGCGGCGAGGACGTTGCGGTAAAGGGTCCGGAACGCGAGGACCGGCAAGAGCAGGCTGCCGAGCAGCATGCCTGCATAGAGGTGGCTTTCTGGCCCGAGCCAGAGCGCCGTGCCCGCGCATAGGGCCGCGACCACGAGCGCGGAGAGGAACACGATGCCATGTGCCGCGCGCAGCAGTCCATGCATCAGCGCCAGTTTGCCCTCAACGGTGTAGCGCGGAATGAAGCGGTTGAGCATCACGGGCCAGCCGAGGCCGCCGAGCCGTCCGCCGATCAGGGCCACGCCAAGTGTGAAGGTGAAGATACCATAGCCTTCGGGCAGCAGCAGCCGCGCCGCGATGATCGTCATGACCAATTGCATGATCCGGGCACACAAGGCGATGGCGAAGGAGGGCAGCATCACCTTTCCGGTTGCAGAGCGCAGAGCGGCCGAGAGTGATTTCATGCGTCGGGCCGCGATCCGGGCAGATCCGATTCCATTTGCGCGTAGATTTCCCGCGCGGCTGCCCGCGCTGCGGCGGCGGTCTCGGACTCGATCGCCCTTTTTGCCTCCGCGCGCAGTTGCTTGGCGGCCTCGGTGACGCCTTCGGGAGGTTTCGAATTATGCGACTGTCCCAGCACCTTCAGGTCAGGTGCGCTGTTATACATCCGCTCGAACACCTGCGATCCGCCCTGCGCATCGCTCACCCGGTCCACCGACAGCGCGAGGTCAAAGCGCTCGGCGAGATAGGCGACGGTCTCCGCGCTGCGGTTGGTCAGGTCATCGAAGCTGAAAAAGGCGATATCCGGGCCCCGCATGGGCCAGACGGTCGTGTAGAACCGGACATAATCGAGATAGGCGCTCCGCGCGTCGATCCGGTTTTCGAGGAGCGTGAGGAACGAGACCACGGCATCGTCGGGATCCCGGAACAGCACCACCGATGGAACGCCCAGTTTTTGCGCCTTGATGACATGCGCCGCCGCGTGCGCGTGGTGGGCCAGCTTCAGGCGATCCTCCCCGGCCTCGCGGATCAGAACCTCGGTCCATGTATTGCTTGATCTCGGGAAACCGTCGATCAGCAGATCGGTGTCCGGCTTCACCACCGTTTCGCGGCGCCGGATCGCGCGGAACGGCAGGTAGACCGTGGGGTAGACCGACAGCCACCGCCGCGTTGCGCGCAGAAGGGAGTTCGTGGACAGTTTTGGTGCGTTGTAAACAGTCATCTTATCGCCATACGTTCTGTAAGATGTTTTAAAGCCTTCGCATCCGCATCGCTTTGCGAAGTGTATCGACAGGCCGCTGAATCGGAGGCGCGCGCGAAGCCTAACGCGTCGCTCCTCCAGTTGGAAATTTGAATTTGCGCGTTGCTGCTGAACGCATCTTCCGCGTAGGTCCAGCCCGTCCCGGCAAGCTGATCCGGGATGCACCCGCGATCCGTGGCGAGCACCGGCGCGCCGCTGGCCAGCGCTTCGCAGATCGTAACCGGCAGGGCTTCGTTGTCATATTGCGAGGGGAAGAGCAGCACGTCGATCCTTGCGAAAAACGCTGTCTTGTCCGCGCTGTAGACCGGCCCGAGCCACTGGCGGCGATCTGGCATCTCGGCGCAGAACACCTCCACCTGCGCCTTGAGCGCGGGGTCCTTGATCGGACCGGCGATCAGGCAGGAGATCTCCGGCGCCCGCGCCTGCAGGCCACGCAGGGTCTCCATGAACAGCCCGATGCCCTTTTCGGGCGTGATATTGCTCAAAAAACCGATGGTATTCAGCGCCGTGCGCCGATGCGCGGGCGGGACATCCTCCACGAAGGCGGCATTGCCCAGAACGTGGAAATGCTCGGCCCCGTAATGGGTCCGCAGCCCGTTTGCCATGGCCTCGCCGAGCACGATGTGATGCGTCTTCGGCCCGAGGATCCGCAGGAAGGCCCGCATCCGCCAGTCGGCATGGCGGACATAGCGGAAAACGTGGTGGTGCAGCCAGACATCGCGGTAGCCGATCCGAAGCAAGGGGGCCTCAAGCAGGTTGAGCCAGAGGCCAAGGTTCGAATCGGGCACGAAATACGCCCGGCGGCGTCCGCGCGAGGCCAGCGATCCGATCACCAGATGCGCCATCAGCATCAGGTGTTTGACCACGCGCCAGAGCAGCCCGGGCAGGCCGGCCCTGTTGCGCACGGCCCGCAGCTTGAACGGCAAGGCCTCTGCGAAGGCGTGGCAGATCCGTTCGGTGACGAGGGTTTGCCCCTCCGCCGGGGGCGGGACGACCACGATGGCGTCGAGTTTGACATGCGCGCTATGTGCTTGCGGCCGTGTCATTCCCGTTATCCCTCGTTCATGTCTGCGCCGACCCGTGGCTCACCCGGCTTCCTGTGTCAGCCAGTGTTCATAGGTTTGTGCGATACCGTCGCGCAGCGTGCGCGCGTTGTTCCATCCAAGCGCGTGCAGGCGCGCGCTGTCCATCAGTTTGCGCGGGGTGCCGTCGGGCTTGGTCGCATCGAAGGTGAGCTCCGCGTCGTAGCCCACCACCTCGGCGATGGTCTCGGCCAACTCGCGAATGCTCACCTCGACACCCGAGCCGACATTCACATGCTCATAGCCCGAGTATTCCTTGAGCAGGAACACCAGCGCATCGGCCAGATCATCGCAATGCAGGAATTCGCGCAGCGGCGTGCCCGACCCCCAAAGCTCGACCGAGGACGCGCCCGCCTGCTTGGCCTCATGAAACTTCCGCAGCAGCGCCGGCAGCACATGGCTCGAATTGAGGTCGTAATTGTCGCCGGGCCCGTAGAGGTTGGTCGGCATCGCCGAAATCCAATCGCGCCCGAACTGCGTCCGGTAGGCCTGACACAGCTTGATCCCGGTGATCTTGGCGATGGCATACCACTCATTGGTCGGCTCCAGCGGCCCGGTGAGCAGGCTGTCCTCGCGGATCGGCTGCTCGGCGAATTTCGGGTAGATGCAGGAGGAGCCGAGAAACAGAAGCCGCTCCACATCCGCCTCATGGGCGGCATGGATGATGTTGGCCTCGATCATCAGGTTCTCGTAGAGAAAATCGACCGGGAAATCGTTGTTGGCCTTGATCCCGCCGACCTTTGCAGCCGCCAGCACGATGGCATCCGGCTTTGTCTCGGCCATCCAGTCCTGCACGGCTTTCTGATCCACCAGATCAACCACGTCGCGCCCGGCCGTGATCACCTCGCAGTCTTCCTGCTCAAGCCGCCGCACCACGGCGCCGCCGACCATTCCGCGATGACCCGCGACCCAGACGCGCTTGCCTGTCAGATCGTAGCTCATCCGCGTTCCTCAACGGAGATCGGCATCTCATAGCCGTGGTCCTTGAGCAGCGCGTGGCGCTGCGCGCTGCGCAGGTCCTCGGCGACCATCTCGGCGCACATCTCCTGCGTGGTGATCTCCGGCACCCAGCCGAGTTTCTCCTTCGCCTTGGTCGGATCACCGAGCAGCGTTTCGACCTCGGCGGGGCGGAAATAGCGCGGATCGATGCGCATGATCACATCGCCGGGTTTCACCGCCGGAGAAATGTTGTTGTCCACCGATCTGACCGTGGCGATCTCCTCGGTGCCTTCCCCGGCAAACTCCAGCTCAATGCCAAGCTCGCGCGCGGACCATGTGATGAACTCGCGCACCGAATACTGCACGCCGGTGGCGATCACGAAATCGTCGGGGATGTCCTGTTGCAGCATCATCCACTGCATCCGCACGTAGTCCTTCGCATGCCCCCAGTCCCGCAGACTGTCGATATTGCCCATGTAGAGACAGTCTTCCAGCCCCATGGCGATATTGGCCAGACCGCGCGTGATCTTGCGGGTCACGAAGGTCTCGCCCCGGCGCGGGCTCTCGTGGTTGAACAGGATGCCGTTGCAGGCATACATCCCATAGGCCTCGCGGTAATTCACCGTGATCCAATAGGCGTAGAGCTTGGCGACCGCGTAGGGCGAGCGCGGATGGAACGGCGTGGTCTCGCGCTGCGGGATCTCCTGCACCAGCCCGTAAAGCTCGGAGGTGGAGGCCTGATAGAAGCGGGTCTTTTTCTCCAATCCCAGAAAGCGGATGGCTTCGAGCAGGCGCAGGGTGCCGGTGGCGTCCACATCCGCCGTATATTCCGGCGCCTCGAAACTCACCGCCACATGGCTCTGCGCGCCGAGATTGTAGACCTCGTCGGGCTCGACCTCGGAGATGATCCGCGTGAGATTCGAAGTGTCGGACAGATCGCCGTAATGCAGCTTGAATGTCTGCTGATCGGCATGGGGATCTTCGTAGATATGGTCCACGCGCTGCGTGTTGAACAGTGAGGCCCGGCGCTTGATGCCGTGGACTTCATAGCCCTTCTCCAGAAGGAATTCCGCCAGATAGGAACCATCCTGTCCGGTCACACCAGTAATCAGGGCTTTTTTCATCACGGGTCTCTTTGGTTTTCTAATCGTGTCTGCGGCGCGGGTCGGTCGCTCTGACGCGTGGTTAGAGTTTCGAACTCTGCCTTCAAACGTGACAAAATCGCCTCCATGTCCCAGCGCTCTATCGCGCGGGCGCGGGCCTGCCGGCCCATCTCGGCGCGGCCGGCCTCGTCGTTCAGCATCTCTTCGAGCGCGGCGGCCATCAAATCCGGCGCGCCGGCGGGCACGATGCGGCCTGCGCCCTCCACCTCATGGGCCAGCGCGGTGTCGGGCGCGGTTGTGGCCAGCGTGGGGCGGCCCGAGGCCAGCATATTGGTCAGTTTCGAGGGCAGAACGAGATCGGCGGCATCCTTGATCTGCGGAAGCAAATGCACATCGGCCATGCCGAGCAGGTCGCTGAGCTTGTCCACGGGTTGCAGCGGGAAGAAGCGGATCGCGGGCAGATCCTCGCACATCTCGACAAGCCGCGCGCGCATCGGCCCGTCGCCGCAGATGGCGATGGTCAGGTCCTCCCGATGGGCGAGGTGCCGCGCCATGTCGGGCAGCACTTCCAGACCCTGCTTGTTTGCAAGGTTGCCCGAATAGAGGGCCACGTAGCGCGTGGTGATCCCAAGCTCATCCTTGAGCGGAGAGGGACCGGTGAGCGGGGAGACCTTTTCGAGATTGGCCCAGTTGCGGAATTCGTAGGTCTCGGACGCGGAGAGCCCTTTTTGGCCGAGCTTGCGAATCATCGGCTCGGAAATCGTGCTCACCCGGTCGAACCGGCGCAATATCCAGCGCTCGAACGCCTTCGCCGCGCGTCCCACGCGGCTCTCTTCGCGCAGCAGCCCGGTGGCGAAGGCCGCTTCCACTTCGAAATCCTGAATGTGCAGCCACGCCTTGCCGCCCGCGATCCGGGCACTCAGCCACGCCACGGGGGCCGCGATGATCGACGGCGCGATCATCACCACAACGTCCGGGCGCCGCGTCACCGCCTTCCACAGGGCGATCGGCAGGGCCGAGAGCGCAAAGCTGATGTAGTGCAGGATGCGCTTGGGGCCTGTTGGGTTGGAGGGCACATAGATCGGGCTGTGCACGATACGCGCGCCGTTTTCGCTGACACGGGCCTTCCAGAAGGGGCGTCGCCAGCCATCGAACACGCGCCACGCCGGGTAATAGGGCAGGGTGGTCACGACGTCGGTCTCGACACCCTCGCGGGCGAGGTATTCCGCAAGGCCGGTTGCGTACAGGCCTGTCGAGATGATCTCGGGGGCGTAGTTGATGGTGATGACGAGAACGCGCATGGCTATCGACCTTCCACCGCGCGGAAAGGCGCTGTGTCGCCGGCCTCTGGTCTCGGAGGCCGCTGAACATCTGCAACATGTGGGACTGTCATGGCCGGGTTGCTTACTTCCCGGTACGGTTCACAACTGACAGCGCGGTCTGTGCGATCAGGCGCAGGTCGACCCAGAATGACATACGGTCGAAATACTCGACGTCCATCTGCACCCGTTCGTCATAGGTCACCTCGTTGCGGCCCGAGACTTGCCACAGGCCCGTCACGCCGGGCTTCATGGCCAGATAGGCCGCCTGATACCGACCGTATCTGGCCATTTCTTCGAGGACGATCGGACGCGGGCCCACAAAGGTCATGTCGCCTTTGAACACGTTCCAGATTTGCGGCAATTCGTCGAGGGATGTCCTGCGCAGGAAGCGCCCGACGCGCGTGATGCGCGGATCGTTCGTGAGCTTGTGGTCGCGCGCCCATTCCGCTGCGGCCTCGGGATTGTTCCGCAGGTGCTGTTCCAGACGTTGCTCGGAATCCGTGACCATGGTGCGGATTTTCCAGCAGCGGAATCTCGTGCCGTCCTGACCGATGCGTGTGTGCCCGAAAAGGCCGGGCCCGCCATCGCGGCGCACGATGAGCACCAGAACGCCGATAAGCAGGGCGAGGGCTGGTGTGAGCAGCGTCACGAGCGTCAGATCCAGCGCCCGCTTGCCGTATTTTCGATAAAAGGTTGCTGAGCCATCCTGGTAAACTGCATCGCGTAATGCGCGTGCGTCACTCACGACATTTACCGACTCGGAAAAATCAACATGTTTCAATCGTCGTGCTCCCGTGACCAAGAGAGAGACCTTTCTCAGCCTTGTCCGCCAAGGGACGCGCCACGCGAATGTACAGGTGAGCCCCCACGGTTCTACTTTCGTCGTAAGGGGTGGGTTCGAGCTTGTCGAGAGGCGAAACTGGACAAGGTTTCCACGAGGTTTCTGCGCTGCAGCGTGACTTTCTGCGCGCGCAGCCTGCGCGAGGATGCGCGAAAATGCATAAAACGTTGAACTGCAATGGAATTTGCCTTGGACAATTGGCCTTGGAGGCCTGCTCCATACAGTTTGCCTAAGGGCACCCTGGTGTTTCAGCCTGAATTTTTTTGCCCCAAGCGTTAATGGCATTGATTAAAACAAGAGCGGTTGGCGGTATTCTGCCACTGTTTTGCACAGCCTCCTGTCGTCTCAGGCGAATCAAATACCGCATACACAAGCATACAGGGTGCAACCCTGCACAAAAATGCGATTTGCCAAGCGCCCTGTGCAAGCTGTCGGGCTCATTGGGTTTTCCCGAAAACCCGCTCGCGCCACAGGTCGCGATCCCGCCCGCAGCCACCCTGCCACGACCGCGAGGGATTTAATTCCGGGTTGTGGCCAAGACGCCGGTGTTGATCAGCCCCGGTGAGATCTGACGGATCACGCGGGCCCAGCGGGTGACGGGCTGCTCTGCGATGAAGACCACATCGTTCGGGCGCAGTTCGAACCGCGTTGCGAGCAGGAAATTCGTGGCGTCCTTGGCATTCAGGCGCCATGCGGTCACGGCTCCGAATTCGCGCGGATCATTCGCGCCGCGCAGCACGTAAACCTCCCGCACATCGGCGGTTTCGGTCGGCACGCCGCCACTGGAATAGAGCGCATCGGCGAGCGTGGCCTGACGCCCGAAGGGCAGCGTGTACCGGCTCTGGGTCCCGACTTCCCCGGTAAGATAGACGTAGTCGCGATCCTCGTCGCCAAGCTCGGTGCGCGCTCTGAAATTCTGCCTTGCCTCGTTCAGGGCATTGCGGCGCAGATCGACCTCCGTGCGCAGTTGGTCCAGCGCAATGCTCCGCGAATCCTGCCGGAACTCCGCGAGCGTGATCTGTTGCTCGAAATAGGCCTCGGCAAGGTCAAGCTCATACTCGGTATCGACGAACACGCTGTCACCATCCGTCAACTGGATGCGGCGCAGGCCGGGGTTGGAATAAAGTTCGCCGACCGGGATCTGGTAGAGCGTTCCGTCGCGGTAGATGCGCACGGTGGTCAGGTCCAGATCCGGAGCGTTGATGCCACCGGCAGCGGCAAGCACTTCGTCGAGAAAGAGCGGCGTGAGGGTGACGGACACCACGCGGGGATTGCGCACCGCGCCGCCGATGGAGACTTTCCGGGAGTTGAATTCAGCGATTTCGAGACTGAAGGTCGGATCGATCTGGTTCTCGACAAGCCGCTGGAAAAGCTCATCCTCGGCCTGCTCAAGGGTCAGCCCGGCAACCTGAACGCGGCCCACATTGGGGATCGCGATCGCGCCATCATCCTGCACGGTGTAGCCTTGCCGGGCATTCTGCGCGGCCAGCAGCCCGCTGAGTTGCTCGACGGTGTTTCCGGTGCGCGGCGTGGCCAGCAGAACGACGTCCCCGATGCCGATCTGGTAGGGGGCGGGCACGATGGGCGGCGGCAGACGCGTCTCCAGCCCGGCGGGCCGGGTGCGCTGATCGAACACGGCTTCGGGCGCCGCACCGGCGCTCTGGACGGCACCGCCGGTTCCTGCGGACTGGTAGAAAACGGCAGGCAGGGTCTTGGGGGTGTAGCGTTGCTGGTTGGCGGCGAGGACTGTCTCGGGCGTCATCGACACGACGCGCACTTTGTTGTCGCTGTCGGCAAGCGGATTGATGTCAGGCGAATGGTAGCTGATTCCACAGCTCGACAGGGTCGCGAAGGCCGAAATAACAAGTGCGAGCCGGAACATAACGGTCTCCGTGTGTCCAAGGAATCTGACAGAACCCTTGCTCATTTTTGCATGCAAACACAACAGGAAGGGCGCTACTTTTGAAGTAGCGCCCTTTGATTGTTGCTAAAATCCGCCAGTAAAAACGGCCTCGCCGACAAGCGTGCCTGAAGGATTACTGAGTGGAGCTGCTGCTTCCGCTATTTGCCACGGCAGCACCGGCGGCAACCACGGCAACCGCGAACAGCGCGAGTTGCGTTGTTGTCAGAGCGCCAAGAGCCGCAGCACCCTGGCTCGATGCCTTGGGCTGGACGGTGGGCTGAACAGGCTTGACTTCCTCTGCTGCTACGGGCGCAGCCGCCACGGACGCTGCGAGAAAGGCAATTGTCAAAATGGAACGTTTCATGGGTGCGACTCCCTTGCATGATTGAGTTTGTTCTAGAACAGCACGGGCTCCGTTTCAATCCGCTCTGTCAAAAATGCTACGAATTTTGGAAAAATTCCGCCGATTGAGCCAAAAATCGTGCGCGTCCTAGTCGTTTATCCGCTCGAAATTCACATAGCCCGCGTCCGGGCCGATCCATTGTGTCGATTTGCGCATCAATCCGCCGGCATCGAACCAGTACTGATTTTCAACCTGTTCGGTCGTGCTCACGCAGGTTTCGATCACCTTTCGCGTCGTGAAACTGCCCGTCAAGACCGTCACCCGCTCCCGGCCTGCTTGCCGGTACTGACACACATAGGCGCGCACCATCTCCTGATTCTCTCCGTCTAGGTAGCGATGCACCCGCACCACGTCAGAGCCGCCGGATGCCATCGCCGGGCGCACATTGCGCAGATCCGCCGACATCAGATCGCCGGGAATCCCGCGCGTGTAGAGCAGAACGCCGTCCCGGAACGCGAATTGCACCCCGTTGAGCGTGCTCCAGATCTCCAGATCGCCCTCCGCCCTCAGGCGCTGCGCGCCGGCCTCGGAGCCGGTTTGCGGAAACTCCACGATCAGGATCGGCGTGCCGATCTCCTCCAGAACCGCCGGGGTCAGGCGGTCCCGCAGGGGCGGGCCCTCTGCGGGGCGCGATGTAAGCTGTCCGACGGTGGCAATGATCTGATCCACCAAACTCGTCCGTTCGGTCCCGCAGCCGGTCAGGACCGTCAGCAGGCCAAGGAGCAAAGCCAAACCGCGCCGCGTCATCGCCAGAACCGCCCCCATTGTTCCTGAAGCCCTTCCCGGTGGAAGCTGCGCACCGACTCGTAGAGCCGGCCATTCACTTCAAGCCGCGCGCCGCCATCCCGCGTGACGGGGCGCACCGTGCGCGTGATCGTGTCCTTGGTGGACTGACCGGTGAGGAGCGAGACAGGCACCGAGAAGCGGATGCCCTTGTCGAAGGACCCCTCGCCGAAATCCTCGAACGGGACATCGGTCAGGGTCGCGAAGGCGCCAATGCGTATGCCGTTCTTGAATTCGCGGTCGAAGGTCAGCGTGCCGCCCCAATCGCCGGCGAGGTAGCGGCCCGCGTCGATCTGAGCGTGGTATCCGTTTCCGATATCCCAGTAGACCGACCCGTGCCCGGTGAACACCTCGTAGTCCTGAAACCCGAATTGCTGGTCGAAATCGCGCTGTTTCACGTAGTTCGCTTCGATCCCGAGCGCCCAGCGGCTGTCCACCGGCTTCCAGAGCATCTCGCCGGAAATCCCGCCAAACATTGTTTCCAGATACCCGACAGTGACACGGCCATAGAGGTCCGCGCCCGGGCGCCAGTAATACGCCCCCGTGAGATGCTCCACCGCCGTTTCGCCCTCCTTCGCATAAAGCCCGATATTCGAGCGCACAGGCTCGATCACCGAGTTGGAGGGCGGCAGGTTGCCCCGGTCCGAATAGATCTGCTGCTTGACGCGCCCCGAGAACACGAGGCCGGGCGCGGGCTCGTAGCGGGCATTGGCGGCGATCCCGATATCGGCCCGGATCGGGCTTTCGGGATCGAACGTACTGGTGTCGAGGAACGGCCCGACCCCCCATGTGAAGCGCGGGAAAATCCCGGCCCCGCCGCGGCTGCCGCCGATCACCGGCACCGCGTCGGTGATCTCGGCGCGTGCATAGCTTTGCCAACTGGCGTCGGGAGCGGTTTCGAGCTCTTCGAGATCGCTGCGCCGGACGACCACCCGCGAGGCCGGCAGACCGGTGTCGGAGACCGGGATGAGCTCAAAGGTCTCCACCGACGCGGGCATCAGGCTCGTGAGCAGCCGCGCGGCCCGGCCCACGGCTTGGCCCGAGCTTTGATACCGGGTGTTCCGGAACCGCACCACGGCCCGGGTTGCCGACACGTCGAGCCGGTCGAGCGACAGCCCGGCCCCGGCGAAGATCTGCGCTGTGTTGTCGGACAGAATGGCGGGCGCGTCCGGCTGCGTGGTCCAGCCAAGATCCCGCGCGGCCCCGGGCGCGCGCACGGCAACGGGCGCGATGGCCGGATCGCTGCCGCCGCCGGCAAGGCGCGGACCCTTGGGATTGCCGACATAGGAGAATTGCAGCGCGATGGTCTTGCCATAGAGCAGGGCGGCGGTGGCCTCGATGCCGTTGTCGAACCGATAGCTGGCGCCGAAATTGAACGGGATGTCCTGAGTGAACCCGACCCGGCGTTCTTCCTCCACATAGGCGTCGGAGGAGTATTCCGCGGTCAGGATCGTCCGGTCATTGAGCCAGTATTGCACACCGCCGAACAGCGCGGCGTCGCCCCGAAACCAGTTGCTGCTGTCGAGCTGGCCGGTGCCGGCGATCCCGCCGACACTGTCGGGGCGGGTGTCGAACCGGTCGCTGAGCAGGCTGAGCGGATTGTCGAACCCGCCCTGCGAGCCGAGCCGCCCCCAGCCCATGCCCAGCGTCGTGCGGAACCGTCCGAAGGTCTTGGTGGCCACCACATATTCCGCGGCATAAATCCCCGTACCGCCGAAATCCTGCAGCCCGAGCGTCACCGCGGGCGAACGCGGCGTTTCCTCGGCGAGCACGTAGCGCACATCGAAGCTGCGGTCGAAGAACTGGTCGTTGTCACCCACAAAATTGTAGATGCCGGAATAGCGAAAGACCCCTGACAGGCGCGGAGAGATCTGGAAATAGAAGGTGTTGCGCGAGGTCCGGTCGAAATACGCGCCGGTAAAGGCGGCGTCGGCATCGCGCATCGCATGGGCGGATGGCATGTCGATCAGCCCGGGCGAGCCGAGCGTATTGAGCACCTGCCGCGACCATGGGTCGTCCTGCTGGGCCAGTGCCGCACTGTCAGGCAGCAAGACCGCAACGGTGGCCGCTGCGCGTGTGATCGCGTGAAAGATGCCTGTCATCCTGCCATGGGTCTTTTGCCTGCCTTTTGTGTCTTAATGCCGACTTGGCGTCCAAGAATAAATAGATTACTTCCCCTCCCATGCAGTTTCTGAAGCGACTTTTGCCCAAAAAACACAGGTTTTCCGGTGAAATCCTGCCCGATCAGCCCTTCGTGGCGGTGGGGGACGTGCATGGCCGGGCCGATCTTCTGCACCGGTTGCTGGACGGGCTTGCCGAGAGCCCGCATGCGGACCTGCCGCTTGTCTTCGTGGGCGACTATGTGGACCGCGGCGAGCAGAGCGCCGACGTGCTGCGGACCCTCAAGACGCGCACCGAGGCCGGCAACGTGACCTGCCTTCTGGGCAATCACGAGGACATGCTCCTGAATTTCCTCGAAGACCCCGCTGCGCAAGGTCCGCGCTGGCTCCGCTTCGGCGGGCTCCAGACCATGGCCAGCTTCGGCGCACCCTTGCTGGCGCAGACCGCCGATGAGGCCGAGTGGATCGCCGCGCGCGACCATCTGGCCGAGGAAATGGGCGCGGATCTGATCGACTGGATCTACAAATGCCCGACCTCATGGCAGAGCGGCAACATCGCCGTCGTCCATGCCGGGGCCGATCCGATGACTCCCATCGACGAGCAGGACGCGCACACGCTGGTCTGGGGCCATCCGGACTTCGAAACCGAGGACCGCCGCGACAGCACTTGGGTGGTGCATGGCCACACGATCGTCGACAACGCCATCGCCGAGCATGGCCGCATCAGCGTGGATACCGGCGCCTACGCCACCAGCGTGTTGTCGGCAGCGGTGATTGCGCCGGGAGATGTGTCGTTCCTGATCGCATGACCCGTGCGCGCGGTCGCTCCAAGCGCATCAGAGGCCCGATCGCAAGGCTTTTCCGGTGAGGAAGGTCGGCTAAGCGGGACATTGCCGCCATTCGATCCGTTCATACCAATGGCTGCTTTCAAGTTGTGAGGTGAACAAGCCGCCTTTGGATATTGAGCCCAGAAATTGGCGGGTGCATTTCTGCGTAAATCAGCGAGCGACTGTTTCTAAGGCAGCGGCCCAGTCCTCGAGGTGGCTATCGTAGTACGGTCCCTGTTCTGACTTGAACGTCACGCTGCCGTCACTGTCCAACACGTAAAGCCGCTCAGGTTCTCCTGCATAGTCCGCGTTTATTCGATTGTCTGGCCAATCAAGAACAACCGGGTTCCTGAATCCGTATGCCTTACGCCAGTCATTGGCGACTGCTGCACGGTCCTCCAAACTGATGGGCTGGGCATACATCACTCCAGCGGCTCTGTTTGAATCAGTGTTCCACCCATCTGTTGGATGCGCTTCCAACACATACACAAATACGAACTGTACGCGATCACTGTAGCGCTCAATATGTTGCTTCATGCTATCTGATTGGCGTCGGAAAACCGGGCAGGTGTAGCACCCGAATATCAGCGAGACTGGAGCACCGCGTAGATCGGAAAGGTTGAAAAGTTCGGAAGAGACACCTCCTTTTGCATTCAGCGTGTGAGCCGAAAAGTTGGGGGCGGGTTCGCCCTCATGCGCCAGGCACTTATCTTCTTGGTCTGCGGCAGCCATCAGATAGTCACGAAATGCAGCCTTACTCAAACCCACGGTGTCTTCAAAATCGGTTTCCGACATGTCATCCATCTGATCCCGCATTTCGAAAGCAATTCTGCTCATTGAAATATCCCTCCCAACCCGATCTATAGCAAAAACCGAGGAGCAGTGTCACCACAGGAGACATCCATGGACGACGCAGCATTAGGGAAGTGTGGGCTCAAACCGGCCGCACAGCCCCTCTTCCGCGATAAACAATCCTACCCGATCTCGATGCGATTGGCGCCGATCTGGCCGCGGTGCAGCAGCAGGTGATCGAGCAGCACGCAGGCCATCATCGCCTCGCCCACCGGCACCGCGCGAATGCCCACGCAAGGGTCATGCCGCCCCTTGGTCACGATCTCGGCCGCCTCGCCGGATTTCGTGATCGTCTGCCGCGTCTTCAGAATGCTCGACGTGGGTTTGACGGCAAACCGCACCACCACGTCCTGCCCGGTGGAAATCCCGCCCAGAACGCCGCCCGCATGGTTCGACGAATAGACCGGCTGGCCGTCATTGCCCATGAAGATCTCGTCGGCATTCAACTCGCCCGTGAGCATCGCCGCCGACATGCCCTCGCCGATCTCGACGCCTTTGACGGCGTTGATCGACATCATCGCGGCGGCCAGATCGGTGTCGAGCTTGCCATAGATCGGCGCGCCGAGCCCGGCTGGCACGCCCCGCGCCGTGACCTCGATCACCGCGCCCACCGAGGAGCCGGACTTGCGCAGCCCGTCGAGATAGTCGGCCCATGTCGCGGCGGCTTCCGCGTCCGGCGTCCAGAACGGGTTCTGGTCGATCTGATCCCAGTCGAAGCGGTCCCGGTCGATCTCATGCGCACCCATCCGCGTCATGTAGCCGGTGATCGTGAGCCCCGGCGCGAGCATCTTCAACGCCTCCCGCGCCAGCCCGCCTGCCGCCACCCGCGCGGCCGTCTCGCGCGCGGAGGAGCGCCCGCCGCCGCGATAGTCGCGGATGCCGTATTTCTGCCAATAGGTGATATCCGCATGGCCGGGCCGGAACTTCTCTGCAATTTCGGAATAGTCCTTTGAGCGCTGATCGGTGTTCTCGATCATCAACTGCACTGGCGTGCCGGTGGTCTGCCCCTCGAACACCCCGCTGAGGATCTTCACCTGATCGGCCTCGCGCCGCTGCGTGGTGTACTTGTTCTGCCCCGGTTTGCGCTTGTCGAGCCAGTGCTGGATCATCTCTTCGGAGATCGGCACGCCCGGCGGGCAGCCATCCACCGTGGCCCCGAGCGCAGGCCCGTGGCTCTCGCCCCAAGTGGTGACGCGGAAGAGATGTCCGAATGTGTTCAGGCTCATGGCGCAGGCTCCGGCTGTGACGCGGCAGGGCATACTTGGCCCGTTCGAAGATGCCAAGGTCTAACGCCCTGCGATCATGCTGGTCGGGGTGCTACCCCTCTGCAGGCCTGTTCTGAACCACGACCGGGGTTTCAAAATACTGAAATCGCGGGGTACTGCCGAACGTCTCCGCAACGCGGGCGTGAAATGCCTCCCCATGCGCCGCTTTGGCGTCAGCGACGCTGTCCCATGTATAGACACCGCCCGCGATCCCGGCCTCCGGGTCATAGAGGTAATTCTTGCGATGCAGCTTGGTATCGGCACGCCAGATCTCGGCGCTCTGCTCGAAAAGCGCGATGACCTCCTCGCGCGCCATGCTGTCGGGTATTTCAAAGGTAACGATCTCAGTGATCATATGCGGCCCCTGCTCCTGTGTTTCGGGAAGATGCCATGCCGCCCGGCTCTTGGCCAGCCGGCCTGCCACAGAGGTTAATGCCGCCCCACCGTACGCCCCATTAACCTACGAACGAATCGAAAACGAGCCATACAAGTGCCATACGCGGAGCCATACGCTCAGCCATACGCCGTATGTACCTTGTTTCTAAGGCGTTAACCCGGTTTTCGGGGGATTTCAGCGTTTCGCGCTGTTGCGTGCGCACGCCCCGTTAACCTTCTTCCCTTGCCCCGGCCCCTGATGCGCTCTAGACTCATTCGTACCTCGGGGGGCACAGGGGCAGAACCTGTGCTGAGATGCCATATCGGCGGACCCGTTGAACCTGAACCGGTTAACACCGGCGGAGGGAAGGTCTGGATCTCACTCCATATCTGTCCATCCGCCAGCTATGGAGACACAAGATGAAGTATCCCGTCCTCGCTGCTGGCCTGCTCGTATCCACAGCGGCCTTTGCAGACACCCCCGTTCTCACCGTCTACACCTATGACAGTTTCGTCACCGATTGGGGCCCGGGTCCCGCGATCGAGACCGCCTTCGAAGAGGTCTGCGGCTGCGATCTGCAATTCGTGGCGGCTGGCGACGGTGCCTCGCTGCTCGCCCGCATCCGCCTCGAAGGCGCGCGCTCGGACGCCGACATCGTCCTCGGCCTCGACACCAACCTCACCGCCGCCGCCACCGCCACAGGCCTCTTCGCGCCCCATGCTGTGAGCGCCGAATACGATCTGCCCATCGCGTGGACCGACGCGAATTTCGTGCCGTTCGACTGGGGGCATTTCGCCTTCGTGACCAATAAGTCAGATGATTTGCCAAGCAGTTTCAAGGAATTGGCGGCCTCGGACATGAAGGTCGTCATTCAGGACCCGCGCTCTTCGACCCCCGGTCTGGGCCTGCTGATGTGGGTCAAAGCGGCCTATGGCGACGAGGCCCCGGCGATCTGGGAGGCGCTGTCGGACAACGTGCTGACCGTCACCAAAGGCTGGTCCGAAGCCTATGGGCTGTTCCTCGAAGGTGAGGCCGACGCGGTCCTCAGCTACACCACCTCGCCCGCCTATCACCGCATCGCCGAGGAGGACGACAGCAAGACCTTCGCGCTCTTCGACGAGGGCCACTACATGCAGGTCGAAGTGGCCGGGAAACTCGCCGCGACCGACCAGCCGGAGCTGGCCGATCAATTCCTGCAATTCATGGTGTCGGACGCGTTCCAATCGGTGATCCCGACCACCAATTGGATGTTCCCGGCAGTCACCCCGGCAGGCGGTTTGCCAGAGGGGTTCGTGCCGCCCATGCAGCCGGAAAAATCCCTTCTGCTCTCCCCAGAGGACGCCGCCGCGATGCGCGATGCCGCGCTTGAGGAATGGCGCAACGCGCTCTCGCAATAAGCCGGACCCCCGGCATTCTGGCCGCTGCCCTCGTGGCGGCGGTCATCCTCTGTGCACTCGCGGCTGTGCTCTGGCGCGCGGAGGCCGGGCGCGGTCTGGGCGCGGCGGACTGGGCCGCGATCCGCTTCACCCTCAGCCAGGCGACTCTGTCCGCCGTGCTCAGTGTCCTCTTTGCCATCCCCCTCGCCAAAGCCTTGTCGCGCAATGATTTTCCCGGGCGCCGCTGGGTGATCCTGCTGCTCGGGGCACCCTTCCTGCTGCCGGTGATCGTCGCGGTAATCGGCCTGCTGACGATCTTCGGGCGCAGCGGCTGGCTGAACGCTGCGCTGGCCACCGCAGGGCTGCCGGAGGTGTCGATCTACGGGTTTCACGGCGTTGTTCTGGCGCATGTGTTCTTCAACCTGCCGCTCGCGACACGGCTGATCCTGCAAGGCTGGCAAGACATTCCCGCCGAACAGTTCCGCCTCGCCGCGCAGCTTGGCTTCACCCGCCCCGATCTTTTCCGCCACATCGAAGCGCCGATGCTGCGCAGGATCGTGCCGGGCGCGGCGGGGCTGATCTTCGTTCTGTGCCTGACCTCCTTCGCCGTGGCGCTTCTGCTCGGCGGCGGGCCGCGCGCCACGACGATTGAGCTTGCGATCTACCAAGCGTTCCGGTTCGATTTCGACCTTGCCCGCGCGGCGCTGTTGTCGGTGATCCAGATGGCGCTCGCGCTCACCGCCTGCCTTGCCCTGTTCCGCATCCTTCCGCTGACAGGAGGCGGCCCGGGTCTGGGCCGCGTCCCGCAGCGATGGGATCGCTCACCACTCGATGCGTGGATCATCGCGGCGGGCGTGCTGTTCCTGCTCACTCCGATGCTGAGCATTCTCGGCGCGGGTCTGCCAGCCGTGGCGGGGCTGCCGCCGATGGTCTGGGAGGCCGCACTCCGCTCTGTTTGCGTTGCGCTTGCCAGTGCTGCTTTGCTGATGGGCCTTGCGGTGCCGCTTGCGGCGCTTGCGGTGCGCTACGGCGGGGTGGAGGCCGTTGGGCTTCTGGGCATGGCGACCTCACCATTGATGATCGGCACGGGGCTGTTCATTCTGATCTACCCCTTCGCCAATCCCGCCGATCTGGCGCTGGCAATCACGGCAGGGGTCAATGCGATCATGGCGCTGCCCTTTGCCTTGCGTATTCTCGTCCCCGGTCTGCGCGAGGCCTTGCGCGATTTTGCCCGACTGTCGGCCAGTCTGGGCCTGACCGGATGGCGGTTGTGGTGGATCGTGCTCTTGCCGCGCCTGCGTGCGCCGCTTGGCTTCGCATTGGGGCTCGGTGCGGCGCTGTCGATGGGCGATCTGGGCGTGATTGCGCTCTTTGCCGATCAGGACCGCGCCACTTTGCCGCTCGCCATCGAGCAGCTCAGGGCGGCGTACCGGACCGATCACGCGGAAGGTGCGGCGCTGGTGCTGACGGCGCTGAGTTTCCTGCTCTTCGGGCTGTTTGATCTGTGGGGGCGGCGCAATGCTTGAGTTGAACGGGGCCGTATTTGCGCAGGAAGGCTTCGAGCTGCGCGCCGATTGGGCGCTTGGCCCCGATAGTTGCACGTCGGTCATCGGCCCGTCTGGTGCCGGTAAATCCACCCTGCTCGCGGGCATCGCCGGGTTCGTGTCTTGCGTGTCGGGCGCAGTGCTTATGAACAGCGCACCCTTGCCGGAGAGCCCGGGTGCGCGCCCGATTGCGATGCTGTTTCAGGACCACAACCTTTTCCCGCATCTGACCGTGGCGCAGAACGTGGCGCTGGGGATCAAACCTTCTTTGCGCATCACTGCGGATGATCGCGCTCGCATCGAAAAGGCGCTCGCTGATGTCGGGCTGGAGGGCTACGCGGAGCGCAAGCCCGGTGCGCTTTCGGGTGGGCAACAAAGCCGGGCGGCGCTCGCGCGGGTGCTGGTGCAGGCCCGGCCGATCATCCTGCTCGACGAGCCCTTCGCGGCGCTCGGCCCGGCGTTGCGCGCCGAGATGCTGGGGCTCGTGCGGGAGGTTGCGGCGCGGCTTGGCGCGACGCTGCTCATGGTAACGCATGACATCGGCGATGCCCGCCGCTTGGGCGGACAGGCCGTGTTTGTGAGCGGCGGTGTGGCGGCCGCGCCGGTTCCGGTCGAGGACCTTCTGGCCGACCCGCCGCCCGCGCTCAGCGCCTATCTAGGCAGCCGCTTGCTGTAGTGCCGCGCGGGCACGGATGACCCCAAGTGCCGCCTCTGCCGCCTCCCGGCCCTTTTGCACGAAATGCGCCTTGTAGATGCCGATATGGTGCGGGGTCTCCTGAAACTGGTGCGGTGTCAGCGAGACCGACAGGACCGGCACTCCAGTGTCGAGCCCGGCGCGCATCAGCCCATCGACCACCGCCTGCGCGACGAAGTCATGGCGGTAGATGCCACCATCGACCACTAACGCGGCGCAGGCCACGGCCTCATAGCGCCCGGTCTGTGCCAGATCACGGGCCAGAAGCGGCAGCTCGAACGCGCCGGGCACGTCGAACACATCGACCTGTGCGGTGGGGATGATCTGGGTAAAGCCCTCCAAAGCCTGATCCACGATCTCGGCATGCCAGCCAGCTTTGACGAATGCGAAACGGGTGTGTGTCATAGCGTTTTTCTCCTTTTGGCTCCAACACGTCACCCAAGGCAAAACGCACCACGCCCACGCCGACAGGCACGTGCGAGGCAACGTTCTCTTTCATCCGGACTATGACCGTCGGCTCAGGCCTCGCACCTGATCTGCTGACCCCCGACCGGAGCCGGGGCGCTCGTGGGCTCTTGTTTCGCGAAACAAATACCACCGGTGGGGACTTCCACCCCGCCCTGAGAACAGTGCCACCTTGTCAAACCCGGTGCCGGCGGGCAAGCATCCGCGCATCCTGTGACGGAGCGTTTCCATGCATCCCAATCCCGTGTTCCACACCCAAGACGCGCAGGCGAATATCGCCTTTGCCGCTGCGCGGTCCTTTGGCGTTCTGACGATCAATGGCCCGGAGGGACCGCTCGTCAGCCACGTACCGTTCCTGATCGAGGGCGGCCGGATCGGGCTGCATCTGGTGCGCTCCAACCCGATTGCGCGCGCGCTGGCAACGCCGCAGCCGGCGTGCCTCGCGGTGATCGGGCCGGACAGCTACATCTCTCCCGACTGGTATGAGACCGCCGATCAGGTGCCGACGTGGAACTACATCGCGGTGCATCTGCGCGGGCCGCTGGAGCTACGCCCACAGGACGAATTGCGCGATTTGCTGGACCGCCAGTCGGCGCATTTCGAGGACCAACTCGCGCCCAAGACCCCATGGACCACGGATAAGATGTCCGAGGGGGTGATGGAAAAGATGATGCGCGCCATCGTGCCGGCCCGGATGCAGATCGACGCGGTGGACGGGACGTGGAAGCTGAACCAGAACAAACCGGACGCGGTGCGGATGCGGGCGGCGGGCAAGGTGGCTGAAGACGGGATCGGCGCGGGGCTGGAAGCCCTTGCGGCGCATATGCGCCAGCCCTAGTGTGCCGTCAAACGGGAGGAGACATCCATGAAACTCTATCACGCCGGGCCATCGCCCTTTGCGCGCAAAGTTCTGGTTTTGCTGCATGAAACCGGGCAAGCGGAGGATGTGGAGTTGCACACCATTGCCACCACACCGCTCACGCCTGAAGCCTCGCTGAGCGCGGCCAACCCGCTGCGCAAGATCCCGGCGCTGGAGCGGAGCGACGGCGCGACGCTGTATGACAGCCGGGTGATCACGCGCTTTCTCGACGCGCGGGCGGGCGGTGCGCTCTACGAGACCGGCCCGCGCAAGTGGGAAACGCTGACATTGGAGGCCACGGCGGATGGCATCATGGATGCGGGCGTGGCGATGTCCTATGAGCTGCGGATGCGGCCAGAGGACAAGCAGTGGGATGGCTGGCTCGATGCGCAGTGGGGCAAGATCGGCGCGGCCTGCCGGGCGCTGAACGACCGCTGGATGAGCCATCTGCATGGCCCGCTCGACATCGGGCAGATCTCCGTGGCCTGCGCGCTTGGCTATCTCGATTTCCGTCATGATGCGCGCGGGTGGCGCAAGGACTGCGATGCGCTGGCGGCATGGTACAAACAATTCGCCGAGCGCGAGTCGATGCAACGCACGCGCCCGGAGTGACTTCGCGAGATCCGGAGTGAGTGGGGCGCGCCCGGTTCTCCGATCGGGGCCAAGCCCCGGCCATATGCGGAAAAACCGCCAAGAGTGTCAGCAGGGGCCGACATATTCTGCGACTGGCTGTCGCACCTGCGACGTCGTGACCATGCTGATCACTGGACGACTCCCCACCCCCCCGCTAAATACCGGCTCAATTGGCCGCTCGTAAGAGTGGTTTCGCCGTGTATTGGGTCAACGCGAGGCGGCATCTGTGCCTGTCAAACCTCGGCCCCCTGGAATGGAGAAAACGCGTGTCTAACGTCGAAGAACACGAAGATACCCGCAGGGATTTCCTGTATTATGCCACTGCTGGTGCGGGCGCGGTCACTGTCGGGGCTGCGGTATGGCCGCTTGTCAACCAGATGAACCCCTCCGCCGATGTGCGCGCTCTTAGCTCGATCCGCGTGGATGTGTCGGGTGTCGAGCCCGGCACCCAATTGACCGTGCTGTTCCTCGGCAAGCCGATTTTCGTCCGGCGCCGCACGGAAGAGGAAATCGCTGCGTCCCGCGACGTCGATCTGGGCGACCTGATCGATGACGAGGCGCGCAATGCCAATCTGCCAGACGGCACACCCGGCGACGACGCCAACCGCACACTGGCCGATTTCAACGGTGAGAACACTGGCGAATGGCTCGTGATGCAGGGCGTGTGCACCCACCTCGGCTGTGTGCCCCTGGGCGATGCAGGCGACTTCAACGGGTGGTTCTGCCCCTGCCACGGCTCGCACTACGATCAATCCGGCCGGATCCGCAAAGGTCCTGCCCCCGAGAACCTGCCGATCCCGGTCGCAGAGTTCGTTGAAGAAACCACAATTCTACTCGGTTAAGAAGGAAGGAAGACTAACATGGCCGGAATTCCGCACGACCATTACGAGCCGAAGACGGGTGGCGAAAAGTGGCTTCACAGCCGCCTGCCCATCGTTGGCTTGATGTACGACACATTGATGATCCCCACACCCAAGAACCTCAACTGGATGTGGATCTGGGGCATCGTCCTGACATTCTGCCTTGCGTTGCAGATCATCACCGGCATCGTTCTGGTGATGCACTACACCCCGCATGTGGACCACGCCTTTGCGTCGATCGAGCACATCATGCGCAACGTCGAAGGCGGTCACTTCATCCGCTACCTGCACATGAACGGTGCCTCGCTGTTCTTCGTGGCGGTCTATGCGCATATCCTGCGCGGCCTCTACTATGGCTCCTACAAGGCGCCGCGCGAGGTGACATGGATCCTCGGCATGCTCATCTATCTGCTGATGATGGGCACCGCGTTCATGGGCTACGTTCTGCCTTGGGGTCAGATGTCCTTCTGGGGCGCGACCGTGATCACCGGCCTCTTCGGCGCCATTCCGTTCATCGGTGATGCGCTGCAGACATGGCTTCTCGGTGGGCCCGCTGTGGATAACGCGACACTGACACGCTTCTTCTCGTTGCACTACCTGCTGCCCTTCGTGATCGCCGCGCTCGTTGCGCTGCACATCTGGGCGTTCCACACCACGGGCAACAACAACCCGACCGGTGTCGAAGTGCGCCGCACCTCCAAGGAAGACGCAGCGAAAGACACCGTGCCGTTCTGGCCTTACTTCGTGATCAAGGACCTGTTCGCGCTCGGGATCATCCTCGTGGTGTTCTTCGCGATCACCGGGTTTATGCCAAACTACCTCGGCCACCCGGACAACTACATCGAAGCGAACGCGCTCGTGACCCCGGCGCACATCGTTCCGGAATGGTACTTCTTGCCGTTCTACGCGATCCTGCGGGCCTTTGACGACACGGTCTGGGCGGTGCAATTTGCCTCCTTCATCACCGGTGGCATCATCGACGCGAAGTTCTTCGGTGTTCTGGCGATGTTCGGTGCGATTGTCGTGATGGCGCTGGCCCCGTGGCTCGACACGTCGTCGGTCCGCTCCGGTCGCTACCGTCCGCAGTTCAAGATCTGGTTCTGGGTCTTCGTCGTGAACTTCTTCGTTCTGATGTGGGTGGGCGCGATGCCGGCAGAAGGTATCTACCCGATCATCGCGCTGATCGGTTCGGTCTACTGGTTCGCCTACTTCCTCGTGATCCTGCCGTTGCTCGGCGTGATCGAGAAGCCCGATCCGCAGCCGGAAACCATCGAAGAAGACTTCGCTGCACATTATCCGAAAGCCGCTGGCGGCTCTGCGGATGCAGCAGCGCAGCAACCTGCAGAATAAGGAAACGGACCCAATGTTGAAGAAACTCACACTTGCCACGGGTCTGGCTCTTGGCCTCGCGTCCTCCGCCTTTGCGGCGGGTGGCGCAGGCTACGTCACGGATGTCGAATTCTCCTTCGAGGGACCGTTCGGCACCTTTGACCAGAACCAGTTGCAACGTGGCCTTCAGGCCTACACCGAGGTCTGCTCTGCTTGCCATGGCCTGCAATACGTGCCGCTGCGCACGCTAGCAGACGAGGATGGTGTCGGGCTGCCCGAAGATCAGGTACGCGCCTACGCGGCACAGTTCGAAGTCTATGACGAAGAACTCGATGACTTCCGCGAAGCCAAGCCCAGCGACCATTTTCCGGGCTCCAACCTTGAAAATGCGCCGGACCTGAGCCTGATGGCAAAGGCCCGCGCGGGTTTCCATGGCCCCTACGGCACCGGTATCAACCAGCTCTTCAAGGGTATGGGCGGTCCGGAATATATCTACTCGCTCCTGACCAACTACACCGGCGAGGAGAAGGTGGAAGCGGGCGTGACGCTCTACGAGAACAAGACATTCCCGGGTGGCTGGATCGCAATGGCACCGCCGCTCTGGGGCGAAGATGTCGAGTTTGCGGACGGTAGTCCAAATGACCTGTCCTCCATCTCCCAAGATATCTCTGCCTTCCTCATGTGGACCGCCGAGCCCAAGATGATGGCACGCCAGCAAGCTGGCTTTGTCGGCGTGGTCTTCCTGACCATCCTGTCGGTGCTGCTCTACCTCACGAACAAGCGCATCTGGGCCCCGATCAAGGGTAAGGAAAGCTGATAAGCGCCCATCCGCGCTGAGCAAATGAGCCCCTCGCACTCTTGTGCGGGGGGTTTTCTTTTGTGAAGCTGCGTGGCGAGGGAGGATGACACATGGCGTTGGACATTGCGGGGTTCGATCTGAATACGATCGGCCCAGATTTCATTGAAGATCCGCACCCGGTCTTGCACGCCCTGCGCCGCTCGGCCCCGGCGCATCGCAACCCCGATGGCTCGGTGGTTCTCACCCGCTACGCCGATTGCCTCAAAGTCTACCAGTCCCGCGACATGCTCTCGGACAAGACGGAGGCCTTTGGCGAGAAATTCGGACAGTGCCCGCTGCTGGAGCACCACACGACCAGTCTCGTGTTCAACGACCCGCCTTATCACACCGTTGTCCGCAAACTGATCTCGGGGGCCTTCACGCCGCGCAAACTCGCGGAGTTCGAACCGCTCATTGACCGCATTGTGGATCGGTTATTGGACCGTGTGGCGGAGATGGGTCAGTTTGATCTGATCGAAGATTTCGCCAAGGTGCTGCCCACTGAGATCATTTCCTTCATGCTGGGCATCCCCGAAAGCCACCGGGACCGCTTACGCGGCTACTCCATTGCCATTCTCGGCGCGCTTGACCCGGTCGCTCCGCCCGAGCGTCTGGCAGCTGGCAACGCTGCGGTGACAGAGTTTGCGGCGATCCTTGGCGAACTGATCGACCATCGCCGGGCGAACCCGGATGGTGCGGCGCAGGGCGAGGTGCTCGAAGCGCTGATCTTCGGGGAGCATGACGGGCGGCGCCTGACACAGGAAGAATTGATCCAGAACTGCATCTTCCTGCTCAACGCAGGCCACGAGACCACCACGAGCATGGTCGGCAATGCGATCGGCTCGCTGCTCGACCACCCCGACGCCCTTGCGGCGCTGCGGGCCGCGCCAGACCTGATCACCCCCGCCATCGAAGAATGCCTGCGCATGGAAAGCCCCCTGCAAATCGGCAATCGGCTCGCGGGGGAAGAGATCGACCTTGGTCACACGGTGCTGCCAAAGGGCACCTATATCCACACGTCGATTGCTGCGGCGAATCGCGACCCGGACGTGTTTCCGGATCCCGATCGGTTTGACATCACCCGCCGCCCGAACCGGCATATCGCCTTCATAACCGGCATCCATGTCTGCCTTGGGGCCACGCTGGCGCGTATCGAGGGCCGCATCGCGGTGGGCGAGCTGGTGCAGAGGTTTCCCAAGCTGGCGCAGACCGGGGCACGGGTCCGGCTGCCTCTGGCGCGCTTTCGGGGGTATACGGCGTTTCCTGTGGAGACCGGGTAGGAGGCGGCTGCCCCCGCCGCCTTTGGCGACTCCCCCGCGAATATTTTTGTCAAAAGGAAAACAGGGGGGTGGCGCGTCAGGCGGTGAGGTGGGACGCCGCGTGACCACGGATCGTGGCGGAAACGATCTGCCCTTCGGTCTGCGGGGTCGCGAAGCGCACTTCAGTGAATTGCTCGGTGCGGCCCATGCTCGGGTTTTCCATAAGGATGTGGTGCGTTTTGCCGACCTGCGCGGCAAGGTGCTTGCGGACTTGCGCCTCTCCCTTCGCCCGGAGCCGCGCCGCGCGCTCCTTGATCGCGCCGCCCTGCACCGGGGGCATCCGCGCGGCGGGGGTGCCCTCGCGCTGCGAGTAGGGGAAGACATGCAGCCATGTCAGGTCGCACTCGTCCACCAACCGCAGCGAGTTCTCGAAATGCGCCTCGGTCTCTGTCGGGAACCCAGCGATGATATCCGCGCCAAAGGTCATATCGGGCCGCAGCCGCCGCGCCTCTTCGGCGAAGCGGATCGCATCATCCCGCAGGTGGCGGCGCTTCATCCGCTTGAGGATCAGGTCGTCGCCATGCTGCAGCGAGAGGTGCAGATGCGGCATGAGGCGCGGTTCGGTGGCGATGGCCTGCATCAGGTTGACGTCCACTTCGATCGAGTCGATCGATGAAATCCGCAAGCGCGGCAGGTCCGGCACCAGCTTCAGGATGCGCATCACCAGATCGCCGAGCTTTGGCTCCGCAGGCAAGTCGGCACCCCATGACGTCAGATCGACCCCGGTCAGCACGACCTCGTTGAAGCCCTTGCCCACCAGCCGCTTGATCTGCTCGACCACAACACCTGCCGGAACCGAGCGCGAATTGCCCCGGCCATAGGGTATGATGCAGAAGGTGCAGCGGTGATCGCAGCCGTTCTGCACCTGCACATAGGCGCGCGAGCGGGTGCCGAACCCGTCGATAAGATGCCCGGCGGTTTCGGTGACGGACATGATGTCATCGACCTGCACGGCCTCGGTCTGGCCGATGAAATCCGCTGCGAGACCCTGCCACGTGCTGGCCTGCATCTTCTCGGTATTGCCGATCACCGCGTCGACCTCGCCCATCTGGGCGAAGGTTTCCGGCTCTGTCTGGGCCGCGCAGCCGGTGACGATCAGGCGCGCCGACGGGTTCTCGCGGCGCAGCTTGCGAATCTCCTTGCGCGCCTTGCGCACAGCCTCGGCGGTCACGGCGCAGGTGTTCACCACCACCGCGTTTTGCAGCCCGGCAGCACCCAACAATTCCTTCATGGCCTCGGTCTCATAGGCGTTGAGACGGCAGCCCAGCGTGGTGAATTTCGGCGCGCTCATGATGTGACCTGTGCGAGCCAGTCAGGCGTGAGTGTGCCGGAGAAGACATGCGCGGTGGGGCCGGTCATCCAAACGCCATCCTCGCGCCAGTCGACCTCAAGTGTGCCGCCGTCGAGATCAAGCCGCACGTGCCGCCCTGTGAGCCCGCGCCGGGCCGCGGCCACGGCGGTGGCACAGGAAGAGGACCCGGAGGCCAGCGTGATCCCGGTGCCGCGTTCCCAGACGCGCATCCGGATGTGATCGGGACCGACGATCTGCGCGACCTGCACATTGGTGCGCGCAGGATAAAGCGGGTGGTGCTCATAGCGCGGCCCGAACTGCTCCAGCGGGATCGCCTCTGCATCTTCGACGAAGAAAGTGCAATGCGGGTTGCCCATGCCTGTGGCGGTGGGCGCGCCCTCTATGGGCAGTTCCAGCGTGTCCATGGCCTCGGCGAGAGGGATGTCCTGCCAGTCCAGTTGCGGCGGCCCCATATTCACCGAGGTCAGCCCATCTCCGGCCTTGCGGGCCGCCAGCGTGCCGCGTTCGGTGGTGAGGGTGAGCGCCCCTGAGCCGGTCTCATCGAGCAGCATACGCGCGATGCAGCGCGTTGCATTGCCGCAGGCCGCCGAGAGCGAGCCGTCCGCATTGTAGAAGGTGAGATGCGCGTCGGTGCCGGGCGAGATCACCGCAAGCTGATCGAATCCCACCCCGCGATGACGGTCGGCGAGGGCGCGGGCAAGGGCGGGGGTCATCTCCACGGGCTGCGCACGCGCGTCGAGCACGACAAAGTCGTTTCCCAGCCCGTGCATTTTCATGAAGGGCAAACCGGTGATCTCATCTGTGGTCATGCCGCGCATATAGCGACGCCGCGTCGCAGAATCCAGACTCCCGTCGCTGCGGGGCCGAATTGCCCTTGACCCCCCGCCCATGTCTTTCTAAGTAGCCTGCCACGTGGGCCCTTAGCTCAGTTGGTAGAGCAACTGACTTTTAATCAGTGGGTCGCAGGTTCGAATCCTGCAGGGCTCACCATTTTATTCAAAGACTTAAGGGACGCTTGGCGTGAGTGGCCAATGGCTGGGTAAGCGCAGGGTAAGCCTTGCGTGCAAAAATTCTTTGATTTTCTACTACGGCTGCTCCAGCCTTTACGCGATAGGGAGGACGCCATGGGCCACATTCGGCTCGGCACGTTGCCACAGTCGAAAAAGTGGCGCGAGGTCGTAGGTTTACTGGATTCGGATGCAGAGATCGAGGTGATCGCTGAGGCTGCCGCAAAGGCGTCCGACCGTGATCTGTCTCGCGCCAGTTGCGATCCCAACTTCCAGTTCGTCAGTTCTTTGCTTGTCAGACTGCCTTTGTTGGCCCGTGCGCCTGGATTTGAAGACGCGATGGCCGATCTTGGTGTTGGCCGAGATGCGTTGTCGTCAGTGACAGGCTTGCTCGCCGGGCTTGAGCTCGCAATCGATCGGCAGAGTTTCGAGACCGGGTACTCGTCAGATGCGGGAGAGCTGGCGAAATCTGCCCTACTCGAAAGCTTGTCTGTTCAGCTTCGGGACCGCCTGCCCAGCCTTTTCGAACCGACAGCTGTCGAAATACGCACCGCGCTTGGCAGTTTTGCATCGGGGGATCGCTTCGCTGTTCTCGCCAGAGATTTCTTTGCGCGGCTCACCCATCGCTCGCTGGACTACTACTTGAGCCGCGAGTTGGCGGATCACACAGGGCCCGGGTCTCGGTTTGCGGATGATGCCCAGCGCAGGGAGTTTCAGCGTGCGTTGGCCCAACACACATTCGAGGCGTCTAGGATCGTTCAGGAGTTTGCAGGCGGTTGGTATGGCAAGACCGTTTGGCAGAAACAGGCTTTGGATCAAGGCGCCATTGATCGGTTTACAAAGTATGCCTTCAAGAAAATGAGGGATGAATTTGGGCGTCGGCGTGGTAGCGCCTGAATATCATATTCGGTACCTCCCCCCGTTGACCAAGAGCGGTGGCGACGAAGAGTTACGTGTCGAACTGGACGGCAAGCCGTTTGGTATCAAACTCAGGATCAGCCAATTAAACCGGCAAATGGTTGCAGAATTGCCGGATCGGGCGCTTGATCTGCTCGAAATCGCCGCGTTGGTTTACGGAGCGGATGCCGCTGTCAGCCGGGGCGGTTCTGCGGATCAACAGATGGGGCAAAAATGGCATCGACGGTTTCTTGTCGATATGCCCGTCCGAGATTTCGCATTTTGGCAGGAAGATGGCCTGAGGGAGACGCTTGAGGAAACCCTGATGTTCCTTTCCGGTGATCGGTTTGAGTTCACCTTTTCCCAGAAGACCTATCCCGAAGCGGAACGGTCGCGATTTTTCTGGTTTGATGAAGAGAGTTCGTGGCGCGCGAGCCGGGTTCTGATGTTTTCGGGAGGTCTCGATTCTTTCGCCGGAGCATTGGAAGAAATCGCGGAGCATGGAGAACGCGTGGCGCTGGTCAGCCATTTCTCGGCGACGAAAATCGCACCTGTCCAGCGACACTTGCGCAAATCTCTGACGGACCATTTTGGGGAACAGTGCTGCCGACATATTCCTGTGCAAGTGCAGATGACCGGGCGCGGTTTGAAAGAAGGCACGCATCGAAGCCGGTCATTCCTGTTTGCAGCGCTGGGCGCCATCACGGCGCAAACGTTCGGCCTTGATCGTGTGTCTTTCTATGAAAACGGTGTTGTGAGCCTGAACCTGCCGCCGGTTGGGAATGTCCTAGGGACGCGGGCGACAAGAACGACACATCCACAGACGCTGACGCGGTTCACAGGGTTCTTCGGGAAGGTCTTCGCGGGTGGGTTGAGAATCGACAACCCGTTCTTCTGGCGCACCAAGGCAGATGTTGTGCAGACCATCGCGCGATTGAACATGCGTGACCAGATCGCTCACACGCGCAGTTGCGCTGACGTGCATAATCAAACCAAGCAATATCCCCATTGCGGACGCTGCTCACAGTGTATCGACCGGCGGTTTGCCGTTCTCGCGGCCGGCCTGCAGCATTGCGATCCGTTGGAAGCCTACCGCGTAAAGTTGATGGACGATCCTCGGAAGGGTGTTGTCGATCGCGAAGTCGCTTTATCCTATGTCCGTAACGCATGTGCATTCGAACAGATGGAGCCTGCCGACCTCGAGCGCTTATTCCCATCTGTTCTGGATGCCGTCGGTCATCTGGAAAATCCTCCGCAAACGGCACTGTCGATGATCACCGAACTCTTGAGACGGCATGGCACCTGCGTTTCTGATGTCTTGCGAAAAACTCTGACAGGACGCAGTTCATCGAGCTTTGCGGAAGGTAGTTTGCCAAGACTCTTCGGAGATGCGCAAAGACAAGTTCTCTTGCCAACAATTGAAACGCCCAAACTACCATCTGAGAAAACTCAAACCATACTCGTGGAAATCGATGAAGCCCGCAGGCAGGTGGTCATTGAGGGACGCATAACGTTTGCAAGGAATGCTACGGCGGACTTGCTCACAGAATTAGCCAAGGCTTTTCTGGAGGGTGCGGGACAAGGATTGCAACCATTGGATTTCCCGTTGATCCGCGCTGCAGACCTGGCCAAGCTCTTGACGCTTGAGAACGAAGAGGCTGTTCGCCGTAGGATTCTGAATGCGAGAAAAGTCTTGGACGGCCGCTTTGCGGCAAGTGGTTTGGCATTAGTGACCGGCTTAGAACTCATCGAAAACGTGCCTTGGCACGGATACCGCCTGAACCCTGAATTGGTCAAAGTCCGTCGAACAAGGGATCGCTGACAACGTCTACTCCATGACACCGTCGTCATCCTTGTCTGTCGGCTTGCGCACGCGAAAACGTTTCATCAACTCCATCTGACGCCCTGGAGATAAGGATCCATAGGACCGGAAGGTGGTGAGAACGTCCTCATGCCCCATATTCTGTGACCAAGCCTTGAACTCTTCAGGCGTGCGGCAAAATTCATTGGCCAGATCCGTGACAGTGTCGCGAACCCGGTGCGGTGAGAAGGGCGAGAAGCCGGCATCCGAAAATGCAGCCTTGAAGATTTTCGCCGCACCAGACGCACTGGCCCATGGTTCTTTCGAAATGCCCAGCGCTTCAAATTTTCGCGACGGGCCAACTCCCACCTCTGTTTTGGGAAAGAGAGGATCAGTTGCTGAGAAAAACTGGGTTGTCTTCAACTCGTTGACCCAGTCGATCAACACCTGCTCCATTTCATCGCCGAAGGGGTAAAATCCGGTTGAAAACCGCTTGCCGAACTTGGTGTTCACGTCCCGACTGTCGAACTGGACACACTTGTTGGCAAGATCCACGTGACGGATCTGCAGCGAGATCGCCGCGCCTTCGCGAGAGCAGGCAAGAAACAAGAAGGTGACAAGCGCTCGGTTCCGGCGGTCAATGATGGTCTGTGTCGGCATATTGGCAATTACATAGCGAACCTGTTCTGGTGAAGGATGCGGCTTCCAAAGTGATCCGCGCCGTGCATTTTCGGACTTCTTATCGGGCGTCAGGTAGTCCGCATCGGCCCGGTTGATCCGTGACTTGTACCCCGGCTGATCGGCGAGCCAATAGAAGAAGGCCTTCAATTCGCGCAGGATGCCGTTGATCGTTGCTGCAGACAACGGCGCTCCGGTGCGCTCGTTCGTTAACCGGCCAAGGTGTCGCTTGAACGCACGCGCACGCTCGGCATGGAATGCGCGGAAATCCTTGCCCGCGAGCCAATCATCGTAGAGTGAAATCGCGGCAGCTGACTTGTCGACCGTGGCTGCAGAATACCCACGCGCGTCGCCGCGCCAGACAAGGTATTTTCGCTTGATCCGAAGATTATCTTTGTTGCGTTTTGACATTGGTTTTCTGCTCTGTGTTGAAGGTTACTTTTGAGGGGGGAGCAGTGCGGGACACTATTCTTGGGGCGGCCCTCTGAATTGTGACCTCGATTTTTGCGCGGATGGCCTCCAGATCGGCTCGCCGCACGACCTTGTTCATCACTGCCCCGCATTCTGGACAAAGGCCGATCAAGCGTCCGCTCTCTGGTGTCTGCTGGACGTAGTCGGCGAATTTTCCGTCGGGTTCCCGGGGGCCCTTGCACCCGAGGCAGTAGCAATGATGGAGTGCCAGTTTGCAGCGCGTCCGGGACTGCCGCGCGCCGAGAAACGCCTTCACATGATGCCCCTCGATCAGCCACGGCTTGCGGCTCAAATCAGCGGGCAATCCGCCAGTCTTGATCCATCGAATGACCGTTTGCCTGTGGCAGCCAAGCAGGTCGGCAATCTCCCAAACCGTGTAGACGAGATGCTTCTTAATCTTGTTGACGGGGAACTTCTTGGCCATCACTCACCCTCGACAGGCAGTGCGCCATTCGTGTTCTGGCAGAGGTTTGAACGCTCGAATGCCTCTACGTCGGCTTCATCATAGAGAACTCGCGCGCCGATCTTCAGGAACTTGGGCCCCTTCCCAAGCCAGCGCCATTGTTCGAGCGTACGAGGCGACATGTGCCAGCGTGCCGCCAATTGGTTTTGCGTGATCTTTGACATCGGAACCGTCATCCTTTCGCTGCAACCCACCATTTTGCGGGATGCTTCTGGCCATTAGGATGGGGTTCTACGCTGCGGAAATCTGTGTAAGCTGGCTAAAGAGTCGTGACGGTGGCGGATGCTAAGGCATTGGCAGAAAAAGAGTTTGACTGCAGAGTTGTGACCGGATCCCAAAAGATGTGACATAGATGAACGTAGTCGAGATTGAACAGGCCATTTCCGAATTTGCCGAACAACCCTTCGACTCGAATGAGTTCCCCTATGCCTGCCTTCTGGCCTTCGGAAACAAGGCCACTACCATCCAGCGACTTCGCACGGGCGCATCGAATAAGTCGGACGTTTGAGCGGTGCTCCAGAGTAAGAACATTCATCTGAAAGTCTGTGCGCTGGGTCGCGGACGACCATATCGTCTATATCGGCGAGATTGACCTTTCCAATTTTCAGTAGACATAGGAGGAACATTTTGTACGCACATTCTCTTAAAGGTCGACCCCGATCTGAATGGGAAACGCTTGAAGATCATGCGCTCCGCGTCGCGCGGGCCGCGCAGGAACGCTCCGAAGTTTTTGGTGGCGGAGACTACGCCCGGCTTCTTGGTCTGCTGCACGACCTCGGCAAGGTGAAGCCTGCTTTCCAGCGCAAGCTGGCGGGCGAGATAAATGATGTCAGCCACTCGGGCGAAGGTGCGCGGGTGCTTGACGGAACGGACTGGTTTTTCAGGGCTCTCGCAAGTTCCATCGCTGGACATCATGGGCAGTTACCTGATCCTGAGCGGTTGAAGGCCCGGATCGACGCAGCCGAGGATGTTGCCTTGCCAGCATGGTGTGAAATCCCCTCATTGCCGCCACCGGAGCGGTTGATCAAGGACAAGAACCTCATCGCTTACCGGCTGCAATTTTTGGTGCGGATGCTGTACGGCGCGCTTTGCGACGCGGATGACCGCGAGACGATGGCGTTCTATGCGGAAGCTGAAGGGCGTGCGGTGCCAGATCGGCCGACCATGCTGACGGCGAGCATGCAGCACGCCTTCGACGTCCACATGAACGGGTTGCGCGGGACCGGGCCGGTAAACGATCTGCGCCGACGGGTATTGACCCATGCGCGGGGAGTTGCGGCAGAGGCTCCGGGCCTGTTCACGCTTACGGTTCCCACTGGAGGCGGCAAGACGCTGACCTCTCTTGGCTTCGGATTGGACCATGCGCTGGCTCATGGCCTGCGGCGTTTGATCTACGTGATTCCCTACACCTCGATCATTGAGCAGACCGCAGATGTGTTCCGGGGTGTTCTGGGTGAAGCGGCAGTGCTGGAGCACCATTCCAACGCCGACTGGGCCAGCGAGGACGAAAGCGAGGTCGAGCAATATCGCGTCATGGCAGCGAGCTGGGATGTCCCTGTGGTGGTCACGACTGCGGTGCAGTTTTTTGAAAGCCTGCACGCCGCGCGCAAGAAGCGCTGTCGTAAACTGCCAGCTCTGGCGCGGTCCGTGATCGTCCTTGATGAGGCGCAGACGATGCCGCTGCCGTTACTGCGGCCCTGCCTCGCGGCGTTGCGGGAGCTGAAGGACGGCTACGGTGCGAGCATCGTCCTCTCGACGGCAACCCAGCCAGCGCTGACCGCGGCGGGCGGCTTTCCAGCACCTGAAGCCCTAGAGGGCGCGCGGGAAATCGCTCCCGATCCAACCGGGCTCTATGCGGCCCTTCGGCGGGTCAACGTCCGTGACGTGGGCGGCATGGAGGACGCGGCGCTAGCGGAACGGTTGCGTGCAGCGCGTCAAGTTTTGGCCATCGTTGATAATCGTGTACAGGCCCGGGGCCTCTTTGACGCAATTCGCGACGAAGAGGGAGCGATGCACTTGTCGACACTGATGGTTCCCGCGCACCGGCGGGCCGCGCTCACCGAGGTACGTGAGCGGCTTAAGAACGGGCAGTCGGTTAGGCTGGTCTCTACGTCCCTGATTGAGGCGGGTGTAGATGTAGACTTCCCGCTGGTTTTGCGGGCTGCTGCTGGGATCGACTCGGTCGCGCAAGCCGCTGGGCGATGCAACCGGGAGGGAAGACTGGAGCGTGGGCTGGTAGAGGTATTCCGGTCGGAGCATCCTGCGCCGCCTGCGGTCGAACAGTTTGCCGCCATTGGCAGGCGAGTTCTCGCTGAAAAGCATGACGATCCCATCGGCGAAGCGGCAGTGGAGTCCTATTTCCGGAAGTTGTGGGACGAATATGGTGCGGACGCCCTCGATGCGGTTGAAGCGGACGGGATTCGCGGATTGCTCGAGGCGATCCGACGGTGGGGGCCGTCCTGCCATTTCGAGAAAGTAGAGGCTGCATTTCAGATGATTCCAGGCGGGGAGCGTTCGGTGATCGTTCTGGATGGCGAGTGGGGGATACCTTGGGACGCGTTGAACGAGATGCGGTTCGGTTCGGCAGGTGCGGTCGCCAAGCGCGTGCAGGCGCATTCCGTGAATGTGCCGTGGGGGCTTTGGAAGGCGCTTTGGGACAGCGGACAGGTCACCTGGTGGGCGTCTGACCAGTTCGAGAAGCAGTTCGCTGTATTGCAATCAAGCAATCTGTATGACGCACGAGCTGGGCTAAGCGGCGCTGGTGAAGGCAGTTGGGTTGTCTGAAGGCGTCGACTTTTTTGCCACGAAAGCATTGACGCGCATTGTGACGTCGGCAAAGCTGCACTTATGGTAGTATTGACGATTTGGAAGGACGTGACATGACGCCCCCCCGGAGCCCCGGTGGGATCAAGCTGTTGGTCCGAGGCCGCAACGCCTGTTTCACGCGGCCTGAGATGAAGGTTGAGCGGGTTTCCTATGATATCATGACGCCTTCTGCGGCGCGGGGCATCTTGGAGGCAATCCACTGGAAGCCTGCGATCCGCTGGGTGGTAGACCGCATTCATGTCCTGAAGCCGATCAAGTTCGAGACGATCCGACGCAACGAGGTGGCCTCGAAGATCCCTGCCAGCAAAGCGAAATCGGCGATGAAGGCAGGCGATCTTGGGGGACTATCCTTGGCGGTTGACGAAGACCGTCAACAGCGTGCGATGCTTTGTCTGGCCGATGTTGCCTATGGAATCGAAGCACATTTCGAGATGACGTCCAAGGCGGGACCTCACGACAACCCAGGTAAGCATGCGGACATGTTCCGACGACGGGCTGCAAAAGGGCAGTGCTTCCACCAGCCGTGCTTGGGCGTTCGCGAGTTTCCGGCAGATTTCGAGTTAGTCGAGGAGATGCCGGAGGCCATCGCTGAGGATCGGGACCTGGGCTGGATGCTTCACGACATCGACTACGCGCATGGGCGGGCCTCGGTCTTTTACCGCGCGCGGATGGAAGGCGGTGTAATCGACGTTGCCCAATGTCTTTCCGAGGGTGGTGCGTCATGACGATCCTGCAGGAGCTGGCGGCACTGTATCACGCCCGGGCGGAGGACAAGGGGTGGCCGCGCCCTGGTTTTTCGACCGAAAAGGTTGGCGCCTGCATTGTGTTGGCGGAGGATGGGTCAGTGACGGAGATACGTTCGCTGATGGCGCCGGACTCCAAGGGCAAAATGCAGGCTAGGGCAATATCAGTGCCGGCAGCCGTGAAGCGTACTGCAGGCGTAAAGCCAAATACGTTCTGGGATAAGACGGCCTATGTAATGGGCGTAACCGATACGCCGGAAGGGCCGGGCGCGGGCAAGCGGACACTGGCGGAGCATGAGGCCTTCAAGGCCGCGCATTTGGACCTGCTGCAAGGGGCGGACGATCTGTCACTTATGGCGCTGCGGGCCTTCTGCGAAAACTGGAGGCCGGAGCGGTTTGCGGAGTTTCCAGACGCTGCGAAGCTTTTGGATCAGAACGTCGTGTTCCGGTTAGGCGATGGGCCATTCATCCACGACTTGCCTGCCGCTCAGGCGCTTTTGACTGGTGTCAGTGCAGGCGACACGGTCTGTTTGGTGTCAGGCCAGCGGGGGCCGGTGGCGCGTCTACATCCGTCCATCAAAGGGGTGATGGGCGCGCAGTCTTCCGGCGCTTCACTGGTGTCCTTCAACAACGATGCCGAGACTTCCCACGGCAAGAAGCAGGGCGACAACGCGCCCGTCTCGGAGGCCGCTGCCTTCGCCTATGGGACGGCGCTAAGCGCTCTGTTGGCGAAGGGGTCAGGAAACCATCTGCGTATCGGAGGCGACACGGTGGCGTTCTGGGCCGAGGACAGCGCTGCGGAGTCGGCCTTCGCGGCGATGTTCGCCGGATCGGACCCAAAAGCCGAGGCCGAGTTGCGAGAGCTGTTGAGGGCCTTGGCCGAGGGTCGGGCACGAGGCGAAGGTGAGTTGGACCCCAACGCCCGACTGTTTGTGCTGGGGTTAGCACCAAACGCGGCCCGGCTGGCGGTACGCTACTGGTATCCGGGCACGGTCAAAGGGTTTGCCGAAGCAGTGTCCCGCTTCTGGGCGGACATGGCAATTGTGCCGTCACCGTTTCTGAAAGATGGTGTTGACCTGCCTCCAAAGCCTTGGGCGCTGCTGTACGATCTGGCTGCCCAGCGCGATGCAGGCAATATCCCTGCTGGGCTGGGCGGTGACCTGATGCGGGCCATCCTTACCGGGGGGCGCTATCCGGCGACGTTGCTGTCAGGCGTGGTGGGCCGCCTGAGGGTCGAGGGTGAGCCGGACCAGAAGGCCGGGAAGGTGGACGGCCGAAGGGCCGCATTGATTGCCGCCGTGCTGCGGCGCAACCATGGACAGGAGGTGCCGATGGCATTGGACAAGGAGGCGCGCGACGCCGCGTATCTGCTGGGGCGGCTTTTTGGGGCCTACGTGTATGCCGAGCGGAGCTATCAGGAGCGGGGTGCGGGCCTGCGTCAGAAATATATGGGCGCTGCATCGGCCACACCCGCGCGGGTCTTTCCGGTGCTGATGCGCGGGTACGAACACAACCTGTCAAGTTTGCGCAAGGCGGGGGGCATGAAGGCAGGCGCTGGGGTCAAGGCAGACCGCGCCGTCGCCACCATAATGGACGGGCTCGAGGGCGAGATGCCATCGACCCTGCCATTGGAGGCGCAAGGGCGTTTCTTTATTGGGTTCTACCACCAGATCTCAGCGTTCTATGCAAAGGCTGAGGATGCGGCTGAAGCGTTGATCGAAACCGATGCAGAGGGAGAAGGCACATGACTGAGCAGGCGAGCATGGACTTGGGAAAGGCGAAGACGTCTGGTCTAGCGAACCGTTATGACTTCGTGCTGTTCCTCGACGTGGAGAACGGCAATCCCAACGGTGATCCAGACGCAGGTAACATGCCGCGGATGGACCCGGAGACAAACCAAGGTTTGATGTCTGATGTTTCGATCAAGCGCAAGCTGCGCAACTACGTGGCCGAGGCGCATGGGAACGTGGCACCGCATCGCATCTACTTCACTGAACGTGCGGTTCTGAACGAGGCGCACGGAGAAGCGTGGGACGCGGTGCATCCTGATACCGCATTGAAGGACCGGGGGAAGTTGCCGAAGAAGGACGAAGAAGCCCGCGCCCTGACCGACTGGATGTGTGCAAACTTCTGGGACATCCGAACCTTTGGCGCCGTGATGTCTACAGGCGTGAACGCGGGCCAAGTGCGGGGGCCAGTCCAGATCTCTTTTGCCCGGTCCGAGGAGGCGATCATGCCGATGGAGGTGTCGATCACTCGATCCTCGGTCACAAACGAGAAGGACCGCGACAAGGAGCGGACGATGGGGCGCAAAGCGATCGTTCCCTACGGCCTCTACAAGGTGCACGGCTTCGTCAATGCCAAGCTGGCGCAGCGGACGGGGTTTTCGGAAGGCGATCTTGACCTGCTGTGGATGGGGTTGCGCGATATGCTGGACCTCGACCGCTCGGCCGCGCGTGGAGTGATGGCTGCCCGCAAGCTGGTTGTGTTCAAGCACGAAAGTGACCTTGGCAACGCCCAAGCGCACCGACTGTTCGAACGGGTCAAAGTCAGCCGCGTCGTCGATGGTGGATCGGTGCCCGTAGGTGATCCCGGCCTGCACAACCGACCCCCGGCGCGAGCGTTCAAGGACTACCGGGTCGACGTGGACGGCGAGGACCTGCCCGGCGGCGTCACCCTGCATGAGCCTTGGTGACGACAGCCTGCCGCTCTCGGCGCTACAGCATTGGTTGTTTTGCCCGCGCCAGTGCACTCTTATTCACGTGGAGCGTCTCTGGGAAGAGAACCGCCTGACCGCCGAAGGCCGCCTTCTGCACGAGCGCGCCGATGATGGTAGCCCCGAGAGCCGTGAAGGAATGCGCGTGCTCCGCTCGGTGCACGTCGCTTCGACCCGGCTGGGGGTTCACGGGGTGGCCGACGTGGTTGAGATGCGTGGTGGTGCCCCTTATCCGGTCGAGTACAAGCGGGGGCGGCCCAAGGCGCATCGCGCTGACGAAGTGCAGTTATGTGCGCAAGCCATGTGTCTCGAGGAGGTGATGGGGCAGAGGGTGCCCGAGGGAGCGCTGTTTTACGGGGCGCGGCGCAGGCGGCAGATCGTTGTGTTCGATGGCGACCTGCGAGAATTGACGGCAAAGGTTGTGGGCGAGGCGCGCGCCGTTATGACGACAGGCGTGTTGCCGCCACCGATCTACGATCCAAGGCGGTGCGAGGCCTGCTCTCTGAACGAGCTTTGCCGTCCACAGACACCGCGCGTCGCTTCAGGCTGGATGGCAAAGCGCCTCGCCCGAGCGGGAGTGCCAGAATGAAACGCCTGCTCAACACGCTCTACGTGGCGACCGAAGGTGCGCGGTTGCGAAAGGACGGTGAGACGATTGCGGTAGAGGTCGACGGTCGGATCGCCAAACGCAGCCCAGCCCACCTTTTGAGCCAGATCGTCTTGTTCGGAGAGACATCCGCTTCCCCCGATGTGATGCACTTTGCGGCTCAGTCTGGCATTTCTATGGCTTGGCTGGGGTTTTCTGGCAAGCTGATGGCGCGGATCGAGGGCCCTCAATCAGGGAATGTCCTGCTTCGGCGCGCCCAGCACAGGGCAACCGACGACCCGGTAGCGGCGCTTCCAGTGGCCCGTGCGGTCGTTGCCGCCAAGGTCGCCAACCAGCGCGCCGTGCTGCGCCGCCACCTGCGGGATTACGGTGATGCCCCGGGTGCAGGGGCGCTCGATGCTGCGCAGAGACGGCTGGCCGACGCCGCTAGGCTCGCCCTGCAAGCACCCGACCTTGACACGCTGCGCGGACAGGAAGGTGAGGCGGCGCATGCCTACTGGTCGGTCTTTGAACATCTGATACGGGTGGACGACCCTGCGTTCGCTTTTGCGGGACGAAATCGGCGTCCGCCTAGAGATGCTGTCAACGCTGTGCTGTCTTTTCTTTATGCATTGGTCGCGTTGGATGCGCGCGCCGCCTGTGAGGCACATGGGCTCGACCCGCAGATGGGGTTTCTTCATCGTGACCGCCCGGGACGCATGAGTCTTGCCTTGGACTTAATGGAGGAGTTGCGTGCGCCCCTTGCTGATCGAGTCGCGCTATCTCTGATCAATCGCCGACAGCTTTCGGGACGCGACTTCGACAAACAGGAGACCGGAGCGGTCTTGCTGACCGAAGACGGGCGACGGACCGTTCTGCAAGCGTATCACAATCGAAAGCGCACCGAACTTCGCCACGCATGGCTGGACGAGCGCATCGCACTTGGTCTAGTGGTGCTAATCCAAGCCCAGCTTCTCGCAAGATGTTTGAGAGGGGATATGGACGAGTATCCCGCTTGGATCTGGTAGCATGCTGGTTTTGATCACCTACGATGTATCAGTCTCAACAGAGGGAGGGGCACCACGGTTGCGCCGAGTCGCCCGAATTTGTGAAGATCATGGTCAGCGTGTACAATACTCTGTGTTTGAGTGTGAGATTGATCCTGCTCGCTGGACAAAAATGCGTGCGCGTCTTCTGAAGGCCATTGATGTCGAGACAGACAGCCTCCGTTTCTACTTTCTTGGCCGCGAATGGCGCCGCCGAGTCGAACATGTGGGTGCAAAACCATCCGAAGATCCCGACGACCTGCTGATTGTCTGATGCGAACCCGAAGCACCCGCCCAAGGCTCGTGAGGTTCGCGTTCGAGCCTTTTCCGTGAGTTAAGAACGTTTCGGCAGCTCCGCCCCCCTCATTTCCGTCTGAACCCATGTGGTTCGCAATAGACTGTGTAATTACCCGGTTGATCAATGAAGATAGATTGACTGAGTCGCCCCCCGCGTGGGGGCGTGGATAGAAACCCAACAAAGGCAGAGGCATTTGAAGTTGCCCGCGTCGCCCCCCGCGTGGGGGCGTGGATAGAAACATGTGTCCGATGAGGACGAGGCTCTGTCAGACGCGTCGCCCCCCGCGTGGGGGCGTGGATAGAAACAGATGCGACTCGGACGCTCAAGCTGAGCTGATGGTCGCCCCCCGCGTGGGGGCGTGGATAGAAACTATGACCGCCGCTGCGACGATTACAGCGGAGAATGTCGCCCCCCGCGTGGGGGCGTGGATAGAAACGCGCTCAGGTCATGGCTTTAAACACAACACGCGACGTCGCCCCCCGCGTGGGGGCGTGGATAGAAACACCGATTGGGCAGAAGGCTGTCGGCTTATCGGCATGTCGCCCCCCGCGTGGGGGCGTGGATAGAAACACCACGAGATCATCCAGAACAGATCGTTGATCTTTGTCGCCCCCCGCGTGGGGGCGTGGATAGAAACTGGTGTTATCACCAAGACCGAGCCTTGGGATAAGGTCGCCCCCCGCGTGGGGGCGTGGATAGAAACGCCTTCGAGCTTGGCCAGATTGGCTTGCGCCGTGGTCGCCCCCCGCGTGGGGGCGTGGATAGAAACACCGATTGGGCAGAAGGCTGTCGGCTTATCGGCATGTCGCCCCCC
>CBFHJA010000016.1:0-84224 GCA_965656085.1 uncultured Aliishimia sp. | reverse complement strand
ATCTGCCATGCGGACAAGGAATCACAGATCAAGCTTCGTGGGAAGCCTGAATCGGAAAGGGCGCAACACGCTCTAACGCAGCGTTCGCACGCAACCGCCCAAAACCCGCAAATCCCCCGAAGCGCGGGTTAACGCCATAAAAACAAGGTCTGGCAGGCGTATGGCACCGCGTATGGCTTGGCGTATGGCACCTGTATGGCTCGGTTTCGATTCGTTCCCCTGTTAACGCACCGTTCGGTGGTGCGGCGTTAACCAATGCAGCAGGCCGGGGTGGTGGGCAGATTGCTCACCCTGCGAGGGTCCCGCGCCGATCCCCCGGGTGCCGCGCATGGGTTCGGTCGGTGACGCCCACCGGTACGCGGTAGGCTGAAGCAGAGCTCCCCCGCGCGCCGCTCCCTCTCGACATCTTTTCTGCGAAAAGAGCCTGCCGGTCTACGCCCGCCGCTATGCGGCAGGCTTGGGCGTGATCCTCAGCCGTGTTGTTCTTCGTGGAGGTGTTCGGGCTCCTCGCGCCGTCCGAAAAGCAGCGCGTGCAGGATCGCGAAGCCGAAGAGGAGCAGCACCGCCATCACGATATTCGTGCCGTAGAAGGCGAGGCGCTCCATCCATTCCATGGAGTTCAGGAACGGATAGGGCAGGCCCGATGTCACGGTCCCCAAGGGCGCGGCGTTTTGCGGCGCAACGAACCCCTCGGCCCAGATCAGGTAGGCCGCGATCAGGCCGACGAGGGGCGGCACCGCGCGCAGGGGGCGGCGGAAGACGCGGGCGATGAACAGCGCGTCGAAGACCTGCAAGGTGGGGCCGACCAAGTGGAGATAGTATTGTTGGTGCCACGGGATCGGCCCTTGCGTGTTCACCAGTGCCGGGTCGGTGAAGAACAAACGCCAATAGAGGAACACGACCATCACGTTGACCACGGCGGCCACCATCGCGGTGCGGTGGTGATTTCGGGTGATCCGCCGTTCGGACAGGGCCAACATCCGCGAGGCCGAGTAGAAGGACAGGAACAGCGCCCAGATCGTCAGGAAGCGGAACGGGCCACCGGGCGCACTATAGTCCGCGCTCATCACCTGATAGAGGCAGTACCCGCCCGCCAAAAGAAAGGTGACCCACCGGAAGGCCATAACAGGTCTTGCGTGTATATCCATCGCGCCAGTTCCCTTTTCGCGGGAGTCTGCCCGAAAATCAGGCTCTGCGTAAAGGTTTTTGTGGATCAGGCGCGCGCCTGACCCAAGGCGGCGACCCCGAGCACGACCAGAACCTTGGCCTCGATATCCTCGGCATTGAGCTTGGCCACCGCGTACATATCGCGCGGCGAGGCCTGGTCGATGAAGATATCCGGCAGCACCATGGAGCGGTATTTCAGGCCGGTGTCGAACACGCCTTCCTCGGCGAGAAGCTGGGCCACATGGCTGCCGAAGCCGCCCACCGCGCCTTCTTCGATTGTGATCAGGGCCTCGTGATTGCGGGCGAGATCGAGGATCATGTCGCTGTCCAGCGGCTTTGCGAAGCGGGCGTCGGCGATGGTCGGGGTGATGCCGCGCGCGCTGAGGTTTTCGGCTGCCTTGCGGACCTCTGCGAGGCGCGTGCCGAAAGACAGCAGCGCGACGCGCCCGCCCTCCTGGATCATCCGGCCCTTGCCGATCTCCAGCGGCGTGCCGCGCTCGGGCAGGTCCACGCCCTCGCCTTCGCCGCGCGGGTAGCGGAAGGCGATGGGGCCGTCGTTATGGGCGGCGGCGGTGGCGATCATGTGCATCAGTTCCGCCTCGTCGGCCGCCGCCATCACGGTGAAGCCGGGCAGGTTGCTGAGGTAGGCCACGTCGAACGCCCCCGCATGGGTCGCGCCATCCGCGCCTACCAGCCCCGCGCGGTCGATGGCGAAGCGGACCGGCAAGCGCTGGATCGCCACATCGTGGACCACCTGATCGTAACCGCGTTGCAGGAAGGTCGAATACATCGCGCAGAACGGTTTCATGCCGCCCGCCGCGAGGGCTGCGGAGAAGGTGACACCGTGCTGTTCGGCAATCGCCACGTCGAAGCAGCGGGAGGGGTGGCGCTCCATGAACTGATTGAGACCCGTGCCATCGGGCATCGCGGCTGTGACCGCGCAGATTTTGTCATCGGCGGCCGCCTCGGCCAGCAGGCCCTTGGAGAACACCGAGGTGTAGGAGGGGGCGTTGGAGGGGGCCTTTTTCTGCTCGCCCGTGAGCACGTCGAATTTGGCGGTGGCGTGGCCCCTGTCGCGGGCCTGCTCGGCGGGCGCGTAGCCTTTGCCCTTCTTGGTCAGGACGTGGATCAGCACCGGGCCGGCGGCGCGCGCCTTCACGGTGCGCAGGACCGGCAAGAGTTGGTCGAGGTCGTGGCCGTCGATCGGGCCGAGATAGGAAAAGCCCAGCTGTTCGAAGAGCGTGCCGCCCATGGCCATGCCCTTGAGCATGTCCTTGGCGCGTTTGGCCCCTTCGCGGAAGGGCGGCGGCAGGAGCGAGACCGCGCCTTTGGCCGCATCGGCGAGGTTCTGGAACGGTTCTTCGGCGTAGAGGCGGCTGAGATAGGAGGACATCGCGCCCACCGGCGGGGCGATGGACATTTCGTTGTCGTTGAGGATGACGAAGAGGCGCTTGCCGAGATCGCCCGCGTTGTTCATCGCCTCATAGGCCATGCCCGCCGAGATCGCGCCGTCGCCGATCACCGCGATGCCGTCGCCTGCGCCTTCGGGCGGTTGGCCGCCGAGATCGCGCGCAACGGAGAAGCCGAGCGCGGCGGAGATCGAAGTGGAGCTATGGGCCGCGCCGAACGGGTCATAGGGGCTCTCGGCCCGCTTGGTGAAGCCCGACAGACCGCCCGTTTGGCGCAGAGTGCGGATGCGGTCGCGGCGTTCGGTGAGGATCTTGTGTGGGTAGCATTGGTGGCCCACGTCCCAGACGAGCTTGTCGCGGGGCGTGTCGAAAACGGCGTGCAGCGCGACGGTGAGTTCCACGACGCCAAGGCCCGCACCGAGATGGCCGCCGGTGACGGACACTGCCGAGATGGTCTCGGCGCGCAACTCGTGGGCGACCTGGCCCAGCTCCTTGTCGGAGAGGGATTTCAGGTCGGCAGGACGCTGGATACGGTCCAGCATCGGCGTCTTCGGTCGGTCGGTCATGCGTGGCTCCTAGCTGTCGCGGGAGATAACGAAGCGCGCCGCATCACGCAACGTTTGGGCCTGTTTGCCGTAAACATCTAGATGCGCGCAGGCCGATTCCATCAGCGCGTCCGCGCGGCGTTTCGCCTCGTCGAGGCCGAGCAGCGACACGAAGGTGGCCTTGCCCGCGCCCGCGTCCTTCTGGGTGGCCTTGCCGACCGTGGCCGCGTCGCCGGTGACGTCGAGCACGTCGTCGGAGATCTGGAAGGCGAGGCCGAGATCGCGGGCGTAGGCTTGCAGCGGGGCAATGTCGGCCTGCGCCAGCCGCGCGCCTGCGGTGGCGGCCCATTCGATGAGAGCGCCGGTTTTGCCCCTTTGTAGAGCCTGTATTTCGTCCAGCGTCAGAGGCGTGCCCGCAGTTTCGGCGGCGATGTCGAGGGCCTGTCCGAGCACCATGCCTTGGGCACCGCTCGCGCGGGCGAGACTGAGCGCGAGGTCGGCGCGGACCTCGGCGGGGCCCACCTCGGGGCAGGACACAAGCTCGAAGGCAAGGGTCTGGAGCGCGTCCCCGGCCAGAACGGCGGTGGCCTCGTCCCATTTGACATGGACCGTCGGCTGGCCCCGGCGCAGGTCGTCATCGTCCATGCAGGGCAGATCGTCATGCGCGAGCGAATAGGCGTGCAGGGCTTCGATGGCGGTGGCGGGCCAGATCGCCTTGTTAGGGTCTATTCCATGCAGCTTGGCGCTTTCCATCACCAGAAAGCCGCGCAGGCGTTTGCCGCCATGGGTGGCATGGGCCATCGCGGCGACCACGGGCACGGGCTGAAGCGCGCCGAGCACGGTGTCGAACTGCGCCTGGATCATCGCGGCGCAGGCGGTCAGGTCGTCTTTAAACGGCAAGTTACAGCCCTTCGACCGGCTTCAGCCCCGTGGGGTTGCCCTCGGCATCGGTCTGGATCGCGGCGACCTTTTCCTCGGCCTCGCGCAGCTTGGTCTCGCAGCGTTTTTTCAACTCGGCGCCGCGCTCATAGAGCGCGATCGACTCGTCCAGCGCCACGTCGCCCTTCTCCAGCCGGGTCAGCACCTCTTCAAGCTCGGCCATGGCCTGCTCGAAGCTCATCTCTGCAACAGGGGTGTCGGTCATGCGCCTGCCTTTATCAATTCCTCGACATGCGCCCGCGCGGAGGCGGCGAGCGCGGGCAGATCATAACCGCCTTCCAGCGCGGAGACCACCCGGCCCCCGCATTGCTCGGCGGCCACGGCGCAGATGTCGCGGGTCAGTTCGGCATAATCCTCGGTCTTCCAGCGCAGGTTCGCCAGCGGGTCGGCGGTATGCGCATCGAAGCCCGCGCTCACGAGGATCAGGTCCGGGCGATGATCACGCACCGATTGCAGCGCCTCGTCCCAAGACGGGCGCCATTCCTCGCGGCCCGAATGAGGCGAGAGCGGCAGGTTCATCACCGTGCCATGCGGGCCGGTGTCGGACGACGGGCCCGAGCCGGGCCAGAGCGGCCATTGGTGCGAGGAGACAAAGAACACGCGGGGATCACCTTGCAGGAGCGCCTGCGTGCCATTGCCGTGATGCACGTCGAAATCGAGCACCGCGACGCGCTCCAGCCCGCGCACGTCCAGCGCGTGTTTCGCGGCGATGGCGACATTGCCGAAGACGCAAAAGCCCATCGTCGTGGCCTCTTCGGCGTGGTGTCCGGGCGGGCGCGTGGCGACGAAGGCGTTCTGTGCCGCGCCGTCCAGCACCCGGTCCACCGCTGCGACCGCGCCGCCTGCCGCGCGCAGGATGCCGTTCAGCGAGGTCGGGGAGACGAAGGTGTCGGGGTCGAGAAAGACGATGTCCCCCTCGGGGATGCGCTTGGGGATGCCGGCCACGTATCCCGCGTCATGGACCATCCGCAATTGATCCTCGGTAGCCTTTGGCGCGTCATGCCGGGTCAGGTCCAGCCCATCGAGCGCGTCCAGCACGGAGGTGAGCCGGGCCACCTGTTCCGGCGCGCCGGGCGGGTTCACATGCGCGAGACAATCGGGATGGGTGAAAAGGGCGGTGCTCATGTCTTGCTCCCGGGTCAGTCGCTCATCAGCATGTAGCCCGCGCCGCGCACGGTTTGCAGGTAGCGGGGCTGTTTGGGATTGGCTTCGATCTTGCGACGGAGCCGGGTGATCTGCACATCGACCGCGCGTTCCTGCGCCTGCCCGCGGTCGCGGCCAAGCTCTTCGACCAATTGCGTGCGGGTCAGGGCCTCGCCGACCTGTGTGGAAAAAATCCGCATCAGTTGGCTTTCCGTGGCGGTCAGGCGCACGAGGCTTTCGCCCTGCCACATCTCGCCGCGCTCTATATCATAGCGGATCGGGCCGAGGGACAGCACTTTGGGGCGCGCAACCTCGATCGGCTCATCCGGCACCCGGCGCAGGATCGCGTTGATCCGCAGGAGGAGTTCCTTCGGCTCGAAGGGTTTGGCAAGGTAGTCATCCGCGCCCGCCTCCAGCCCGACAATCCGGTCCTCGGTGTCGCCCTTGGCCGTCAGCAGCAGGATCGGGGTCGTGGAGGTCTCGCGCAGAGAGCGGGTCAGGCTCACGCCATCCTCGCCGGGCATCATCACGTCGCAGACGATCATGTCGAAATCCAGCCCCGACAGCACCCGGCGGGCATGCGCGGCATCGCGCGCAGTGGTCACCAGAAACGCGTTGCGGATCAGGAACTTCTGCAGTAGCGTGCGGATCCGCTCGTCGTCGTCGATCACCAGCAGATGCGGGTCCATATCGCTCATGTGCCGCTCTCCTTGAGGCGAGTATAGGCGCGGCGCATGTCCGGGTCCATCATTGCCTCAAGCACGGTGCGAAAGCCGCTGACCGCGTCCGGGCCCGCCTCGCGATACGCCGCGCGCATCCGTTCGCGCTGGGCATCGGATAGGGTCTTTTCAAGCTCGCGGCCCTTGTCTGTCAGGAACAAATGCCGCTCGCGCTTGTCGGCCCGGCCCACGCGGCTTTCGACAAGCCCATCTTCGATCAGGGTGCGGAGCACGCGGTTCAGCGATTGTTTGGTCACGCCAAGGATGTTCAGCAAGTTGTTGACCGTCGTGCCGGGGGCGCGGTTGATGAAGTGGACCGCCCGGTGATGGGCGCGGCCATAGGCCATGCCTTCGAGGATGCGGTCGGGGTCGGCGGTGAAGCCGCGATACGCGAAGAACATCGCTTCGATCCCCTGCCGGAGTTGTTCGTCGGTGAGGAACAACAGGCTGTCGCCCCGTATGCTGCCCGTGCGCGGTCCGTCAGACATGATCTTGCGTGTCCCGTCGTCTTCGTTGGGTGGATTATATGTCAGCCTTGTTGACATTCCAAGAGCGATCCCGTATCGAATCGCAGGTTTTGCGCAAGAAAATGTCCGGTCCGGCCATATTGGCGCAATTAATGGAAATGCCAATGGAAGGGAGTACGCCATGGCTGGGTATGATGATCGCGACGGATTGATCTGGATGGACGGTAAGCTCGTAGACTGGCGCGCCGCCAATGTCCACGTTCTGACCCATGCCATGCACTACGCCTCCTCGGTTTTCGAAGGCGAGCGCGCCTATAACGGCAAGATCTTCCTCTCGCGCAAGCATTCCGAGCGGCTGCACTTCTCTGCCGGGGAGCTTGATTTCCAGATCCCCTACACCGTGGACGAGATCGAAGCCGCCAAGCAGGAAGTGCTCACCGCCAACGGGCTCAGCGACGCCTATGTGCGGGCGGTCGCGTGGCGCGGAGCGGGCGAGGACATGGGTGTCGCGTCCGCGCGCAACCCCGTGCATCTGGCCATCGCCGCGTGGGAATGGGGCGCCTATTATGGCGACAGCAAGTTCAAAGGCGCCAAGCTCGACATCTCCAAGTGGAAGCGGCCCTCGCCGGAGACCATCCCGGTGCATGCCAAGGCCGCCGGGCTCTACATGATCTGCACCACCTCCAAGCACGCCGCCGAAGCCAAGGGCTGTGCCGATGCGCTGTTCATGGACTACCGGGGCTATGTGGCCGAGGCGACCGGGGCGAACATCTTCTTCGTGAAGGACGGCGAGGTGCACACGCCCGACCCCGACTGCTTCCTCAACGGCCTCACGCGGCAAACCGTCATTGGGATGCTCAAGGATAAACAGATCAAGGTGCATGAGCGCCGGATCGAGCCTGCCGAGATGGAAGGGTTCGAGCAATGCTGGCTGACGGGGACGGCCGCCGAGGTGACGCCGGTGGGGCAGATCGGCGACTACAATTTCGAGGTCGGCGCGCTCACGCGCACGATTGCGGAAGATTACGAGAAGCTCGTCCGCTCCTGAAGCACTTTCCGTTTGATTTGCATCGCAACCCGCTGCCGCGCGCCTCCGGCACGCACGCGGAACGCGACAAGAGGCCACAAAGCGAAACGGAACGTGCTGTCATGGATTACGATGCCTTCGCGCAGGACTGGGAAGCGGGCTGGAACGCGCATGATCTGGACCGCATCCTGAGCCATTACGCGACAGGCATCGTTTTTCGCTCACATAAGGCCGTGCAGCTTGTCGGGACCGGTGAGCTGCGCGGAAAAGGCGCGCTCAGAGCCTATTGGCAGCACGCCTTGGCCAAGCAACCCGATCTGCGTTTTACGGTGCGGGACTTGTTTCATGGGCATGGAATGCTCGTGATATCTTATGAAAACCACCGGGGTGTTCTGGCCGCCGAAACCTTGCGGTTCGGGCCGGATGGGTTGGTGGTCGAGGCCTCGGCATGTCATCGCCCGGCCTGACGTCGGCGATTGCGGCCTCGGGGCTGCGGGACGGTGGGACGATCTCGTGTCACCACCATCTACGCAATGGCGATCAGGTGATGCATCTGGCCCTGTCGGCGTGCGCCGAGCTTGGTCTGCAGGGGCTGCACTTCGCCCCCTCCTCGCTCTTTCCCTGTCATGAGACCCTGATCCCGTTTCTGCGGGACGGCACCGTGACGCGGATCACCACGGCCTATATGACCGGCCCGCTTGCGGATTTCGTCAGCGCGGGCGGGTTGGCGGAGCCGGTACGCTTCACCACCCATGGTGGGCGGGCGCGCATGATTGAGAGTGGTGAGAGGCCCATTGATCTGGCGGTGCTCGCCGCGCCGGCTGTGGATGGGGCCGGCAATCTGAGCGGGGCGGATGGCCCGGCGGCCTGTGGTCCGCTGGGCTATGCCATGCCCGATGCCGCCCATGCGGGGCATGTGCTGGCGCTGGCGCAGAGCCGGGTGGAGCGGGTGTCGCGCATCTGTATTCCGGCGGAGCAGGTGAGCGCGGTGCGCATGGTGCCGCAGATCGGGCAGTCGGCGCAGATTGCCAGCGGGACCACGGCGCGGCCCGTGTCCGAGACTGGCGCGGCGATTGCCAATCTGACGGTCCCAGCGCTGGAGGCCGTGGGCGCGGTGCGGGACGGGCTGCGCTATCAGGCGGGCGCTGGTTGCGTGTCGTTGGAGGTCACGCGGCGGCTTGCGCGGATGATGGACACGCGGGGTGTCACTGGGGCGTTCGCGGCGGGCGGGATCACCGGCCCGCTTGTGGAGATGCACCGCGCGGGGCTCTTCCGGCAGCTATGGGACGTGCAGGCCTTCGATCGGGACGCGGTGCGGTCCTACCGGGACGATCCCGGGCATATCGCGATGTCCGCGAGCACCTATGCCAATCCGCTGCTTGCGGACTGCATCGCGCATCAGCTCGACGTGATGATCCTCGGCGCGGCGGAGGTCGATCTGGGGTTCAATGTGAATGTCACCACCACCGGGGCCGGGCGGATCATCGGCGGCTCGGGCGGTCATGGCGACACCGCCGAGGGGGCCGGGCTGTCGGTCGTGGTGGTGCCGACCGAGACCAAGGGGCACCCGCGGATCGTCGAGCGTGTGCGCTGCATCACGACGCCGGGCGCGTCGGTCGATCTGGTGGTGACGGAACGGGGGATCGCGGTCAATCCGGCCCGCGCGGAACTTGCCGCGCCGCTGCGGAAGGCGGGGCTGCCGGTGGTGCCGATCGAGAGCCTCAGGGGCGACAGGCCACAAAGCGCGGTCTTGGAGAGATGCGTGGCGATCTCGGAAGACCGCCACGGCAAAGAACTGGACCGGCTTTACGCGATCCAGCCCGAGGGTCAGTAAAGTGCGACCGGGTTGATCATCGCCTGCACCGTGCCACGGATGCGGGCCTGCCCCAGCACGAACATAAACTCGTTCACGCCATCGCGCAGCACCGGGCCTGTGTTCATCGTCTCAAGGATGTAGATGCCGTTTTTCTTGAGCAGGGTCACATGACCGTAGAACACCTTGTCGCCATCGGGCGCGGGGATCGGCTCAAGCCCCCATGTGTCCGCACCCACCGCCATCGGGTTCAGCGAGGCGATGTATTCGGCGCCTTCGTTGTTCAGGCCCGGCTCGCCCGAGACCCATGCGGTCGGGTCGCTCTCCAGCATCCCCTCGGTCCAGCCGGTGTGGAACAGGATGATGTCGCCCTCGCCATAGGTCACGTTCTGCGCGGCGGCAGCGGCCTTGATCTCCTCGGAGCCGAAATGCGCCCCGGCGTCCATCACATCGACGCCAAAATGGCTGGCCATGTCGATGATCACCGCACGGCCCACCAGTGGCGGCACGTCATGGGTGCCGAGCTTGGTCAGCCCGGTGATCTGGGAGATTTCCTTTTCGTCGAGGCAGTTATAGTAGAGCCCCTCTTCGCCCAGATGGCCCAGCCCGTCGAGTTGCGAGCCAATGCCGACCCATGTCTGGATGATGTCGTCATTGTAATTGCCCGGATAGCCGAAGGCGTGGAGCTTCTGTCCGCCCTGCTGGTTGGGCTGCACGACCTGCAAGTTCAGAGAGCGTGGCGGGAAGGCCGGTGTGTTCGCGTCGATGGTGATGCCGAGCGGCACCGATTTGCCCTGTTTGATCAGCTGTGTGGCCTCCAGAACGCGCTCTGGCGTGACGAGATTGGCCGAGCCAAGCGTGTCCTCGGCACCCCATTTGGAATGCGTGCAATCGGCGGTCACGGCGGTGCCACAGAGCAGGGCTGCCGCGAGCAATGCGGGCAAGTGTTTCTTGTTCATGATGGTTCCTCCCAATATGCGGGGCCTGTTTGGCCGCGCCGCACCACTTTAGCGAGCGTCGCTTGTCTGTCTATCCCGTCTGTTCTGCACGGCTGTCGTCAGGCCGTTACACGCGCATCGCAGGTTTGCTACACTGGCGGGCATCCCGGCCCGTCCCATCCGGAGGAGACCCATGTCCATTCAACGGCCCTCCCGCCGTCTTGTCCTGACCTCAGCCGCCGCGTTCGGCGCGGGGCTCGCGCTGCCGGGGCTGTCGCGTGCGGCGAGCCGTCCGGTCTTCACGCAGGGGGTGCAATCGGGGGATGTGGGGCCGGGGTCCGGGATGATCTGGACGCGGACGGACCGGCCTGCGCGGATCGGCGTGGAGGTCTCAACCACCGAGAGCTTCCGGGATGCGTGGCAGCTTCCCCCGCTGGAGGCCGGGCCAGGGAGCGATTTCGCGATCAAGCGGCTGCTGACGGGTCTGCCGCCGGATCAGGAGGTATTCTACCGCTTCACAGCGGCCGATCTCGCCGAGCCGACCCTGCTGTCCGAGCCGGTCACGGGCCGGTTTCGCACCGCGCCCGCCACGCGCCGCGATCTTCGCTTTGCGTGGTCGGGGGATACCGCCGGACAGGGTTGGGGGATCAATGAGGACGGGATGCAGACCTATGCCACCATCGCCCGCCATCAGCCCGATTTCTTCATCCATTCGGGTGACACGGTCTATGCGGACAATCCGATGCAGGACGAGGTCGTGCGGGGCGGGCAGGTGGTATGGCGCAATGTCGATCTGCCGGAGGCCAAGCGCAAAGTCGCCGAGAGCCTGCCCGAGTTCCGCGCGCAGTGGCAATACAACCTGCGCGACCGGCATCTGCTTGCGATGAACGCCGCCGTGCCGAGTTTCCAGCAATGGGACGATCACGAGGTGGTCAACAATTGGTCGCCGGGGCGGTCCTTGCTGGAGGATGATCGCTATACCGAGAAGGATGTCGGGCGTCTGGTGACACGGGCGCGGCGGGCCTTTCACGAGATGACGCCGCTGCGACCCGTGCCGGGCGCGCCGGGACGGATCTACCGCAAGATCGCCTATGGGCCGCTTTTGGACGTGTTTTTCCTTGATCTGCGCTCCTATCGCGGGCCGAACCAGTCCGCGCCGGATGGCAGGGACGTCGCGGAGGCGCGGCTGCTCGGGGCGCAGCAGATGGCGTGGCTGCAGCGGGAATTGGCCGCCTCGCGGGCGGTCTGGAAGGTGATCGCGTCCGACCAGCCGCTCGGGCTCATCGTGTGGGACAAGGTGCGCGACAAGACCGGGTCGGAGGCCGTGTCGGATGGGCGGGACGGGCCTGCGCGCGGGCGCGAGCTTGAGATCGCGGAGCTTTTGCGGTTCATCAAGCAGGCCGGGATCGCGAACACGGTCTGGCTGACAGCGGATGTGCATTACACGGCGGCGCATTTCTACGATCCGAACCGGGCCGGGTTTCAGGACTTCGCACCGTTCTGGGAGTTCGTGACCGGGCCGATCCATGCGGCGACCGGGCGTCCGGGCGCGCTCGATGCGACGTTCGGGCCGCAGCGCGTCTTTGCTAAGGGGCGTCCCGGCGGTCTGGGTGGCAACCCGCCGCCGCGCGATGACACGCAGTTTTTCGGGCTGGTGGATATCGAGGGGCAGAGCGGGCAGATGCGGGTGCGGCTGATGGATCGCGGGGACCGGGAGCTTTACGCGGTGACGCTCGATCCGGACCTGTGAGCTTGGGGCGCGCTCAGTAATCCACGCCGCGTTGCGCTTTGATGCCCGCTTGAAACGGGTGTTTCACCTCGGTCATCTCGCTCACAAGGTCCGCGTAGTCGCACAGGTCCGGCTTGGCGTCGCGCCCGGTCAGGATCACGCTCGTGCGGTCCGCGCGCGCCTCCAGACCAGCGAGCACCGCCGCCACATCGAGGTAATCATAGCGCAGGGCGATGTTGATCTCGTCGAGCACGATCAGGTCATATGTCCCGCTCTCCATCATCTCGCGGGCCTTGGCAAAGGCCGCTGTCGCCGCCTCGGTGTCCTGACCGGCGTCCTGCGTGTCCCAAGTGAACCCCTCGCCCATCGTGTGCCAGTCCACGCCGCCGAGCCTGTCGAAGAACTGCCGCTCGCCGGTGACCCAGTTGCCCTTGATGAACTGCACCACGCCCACGGTCTTGCCCCAGCCAAGCGCACGCACGATCACGCCGAAGGCCGAGGAGGACTTGCCCTTGCCGTTGCCGGTATGCACCAGCACCAGCCCGCGCCCCGGATCGCCGCTTTCCGCGATCTTGGCGCGGTGGGCCTTTTGCACTTCCTGCATCTTGGTCTTGTGGTCGTCGGACATGGTTACCCCTTTGGATCGGTGACAGAGCGGGCCTTGCGGTGATCGAGGCCCAGTTGACGCTCCCGCCAGATAATGAGCGCGCCGCCCGCGATGACAAGCCCCGCGCCGGTCAGGATCACCGGGGTCGGCCAGTCGCCGAAGACCAGCCAGCCGATCAGCACCGCGAAGATCATCGAGGCATAATCGAAGGGCGCCAGCATCGAGGCCGCGCCGAAGCGGTAGGCCGTGGTGACGAGGATTTGCGCGACGCCGCCGATCACGCCCGCGCCGATCATCAGCATCAGCGCGTCCGGGCCGGGGGCAACCCAGCCGAAGGGGATCGTGGCGAGGCTGAGAACGGCGGCGGTGACGGAGAACCAGAACACGATGGCGGCGGTCTGTTCCTTTTGCACCATCTGGCGGATGTGGATCTGCACCAGCGCGCGCATGATCGACGCCACAAGGACCATCAGCGCGCCCAGCGTCGTGGCATTGGTCAGATCGCCCACGGTGAGGCGCGGATACATCACCACCATCACGCCGATGAGACCCATCAGCACGGCGGTGATCCGGATGAGGCGGATTTTCTCGCCGAGCATCACGGCCGCCAACAGCACGGTGAAGATCGGCGTCGCATAGCCGATGGCCGTCACTTCCGGCAGCGGCAGCAGCGACAGGCCCGCGAAGGTCAGACCCATACCGGCGGTGCCGAGCAGGCCGCGCCAGACATGCGCCGAGAGCGAGCGCGGCACCAGCCCGGTCCGCAGATCGCCGCGCAGGGCCAGCCAGAGCGCGATCACCGGGATCGCGAAGGCCGCACGGAAGAACACGGCCTGACCGGGCGGCACGGTCTGGGTGGCGGCCTTGATCATCCCGGCCATGACGATGAACAGGAAGACAGCCGTGAGTTTCAGAGCAATCGCCAGTGAGGGGCGATGTGCCACGGAGGGGGATATGGACATGAACCGTGCCTAGAGACCCGCGTTGCGCGCGGTAACGCGGACAGACCTAAAGCATGCGGTGGGAAAGTTGAATGGCCCGCGTGCGCGGGTCAGCTTGCCTGCGTGGACAGGATCAGGTCCGGGCCGAAGATCACGTCCGCGTAATCCGCGAGATAAATCCGCAGCCACGGGGTGAAGCGGTCCGGATGGCGTTGCACTTCCGCGAGCAGGTCATGGTAATCGACCCAGCGGGTGTCCATCACTTCGGAGGGGTTCGGGTGCACGTCGAGCGGCGCGGTCACGCGGGCCATGTAGACATCGACCACCTCGTGTTCGATCAGCCCGCCGCCAACATCGGCGCGGTATTCCAGATGGTGCCGGTGCTCCAGCGTCAGCCCGGTGATCCCCAGTTCCTCGTCCAGCCGCCGCACCGCGCAGACCGCCGGGTCTTCGTCCCAGTTCGGATGGGTGCAGCAGGTATTCGCCCAGAGGCCCGGCGTGTGATACTTGTCCATCGCGCGCCGTTGCAGCAGCACCTCGCGCCCGCGCAGCACGAAGACGGAAATCGCCTTGTGCCGAAGCCCCTTAACATGGGCTTCGAGCTTTTCGACGGGAGTCAACGCGCCGTCGACCCAGGCGGGGATCATGATGCTCATACGCGTTCCGGGGCCACCAGCCCAGTAAGATGCGCGAGGTTCTTGATGCCGATCTTGAGATGCGCCATCGGGCGGGCCTTCACCAGTTTCTTGTTCATGTAGGCCTCGAAGGTCAGGCGCTGCACGTCGATGTCGTGGCAGAGCGAGACGAAGCGTTCGCGGCGCATATCGGAGCGGTAATAGGCGTTTTGCATCGAGGCCAACACACGGAAAACGGTCTTGTGTTCACGCATGAACAACTTGCGGGCGAGGGTTAGGTCTTTAGCACGCCCCGACGCCAATGTCGCGGCGCATGCTGTCGCAGCCACCCGGCCACCGACCATCGCGTAGTAAATCCCTTCCCCGGAGGAGGGGGCAACCACGCCTGCGGCGTCTCCAGCGAGCACCACGTCCTTGCCATTGTCCCACTTGTCGAGCGGTTTGAGGGGGATCGGCGCGCCTTCCTTGCGCAGGGTTTCGCACTCGGCCAGCCCGGAGGCCGCACGCAGGGCGGCGGTGGCCTCCTTGAGGTTCACCGAGGCGATCTCGGTGCCCATGCCCACGGACGCGCTGTTGCCATGTGGGAAGACCCAGCCGTAGAAATCGGGGGAGATCTTGCCGTCATAGATCACGTCGCAGCGCACCGGGTCATAGACCTCGTTCTTCGGCGGCGCCTTGATGATCTCGTGATAGGCGAAGACGAGCGGGATCTTGTCGGCATCCTTGATCTCCGCAAGCCCGACGCGGGATTTCGCGCCATCCGCGCCGATCACCAGCTTGGCTGGCAGTTCGCGCTCTTCTTGCGTGGCCTTGTCGCGGTAGATCACCACTGGCGTGCCGTTCGGGCGGTCGATCCGCACGAAGGTGCCGGTGAAATACTCGGCCCCGGCATCAGCGGCGCGCTGGCGTAGCCACGGGTCGAAATCCTTGCGGTCGACCATGCCGACGAAGCCGTTCTCGATGGGGATATCCACGTGGCGTCCGGTGGGCGAGATCATCCGCGCGGTGTTGACCTTGCACAGAAGCTGCTCCTCGCGGACGTCGAAATCCTCCATCAGGCGCGGCGGGATCGCGCCGCCACAGGGCTTGATGCGGCCCTCGCGGTCCAGAAGGGCGACCGAGTGGCCGGAGTTCACCAGATCAAGCGCGGCTGTGGCACCCGAGGGGCCCCCGCCTACAACGACGACGTCATACATAATTCATTCCCCCGGTACCAAGGTTGCGTCAGGTTTGTGTGGTTCTGCGCGCATCACGCGGGCGGCCATCAGCGCCGCTGCGAGAAATAGTGCAGCTTCCAGTGTGAAAACAGTGCCATAGGCGGTTGCGTCCGGCAGGACCGTGCGCGCGGCATCGAGCGTGCCGGTGGCCATCAGCCCCGCGAGCCCGGCGGCGACGGCCTGCGAGGCGCCGAAGACGCCCATCCGGGTGCCGGTGGCGCGCTCATGGGCGGCGGCGAGTTGCATCATCGAGCCGATTGCGCCGACGACGAAGAGGCCGTTGCCGAGGCCCAGAACCACGGTGGCGGGCACGATGGGCAAGGTCAGGCCGAGCGCCAGAAGCCCGGCGGCGGAGATCACGCAGCCCGCGATGGCCCAGAAGCGCAAGCTCCCGATCCGGAGCTGCGACAGCACACCCGCGCCGATCATGCCGATCAGGGACGCGCCATCCTTGCCGCCAGAGAGTTTCGTGGAGTCCTCGGGGCTCAGGCCATGGACATGCCCCGCGAAGGGTTCGAGGATCAACTCGGACAGGTAAAAGGCGAGGATCGACAGGAACACGAAGCCGGTGAATTGCCGCGCGACCGGGTCCGCCCATGTGCTGCGCAGCGCGTCTTTCAGTTTCACATCTTCGGCAGGCGGCGGTGTCGTGATGTTGCGCTCGATACCCGCCGTGGCCAGCACGCTCAGGAGGATGCAGATCGTCACGACCGCAGCGACCACGACGACCAGACGGTCTGGGCTATAGGGTTCGAGGGCGATGCCGGTGCCGATGGAGGCCGCGATGGCCCCCGCGATCAGCATCAGCCATGCAAGCGTCGCCGCCGCGCCCTTGCGCTCGCCGGAGACCTGCGCGAGCAGCGCGAGGAAGGAGGTGCCGGCGGCGCCGATGCCGAGGCCGATGGCGATATAGGACAGCGCCCAAACCACAAGCGCCAGCATGGCGGAGCCCTCTGCCAGAGCGATGCCCCAAGCCGCGCCGAGCACGCCGAGGCCGACAAGCGCGATGCCGCCGATGATGAACGGTGTGCGCCCGCCCTTGGCGTCCGAGCGGTGTCCGAACACGGGGCGCGAGAGCTGCACGCCGTAATGCAGCGCCACCAACAGGCCCGGCAGAAGCGCGGGCAGGGCAAGCTCGACGGTCATCAGGCGGTTGAACAGGTTCACCGGGAGGGCCGCGAGACCGCCGATGGCCGTGTTGACCAAACAGAGCCGGACAAGGGTGCCCCAGCCGGTCACAGCATCATTCCCCGCAGGGCGAAGGCCGAGACCATCATGCCGGAGACATAGAACAGAACGCCGGTGCCGTTATACCACGGGGCCTTGGCCTTGGGGTCCTTGAACATCACGGTCATCGCCCAGAATTGCGCCATGAGAAGCGCGCCAACGGCCAGCGCATGTCCGGTTGCGCCCCATGAGAACAGAAGCGCGACCACGGCCATTTGCGGCAGGGCCATGACGATGCAGGCGACTTGCGCGGCGCGGACCGGGCCGAGCGTCACGGGCAGGGAGTTCACGCCCATTTGCCGGTCGCCTTCTAGGGCCTTGAAATCGTTAAGCGTCATGATGCCATGGGCGCCGATACCATAGAGCAGGGCGATCCAGACGATTTTCATGTCGGGGGCGCCCGCGCTCAGGACTGCGGCCCCGGTGAACCATGGCAGGGTTTCGTAGGAGAGACCGCACAGGCCCGGTCCCCACCAGCCCGAGCGTTTGAGGCGCACCGGTTCGGCGGAATAGGCCCAGGCGGCGAGCACGCCGACGATGGTGGCCCCGAAGCCCCACGGGCCGAGTTGCCAGCCGACGACGAGCGACAGGGCGGACATGGCGAGCGCGATCCACAGACCCCAGCGGCCCGGGATGCGGCCCGACGGGATCGGACGGTCCGGTTCGTTGATGGCGTCCACATGGCGGTCGCACCAGTCATTGGCGGCTTGGCTCATGCCGCAGACGATGGGACCGGCGAGCAGGATGCCGAGAATGACGAGATGCCATTGCCCCGAGGGCGATACGCCGGAGGAGACCGCGCCACAGGCATAAGCCCACATGGGCGGGAACCACGTGATCGGCTTGATCAGGCGGAGCGCCGCGGCAGGCTCGGGGAATCGACGCGTTTGTACGGAACCAGTGACACTCATGTGTAAACTATGACTGACACCTTGAGTCGTGGCAAGCCTTAAGATGGGCTATGACAGGCGGAATCCAGCGCGCAACCGCGCGAAAATGTCACACAAACTGGACAGGTTTGGAGGGGGCGCGGAGACAGCCCCGCGACGGGCTCAGCCGTCCTTGCTCAGAAGGCCGTATTTGCGCAGCTTCACATAAAGGCTCTGGCGCGACAGGCCGAGCATTTCCGCGGCTGCGACGCGGTTGTTCTTGGTCAGGTTCACCGCCGTCTCGATACACATCTTTTCCACCACATCGGTGGTTTCGGCGACGATCTCTTTCAGCGAGGCGCTGCCGACGAGTTCCATCACATTGCGGTTGCCCTCTTCCGGCACCCGCGCCGAGGTGGACCCGCGCACGCCTTCCACGCGGCTGACATCGCGGATGATGAAGGCAAGGATCGGCGCGCCCGCTTCGGTGATATGCGTCGCGGAGATCTCGACCGACAGCCGTGCGCCGAGCACACTGTTCAGTTTCGTGGAGTAAATCCGCATGTGCCCGGCGCGCCGGGCATTGTCGATCAGGACGTTCAGGTCGATCTGGCCGCGCACGAGATGGTCGCCAAGGCTCTTGCCGCGAATATCGCCGCCATGGGCCGCGCCGATCAGGTCCAGAAAGGCATCGTTGCCGGACAGGACGACCCCCTCGGCATCGGTGAAGATGATCGCATCGGTGGCCGCGCGGAACAGCGCGGCGGCGCGGGAGGTCTCGGCGTCGGCGACACGGGGCAACTCGCCCACGGTGGTCAGAAGGCAATGCAGGATGCGCTGGCCGCCCGCACGGAACACCGACGGCTCGATGGTGAGGCGTTGCTCCGAGCGTTCGGCCCGCACCTCGATGGTCCCGCCGCCTTCGGCAAGCGAGGCATTGAGCAGGCTCTCCATCAATTCGGCGGAGCTTCGGTCGGACAGCAGTTGCGACAGGCCGGTGCCGGCGGCGGCGTCGCGCTTCAGACCCAGAAGGCTGGCGGCGGCATCCGAGCAGTCGGAGATCCGCCCGTCGCGCAGGTTGACGAACAGAACGGCCTCATGGGTCTTGCTCAGCATGATCCGGTACCGGCTGTCGAACTCGCGGCGGGCCTCATAGCCTTGTTCCAGCGCGATCTGCGCCTGCACAAGCTGCTGCTGCGTTTCCGCGATCGGCCGCAGGTCGCGTCCGAGCAGGAGCGCCGTGCTGTCGCCGAAGCGGTGCACGCTGTAGCGCACGGGGTATGTCCACGTGGCGTTGTCTTCGTGATTGAGTTCGAGCGGCTGGGTCAGGGTTTCGCCCTGCATGAAGCGCGCGAAGGCCTTCTGGAATTTCACGATGCTGTCATCGGCCAGAAACTCAATCAGAGGGCGGCCTTCCCAATGTTGCAGACTGCCGAAGCTTTCTGCCGAGGGGCTGACAATGACGGATTGGATGACCGCAGCGGCGTCGACGACGATCGAGATGTCCGAAGCGGCACCTATGATCTCGCTCAATTGCTCCGGATCCACGAGCGGGACAGCCCCGCTGGTCCAGAAATTCGTGGCGCCGGTGGTCATTTTGTTGCCTGACCGGACAATCGCCTTTTCACATGGCCGACGAATGACAATGCATCCCTCGCCTTGTTGGTAACCAGATCGATGCCCGAAGTCCCCTCTTTTTCACTCATAAACTTGGTGGCGCCGCCACCGACAGCAATGAGGGGGCGTTGTTCCAACACGTTGGAAATATCTAGAACAAGTTGCGAAACAGTTTCAAGACTCGCTTTGCAGGAGGTGCTGAACAGGATCATGTCGGGCGTGTCGCAGATGACACGGCTGACAAAATCCGGCGCAGTTTCGCAGAACGACATTTCAACCCGCGCGCCGAGGCGACGCAATTGCGCGGCCAGGACGAACGCACCGAGGAAGTGCTGCTCGCCGAGCGGGACGGCGATCAGCATGTAATGCGAGGCCTCGGCGGGCCGCAGGAAATCCAGCGATTCCGAAGAGGCCAGAGACAGCAGGGATTGCAGGCGCATGGACCCGACGGTCACGGCGGCAAAGTCCATCTGGTCGTCTTCCCACATCTCCCCGAGGATGCGAGCGACGGCGGGCACGTAGATGTCGATCACACTGTCGGTCGACAAGCGGTGGCCGCGCAGCTCGTCCAGAATTTGCCCGGCATCGTATCCGGTCGGGCTGGTCACGGCTCTGAGCAGATGGTCGAGAATGAACTGCCGCGCCCCGGCTGCCGTGGTGGTCTGCCGTTGGTTCAGAAGCGAAACCGCATTTTCAGCAAGCTCGGAAGCGCCCGGCGAATGAGGCTCACCAAAAGAGTTGGGGCTGTGGTGATTATCTTGAGGCATGCGGTGCCTCCCTCTCGAGTGCATCTGACAGATATGCGGCCATTGGAACCTCGGCCGCGATTCTCGTACTAGCTGTTACATGCACGATAGCATATGTAAAACGAAATTGACACTTTTCTGTTGGGCTGTCATCAAAATTTGTCTAACTGCGCGGTAAGAGGCAATAAAACCCGGTTATCCGCAAAGAAATGTCAATCTGAAGTGCCAAAGGTGTAAGTTTGGATTGACACATGCGCTGTCACCCCTAAACTCGACATCAGCAACTTTTGGAAGACCATACCCATGCCACACCACCCGGCCACATCAGACGTTCCTGCGGGTCTCTACACCCCCGAAGAGCGCCAGCGCCGTGACGAAACTGTCTGGACACTCGTGCAGGGCATTCTCGCGCCTGTGCAGTTTCTGGTCTTTCTCGTCTCGCTGATTCTGGTCGTGCGGTATCTGTGGACCGGGCTCGGCTTCGAGATCGCCACATGGTCGATCGTGGCCAAGACCTTCTTTCTCTACGTGATCATGGTCACCGGCGCGATCTGGGAAAAAGTCGTTTTTGGCCAGTACCTTCTGGCGCCCGCTTTCTTCTGGGAAGACGTGTTTTCCTTTGCCGTGATCGCGCTGCACACCGCCTATATCATCTCGCTCTTTACCACTTGGCTCGCCCCGGATCAGCAGATGTGGCTCGCGCTCGCGGCCTATGCCGCCTACGTGATCAACGCCGTGCAATTCGTCCTCAAACTCCGCGCGGCACGTCTGCAGGCCGCCGCTGAGCCAACTCCTGAATCCAATCCCTCGGAGGCCGCCGCATGAACGATCTCAGCCCGCTCGAAAAAGCCCCCGGCTGCCGTGACACGCCGATTCTGAAGGAGCGTGGCCAGCGTGAGGTGTTCTGCGGCCTGACGGGAATCATCTGGCTGCACCGCAAGATGCAGGACGCCTTCTTTCTCGTGATCGGCTCGCGCACCTGCGCGCATCTTCTGCAATCTGCCGCCGGCGTGATGATCTTCGCCGAGCCCCGCTTCGGCACAGCGATTCTCGAAGAGACCGATCTCGCGGGCCTCGCCGATGCGCAGGAGGAACTCGACAAGGTTGTCGATGAGCTGCTCGCCCGTCGCCCCGACATCAAACAGCTTTTCCTCGTCGGCTCCTGCCCGTCCGAAGTCATCAAGCTCGACCTCGGCAAGGCCGCCGAGCGCATGACCCAGCGCCACGCGCCCTCCGTGCGAGTGCTGAATTTCTCCGGCTCCGGCATCGAAACCACCTTCACGCAAGGCGAGGATGCCTGTCTTGCGTCCATGGTCCCGGTTCTGCCCGAGGCGCAGGAGCGCCAGCTTCTGCTCGTCGGCGCGCTGCCCGATGTGGTCGAAGAGCAGGCGGTCTCGCTTCTGGAGCAGATGGGAATCGGCCCGATCAAGGTGCTGCCCGCACCCCGCGCCGATTGCGATCTGGGCGTTGGCCCGAACACCGTCTTCGCGCTGACCCAGCCTTTCCTTGGCGACACCCATGCGGAACTGGAGCGTCGCGGCGCGCGCCACATTCCCGCCCCGTTCCCCTTCGGCGAAGAGGGCACGACCGCGTGGCTCCGCGCTGTGGCAACGGAATTCGGCGTCGATGCCGAGACCTTCGCCCGCGTCACCGACGCCCCCCGCGCCCGCGCGCGGAAGGCTGTCAGCCAAGCTGCCGAGGTGCTGCGCGGCAAATCGGTCTTCTTCTTCCCTGACAGCCAGCTTGAAATTCCGCTCGCCCGGTTCCTCACCCGCGAATGCGGCATGGAGGCCGTCGAAGTGGGCGCGCCCTTCATCCATCAGGCGGTGGTCGGCCCCGATCTCGACCTGCTCGCCAAAGGCCCGGTGATCTCCGAAGGGCAGGACGTCGATCTGCAACTGGACCGGTGCTACGCCGCGAAGCCCGACCTGACGGTCTGCGGGCTCGGCCTTGCGAACCCACTGGAGCAAGACGGCATGACGACCAAATGGGCGATCGAGCTCGTGTTCACCCCGGTGCATTTCTACGAGCAAGCCGGCGATCTGGCCGGACTGTTCTCCCGCCCGGTGCGCCGGTCTGACCTTCTGAAGCTGGAGGCCGCCGAATGAAACTGACGGTTTGGACATATGAAGGCCCCCCGCATGTGGGCGCGATGCGCGTCGCCACGGGCATGAAAGGCCTGCACTACGTGCTGCACGCGCCCCAAGGCGACACCTATGCGGACCTGCTCTTCACCATGATCGAGCGCCGCAATCACCGCCCGCCGGTCACCTACACGACTTTTCAGGCGCGCGATCTGGGCTCGGACACGGCGAATCTGTTCAAGACCGCCCTGCAGGACGCCTATGAGCGCTTCCAACCCGAGGCCCTGATCGTCGGTGCGTCCTGCACCGCCGAACTCATTCAGGACGACCCCGGCGGCATGTCCGAACTGATGGGCCTGCCGGTCCCGGTAATCCCCCTCGAACTCCCCTCTTATCAGCGCAAGGAAAACTTCGGCGCCGATGAGACCTTCTTCCAGATCGTCAAGGCGCTGGCCAAACCCATGCCGCGTACGGAGCGCATCACGGCCAATCTCATCGGCCCGACCGCGCTCGGCTTCCGCCACCGCGATGACATCGAGGAAGTAACCGCGCTGCTCTCCGATATGGGGATCAGTGTGAATGTTGTGGCTCCCATGACGTCGTCCCCGTCAGACATCGCGCGCATGGGGGCCGCACATTTCAACGTGTTGATGTATCCCGAAACCGCCGAAAGCGCGGCGCGCTGGATGCAGGAAAACCTCGATCAGCCCTTCACGAAAGTGGTGCCGATTGGCGTCGGCGCAACCAAAGACTTCATCGCGGAAGTGGCCGCGCTCACCGGCGCGCCCGCCACGCTCGACACCTCGCGTCTGCGGATGCCGTGGTACTCGAAGTCGGTGGACAGCACCTACCTGACCGGCAAACGCGTGTTCCTCTTCGGCGATGGCACTCATGTCAAAGCCGCCGCCCGCATCGCCCGCGACGAGATGGGCTTCGAGGTCGTCGGCCTCGGCTGCTACAACCGCGAAATGGCCCGCGAGATCCGCGCGGTCGCCAAGGAGTTCGGCGTTCCGGCGACGATCACCGACGATTACCTCGAAGTTGAGCGCACCATCGAAGACCTCGCGCCCGAGATGATCCTCGGCACCCAGATGGAGCGCCATATCGGTAAACGTCTCGGCATTCCCTGCGCGGTGATCTCCGCGCCGGTCCATGTGCAGGACTTTCCCGCGCGCTACTCGCCGCAGATGGGCATCGAAGGCGCGAACGTGATCTTCGACACATGGGTCCATCCGCTGGTGATGGGGCTGGAAGAGCACCTGCTGCATATGTTCCGCGATGATTTCGAGTTCCACGACGACGCAGGCGCGTCCCACCATGGCGGCAAGGCGGAAAAACGCGCCCCTGCGCCGGAGCCTGAGAGCCAAAGCGGCGAGGTCCCGGATCAAGTCTGGGACGGCGTGGGCACGGATGTCATGGTCTGGCTGGCGGACGCCGAGAAAGAACTGAAGAAGATCCCGTTCTTCGTGCGCGGCAAGGCCCGTCGCAACACAGAGAAATTCGCCGAGATGAAAGGCGTAAACGAGATCAGCGTCGACACGCTTTACGAGGCCAAGGCCCATTATGCGCGATAACGTCGTCGATATCCGGCCCTATAATATCGCCATCATCACGCTCGACAGCCACGCCGCCGGGCCAGTAGCGCGTGCGTCGGTGAACCTTGCGCAGGACTACCCGGGTCTCAACGTCTCCGTGCACGCCGCCGCGACATGGGCCGAGACGCCCGAGGCGCTGATCGAGGCCAAGAAGGCCGTGGCCGAGGCCGATATGGTCGTCGCGAACCTGCTGTTCCTCGAAGAGCATATCCAGCCCATCATGCCTGACCTGATCGCTGTGCGGGACCGGCTCGACGGCATGATCGGCGTGATCGCTGACGCCGAGATCATCAAGCTCACCAAGCTTGGCAAGCTCGACATGAGCAAGCCCGCCTCGCCGCTGATGCAGCTTCTCAAGCGGCTCAAGCCCAAATCCGACGACAGCCCGGTGGAGACCGGCGAGAAGCGCATGGCGCAGCTCAAGCGGCTGCCCAAACTGCTGAAGATGATCCCCGGCAAGGCGCAGGATCTGCGCTCGTGGTTCCTCGTCATGCAATACTGGCTCGGCGGATCTGACGACAATGTCGAGCAAATGGTGCGCTACCTGCTCAGCAAATACGCCACCAGCCGCCCCGACTTCATGGGCGGGGAAGCGGCGCAGCCGATCGAATATCCCGATGTGGCGCTCTACCACCCCGATTTGCCGCAGCGCATCACCGAGGATCCTGCCGACATTCCCGGCCCCGCCGGTGCGACGCTCACCGTGGGTCTGCTGATGATGCGCTCTTATGTGCTCAGCGCCGATACCGCCCATTACGATGCGGTGATCCGCGCCTATGAGGCCAAGGGCGTGCGCGTGCTGCCGGCCTTCGCGGGTGGGCTCGATGGCCGCCCCGCGATCAAGGCGTTCTTCCAAGGCGAGCATGGCTCTAACATTGACGCCATGGTCTCGCTCACCGGGTTCAGCCTCGTGGGCGGGCCTGCCTATAACGACAGCTCGGCGGCCACCAAGGTGCTGCAAGAGCTTGATGTGCCCTATATCGCGGCGCATCCGCTGGAATTCCAGACATTGGCGCAATGGGCCTCGTCCACTGGCGGGCTCGGCCCGATTGAGACCACAATGCTCATCGCGCTGCCGGAACTCGATGGCGCGACCTGCCCGACCGTGTTCGCCGGGCGGCATGGCGAGGATCAATGCACCGGCTGCGCCTACCAATGCGCCCGGCAGAACGATCTCAAAGCCATGGCCCCGTGCCGCGAGCGGATCGACAGCCTTGTCGAGAAGACCCTGCGCTCGGGCCGCCTGCGCCGTGCTGCGAATGCCGACAAGAAAGTCGGGATCGTGCTTTTCGGCTTCCCGCCCAATGCCGGGGCCGTGGGCACCGCCGCCTACCTGTCGGTCTTCGAGAGCCTGCACAACACGCTCCTGCGCATGAAGGCCGAGGGCTACTCGCTCGACGTGCCCGAGACCGTGGACGATCTGCGCGCCGTGGTGCTCGAAGGCAATGCCAAGACCTACGGGCAGGAGGCCAATGTCGCCGCCCATGTGGATGCCGACACGATCGTGCGCAACACGCCGCCGCTTGCTGCCATCGAGGCGGTCTGGGGCCCCGCGCCGGGCCGCATCCAGTCCGACGGCACGGGCGTGTTCATTCTGGGCGCGCAGCTTGGCAACGTGTTTGTCGGCGTCCAGCCCGCCTTCGGCTACGAGGGCGACCCGATGCGGCTGCTGTTCGAGAAGGGCTTCGCGCCGACCCATGCTTTCGCGACCTTCTACCTGTGGCTGCGCAATACGTTCTCCGCCGATGTCGTGCTGCATTTCGGGATGCACGGCGCGCTCGAATTCATGCCCGGCAAGCAGGCCGGACTTGGCGCGCGCGACTGGCCCGACCGGCTGATCGGCGAGATGCCCAACGTCTATCTCTATGCCTCCAACAACCCTTCCGAGGCCACGCTGGCCAAGCGCCGCGCCGGGGCGGTGACGGTGACGCACCTGACCCCGCCGCTGAGCACATCGGGTCTCTACAAGGGGCTTCTGGAGCTGAAAGACAGCATCACCCGCTATCGTTCGCTGCAGCCCGATGCGCCCGAGCGTGCCGAGCTTGAAGCGCTGATCGCCGAGCAGGCCGACGCGGTGGATATGGGCGGCACCTCGCCCGATGCGCTCTGGCTCAAGCTGCTGGAAACCGAGGATGCGCTGATCCCCGAGGGGCTGCACATCGTCGGCAAGCCGCTGAGCGACGCGGCGCGCACCGAGTATCTCGGGCTCATCGACGCCGATGACGACACCAAGGCCCGCGTGGCCGAACTGCTGCAGCAAGACAGCGAGCTCGACGGTCTGATGCGCGCGCTTGGCGGGCAATATATCTCCCCGGTGCCGGGCGGCGATCTCATCCGCTCCACCGACGTGCTGCCCACGGGCCGCAACATCCACGCGTTCGATCCGTTCCGCATGCCGACCGAGTTTGCCTGCCGTGACGGAGCGATGCAGGCGCAGCTTTTGCTCGACACGCACCAGAAAATGCCGCGCTCCGTGGCGCTGGTGCTTTGGGGCTCGGACAACATCAAATCCGATGGCGGCCCGATTGCCCAAGCCATGGCGCTCATGGGCTGCAAACCGCGCTTCGACAGCTTTGGCCGCCTGTCCGGGGCGGACCTGATCCCCCTCGAAGAGTTGGGCCGGCCCCGGATCGACGTGATCATGACCCTCTCGGGCATTTTCCGCGACCTGCTGCCCTTGCAGACCCGGATGCTGGCCGAGGCCGCCCTGCGCTGCGCCGAGGCCGACGAGCCGCTGGAGCAGAACTTCATCCGCGCCCATGCGCTGGCCTATGCCGAGCAAATGGGCTGCGATCTGGCGATGGCGTCCTTGCGTGTGTTCTCGAATGCCGAGGGCGCTTACGGCGCGAACGTCAACCAGCTTGTGGATAGCTCTGCCTTTGGCGACGAGGACGAATTGGCGGACGCCTATGAGGCCCGCAAATCCTTCGCCTATGGCGTCGATGGCAAATCGGCGGCGAACCCGGCCTTGCTGCAAAAGACCCTCGCCAATGTCGAGATCGCCTATCAGAACCTTGAATCCGTGGAACTGGGCGTCACCACCGTCGATCACTATTTCGACACGCTCGGCGGCATCTCCCGCGCGGTGAAACGCGCGCGCGGCGGTGACGAGGCGGCGGTCTATATCGGTGACCAGACCCGCGGCAACGCCAAGGTGCGCACGCTCAAGGATCAGGTCGCGCTGGAGACCCGCTCGCGCTCGCTCAACCCGAAATTCTTCGAAGGTCTGCTTAAGCATGGCTCCGAAGGTGTGCGCCAGATCGAGGCACAAGTGACCAACACGATGGGCTGGTCCGCGACCACGGGGCAGGTGGACGATTGGGTCTATCAACGCATTTCCGAGACTTTCGTGCTCGACGAGGAGATGCGCAAGCGCATCGCCGATCTGAACCCCACGGCCTCCAGCCGCATGGCCAACCGCCTGCTGGAAGCCTCGGACCGCAACTACTGGTCCCCCGATCCCGAAACGCTGGCGGCTCTGCAAGACGCTGCCGACGCGATCGAGGACCAGATGGAAGGGATCGCGGCGCAATGACCGACCGATCCGCAAACCGCCAAGACAGGCGCGAGGGACCAACCCCTCGCACTCCCCGGACAATTTCCGGCCAAAGGAAATGGGGAGCATGTGCGCAACTTGAAGGGAGGGCCCCATGGCTCCACTAGACCGCAATCCACCCGTTCTCAAAGGTCAGGACGGCGAAGGCTCGGTGCAGGTGCATCAGGATGCCGACGCCAAGATCGAAGGCGCGAAGGTGTTTTCCGTGTACGGCAAGGGCGGGATCGGCAAATCCACGACCTCGTCGAACCTCTCGGCGGCCTTCTCCATGCTCGGCAAGCGCGTCCTGCAAATCGGCTGCGATCCGAAGCATGACAGCACCTTCACCCTGACCGGCCAGCTTCAGCCCACGGTGATCGACATTCTCAAGGAGGTGGACTTCCACCCCGAGGAACTGCGCCCCGAGGACTTTGTCACCGAAGGGTTCAACGGCGTGAAATGCGTCGAGGCGGGCGGCCCGCCAGCGGGCACCGGCTGCGGCGGCTATGTCGTGGGCCAGACCGTCAAACTGCTCAAGCAGCACCACCTGCTCGAAAGCACGGATGTGGTGATCTTCGACGTGCTCGGCGATGTGGTCTGCGGCGGGTTTGCGGCGCCTTTGCAACATGCCGACCGCGCGCTGATCGTCACCGCCAATGACTTCGACAGCATCTATGCGATGAACCGGATCATCGCCGCCGTGCGCGCCAAGGCCAACAACTACAAGGTGCGCCTCGCGGGCTGCGTCGCGAACCGCTCCAAGGACACGGACGAGGTGGACCGCTATTGCGGCGAGGTGGGCTTCAAGCGCATCGCGCATATGCCGGATGTGGACGCCATCCGCCGCTCGCGCCTGAAGAAGAAGACCCTCTTCGAGATGGATGACGAGCAGGACATCGTCCATTGCCGCGCCGAGTATATCCGCCTTGCGGAGACCCTGTTCAACGGCACCGAAGCGCTGGCGCCCGAGCCTATGGAAGACCGCGACATCTTTGAACTTCTGGGGTTTGATTGATGCCTGACGGCTCCCGCCATACGACACAGGACACCGGGTCCAGCGTAGCCTACGGCTCCACGCTGGCCCGGGTTGAGACCTATTTCGACAAGACCGCGACCAAGACTTGGGAGCGGCTGACCTCGGATGCGCCGGTGTCCAAGATCCGCGAAACCGTGCGGGCGGGCCGGGACCGGATGCGGGGGCTCATGCTCCAGCAATTGCCCGCCGATCTGACCGGCGCGCGGGTGCTCGATGCTGGCTGCGGCGCGGGTCAGATGACAATTGAACTTGCCGCGCGCGGCGCCGAGGTGGTGGCGATTGATATCTCCCCCTCGCTCGTCGAGATCGCCCGCAAGCGCACCCCCGAAGAACTAGCGCAGAACGTGACCTTCACCTCCGGCGACATGCTCGACCCGGCGCTTGAGACGTTCGACCACGTGATCGCGATGGACAGCCTGATCTACTACACCGCCGAGGATATCGGCGCGGCGCTCTCCAAGCTGGAGCCGCGTGTGGGCAACAACACCGTGTTCACCGTCGCCCCGCGCACCGCCCCGCTCATGGCGATGTGGTATGCGGGCAAGCTGTTCCCGCGCTCGGATCGCTCCCCGGTGATGATCCCGCACGCCCCTGACCTCCTCGCGAGCGCGGCGGCCGGGCAGGGCGTGCGCGGCGCGGTGCGCCCCGTCGACCGCGTCACCAGCGGTTTTTACATCTCGCAATTGATGGAGCATCGCACGTGACGACCCTTGGCCTCTCCAAGCTGAAAAGCCTCTCGCTGAGCGCGCTGCCCTTCGCGGATGCGGCCAGTGACGACCTGCCGATGGTGCAGCTTCTGCGCCTGTCGCTGTTTCAGGTCTCGGTGGGGATGGCCTCGGTGATGCTGCTCGGCACGCTGAACCGCGTGATGATCGTGGAGCTGTCCCTGCCCGCGATGATCGTCGCCTTCATGATCGCGCTTCCGGTCCTGATCGCGCCGTTCCGCGCGCTCTTGGGCTTCCGCTCCGACACCCACAAATCCGCCATTGGCTGGAAGCGCATCCCGTACCTCTGGTTTGGCTCGCTCTGGCAGATGGGCGGCCTCGCGGTCATGCCCTTTGCGCTTCTGGTGCTGGGCGGCGATGTCTATCACGAGGTGCCGTTTGCAGGTGAAGTGCTGGCCGCGCTGGCCTTCCTTATGACCGGCCTCGGCATCCACATGACCCAGACCGCCGGGCTCGCGCTGGCCTCCGACCGGGCGACCGACGAGACCCGACCCCGCGTTGTCGCGCTGCTTTACGTGATGTTCCTTCTGGGCATGGGCGTGTCGGCAGTGATCGTCGGCATCCTGCTCTCGAATTACTCCGACCTTCTGCTGATCCGCGTCGTGCAAGGCGTGGCGATCACCGGGTTGATCCTCAACGTGATCGCGCTCTGGAAGCAGGAACATGTCCGCGCCATGAGCCGCGAAGAGCGCGAGGCCCCGCGCCCGCTGTTCCGCGATGCGTGGGCCGATTTCATGTCGGGCGGGCAGGCCGGGCGGCTTCTGGCCTGCGTCTTTGTCGGCACGATGGCGTTCAACATGCAGGACGTGCTTCTGGAACCCTATGGCGGCCAGATCCTCGGCCTGTCGGTCTCCGCCACGACCTATCTCACCGCGCTCTGGGCCACCGGCGCGCTGGCGGGCTTTGCCTTTGCCGGGCAGCGTCTGGCGCTTGGCTCGAACCCCTACCGCCTCGCGGCGGGCGGTATTCTTGCGGGCATCTGGGCGTTCAGCCTCGTGATCTTCTCTGCCCCGATGGGCTCGGACGTGCTGTTCTATATGGGCGCGTTGCTGATCGGTTTCGGCGGTGGGCTCTTCGCGGTCTGCACCCTGATGGCGGCGATGAACATGCCCGCCACCGGCACCGCCGGGCGCGGCCTCGCGCTGGGTGCATGGGGCGCGGCGCAGGCCACTGCGGCGGGCGTTGCGATTGCCCTTGGCGGCACGCTGCGCGACTGGGTCGGCGGCATCGCTGAAACGGGCCAGTGGGGCGAGGCGCTGAACACGCCCGCTACCGGCTACTCCTTCGTTTACCATTCCGAGATTGGCCTGCTGTTCGTCACTCTCGCAATCCTTGGGCCCCTCGTGCGCAAAGCGGGCCCTTTCACCAAACCGGATCCCGCATCTGCCCGACTGGGCCTTGCGGACATGCCGACATGACTTTGTCCAGGAGGACGACACCATGACCGAGACCTTCTTTTGGGAATTCGACCTGGCCAGCCTTGCGCTCTGGCTGTTCTATATCTTCTTCGCCGGGCTGATCATCTACATCCAGCGCGAGAACATGCGCGAAGGCTACCCGATGACGGATGACGACAACGAGATTTCCGTCAACCAGGGCCCGTTCCCGATCCCGTCCGACAAGACGTTCAAACTGCCCCATGGCCGCGGAGAGTTGACTGTACCTTCCGCACAGCGCCCCGACCGGGACGACGTTCTGGCGGCTATGGAGCGCACCGGGCCGGGCAATGGCTACCCGCTGGAGCCGACCGGTGATCCGATGGCGATGGGCGTGGGCCCGGCGTCCTGGGCGAACCGCGAGGATGTGCCGGAGCTTGACGGCCATGGCCACCCGAAACTGGTGCCGATGAGCGGCGCCGAAGCGTTCTCCGTAGCCACGGGCATCGACCCGCGCGGTCTCCCGGTGATGTCCGGGGACAAGGAGATCGTGGGCCGCATTTCCGATATGTGGATCGACGAGCCGGAGCAGATGGTCCGCTATCTTGAGCTCGAGCTTGACCCCAAATACGGCTCCGGATCGCGCCTCGTGCCGCTGACACTGGCCCGTATCCTGCTCAACCGCGTGCAGATCCACTCGCTTTATGCCGAACATTTCGACGGTGTGCCGAAACATGCCTCGCCGCGGCAAGTGACCAAACTCGAAGAGGACAAGATCAGCGCCTATTACGGCGGTGGCAAGCTCTACGCGGGCAACCGCCAAGAGAACATCATCTGATCCCCTCACTCTGAACCGCAACCCATCAAGGAGACGTGCGCATGCCTCATGATGATTTTGAAATCGAACCGGTTCCGGGTCTCCCGGAACGTCCTCCCGAGGGGGAGCGGATCCTTTGGCAAGGCAAGCCCGACTGGTGGACCCTTGCCAAGGAATCGCTCAGCTTCTGGTGGGTTGCCGGCTACTTTGCCCTGTTGACGCTCTGGCGTTTCATCACGGTGGTGGACCTGATGCCGATCGGGCAAGCGATCGGGGCGTCCATGCCGTTTGTCCTGATGGGCGTGGTGACTTGCGGCATTCTTGCCGGATTCTCCTATATTCAGGCCCATTACACACTCTACACCGTCACCACGTCCCGCGTTGCGATGCGGATCGGCGCGGCGCTGACGGTGACGCTGAACCTGCCCTACCGGCAGATTGGCAATGCCTCGCTTGATCTGCGCAAGACCGGCCATGGCACGATTGCCTTCGAGACGATGGGCGAGACCCGGTTGAGCTATCTGGTGTGCTGGCCGCATGTGCGCCCATGGCATATGAAGAAGACCCAGCCCGCCCTGCGCTGCATTCCCGAGGCCCGCAAGGTCGCGGACCTGATCTCCGAAGCCGCCCAGGCGCGTGTCTCCGAGCCCACCGTGGCCCGTGCGATGCCTGAAGCGGCGGTGGCAGCGGAGTGAGTGCCATGGATCAGACCCGAAAACAGGCGATGCGCACCCGCAGTGTGATGTATCACGCCCGCGCGGATGAGATGATCCCCAAGGTCATGCTCCGCCTGATGTTCGCGCTGGTTCTGTCGATCCTCGCGCTGGTCACTGTGGCCACATTGTCGGGCCGCCCGCTCGAAAGCACGCCGGACTATGCCCAAGAGGTGATCCGCGAGCGCGAGATCTACCTTGAGGGCGACATGACGGGCGCGGCCACGGTGCGCGACGAAAACGGCGCGATCCTGCATGAATTCGCCTCCGACAAGGGCGGCTTTATTGCCGGGATCTACCGCGTGATCGAACGCGAGCGCGGCAAACGCGGCCTCACGGAAAACACGCCCGTGCTGCTGCAACTGCGTGAGGGCAATCGCTTGTCGATCACCGACCCCGTAACCGACTGGACGGCAGAGCTCATGGGCTTTGGCGCCACCAATATCCGCAGTTTCGCCAGACTGCTGGATCAACCCTGAGACCCGGAAAGGAAGCCAACCTATGGGACTTTTGACAAAAGAGGTGGAACGCCACCCGTGCACCGTGGAGGTCAGCCACTGTTTCGACAGTCTCCACGCGCATGTGAAATTTAATGACGGAACGGTCGTCTATCCGGGTGACGAGGTGCTCGTGAAGGGCCCTGAGATCATGGCCCCTTACGGCGAGGTCGTGCGCGAGGACCGCGAGGCGGTGATCTACCGCGCCTCCAAGCTCGAACGGCTCTGGACCAAGATGACGGGTGATCTGGAGTTCATGGAACTCTGCGAATTTTCCTTCTCCGAGGAGGTCAAGCTATGAACGTACAGAATCTCGATAAGCACACCGCTGACGCGACCACTGTCGAAGAGGGGCTGGCCATCGCGGAGGCGCAGGACCAGCAGTATAACGACGAGATGGCCACCGAGACGGCGATGCAGAACACGCTTCTGACGCCGCGCTTCTACACCACCGATTTCGACGAGCTTGACGCCATCGACGTATCCCCCGTCCGGGACGATTGGGACAAGCTGATCGCACAGATGGAAGCGGACCCCAACAAGGGCCACTTCAAGAAGAACGAAGACTGGGACCACGTCGATTGGGACGGGATGGACCCCGCGCTCAAGAAGGAATTCATCGACTTCCTGATCTCCTCCTGCACCGCCGAGTTTTCCGGCTGCGTGCTCTACAAGGAGATGAAGCGGCGCGGGAACAACAAGGACATCACGCAGCTGTTCCAACTGATGGCGCGCGACGAGGCCCGCCATGCCGGGTTCATCAACGACGCGCTGCGCGAGGCGGGGCTGCGGGTGAATCTGGGCTTCCTGACCCAGAAGAAGAAATACACCTACTTCCGTCCGAAGTTCATCTACTACGCGACCTACCTCAGCGAAAAGATCGGCTACGCGCGCTACATCACGATCTACCGCCATCTCGAAGCCAACCCGGAGCATCGCTTTCACCCGATCTTCAAGTGGTTCCGCGAGTGGTGCAATGACGAGTTTTCCCACGGCGAGGCCTTCGCCCTGCTGATGAAGACCGACCCCAAGCTGACCCAAGGCAAGAACGTGCTCTGGATCAAGTTCTTCCTGACGGCGGTCTACTCGACAATGTATGTGCGCGACCACCAGCGCCCGGCCTTCCACAAGGCGCTCGGCGTCGATCCCGATTGGTATGCCCATGAGGTCTTCACCAAGACCTCCAAGCTGACCGAGCAGATCTTCCCGATCACGCTCGATATCGAGCACCCGCGCTGGCAGCGCGAGCTTGAGGCGATGCACCGCGCGAATGTAAAGATCGCCGAGGCGAAAGCGCAGGGCGGTCTGGGCGGCAAGCTCAAGCAACTCGCCGGGTCCTTGCAGGCGGCGCGCGCTTTCGTGTCGCTCTACACGATCCCGGCCAAGAAGCATCAGGTGCCCGCGAATGTGCGTCTGGAGCCGGTCTATTGAGCCTTGCCATCCGGCATAACGCGGCCCCCGCCCCGGACCCGATCCGGGGCCGCGCGCCGACCTTGAAGGTCCCGGGTCTGGCCCGGGACGGGTCGGCGCAGAAGCGGTTAACAGAGGCTGAGCGCGGCGTGCGTATGTACAGCTGCCATACGCCGAGCCATACGCTCAGCCATACACCTGCCAGACGGCAAAATCGGGGGCATTTTGCATGAGTCCGTGGATCGCTGCCCTCATCGCGCTGTTTGTCTGGTGGTTCTCCACCGGAGCGATCCTGATGGTGGTGAAATACGCCGATCACAAGGGCGCAGAGGCGCGTCTGCGCACCACGCTCTATGCCCTGCCGCTGCTCGGCGTCGGTTTCTACGGGTCTTGGTTTGCCCAATCCGACGCCAGCATTTTCGGCGTTTACGTGGCCTTCCTCTCCGCTCTGGCGGTCTGGGGCTGGATCGAACTGGCGTTCCTCACGGGCATTGTGACCGGTCCAAATACCTATCCGCTTCCGGCGCATGTAACTGAAAGTGAACGCTTTATTCGGGCGTGGGGCACGGTGGCCTATCACGAGATCGCGCTCCTTGCGGCTTTGGTCGTGCTCGTGCTGGGCACATGGGGCGCGGAGAATGCGTTCGGCATGTGGACCTTCGCGATCCTCTATTTCGCGCGGATTTCGGCCAAGCTGAACCTCTATTTCGGCGTTCCGAAAATCCAGCTCGACTTCATTCCCAGCGTGCTGTCCCATCTGGAATCGCATTTCCGCATTCGTGCGATGAACTGGCTTTTTCCGGTCTCCGTCACCGCGCTTAGTTTTGCCGTCGCCTGTTGGCTGGAGCGGCTCTATGCCGCTGAAACAACGGCACAAATCGAAGGCTTCGCCCTTCTCACCGCGCTCACAGCGCTGGCCCTTTTCGAGCATTGGATGATGGTCATCCCCATCCCCGATGAACGCCTCTGGCGTTGGATGCTGCCGGACAACCGGCCGCTGACGACGCCCAAACCCAGCACCCAAGACACTAAGCAAGGGGGACACCATGGACTTTGACAATCTGTTCCAAGCCCAGCTCGACGCACTCAAAGAAGAGGGCAACTATCGCATCTTTGCGGAACTTGAACGCCAATCTGGCGCCTTCCCCCGGGCCAAGTGCCACGACGAAGATGCACCGGATCAGGTAACTGTCTGGTGTTCCAACGATTATTTGGGCATGGGCCAGCATCCGGACGTCACGCGCGCCATGAAAGACGCCATCGACAGCTACGGCGCCGGTGCCGGCGGCACCCGGAACATTTCCGGTACGAACCATGCGCATAAGCAGTTGGAAGCCGAACTCGCGGATTTGCATGGCAAGGAGGCCGCACTCCTGTTCACCTCGGGCTACGTGTCGAACTGGGCCGCGCTCAGCACCCTTGGCTCGCGCCTGCCCAACGCGATCATTTTCTCCGATGCGCTCAACCACGCCTCGATGATCGAAGGCGTGCGCCATGCCAAGTGTCCCAAGGTGATCTGGAAGCACAACGACCCCGAAGACCTCGACCGCAAGCTCTCACAAGCCCCTGCAAACGCGACGAAAATCGTGGCGTTCGAGAGTGTCTACTCGATGGATGGCGACATCGCCCCGATCGCCGACATTCTGGACGTGTGCGAAAAACACAACGCAATGAGCTATATCGACGAGGTGCACGCGGTGGGCATGTACGGCCCGCGCGGGGCCGGGGTTGCCGAGTGCGAAGGTCTGATGGATCGCATCACCCTGATCGAAGGCACGCTCGGCAAGGCCTATGGCGTGGTCGGCGGCTACATCACCGGCTCCGAAGCGCTGGTGGATTTCATCCGCTCCTTTGCCTCCGGCTTCATCTTCACCACAGCCCTGCCGCCCGCCGTCGCTGCCGCGGCGCAAGTGTCGATCCGGCATCTCAAGAAAAGCGGCAAGGAGAGGGAGCTTCAGCAACAGCGCGTCGCGTATCTGCGCAAGCGTCTTGATCAGGAGGGCATCCCGCATCTGGAAAATCCCAGCCACATCATTCCGGTGATGATCAAGGATCCGGTCAAGTGCCGGATGATCGCGGACTATCTGATGCAGCAATACGGCATTTACGTGCAGCCGATCAACTACCCGACCGTGCCCAAGGGCACCGAGCGTCTTCGGTTCACCCCGTCGCCGTTGCATTCGATCGACGATATCGAGCATCTGGTGCTGGCGTTGAAAGAGCTTTGGAAACAGTGTGCTATCAGTCACGCGGTCGCATGAGGGAACATTCGCGGTATCGTGACTGTTGACTCTCCGGGCTAAGCGTTAATGTTAGGCCAAACGCTTCAAGGGAGAGTTTACATGAACCGTTTCTTCACGACACTCGCTGCGCTGGCTCTGGCCGGCCCGGCTTTTGCTGACGGCCACGCGAGCGGCGACGCCGACGCAGGCGAACGAGTCTTCAACAAATGCAAATCCTGTCACATGATCGTCTCCGACAGTGGCGAGGATATTGTGAAAGGCGGCCGCACCGGCCCTAACATGTACGGCCTGATGGGTCGCGTCCCGGGCAGTGTGGAAGACTTCCGCTACGGCGACGATCTGGTTGCAGCGGGCGCGATGTTCCCCGATGGCTGGAACGAAGAGATGTTCGTCGCCTACGTCCAAGACCCCCGCGGCTGGCTGCGCGAGACACTTGACGATTCCAAGGCACGCTCGAAAATGTCCTTCAAGCTCCGCAAGGAAGAAGAAGCGGCAAATGTGTGGGCCTACATCGTCAGCGTCGGTCCGGCGGCCATGAACTGAACCGGCTTTCCGGATGATCTACGGGGCCGCGCTTACCTGAGCGCGGCCTTTTCTATTTCCAGAATATCAAGGCAGATGTTCGCGACCTGGTCCGGGATTTCTTCATGGACAAGGTGGCCATATCCGTTCAGCGCAGTCACGTCCGCGCCGGGTATTTTGCGGGCCGCATCCTCTGCGATCCGTGCAGGTACAGTCATGTCATATGTGCCGGTAATGAAATGGACCCGGCTCTTGAGGTCCATAAGCTCGCTCAGGAGCGGATCGAGGTCCCACTGCGCCATCATCGACAGAGTGCCGTTCACATGCGCCTCGCGGGCGACCAACCGCCTGTAGAGCGCTATTTGTGCGTCGGTCAACTTGGAGCCCGTGCTGTCGATCAGGGCCCTGACGCGCTCTGGTTGGGCAGACACGCCGGAAAACAGGCGTGAGGTGAAGGGGACGGTCGCGAGAAACTTGGCCAGCATCGGGAACAGCACACCGGCAAGCCCTTCGAACGGGCTCAGGGCCGGGTTGATGCCGATAATCGTGGCGCTGCGGTGCGCGTCCATGCGCGCCATCATCAGCGCAATCGCACCCCCGGCCGAATGTCCTATGATGGCGGTCGGGGCAATGCCTTCCTGTGCGCAGAGTGCGCTGATATCCTCAGCCATGTGCTGCAAGCCCGACCGTCTTTGTGCGCCGCGCTTGGTAAAGCCGTGCCCGGGCAAGTCCGGTGCAAACACGCGCGTGCTTTCGGCCAAAAGGGGGATGAGCTCTGCGAAGGAATGGACCGAGCCGCCCGCGCCATGCAGCAACAGGATATCAGGCCCGGACGCTCCGGCCTGTTGGACGTGCCAGTGATGCTTCGGGCCGCGCACCATGCGCGTGGCCTGCCGGTTGGGCCAGTCCTCTGGCACCTCCCAGCTCACATCACGCCCCGTCCAGAACGTTTTGCACCGCGCCGGAGAGCCGTTCAGCATTGGCGCGTGGCAGAGGCAGGTAGTGGCCGTCCAGATGCTGTGCCAAATCACGCAGACCCGGCTGCGGTCGGTACGACATATCGACGACGAGGGTTTCATAGCCTGCACGGCGCAGATGCGCGGCCATCTTCGTGGCGTCTTCGCGCGCCTGCACGCGGTCCGCGGCGCCATCAAGCGCGATATTGGCCTTGCCATCTGTGGCCAGCACGATCACCGGGCTCAGGCCGCGGTCGCGGGCTTGCCCGGCGATATGCAACGCTTCCTGCATCCCGGCGGCCAGCGGCGTGCCGCCGCCGCCCGGCAGGGCTGCCAGCTTGCGTTTGGTCTGCACAAGAGACCGTGTCGGTGCGAGCAGACATTCGGCTCCCTCACCTCGGAACGAGACCAGCGCTACGTGGTCACGGGCCGCATAGGCCTGCCCGAGCAGAAGCTCGATGGCCCCCTTGGCTTCGTTGAGGCGCGAGATCGCCGCCGAGCCCGACGCATCAACCGCGAAGACGATCAGCCGGTCGGATTTGCTTTCGTAGCGTTTGAGCCGCAGATCAGAACTGCGGATCAGCAGCCCGTCGCGGTCCGGGGTCAGCTTGCGGCGAATGGGTTGCCATGGCGCGGCTGCCCGCAGCGTGGCGACAACGTCGAGCCGCGCCCGTCCGTCGAGCTTGCCCCAGCGCGAGGGCAGGGGCCGCCCGCGCCGGTTGCCTTTGCGCTTTTGCCCTGCGCCCGCGCCATGCGTGCCGCGCGTCTGTCCCTTGTGGCCCAAACCGGCCAGAAGCTCCGGGGGCAGCAAGGCCTTCACGGCAGAGACGAGCATTTCGCCTTGCGGCAGGCTCTGGGTTTCGTCCTCGCCTTCAGGCTCCGCCCGGTCCTCACTGTCCGGTTGCTCCGGCGGCGGATCGTCGGGTTGTGCCTCTGCCGGATCGGGTGGAACACGGGTCGCCCGATGCGCATAGATCAGCGCAGCGGCAAGGCTCAGGTCGTCTTCGGTGACCGACCCGCGTCCGTCCAGCGCGGCATTGGCGCGTGCCGTGGCGAGCGCAAAGAGCGGTGCGCGCAGGGAGGTGATGCCGAATTGCTCGGCTGCGAGCACAAGGGCGTCGATATCGCCATCCGTGTGTGTAACCTCCGTGATCGCCGCCTGCGCTTCGGGGAGAACCCAGCCCTGTGGTGGCGCACCTTCAGGTGCGAGATGAAAGGCCAAGCGCTCAGCCAGTCCGCTCGGAACTGTCTCGGCCTCATCAGCGCCTTCATCGAGCGCGAACAGGGTCATGTCCGGAGCCGCGTCAAGGTGCTGCGCGAGCTTGGCGGAAAGGTCGTCCGGACAGCGTTCGGCCATGGTGAGAATCAGCGTCTGGGCGCGGTCCAGAAGTCCTCGGCTTTGCACGACGTGGCCTTGCGCCAGCGTTGCGGCGATGTCCACGCCACCGAAAAGCTGCGTGTCGTCGATCGTGGGGTGCAGTTTGGTAGCTTTCGGGAACCTTGCGCGCAAGGCCGCAAGAACCGTGTCGCGGGCCGGTCCGGCGCGCATCCGGATAACGGCACCGCCCAATCCTGTGCCGTTCAGTGCGAGGATTTGCAGGGCGCGCGCGGTCCGGTCCCAGTCAGATCCGGCCTCTGCGGTCATGCCAGCACAGTGTCGACCGTACGCGCCACGCGCGTCGCCGAGCCGGCCTCGTCGAGCGGGTCGCGGCGCAAACGGTGCGACAGGGCCATCGGGGCTATGCGGGACAGATGGGTCTGTGTGATCTCGGCGGCGCCCTCGTATGCTGCCAGTGCGCGGGCCGTGCGGAGCAGTGTGAGTTCGCCGCGCAAGCCGTCAGAGCCGAGCGCGATGCACAGTTCTGCGCAGAGCCGCAGGATCGCATCGCTGTTGCGAACGTCTTTCAGGCTGTCACGCGCGGTCAGAACCGACTCGCGGATCGCCGCGTCCTGCGACTGGTACACGGTCAGGAAGGCCGCCTTGTCGCGTTCGAACGCATCGCGGCGTTTGATCACCTCGATACGTTGGTCGATATCGGTGGGCGAGCGGACTTCGACCGAGAGGCCGAAGCGGTCGAGCAGTTGCGGGCGCAACTCGCCCTCCTCGGGGTTGCCGGAGCCCACCAGCACGAAGCGTGCAGGGTGCCGGATCGACAGGCCCTCACGCTCGACGACGTTCTCGCCCGATTGGGCGACGTCCAGCAGCAGGTCCACGATGTGATCTTCGAGCAGGTTCACCTCGTCGATGTAGAGGTAGCCGCGATTAGCCCGCGCCAGCAACCCTGGCTCGAATTGCGTCTCACCGCGCGTGAGGGCGCGTTCGATGTCGAGCGCGCCGACGACGCGATCTTCGGTCACGCCAAGGGGAAGGTCGATGACAGGGGTGGGTTTTTCGACGATCGCCTCGGAGGTGATCTCGGCCCAGTCCGGGCTGTCCTCACGTTTCGCAGCATTGATCGGGCAACTCTCCACCGCCCGGATCGGCGGCAGGAGACCTGCAAGGGCTCGAACGGCGGTCGACTTGCCGGTGCCTCGGTCCCCAAAGACGAGCACGCCGCCGATGCCGGGATCGACTGCGGTCAGGATCATAGCAAGTTTCATATCGTCTTGGCCGACGATGGCGGAAAAGGGAAAGACTTCAGTCATGCGGCGCACTCCAATCGGTCGAGGGGGCTCTTGCCGCCCCATGAGCCACTATCGCCGACGACGGCGAAGCGGGCATATAATTCTTCGCGGAACCAATCCCCGTCACGCACGGCCTTCACGGCGCGGGCATGGGGGCCGTCCTTACGGGCGAATTCGGCCATAGAGGCCTTGTCGGGCCAGATCGAGAAGGTGATCTGCTGCAGAAGCGGCACCTCGCCGATTCCGATCTTGAAAGCGACATTGGGATCGCTGCCGATCACCGGCGTGATGCTTGGAACCTGCTTCCAGAACTGCAGGGCAACGGCAGGTTTGACCGTGGCGCGGGTCAGGGCCGCGAGCGGGCCGGGTCGCGGCGCGGTTTCGGCTGCGAAGGGCTGCGCGCCAGACCATGCGCCCCGGGCGGACGTGGTTTGCAGATAGACCGTCCAGCTTTCCTGCGCCCGAGCGTGATAGCGTTCAAACAGCGCGTGATGCTGGGTGCGTTCGCGGGCAACGGTGGCATCGGGCCATGTGGCGAGGATGGCGTAGACGGCGGTGTTGGGGATGGGTGTGAACCCTTCGCCGGTGCCGGAGCCGCAGAGCTTCCAGAAGCCAATATCGGGCACGCGCGGCATCGCGAGACGCGCTGCGCCCATCATGTAGAAGGCCCACAGACGGTCGGCGAGACTTCCGAAACGGAAAAAGGAAAGGCTTACAATTTGGGTCATGTGCGCACTGAGTCGGATGATTTCGTCCTGATGTGAGCGTTTCAGGTTCAAAGTGGATTGTCAACTAAACTAGACACATGTAATGTTGAATAACAATGACACGTATAGATCCCATCGAATCAATCGGCAGCGCCTCGCGCGAGGCCTCACATGCAATCGTCGTCGGCGCGGGCCTTGGTGGTCTTGCGGCGGCGATGCGACTCGGAGCGCGCGGCTACCGCGTCACGGTCATCGACAAGCTTGACGTTCCCGGTGGGCGCGGTTCTTGCATCCGGCAGGACGGCCACCGCTTCGATCTGGGGCCGACCATCGTGACCGTCCCGCAGGTCTATGAAAACCTCTGGGCCGCCTGCGGGCGCGACTTCCATCAGGACGTCAACCTCAAAGCGCTCGATCCCTTCTACGAAATCCGCTGGCCAGACGGGACCAAGTTCGTTGCGCAGCAGGACACGGACAAGCTGCGCGAGGAGGTCCGCAAGATCTCGCCCGCAGATGTGGCGGGATTCGACAAGTTCCTCAAGGACAGCGAAAAGCGCTACTGGTTCGGCTTTGAAGACCTCGGGCGCCGACCGATGAACAAGCTCTGGGATCTGATCAAGGTTCTGCCCACCTTTGGGATGCTGCGCGCGGACCGGTCGGTCTATGCCCATGCCGCCAAGCGGTTCTCGGATGAAAGGCTGCGTATGGCCTTCTCATTCCACCCGCTGTTCATCGGCGGCGATCCTCTGCATGTGACGTCGATGTATATTCTCGTCAGCTACCTCGAAAAGGAATTCGGAGTGCATTACGCGATGGGCGGTCTGGCGGCTGTTGCTGAGGCGATGGGCCGCGTCATCGTCGAGCAAGGCGGCACGCTTCTGATGAACTCCGAAGTGGACGCGATCCGGCATGATGGCACCCGCGCCACCGGTGTCCGCCTCGCCTCCGGGCTGGATCTCGACGCGGACCTGGTCGTGTCGAACGCCGATGCCGGCCACACGTACGACCGCCTCCTCAAGGATACGCCGCGCAAGCGTTGGACATCGCAGAAGCTCAAACGCACGCGCTGGTCCATGTCGCTCTTCGTTTGGTACTTCGGAACCAAGGGCACCAAGGGCAAATGGGCCGATGTGGGGCACCACACGATCCTGAATGCGCCGCGGTATAAAGGGCTGCTCAAGGACATCTTCATGAAGGGCAAGCTCGCCGATGATATGAGCCTCTACATTCACCGTCCCAGTGTGACCGATCCCAGTGTCGCGCCGGAGGGGGACGATACGTTCTACGTGCTCAGCCCGGTGCCGCATCTTGGCCATGACAACGGCGTGGATTGGGCGACTGAAGAGGCCGCCTACAAGGAAAAGATGCTCAAGGTGCTCGAAGAGCAAATGATGCCCGGCCTGCGCGAGCACATCAGCACCGAGGTCGTCTTCACACCCGAGACCTTCCGGGACCGCTATCTCAGCCCGTTCGGAGCCGGGTTCTCCATCGAGCCGCGCATTCTCCAGAGCGCGTGGTTCCGCCCGCATAACGTGAGCGAGGAGATGGAGGGGCTCTATCTGGTCGGGGCGGGCACCCATCCCGGCGCAGGCGTGCCCGGTGTGGTCTCGACGGCTGAGGTTCTCGATAAACTCGTTCCCGATCCGGTGGTGCCACGATGATTGACCCCAAAGACCTCGACCATTGCCGCGAGGCAATCCGCCACGGCTCGCTGTCTTTCTTCGCGGCCTCGCATCTGTTGCCGCGCAAGGTCCGGGACCCGTCTCTGGCGCTCTACGCGTTCTGCCGGTTGGCCGATGACGAGGTTGACCTGAAGGACGACAAGACAGCGTCGGTTCTGCATCTGCGCGACAGGTTGGATCTGGTGTATCAAGGCCGGCCTCGCAACGCGGCCCCGGACCGGGCCTTTGCCGCTGTGGTGGAGGATTTCGAGATGCCGCGCGCGCTGCCCGATGCTCTGCTGGAGGGCTTGGCGTGGGACGCGGAGGAGCGCCGTTACCAAAGCCTGAGCGACCTTTATAGCTACTCGGCCCGTGTCGCCTCTGCCGTGGGTGCGATGATGACCGTGCTGATGCGCGTGCGCGACCCCGATGCCCTTGCTCGCGCCTGTGATCTTGGCGTGGCGATGCAACTGACCAATATTGCCCGCGACGTGGGCGAGGATGCCCGCGAGGGGCGGCTCTACATGCCGCTGGATTGGCTGGCGGAGAAGGGGATCGACCCGGACGCTCTGCTTGCGGACCCCAAACCCTCGCGCGATCTGCAAGTCCTGACCAAGCGCCTCGTGATGGACGCAAACCGCCTCTATTACCGGGCAGAGGCCGGGATTGGCGCGCTGCCTGCGGGTGCAAGGCCCGGCATTTGGGCCGCGCGGCTGATCTATGCGGGCATTGGCGGGAATTTGTCGCGTATGGGGTTCGATTCGATCTCCGCCCGCGCACGCACGAGCAAGGCGCAGAAGATCGGCTGGCTGTGCCACTCTGCGGCCAGGTCCGCCGTCAGCCTTGTCGCGCCGAAAAGCGCTGTGCTTTATGCACAGCCCCTGCCAGAGGTGCGGTTTCTCGTGGAGGCCACCGCTGATCCCAGACCGCGCTCGCGCAGTGTTGCTTTGCTCGACACCTTGGCCGCGCTTGATGCGCAACGTGGGCAGACCGCTTGAACTGAGGCCCGGCGCGCCTAGCTCACCTGCATGTTCTGGCTGCTGTTCTGCATCTTTTTCGCCGCCTGCCTTGGAGCGGGTGTCACAGGGGGGCTGTTTCCGCCCGGCGAGTGGTATCGCAATCTCAAGAAGCCAGTCTGGACGCCGCCCGATATCGTGTTTCCAATCACGTGGTTCATCCTTTACGGCTGTATGGCTGTGGCGGGCGCACGCGCTGCACTAGCGCCGGAGAACGGGCTCGCGATGGCTTTCTGGGCCATGCAGATCGCGTTCAATGGCCTCTGGACCCCGGTCTTCTTCGGTCTGCGCCAGATCAAGCTCGGCATGGCCGTGGTTGGCTTTCTGTGGCTCAGCGTGGCCAGCGCCATGGTTGCTCTATGGCAGGTGGACATGATCGCGGGCCTGCTCTTTGTGCCCTATCTAATTTGGGTCACCATCGCCTCCGCACTCAACGCCGAGGTCTGGCGGCTCAATCCGGAAGAGGCCGCATCCCCTCCGAAGATCGCGTGAAGTCCCAGTTGGCGCGGCGCGGGACACGGACCGCCAGCATTGGCTTGATGAGCGGCGAGCGGAAGCGGCGCAGGTCAAGGGCCTCATGTACGCCCACGGTTTCTTCCCCGTTGAGGCGCGTTTTCACCGCAGACCGGCTGTAGAACGGCGCGTCGAGCATGCTCTGCACCTGATGCGGCTGATACCCGGCATCGGCGCGGGTTTCGCGCCTCACGGCCCACAGGCTTCTGCGGAACCGGGTTTTGGGCGGAAGGTCAATCTCCTCGGCGCTGCCATCGGGACGAAAGCGGAAGGCGGCGGCGAGCGTGGAGCCATCCAACCGTTCGGCATCGTAAAAGCAGGTGGCACCGTCTGCGGTGGGGAACCGCCCCCACGTCCAGTAGGAAAAATCCTCCTCTAGCGCACGCGTTCCGAAATTGGCGTCGAAATAGCCCTCGCCGGACCATGACCAGCCGGGCCGGTCGATCTGCACGTCGATCCGGCTGCGCGGCGCGAAGGGGCGCCAGACATGCGCCCCGTCAGCCGTCAGTGGCAACTCCACCGAGGTCATCGCCTCGGGCCGGATAATCACCTGCCCGCGCACCCGCGATATCAGTGGCGGTGAGCTGACCTCGTCGATGTCGATCACCAGAGCGCCGTCTTCCCAACGTAGCATCGACGGGCCGACCTCGAACCGGGTCGCGGTCTGGCGCAGGGCGGTGTGACCCCGGTCAGTCATCGTGAAGCGCCCGCCTTTGCCATAGGTGGCAACGTTGATGCAGACGTGGTTCTGCGGGTGCTTGCGCCCCGACCACCGATACCATGGCGAGAAGACCGAACCGATGAAGGCGATGATCGAGATCGCCCGTGTGCCGCAGTCGCTCAGGCCGTCGACATACCACCACGCATAGCCGTTCGGGCCGACGGGGATGTTGAAATTCGGTCGCTCCAGATCGCCTCGGCCAGATGCCGGGCGGAGAGCGTCGCCATCGGAACCCCCGCGCCCGGATGCGCCCCGCCCCCGCACAGGTACAGCCCCGTCACTTTCGTGCGCGCTGTCGGGCGCTGAAACGCGGCCACGAGCCCGTGCGGGCTCTGACCGTAGAGTGCCCCCTCGCTCGCGGGAAACATCCGGGCGAAACTCTGAGGTGTCGTCACTGTGTCCGCTCCGGGTGTCGGGCTGAACGTCACCCCGAAGCTGGCCATGCGTGTCATGATCCGTTGATGCCATTGGGTGATGTCCTCTGGTTGGAGCCTGTCTGAGGTCGCCGGGGCATTGGCGATCATTTCGAAGCGCTCAAGGCCCTGCGGCGGGCTGTCTTGCCCGCGATCTTCTGCGCACAGGTAAAGGGTCGGGTTTGTCGGGATGCGTCCGGCCACGAGATCGTCGAACTCGGAGGTGCCGGGGTCTGCGAAAAAGACGTTGTGATGGGCGAGGGCGGGGCCGTGCGCCTCTGCTGCGAAACTGTGCACGCGGGCCGAGAAGGAGCGTTTTGCTTTCAGGGTGCCTTGCGCGATGCAGGCGGCGTCCGGCCCGAGAGCCCCGCTGGCCAGTGCGCGTGGATCGCCTGCTGCGACAACCAGATCGGCGGCAATCCGGGTGCCGTCTGCACAGTGCACGCCTTGGGCCGCGCCATGCTCGATGTCGATCTGCTCCACATGGGCGCCGCTGTGGATCTCGACACCTAACTGCTCCGCAAGGGCCGCGAGGGCCTCGGCGAGCTTGTGCATCCCGCCCTTTACCACCCACACACCGGATTCCTCAGCATGCCAGATCAAGGCCAGCACGGCGGGGGAGAGATGCGGCGCGCCGCCGACATAGGTCGCATAGCGTCCGAAGAGCTGCCGCAGGCGCGGGTCCGAGAATTGAGACTTCAGCAGGCCGGAGAGCGACGAGACAGGTGACATCTGCGGGATCAGATGCGGCTTGGTGAGAACATGCCTCACGAGACCGCCGAGGGTTGGTTTGGCGGCCTGCATCATTGGCGCATCGAAGGCCTCGAACAGCGTTGCCGCGCGGCAACTGAAGCGCTCGAACTCCGATGCGAGCCGGGCGCCGCCAAACGCGCGGACCGCCTCGATGCTGCGGGCGCGGTCGGCGAACAGGTCGAGCGTGCTGCCATCGGGCCAGAAGTGCCGGGCGAGCAGCGGCTGCGGGATCAGCGTCACGTGCTCTTCGAGGCGGGCGCCTGCGGTCTCGAAGAGATCGTCGAAGACGTGGCGCATGGTCAGCACCGTCGGGCCGGCATCGACCGGGCCTGCAGCGCTGGGGGTGGTGCGGATCTTGCCGCCCATATGCGCGTGCCGCTCCAGCAGCGTGACGCGCAGGCCCATCGCCGCGAGCCGGATCGCAGCGGCGAGCCCAGCGATGCCCGCACCGATGATGACGGCGTGGTTCTGGGGCGATTCAGAGTGAGTCGGCATGAGAGATATCTTTCGCACTGAGTGAATTATTGACTCCGAGGTGAAATCTGTCCAGTGTAGTTTACAGTTTAGATGTATAAATCTACTGACACCGCTCTGGAAAGGACCGCTCATGCCCCTCACGCCCCGTATTGAAGAGGCTGTAAACGCTGCGATTTTGCTTGGGCAAGGGCGCGGTCCCGTCCCCGGGAAACTGTCATCTGCGCTTGACTATGCAACCGCTCCGGGGGGCGCGCGAATCCGTCCCACAATCCTTCTTTCGGTGGCTTTGGCCTGCGGCGATGACCAGCCCCGCCTGTCGAATGCCGCCGCCTCCGCGCTGGAATTGATCCATTGCGCCTCGCTCGTGCATGACGATCTGCCCTGTTTCGACGACGCCGACATGCGCCGGGGCAAGCCAACCGTCCATCGCAAGTACTCCGAGCCGCTCGCGGTCCTGACCGGAGACAGCCTGATCGTGCTGGCCTTCGAGGTGCTCGCACGCGAGTCGCATCTTGCACCGGGCCGGGTCGCTCAACTCATTACCATTCTGGCACAGCGCACGGGCATGCCCGGCGGCATCTGCGCCGGACAAGGGTGGGAGAGTGAAGAGGTCGTCGACCTTTCTGCCTATCATCAGGCCAAGACCGGTGCGCTCTTCATTGCCGCCACTCAGATGGGGGCCGTAGCTGCTGGGCAAGAGGCTGAGCCCTGGATGGAACTTGGTGCGCGTATCGGTGAGGCGTTTCAGGTCGCCGACGATCTGCGCGACGCGCTCTATGACGCGGACGCGCTTGGCAAGCCCGCCGGACAGGATGATCTGCATGGGCGCCCCAATGCTGTGTCGCAGCTTGGCGTGGAGGGTGCGATCAAGCGTCTGAAAGACATTCTCAGCGGGGCCATCGCGTCGATCCCGTCCTGCCGGGGTGAAGCGCAATTGGCGCAAATGGTGCAGGCTTATGCCGAGAAGGTCACGCCGGTCGTGCCGAGTCGCCACAATGTCTGATCTGACGGGGTCTGATCTGGCCGGTGAGTTTCCCGATTGGCGCGGCGGCTGGCTGAATCGCCTCGTGGCGCGCCCGGGGTTCCAACGCTGGGCCGCGCATTTTCCGTTCACCCGGGCCCGCGCGCGCGCCGATGGGCAAGCGCTGTTCAATGTCGTTCAGGGCTTTGTGCAAAGCCAGGCGCTGATGGCGCTGGTCGAGCTGCATGTTTTCGAGCGGTTGCGCGGTGGGCCGAAGTCGCCCGAAATGCTCGGCCGTGAAACCGGTATACCGGCGCCGCGCATGACAGTCCTGCTTCAGGCCGGAGCAGCAATGCATCTTCTCAAGCGCCGCCGGAACGGGTCCTTTGCGCTCGCACGCCAGGGCGCGGCGTTGCTAGGGGTACCGGGCTTGCAGGCGATGATTCGCCACCACAAGGCATTCTACCGCGATCTCGAAGACCCGGTGGCGCTGCTGCGCGGGCCAGAAGAAACCGAGCTTTCGCAGTTCTGGCCCTATGTGTTCGGCGCGGCACAGGTCGAGGATCCCGAGGTCGCGCAGACCTATTCGGACCTGATGACACAAAGCCAGGTGCTCGTCGCGCAGGACACACTGCGGCAAGTGGATTTCCGTGGTGTAACGCGGTTACTCGATATCGGCGGAGGGACGGGAGCGTTTCTTCGGGCCGTTGCAGGTGCGCAGCCCGATATTTCTCTGGATTTGTTCGATCTGGAGCACGTGGTCGCCACGGCGCCACAGGCCTTTGCCGAGGCCGGTCTGCCGGGGCACGCAAGTATTCACGCGGGCTCGTTCCGCGATGATCCATTGCCGGAAGGCGCGGACACGATTTCTCTGATCCGGGTGCTCTACGATCATGCGGATGCAACTGTCGAGGCTCTGCTCGCCAAAGTATTCGCGGCTCTGCCCCCGGGCGGGCGGTTGATCGTATCCGAGCCGATGGGTGGCGGGGCGCGTCCCGATATCAGCGGCGATGTGTATTTCGCGTTTTACACCATGGCGATGCAAACCGGCCGCGCGCGCTCTGCCGAAGAGATCGAGGCGATGTGCCGAGCGGTTGGGTTCGAGCAATTCGAGGCCCCAAAACCGCTTCGCCCGTATGTCACGCGTGTTTTGACAGCGCGTAAGCCAATCTAGACAAAATAGTTGTCTAAATAATTTGACATGCAAGACTGTCAGGTTAAACTGACACATGAAGACGCCAAAGCGAAGTGAGTCTCTCAAGACCATCTCGCAACCGGCACAAACGAGGAGCCAACCGTGCGCACATCTGCCGTCATCCTGAGAGGTCCCCGCGACCTGGGCGTGTCCGAGCTGGCGCTCACGGCACCCGGGCCGACGGACCTTGTCGTGGACATCACACATTCGGGCATCTCAACCGGAACCGAAAAGCTCTTCTGGACCGGCGACATGCCGCCCTTTCCCGGAATGGGCTACCCGCTCGTGCCCGGCTACGAGGCCGCCGGCGAGGTGGTCGAGGCTGGCTCGATGACTGGTTTCAAGGTTGGCGAGCGGGTCTTCGTGCCTGGTGCCAATTGCTACGAAGGTGCGTTCGGGCTGTTCGGCGGCGCCGCAAGTCGGGTTGTCACAGACAGCGAGCGCGTCACCCGAATAGATGCCGCGCTTGGAGCCGAAGGCGCTCTTCTCGCCCTCGCCGCCACGGCGCGCCACGCAATGGCTGGTCTAAACAAATCCGTACCGGACCTGATCGTCGGTCATGGTGTGCTGGGCCGCCTGCTGGCGCGCCTCACGATTGCCGCGGGCGCACCTGCGCCGACCGTTTGGGAAATCGACCCAGCTCGCCGCCTTGGGGCGGAGGGTTATGAGGTCAAGGATCCCGACGAAGACACGTGCCGCGACTACAACTCGGTCTATGACGCCTCCGGTAACGGCGCGCTTCTCAACGATCTGATCGGCCGTATCCGCAAGGGTGGCGAGATCGTCCTTGCGGGCTTTTACACCGCGCCACTCAGCTTCGCCTTCCCGCCCGCCTTCATGAAGGAGGCCCGCCTGCGCGTTGCCGCTGAATGGGAGCGCAATGACCTGATCGCGACCCGGGCCCTCGTGGAAAGTGGAGCGCTCAGCCTCGACGGGTTGATTACCCACCGCAAACCGGCAGCCGACGCGCCGGAGGCCTATGCCACGGCCTTCGACGACCCGGCCTGCTTGAAGATGATTCTGAACTGGGAGCATTCGGCGTGAAAGACGAGATAGAAAAGCACGCGGAAGCGCGTGACGTACCAAATCTGAAGGATTTCGACCAGCGGCTCCGCGATGAGGCGAACGAAGACCTCGCCGACGTGATCCCCGCCGAAGCCACCAAGAAAACCCAGATCATCGCGATCTATGGCAAGGGCGGTATCGGCAAGTCCTTCACGCTCGCAAATCTCAGCCACATGATGGCCGAGCAGGGCAAACGCGTGCTGCTCATCGGCTGCGATCCGAAATCGGACACAACCTCGCTGCTCTTCGGCGGCAAGGCCTGCCCGACGATCATCGAAACCTCCACGAAGAAGAAACTCGCCGGCGAAGAAGTCGCGATTGGCGATGTGTGCTTCAAGCGTGGCGGGGTGTTTGCAATGGAGCTTGGCGGGCCGGAAGTGGGCCGGGGCTGTGGTGGTCGGGGGATCATCCATGGCTTCGAGCTTCTGGAAAAGCTGGGCTTCCACGATTGGGACTTCGATTTTGTACTCTTGGACTTTCTCGGAGACGTTGTTTGCGGCGGTTTCGGTCTGCCGATCGCAAGGGATATGGCTCAGAAAGTGATCCTTGTCGGGTCCAATGACCTGCAGTCCCTCTATGTCGCCAACAATGTGTGCTCGGCGGTGGAGTACTTCCGCCGTCTGGGTGGAAATGTCGGCGTCGCGGGGCTCGTGATCAATAAGGATGACGGCTCTGGTGAGGCGCAAGCCTTTGCGGAAGCTGTGAATATTCCAGTGCTCGCGTCGATCCCGCAGGATGACGACCTGCGCAAGAAATCCGCCAATTACCAGATTGTCGGAACGGCTGCGAGCCATTGGGGTGCTCTGTTCGAAGAGCTTGGTCTGAACGTGGCCGACGCTCCGCCGATACGTCCCACACCTCTCAGCCAGGATGGGCTTCTGGAGCTCTTCGATGGCTCCGAGACAGGTGCCGGTGTGGTGCTGGAGCCCGCAACAGACACAGACATGCGCGGCAAGAATGCAGCGCCTAAAGCGACCCTAGAAGTGGTGTACGACGAAGCATGAGCGATGAAGTCACATATGACGGCGCGGCTGACGTCGAGGTGACCAAGGGCCACCCGCGTGAGGCCGACACGCCGCTGACCGCCGAGGCGCCCGGACTGGGCTGCCATTCCGGAAGCGAGATGAAGAAGGCCGCGGAAATGGCCAATGGGGAGCTCTTGGAGCAGTTCGCCAAGGACTATCCGCAAGGGCCGCATGACAAGCCGCAATCGATGTGTCCGGCCTTTGGCTCGCTGCGCGTGGGTCTTCGGATGCGCCGTGTGGCGACTGTGCTCAGCGGGTCCGCCTGCTGCGTCTACGGGCTGACCTTCGTGAGCCATTTCTACGGTGCGCGCCGGTCTGTCGGCTATGTGCCGTTCAACTCCGAAACGCTGGTCACCGGCAAGCTTTTCGAGGACATCCGCGAGAGCGTGCATGACCTCGCGGACCCCGACAAATACGACGCGATTGTCGTGACAAACCTTTGTGTTCCAACGGCTTCCGGGGTTCCTCTGCGGCTTTTGCCGGAAGAGATCAACGGGGTGCGCATCGTCGGGATCGACGTGCCGGGCTTCGGGGTTCCGACCCATGCGGAAGCCAAGGATGTGCTCGCCGGCGCGATGCTGAATTACGCCCGCAAGGAAGTCGAAGCGGGGCCGGTGCAGGCGCCTGCGTCGGGGAAATCCGACCGTCCGACGGTGACCTTGCTGGGGGAGATGTTCCCGGCGGATCCCATTGTTATCGGACAACTTTTGGCGCCATTGGGACTCGCTGCGGGGCCTGTTGTGCCGTGCCGGGAGTGGCGCGAGCTTTATGCGGCGCTCGATTGCGGCGCGGTGGCGGCGATCCATCCGTTTTACACGGCAGCGATCCGTGAGTTCGAAGCGGCTGGCCGTCCCGTGCTGGGCTCGGCTCCGGTGGGGCTCGACGGCACGATGAATTGGTTAAGCGCCATCGGGAATTCGTTTGGCCTGCCAGCAGACACGATCGCGGCGGCGCAGAACATGTTCAAGCCTGCCATCGAAGGCGCTCTGGCGAGCGTTCCGGTCAACGGCCGGATCACGCTGTCGGGCTACGAAGGCTCCGAATTGCTGGTCGCCCGGCTGCTCATCGAGAGCGGGGCGGAGATCCCCTATGTGGGAACAGCCTGCCCGAAAACGCCTTATAATCAGGAAGATGCGGAGTGGCTGCGCGCTCATGGCGCTGAGGTCAAATTCCGCGCCTCGCTGGAAGACGATTGTGCGGCAATGGAAGCGTTCCAGCCCGATCTGGCCATTGGCACGACGCCCGTGGTGCAGAAGGGCAAGGAGCTTGGCATCCCGTCGCTTTACTTCACGAACCTCATTTCGGCGCGGCCCCTGATGGGTCCAGCTGGTGCGGGCTCATTGGGCCAGGTTGTTAACGCGGCCATCGCCAACAAGGGCCGTATGGACCACATGAAGGCGTTCTTCGAGGGGGTCGGTGAAGGTGACACGGCGGGTGTCTGGGAGGGCGATCCGAACCTGCAACCGCAGTTCCGGAACCAGAACCTCAAGAAGCTCGAACGGCAGGCGAAAGCGGCCAAAGCGGCGGAGATGATCTGATGCGTTTTGGCTCCGAAATACCCTGCCAGATTGTGTATGGCTCCGCGTATGGCACGCGTATGGCAGTTGTACATACGCGATCTACGCACCGCTCTGCGCTGAAAGCCAACATCTGTGCGGGAGGTCCAGTCTGATGCTGATCACCGATCACGATAGAGCCGGCGGATACTGGGGGGCGATCTACGCGTTCTGCGCCGTCAAAGGTCTGCAATGTGTCATCGACGGACCGGTCGGGTGCGAGAACCTGCCCGTGACCTCGGTGCTACACTATACCGACGCGCTGCCGCCCCATGAGTTGCCGATCGTTGTGACCGGGCTCGGCGAAGAAGAGATGGGTCAGGGCACCGAAGAGGCGATGGAGCGGGCGTGGAAAGTGCTCGATCCGGCTTTGCCCGCCGTTGTCGTGACCGGCTCGATTGCCGAAATGATCGGCGGCGGTGTGACCCCGCAAGGCACCAATATTCAGCGCTTCCTGCCGCGCACCATTGATGAAGATCAGTGGGAAGCTGCGGACCGCGCGATGACATGGATTTTCACGGAGTTCGGCATGACCAAAGGTCGGATGCCGCCCGAGAAGAAACGCGAGGAAGGTGCGCGTCCTCGCGTCAATATTCTGGGTCCGATGTATGGCACGTTCAACATGCCATCGGATCTGGCCGAGATCCGCAGACTGGTCGAAGGAATCGGCTGCGAGGTCAACATGGTGATGCCGCTCGGCGCCCATGTCGGCGAAATGCGTAATCTGGTCAATGCAGACGTGAATATCTGCATGTACCGCGAATTCGGACGCGGATTGTGTGAGCTTCTTGCCAAGCCATACCTGCAAGCGCCGATAGGGGTCGAGAGCACTACCAAATTCCTGCGCGCACTGGGGAGTTTGGTGGGCCTCGATCCCGAACCTTTTATCCAGCGGGAGAAACACTCCACGCTGAAGCCCGTCTGGGATCTGTGGCGCTCCGTCACGCAGGACTTCTTTGCCACCGCGTCCTTCGCGATCGTGGCCAATGAGACCTATGCGCGGGGCATCCGGCTCTTCCTCGAAGAAGACATGGGCCTGCCCTGTGCCTTCGCGGTCGCCCGGACCGCCGGGAAGAAGACGAACAACGAGGAAGTCCGTGCGATGATGGGGCAAAAGCGGCCCCTGATCGTGATGGGCTCGATCAACGAGAAAATGTATCTGGCCGAACTCAAGGGCGGGCATGGCCCCAGCCCGGCGTTCATTCCCGCCAGCTTCCCCGGCGCCGCCATCCGGCGGGCCACGGGCACGCCCTTCATGGGCTATGCCGGGGCGACCTACATGATTCAGGAAGTCTGCAACGGGCTCTTTGACGCCCTGTTCCATATCCTGCCGCTCGGCACGGAAATGGACAGCGTGGAGGCCACACCCTCCACGCTCAAGCGCGACTTCCCATGGGATGCCGATGCGCAGGCGATGCTCGACCGCATCGTGGAGACGCATCCCATCCTGACACGCATTTCCGCGGCCAAGACCCTTCGGGACGCCGCTGAAAAATCCGCGTTGGCGCAAGGTGCCGACCGGGTTGTGATCGAGACGGTGCGCGCGCTCGATCCGGCCATTGCTGCAAGTGATGGCGAGACACACAAGGGAGATCCGACATGACGGACATGACCACTGACACGCCAGCCCAACAGGGCGCGGAGGCGCGCAAGGCCCATAACGAAAAGACCGAGTTCATGGTCTATTTCGCGATCATCTTCATGGCGGCCCTGCCGCTGGCGTTCCTGACATGGGCGCTCGCGGCCATCCGGTCCAGAAGCCTGACCGACCGTGGCCCCGTGGCCCGGGCCTGGAGCCAGGCACGGATCATCACGCCGATGATTTTCTCGGCCTGATCCACAGGCCGACCCGAAATTTCGCTCCTGTGTGCGCCTGAGCGATCACCTGACTGGCTGCCCGAAACGGCAGGCAGAGCCGGGTGGGGGTCCACCTCACCCAACCCAGCCGCGGGGAGCGCGGCGTCAGCATAACGTTCCGGAGGAATTGATATGGCTGATAGAAACGACCTGTCCTTTACAGGTCTCACAGACGAGCAGGCGCAAGAATTGCACTCTGTCTACATGAGCGGGCTCTGGCTGTTTTCGGCCGTTGCCGTTGTCGCTCACCTGGCAGTGTTCATCTGGCGTCCGTGGTTCTGAGGAGGGATTAGCAAATGGCAAAGTTCTACAAGATCTGGCTCATCTTCGATCCCCGCCGTGTGTTTGTCGCACAAGGCGTGTTCCTGTTCCTGCTGGCGGCGATGATTCACCTCGTCCTGCTCAGCACCGAGCACTTCAACTGGTTTGAAATCGCTGCGCAATCCGCGCAGTAAGACCCGTTTGACGCAACAAGACACCGCTGCGGGCGGGACATCAGTGCGCCCCCGCCTGCCCGCAGCAAACCCCAAAACCGTTCACCGGCCCGCACCTCGCGCATCCACATGCGCCCTGCGTGGCCAGACCAGATAGGAATAAGAAGATGGCCTTGCTCAGCTTCGAAAGAAAATATCGCGTCCGTGGAGGGACGCTGATCGGGGGCGATCTGTTCGACTTCTGGGTCGGCCCTTTCTTCGTAGGGTTTTTCGGCGTCACCGGCGCTTTTTTTGCCCTCTTGGGGACCGTATTGATCTTCTGGGGCGCTTCCCAGCAAGGCACGTTCAACCCGTGGCTGATCAACATCGCGCCGCCCGACCTCAGCTATGGTCTGGGGCTCGCGCCGCTCATGGAAGGCGGTCTGTGGCAGATCATCACGATCTGTGCCATCGGGGCCTTCGTCAGCTGGGCGCTGCGCGAAGTCGAGATCTGCCGCAAGCTCGGGATGGGCTATCACGTGCCCTTCGCGTTCGGCGTTGCGATCTTCGCCTATGTCACGCTCGTCGTCTTCCGCCCGCTTCTGATGGGCGCATGGGGGCACGGCTTTCCCTATGGCATCTTCAGCCATCTCGACTGGGTCAGCAATACCGGCTACGCCTACCTGCACTTCCATTACAATCCGGCCCACATGCTCGCGGTGACCTTCTTCTTCACCACGACGCTCGCGCTCGCGCTTCACGGTGCGCTCGTGCTCTCCGCCGCCAATCCTGAAAAGGGCGAGGAGATGAAAACGCCGGACCACGAAGACACCTTCTTCCGCGACTTCATCGGCTACTCGGTCGGCACCCTCGGCATTCACCGTGTCGGTCTGCTCCTTGCCCTGAACGCGGGCTTCTGGAGCGCGATCTGTATCATCATCTCCGGCCCGGTCTGGACCAAAGGCTGGCCCGAATGGTGGAACTGGTGGCTCGAACTGCCCATCTGGGGCTCCAATCTGGGAATTTAAGCCATGCCGATAATGTATCCCGAATATCAGAACATCTTCACACAGGTACAGGTGCAAGGCACGCCTGAGTGGGGCATGGAAAACGCCGAAGAGAACATGATGCGGGAGCGCTCGGGTCAGCCCTGGTTCTCCACCCTCGTGGGCTGGGTCGGCAACGCACAGCTCGGGCCGATCTATCTCGGCTGGACCGGTGTCATCTCGCTTCTCACCGGCGCGCTGTGGTTCGTCATCGTGGGTCTGAACATGCTCGCACAGGTCGGGTTCTCCCTTCCTGAGTTCCTGCGGCAACTGTTCTGGCTCGCGCTGGAGCCGCCAAGCCCAGAATATGGCCTGTCGATGCCGCCCCTGAACGATGGCGGCTGGTACATCATCTCCAGCTTCTTCCTGCTCGTGTCGGTGATGACATGGTGGTTGCGGACCTACCTGCTGGCGCAACAGCACAAGATGGGCAAGCATGTCGCATGGGCGTTCCTGTCGGCGATCTGGCTCTTCCTCGTGCTGGGTCTGTTCCGTCCGGTGCTCATGGGCTCCTGGTCCGAAGCGGTGCCTTACGGGATCTTCCCGCACCTTGACTGGACCACGGCCTTCTCGATCCGCTACGGCAACCTTTACTACAACCCGTTCCACTGTCTTTCGATCGTGTTCCTCTATGGCTCCGTCCTGCTCTTCGCGATGCACGGCGCCACGATCCTCGCTGTGACCCGCTATGGCGGCGACCGCGAGTTGGAGCAAATCGTCGACCGCGGTACGGCCACAGAGCGCGCGGCCCTCTTCTGGCGCTGGACCATGGGGTTCAACGCCACGATGGAAGGCATTCACCGCTGGGCCATCTGGTTCGCCATGCTCACCCCGATAACGGGCGGCATAGGTATCCTTCTGACCGGCACAGTCGTCGACAACTGGTTCATCTGGGCACAAGAGCACAACTTCGCTCCGCTCTATGACGGTGCCTACGGCTACGAAGATTATGGCTCTTACGAAGCCTTTATCGGACAGGAGTAAGCGCGATGTTTCCCAAGTGGTTTGACAAATGGAACAAGGACAACCCGACCAATATCTTCGGTCCGGCCATCCTTGTGGGCGCGCTCGGCGGGGCGATCTTCGTGGCAGCGATGGTGGTGACATGGGGGCAACCCTATGCCAACACCTCGATGCAGACCGGCCCGCGCGGCACGGGCATGTCGGTGCCGGAATTCGATGCGGATCGGCTCACACCCGATCCCACCATCGACGCCTATTACACCGAGGCGCCCTATGTGCCTGAAGGCGGCGAGGATCTGGCCAAGGACATCTATGAGAATGTCCAGGTGCTCGGCGATCTGACCGAAGACAACTTTAACCGCGTGATGCTCGCCATGACGCAGTGGGTCTCTCCGGAGCAGGGCTGTGCCTATTGCCACGGCGATGTGGCCATTGAGGAATACGGTGCCGACGATCTTTACACCAAGGTCGTCTCCCGCCGGATGATCCAGATGACGCAGAACATCAACGAGAACTGGGACGGCCATGTGAACGCCAACAAGGAGGTCGGTGTGAACTGCTACACCTGCCACCGCGGCGAGAACGTCCCCTCGAACATCTGGTTCAACATCACCCCGGTGACCGAAACCACCGCCGGCTGGTCTGCGGTGCAGAACCGTGCGACCTCGCTGAGCCAGAGCACCTCGCTGCCCTCCAACGCGATCGAAGTGTATCTCACCGACTATGACAGCATGGTGAATGTGCACGATCTGGAGAGCCGCGTGAAAGGTGTGCCGGGTCTGACTGAGGGCGTGGCAACCATCCAGAAAACCGAGATGACCTATTCGCTGATGAATTACTTCTCGAACTCGCTGGGTGTGAACTGTGTCTTCTGCCACAACTCCCGGGCCTTCTACGACGGCAGCCAGAACACCCCGCAATGGGGAACGGCGTTGCTCGGACGGCAGATGGTGATCGAGATGAATCAGGAATACCTGATCCCGCTCAAGGACACCTATCCTGCGGAGCGCCTCGGCCCGATCTTCGCCGATGCGCCGAAAGCGGCCTGCAAGACCTGCCACAAGGGCTATCAGCAGCCCCTGCAAGGTCTGAACATGATTGCGGACTGGCCTGAACTGGCCAGCACCGAAGCCCCGGTCTACGAGACCGAATAGGGCCATACCGAATGATCCCGGCGACCTTTCTCCGATAGGGTTGCCGGATCAGCCAGGCGAGGATCATTGGCTTCCTTGATCCACGCACGGGGCTCACACCCCGGTTCCCTTCCTGTTGGCTACAGGAACTGGCGCCCGCATCGAAGCCGTTTCGATTGCGGGCGCTCTTTTTTCAAGTGCCGGACGGCAAACCGGCCATCATATGCTCCGGGAGAGTGCGCCATGACCCGACCCATCACCCCAACACTGGACCGCGTCGCCGGACCGTCCGACCTTAAAGCTCTGAGCGATGCCGAGTTGACGCGCCTCGCGGATGAACTCAGGGCCGAGACCATCTCCGCCGTCTCCGAGACCGGCGGGCATCTGGGCTCCTCGCTCGGTGTCGTCGAGATCACCGTTGCTATCCATGCCGTCTTTGACGCCCCCCGGGACAAGCTGGTCTGGGATGTCGGGCACCAATGCTACCCGCACAAAATCCTCACGGGTCGCCGGGACCGCATCCGCACCTTGCGCCAGAAAGGCGGGCTGAGCGGCTTCACCAAGCGCGCCGAGAGCGAGTTCGACCCGTTCGGCGCGGCGCATTCCTCTACCTCTATTTCCGCCGCCTTGGGCTTTGCCACCGGGCGCGATCTGGGCCAGCCTACTGGGGACGCCATCGCGGTGATCGGGGACGGCTCGATCTCTGCAGGCATGGCCTATGAAGCCCTGAACAATGCCGGAAGCGAGAAACGGCGGCTCTTCGTGATCCTGAACGACAACGAGATGTCCATCGCTGCGCCGGTCGGCGCGATGAGCACCTACCTGTCCAATCTCAGCACAACCGGCCCGCTGCCTGCGCTGCGCACAGCAGCAGAGGGTCTCGAGGCCGCCATGCCGCGCGCGATGCGCGACGGTGCGCGCCGGGCCCGCGACATGGTAATGGGGATCGAGAACAAGGGCACCTTCTTCGAAGAGCTCGGGTTCGACTATGTCGGTCCCGTGGATGGGCATAACATGACCGAGCTTTTGCACGTGCTGCGCGCGACCCGCGCCCGTGCCACCGGCCCTGTCGTGATCCATTGCTGCACGGTGAAGGGCAAGGGTTATCAATACGCGGAAGGCGCCGACGACAAGTATCACGGCGTCGCGCGCTTTGACGTGGCGACCGGGCAGCAGCACAAACCGACCCCGAACGCGCCGAGCTACACATCGGTCTTTGCCAAGGCGCTGACCGATGCCGCTGCACGCGATCCGGCCATCGTGTCCGTGACCGCCGCGATGCCGGGCGGGACCGGGCTCGACAAGATGCAGGCCCAGTTTCCGGGGCGCGTCTTCGACGTGGGGATCGCCGAGCAGCACGCGGTAACCTTCGCTGCCGGGATGGCGGCCACCGGGCTTAAACCCTTCTGCGCGATCTATTCGTCTTTCCTGCAACGCGGCTACGATCAGGTCGCCCATGATGTCGCCTTGCAAAACCTCCCGGTGCGCTTTGCCCTTGATAGAGCCGGTTTGGTTGGCGCCGATGGGCCAACCCATGCCGGGGCCTTCGATATCGGGTTCATGGCTTCGTTGCCGAACATGGTGGTGATGGCCGCCGCCGATGAGGCCGAATTGGTGCATATGATCGAGACCGCCGTGCAGCACGACAGCGGCCCGATCGCCTTCCGCTATCCGCGCGGCTCAGGCACCGGGGTGCCTATCCCCGAGCGCGGTACGCCGCTGGAGATCGGCAAGGGGCGGATGATCCGGGGCGGGCAAGGCGATGTCGCCTTCCTGTCGCTGGGCACGATGCTTGAAGACGCCGAGCGCGCTGCGGACCGGCTGGAGGCCGAAGGGCTTCAGGTCTCCGTGGCCGATGCGCGCTTTGCAAAACCGCTCGACATGGACCTGATCCGCGACCTGGCCACCAATCACGCGGCGTTGATCACGGTCGAGCAAGGCGCGATGGGCGGTTTCGGGGCGATGGTGCTGCAGGCGATGGCCTCCGAGGGGCTTCTGGATCAAGGGCTGAAGGTGCGCACGATGTGCCTGCCGGACCGCTTCATAGATCAGGCCAGCCCGGACGAGATGTACGCCGATGCCGGCCTCGACATTCCGAGCATGGTGCAGACTGCGCTGGATATGCTCCAGCGCGAGAGCAAGATTGTGGCTCTGAAGGGCTGATTAGAGCCTGTTATCTGCCGTGAGCAAGAGGATTTCGCGCGCGATGCGGTCCGGGGCGTCCCAATGCAGGGAGTGGCCCGTTCCGGGAATATCCTCGATTTCGATCCCGGTCAGCGCGGCCCGGGCCTCGCCATGCGGCACCAGCATGTCCTCCGGGGAGAGCAGCGCCTTGCAGGGCACAGGGGGCGGGGCTGTAAACAAGCACGGGTCCGCGTCCAGCACCGCATCCAGCTGCCACTCCATCGCATCGGCGCTCTGCGCAAACGGATAGGCGAGACTGTCCGCCACCGCTTGCGTCACAAGCTCCGGGTCGCCGAACATCTCCGGACGGAACAGCCATGTGAACAGCAGCCGCAGCCACGTGTCCGGTGGGGCATCGGAGCGCCGCACGCTGATCAGCGCCCGAAACAGGGCCTCATTGCGCGCCGTCAGGATCGGGGCGGACCCCATCATCAGAAGTGAGGAGACCCGGTCCGGGGCCTTCCCGGCCGTGACCCAGCCGATGATCCCGCCGAGCGAGTGACCCACTACATGCGCCCGCTCGACGCCCAGATGGTCCAGCAGGGCGAGAATATCCTCCGCCCATGTCTCCATCGAGGTGGGGGCGTTCCATGGGCTGGTCCGTCCAGTGCTGCGGTTGTCGGGCCTGATAAGCAAGAAATGCGGCTCTAACAGGTGCAGAAGCGGGGCCCAGCTTGCACTGTCCGACATCAGCCCGGCCACAAGCACAAGGGGCGGTCCCTCCCCGGAAATCTCGTAATGCAGGGACACATCGGGTCGCGCGAGATCAGGCATTGAACTCTCCCCATGTTGGCAAAAGGTCTCCCGGTTCCGGACGGGCATGATACACCGCCCGGGCGATGGCACGGGTCAGGCAGAGCGCGGCGGCATGGCCGATCACACCGATCTCGCGGTCATGCGGCAAGGCGCGCGCGCCGGTGGCGGCGGCGAAGACCAGATCCCCATCGGCGGGGCTGTGCGCGGGAACGATGGCGCGGGCGATGCCGTCATGGGCGGCGGTGGCGATCCGTTTCGCCTGCGCCTTGGTCAGAGCCGCATCCGTCGCGACGATGGCAATCGTCGTGTTGGCCCCTTCCATCATGCGTGTGGCCTTGCGGGATGTGATTTTGAGACCATGACCCGTGATCAGGTCAGGCCCTAATCCGCCGAATTCGCCGTCGATCTCGAAAGGCGCAGCCCAGAAGTGCCGGTCGCCGGGGGTTGTCGCGGCGCCCATCGGGTTGGCGGCCACAAGCGCGCCAACGGTGATCCCGCTGTCCAGCACCAGCGAGGCCGAGCCAAGCCCACCTTTCATCATGGCAGTCATCGCGCCGGTCCCTGCGCCAATTGTACCAAGCGGGAAGTCCTCGGTTGCGGCCTTGAATGCGGCTTTCCCAAGGGCTTTATAGGGGTTCTCCGTCCAGCTTTGATCGCCGCCCGAAAGCAGATCGAAGATGATCGCGCCGGGCACAATGGGGATCACCGCCGGGCCGATGCGAAAGCCACGCCCGGCGGCGCGCAGGGCCTCCTGAACGCCCGAGCACGCATCCAGACCGTAGGCGGAGCCGCCCGAGAGCACCAGCGCGTCGACCTCTGCAACCGATTTATCCGGCTCTAACAGGTCGGTTTCGCGTGTTCCGGGCGCGCCGCCCATGACTGCGACGGATGCGGTGAAGGGCGCGTCGCCGACAAGCACCGTGCTGCCGGACTTCAATGCCGTGTCTGACGCGTTGCCGACCCGCAGGCCGGGCACATCGGTGATGAGGTTGCGGGGGCCGGGGTGCATCAAATGCAGCGCCCCCCGTCCACTTCCATGGCGACCCCGGTGATCATGCTCGCCTCGTCGGAGCACAGGTAGCAGGCTGCATTGCCCATATCCTCGGGGGTGGAGAAGCGGCCCAGCGGGATGGTGGAGAGGAATTTGGCGCGAATCTCGGGAGTGTCCTCGCCCATGAAGGATTTCAGCAGCGGGGTCTCCCCCGCAACCGGGTTCAGCGCGTTGACGCGTATGCCATGGGGGGCCAGTTCGACCGCCATTGCCTTGGTTGCCGTGATCATCCAGCCCTTGGAGGCGTTGTACCAGTTGAGGTTGGGGCGCGGAGAGACACCGGCGGTGGAGGCGATGTTGAGCATCGCGCCGCTTTTCTGGGCTTTGAGGTGCGGGACCAGCGCGCGCGCGGTCAGATACACGGATTTTGCGTTGACGCGCAGCACGCGGTCGAACTCCTCTTCATCCACCTCTTCCATCGGCTTGGGCAGATGCGTGATACCGGCGTTGTTAACGAGGATATCGACCCTACCAAGATCTTTCAGAGCCTGATCGATCATTGCGTTAACCGCGATGCCGTCGCCGACATCGACCTTGCAGGCGATGCCGCCCACCTCTGCCGCCATGGCCTCTGCGCCGTCGGCATTCAGATCCGCGACCATCACCCGCGCGCCCTCGGCGGCGAATTTGCGTGCGATCCCGGCACCAAAGCCCGAGGCTCCGCCCGTCACCACGGCTGTTTTTCCCTCAAGTCGCATGTGTTCCCTCCCTGTCATGCAGATCGGGCAGCATCGGGGCCGCCGCGATCAAAGATTTTGTGTAGTCGTGTTGCGGGTCTGAAAAGACCGTTTCGGTGTCGCCCTGTTCGACGATTTCGCCCGCCTGCATCACCAGAACGCGATCGGTGACGGAGCGCACGACGGACAGATCGTGGCTGATAAAGAGGTAGGTCAGGCCATAGGCGCGGCACAGATCGGCGAGCAGATTGAGGATCGTGGCGCGGACCGACACGTCGAGCGCGCTCACCGCCTCGTCGAGTAGGATCAGTTCGGGGCGGGTGATCAGAGCGCGGGCAATCGCGATGCGCTGGCGCTGGCCGCCGGAGAACTGGTGCGGGTATTTCTCGGCATCAGAGGGCTGAAGGCCAACGGCGGTCAGGGTTTCGGCAATCAGGGCCTCGCGCTGGGCGCCCAAGGGTGGGGTGCCCAGCAAGTAGAACGGCTCGGTGATGATCCGTCCGATCCGGTGGCGTGGGTTGAAGCTGCCATAGGGGTCCTGAAACACCACCTGCATCTTGCGGCGAACCGTGAAATCCGGACGGTCGCCGTTATAGACCGGGGTGCCGTCCAAAGTGATCTGGCCACCCTGAACCGGCTCAAGCCCCAGAATGGCCCGTGTCAGGGTCGATTTTCCGCATCCCGACTCGCCGACCAGCCCGACACGCTCCCCGCGGTCGATGGAAAAGCTGACATCTTTGACAGCGCGGAACGTGCCCGCCGGGGCGAAGAGACGGCGGCGGGGCAGGCGGTAGTCGCGGATGACGTTCTGCACTCGCAGGAGCGGCTCCGGTGCCGGGCGCGCCGGGAGATCGACCGCGTGGCGCGAGGCCTCAAACAGCATCTGCGTGTAGGGGTGGCTGCGCGCGCGCAAGACCTGCTGCGTCGGGCCTTGCTCCACCACTTCGCCATAGCGCATGACGCAAATCCGGTCCGCGAGATCGGCGACCACGGCGAGATCATGGGTGATCATCAGAAGGCCCATGCCATCCTCGCGCACCAGCCTCTTGAGCAGATCAAGGATCTGCGCCTGCGTGGTCACGTCGAGCGCGGTGGTCGGCTCGTCGGCGATCAGCAGGCGGGGGCGCAGGGCGATGGCCATGGCGATCACGACGCGCTGGCGTTGACCACCCGAAAGCTCATGGGGATAGCGCGACAGCGGGAAGCGGTCCTTGGGCAAGCCGACCCGGTCCAGCACCTCCTCGGCGCGCTGCCGCGCCGCGCTGCGGTCCCTCGCCCCGTGCACGAGGATCGTCTCCATCACTTGCGCGCCGATGGTCTGCACCGGGTTGAGCGCTGTCATGGGCTCCTGAAACACCATCCCGACCTCGGCCCCCCGCACGGCGCACATCTGAGCTTCGGACAGGTCCAGAAGATTGCGCCCATTCAGCGAGACCGTGCCCTGTGCCGCGCCGCCCTCGGGCAAGAGACCCATGACCGTGAGCGCCGTCATGGACTTGCCCGACCCGGATTCCCCGGTAACCGCGACAATCTCGCTCTCGTCGATGTCGAAGGACACCGATTTCAGGATCTCCTGCCCCCGGATCGTCACATCCAGCCTATCGACCGACAGCAGGCTCATGTGCGGACAATCGCGATCTTGGGGTCGAACCGGTCGCGCATCCCGTCGCCGAGCAGGTAGAGCCCCATCACGGTCAGAATGATTGTGAAACCGGGCATCAAGGCCATATGCGGTGCGAGGCTGACGAAGGTTTGCGCATCGGCCAGCATCCGGCCCCAGCTTGGGGTGGGGGGCTGCGCGCCGAGGCCGACATAGCTCAGGCCTGCTTCGGCGAGGATGCCGAGCGAGAACTGGATCGTGCCTTGAACGATCAACAAGTTGGAGATGTTGGGCAGGACATGCTCAGCGCTGATCCGGACGGCCCCCTTGCCCGCGACCTGCGCAGCCATGATGAACTCGCGCTCCCAGATCGGCAGGGCAGCCCCGCGCGCGACACGGGCGAAGACCGGGATGTTGAAGATCCCGATGGCGATGATCGCATTGATCGCGCCCGCGCCAAGGATCGCGGTGATCAGGATGGCGATGACGAGGGCCGGGAAGGCGAAGATCAGGTCGTTGCCGCGCATGATGATCTCGCTCGCGAGCGAGCCCTTGCGCGCAGCGGCCCAGAGGCCAAGGGGCACGCCAATGCCGATGCCAATCCCGACCGCGACAAGCGCCACGGCGATGGAGGTGCGCGCGCCGACCATCAGCATCGATAGGATATCGCGGCCGAAATGGTCGGTGCCGAGCCAATGCGCGGCGTTCGGGGTCTGGAGCTTGCCCGGAATGTTCAGCGCGGTGTGATCGAAGGGCGTCCAGACAAAGGACAGCGCCGCCGCGCCGACAAACAGCGCGGTCAGGAGCGTGCCGAAGATCAGCGCGCGGTTCATGTGCGTTGCCTCAGGCGGGGGTCGACGGCGGCATAGGCCAGATCGACGAGGAAATTCACCACGATCACCGCAAAGACCAAGAGCATCACCACGCTTTCGACGACGATCAGGTCTCGCGCCGAGATCGACTGGAAAATCAATCGTCCAAGACCGGGCAGGTAGAACACCTGTTCGATGATGATCGCCCCGGCGATGAGGAAGGCAAATTGCAGACCGAGGATCGTCAGGACCGGGATCAAAGCATTGCGGAGCCCGTGTTTCCAGACCGCCTGACGCTGCGACAGACCCTTGGCGCGGGCAGTGCGCATGTAGTCTTCTCCGAGCACGTCCAGAAGGGCTGAGCGCATCACACGCGCGAGGATCGCGGCTTGCGGCAAGGCGAGGGCGATGGCGGGCAGGGTGAGGGCGTGCAGGCCGGTCCAGACCCCTTCATCCCAGCCGGGAAAACCGCCCGAGCGGAACCAGCCGAGGTTGATCGCGAAGATCAGCACGAGGATCATCGCAAACCAGAAATTCGGGATCGCCACGCCGAATTGCGTCGCGCCCATCACCGCGATATCGCCCGGCCCGCCGCGGCGTGCGGCGGCGAAGATGCCTGCGGGGATGGCAATTGCCGTAGACAGGATCAGGGCGTAGAGCGCGAGCGGCAGCGACACCCAGAGCCGGTCGCCGATCATTTCCGCGACGGGCGTGCGGTACTGGTAGGACGTGCCGAAATCACCCACCAGCATCCCCGACACCCAGTTCACATAGCGCTGCCATTTCGGCACATCGAGCCCAAGCTCGGCTTGCAGGGCGGCGAGCGTGTCGGGGCGCGCGTTGACGCCGAGCATGAAGGAAGCGGGATCGCCCGGCGCGACTTCGATCACCGTGAAGATCACGACGCTCGCCACCGCGAGGCTGACGATGAGGGAGAGCAGACGTTTGAGCGTGTAGCGGAACATCGCTGTGACGTTAGGATGTGCCCTGCGCGGGGTCCAGAGGCTTGTGCAGAGCGCGGCGCGCCTTAGCTTGCCCTGAATGTTGGAGCGGCCCCTTTTCCTTGGTCACGAAATCTATCGCGGGTCGAGCTATGGCGGGCATCACCCGCTGCGTATTCCGCGCGTGAGCACGGTCATGGACCTGTCGCGCGCGCTCGGCTGGCTGCCTCGCGAGGTCTTCCGTACCTCGCCGCGTGCCAAGCCAGCCGCGCTTCTGAACTGGCATACCGAGGACTACATTCAGGCTCTAATGCGGGCCGAAACCGCGCAAATGGTGCCCGAGCACGAGCGGGAGCGGCACAAGATCGGAACCCATAGTAACCCTGTCTTTCCAGAGGTTTGGCGGCGGCCCGCCACCTCTGCGGGGGGCTCGCTTTTGGCGGGTGAACTGCTGGCGGAGGGCGGGATCGTGTACCATCCGGCGGGCGGGACGCATCACGCTTTTCCCGACCATGCGGGCGGGTTTTGTTACCTGAACGATCCGGTGCTGGCGATGCTCTCGCTGCGCAGGAACGGGGCGCAGAGGCTGGCCTATATCGATATCGACGCGCACCACCCGGACGGGGTCGAGCACGGGTTTGCGGGCGATGCGGAGTGTTTGATGATCTCGGTGCACGAGGAAAACCGCTGGCCGCGCACGGGGCGGCTGGAGGAGCACGGGGGCGGGAACGTGTTCAACCTGCCGGTGCCGCGTGGGCTGAATGACGATGAGATGGCGTATATTCGCGACCATCTGATCCTGCCGCGTGTTCAAGCGTTCCGGCCCGATGCCATTGTGGTGCAATGCGGGGCGGATGCGGTGGAGGAGGACCCTTTGTCGAAGCTATGCGTCTCTAATAACGTGCATTGGGACATTCTGGCTGCGGTGAAGAGCATGGCGCCGCGCGTGCTGGTGCTGGGCGGCGGTGGGTATAACCCGTGGTCGGTGGGGCGGCTCTGGACCGGGGTCTGGGCGACATTGAACGGATTCGAGCTGCCGGAGCGGTTGCCGGGCGCTGCCGAGGATGTGCTGCGGGGGTTGCGGTTTCCGAACGACCGGCGGGGGCGCAATCCGCCGGAGCATTGGTTCACGACCTTGCGCGATGCGCCGCGCGGCGGGCCTGTGCGGGACGACATCCGGGCGCGGGTTGCCCTGCTTGGCGCGCGTGAAGGTTAACGGGGCGCGCGTTGCGTCATGTGGTCCACATCGAGAAACGTGAATTCAGCCGTTAGCGCTCTGAAAACAAGGGATGGCAGGCGTATGGCGGGGCGTATGGCTCCGCGTATGGCACCTGTATGGCTCGTTTTTGATTCGTTCCGTGATTTGAAAAGGTGAAGGCACCGTGCGATGAGGGGGCGTTAACGTTTTTGGCATGGTGCCATGGTGGGCATATTGCCCACCCTACGAAACCGCAGCTCCAAAAGCGTCCCACGTCGATCCCCCGGGTGCCCCGCCCCTGTTTTCCTTTTGACAAAAATATCCTGTGGGGTGCGGGGAGTGAAACTCCCCCACGCGCCGCAGGCGCGTCCGCTAGGGCTGGTAGTCGGCGTCCGTCACCTTGTCGAGCCATGTGGCGGCGGAGCCGGTCTCGTCGGCCTCCTGCATCGCGATATGCACCATGCCCGTGGTCGGGCTCGCGCCGTGCCAGTGCTCCTCACCCGGCTCGAACCAGACCGTGTCGCCGGGATGGATTTCCTGCGGGGTCTCGCCGCGGCGGCAGATCAGGCCCTTGCCGGAGACAACGTAGAGCGTCTGGCCGAAAGGATGTGTATGCCACGCGGTGCGCGCGCCGGGATCGAAGCGGACCATCAGCGCATTGAGGCGCGCGGGCGGCTCGGAGGAGATGATCGGGTCCATCCACACATCGCCGGTGAAATAGTCGGGATTGGGCCGGGTGGACGCGCGGCTGCCTGCGGGGATGTGTTTCATGGGGTTGCTCCTTGGGGAAAGAGGGTCGGGAAGGCGCGGGGGTTATCCGGTGCCCTTAAGCATGGTTTCAACGAGTTTCTGGACCCGGAATGCTTCTTCCGGTGTGGCCAGACGGTGGGGCTTGCCTTGAACGCACAGGCTCAGATCGTCCAGTTGGGCTTGCAAGCTCGCGCGGCGCGGATCGGCGGGGCGCGGGGCGACCTCTTCGAACGCGCCGCCAGTCGAGGCCGCGTCGATGTAGAATTCCGTGACACGGCGGCTGGTGGCCGTGCCCTTGATTGTCAGTTCCTGCCGGTCGGGCTGCGCGCCGCCGACGCTGGCAAGGATCGACACCGCGCGGCCCTCTGCGGTTTCAAGCCGGGCCAGCAGATGGGTTTCGCAGAGCGCCGGGTCCGCCGGGTAGGAGGGGCGCGCCCAGACCACGGAGAGCGGGCCGAGGATGCGTTCGGAGAAGAACAGGAAATGTGAGAGCACTTCACGGGTCATGCCGCCTTCGGCCCGGAAGCGCAGCCAATCGGCTGCTTTTTGCCAGGCGCGGGGCCATTCGGGATAGGTCACGACGATATCTGCGCCGATCAGATCGCCCATGGCGCCGCTGCGTGCGGCTTCGGCGACGCCGGTCATCGCCGCGCCTGCGGCTTGCGTGAAGTTCACTGCCGCTGGGACGCCGCTTTCCGTTAGCGCCGCGACAAGGGCCTCGCTTTCGGCCACGTCCACGCCGAGCGGTTTTTCGAGGAACACCGCTTTGCCAGCGGCGGCTGCGGTCAGCGCATAGGCTTTGCGCGGCTCGGGCGGGCAGGCGAGATAGACGAGGTCCGCCGCGTCGATGGCCTCTTCGGCGGAGGCCGTGATCCGGGCGTCGGGAGCAAGCGCCGAGGCGCTCTCGCAGGCCTGCGGGTCCGGGTCCCAGAGGGCGACGCTCTGGAAGTCCGGGTGGACCTCCATGTTCTCAAGCATCCTGCGGCCCATGATGCCGAGGCCGATGATTGCTGCTGTCGTGGCCATATGTGCTCTCCCTCCCGCGTGTGCCTCAACGCATAGAGGGTCTTTGAGAGGGCCGCAATGCGGCCGGGCCTATTGGGCGATGTAGCGGTCGCGGCGGTGGTTCACGGTGATGATGACGTTCAGCACCACCGCGCCGAGCAGGGACCATGCGACAATCGGCCAGTCGAACAGGAGGAGCGCGCCGAGAAAGACGCAGAGGTCGAAGGCCAGTTGGGTGTTGCCCGCCGCGATGCCGCGCGTGTCTTGCAGCCAGAGCGCGACGATGCCCACGCCGCCAAGGGTCGCGCCGTGGCGGAAGAGGGACAGAAGGCCGACGCCCGCGAGGATGCCGAAAAGCACCGCGCCCACCGGGGCCGGGATGTCGTTGATCGTCAGCAGGAGCGGGAAGAGGTCGGCCATGGTGGACATGAGCGCCACCGCGCCCGCGCTTTTCAGGGTGAAGCGCCAGCCGAGCTGGGTGACGGCGAGGATGTAGAAGGGCAGGTTCATCGCGAAGAAGGTCAGCCCGAAGCTCCAGCCGGTGGGGTAGCTTGCGATCAGGGCGAGCCCGGCGATCTGGCCGGTGAACAGGCCCGAGGCCTTGAGGAACTGGATCGAGAGCGCGACGAGGGTTGCGCCGATGAGGATGCCTTGGATGTCTTCGACCCATGTGTGACGGGTGGCGTTGGGAGGAGATAGAACCAGCATAGGTCAGTATATATGACCTTATTGCTGCATGTGCAAACTCTGTGCTGCGAGCGCAAAGAAAGACGCCGCGTCCTGCATAAAGACGCGGCGCTTGTGTCGTGCATTTGGGCGGTTTGGTGGTCCTCCCGGCAGCTTTTCGCGATACGAAAAGCGCCTGCCGGACTTCGCCCGCCGCTCACGCGGCAGGCTTAGGCAGATTGCCCACCCTACGGGTCACTTCCAGGAAATTCCTGTCAGGTCCGTGGCCGCCGTGGGGGCGTTGGCCCACAGGCCCTGCACGCCTTGCTTGGCGACTGTCAGCGCGGCGAGTTGGAACAGGTAGCCGTTGACGTAATCTCCGGCGATGATCCGCTGCGCGTCGCCCATCAGCGCCGCCCTAGCCTCGGGGTCGGTGGTCTTGTTCAGGGTGTCCATCAGGGCCTGAAACTCCGGGTTGTCATATTGGAAGTAGTAGTCCGGGTTGGCGTAGATGCCGATATCCATCGGTTCGGTGTGCGACACGATCGTCAGGCCGAAATTCTTGCCGCGGAACACGGTTTCCAGCCATTGGGCCCATTCCACGTTGATGATCTCGGCCTCGATCCCGACCTCGGCCAGTTGTGCGGCGATGATCTCGCCGCCGCGGCGGGCATAGGATGGGGGTGGCAGGTGCAGGGTGGTTTCGAACCCGTCGGGCAGTCCGGCCTCTGCGAGGAGCGCTTTTGCACGGTCAGGGTCGAATGCGCTATCGCCGGTCAGATCGACATAGGCCGGGTTATGCGGCGCGAAATGGGTGCCGATGGGGGTGCCATAGCCGAACATCGCGCCGTCGATGATCGCCTGACGGTCGATGGCATGGGCCACGGCCTGGCGCACGAGCGTGTTGTCGAAGGGGGCCTGCTTGTTGTTGGTGGACAGAATCGTCTCGCCTTCGGTGGAGCCGACGAGCACCTGGAAGCGCGGATCGGCCTCGAATTGCGGCAGGTTCTCGGGGGCCGGGAAGCCGGTGAAGACGTCCACATCCTCGGCCATGACGGCGGCGAAGGCGGCGGTGGGATCGGAGATGAACTTGAAGGTCGCGGAGGCGATGGCGGGGGCGTCGCCCCAGTAATTGTCGTTGCGCGTCAGGGTGATCTGGTCGCCCTGCACCCATTCGGAAAAGGTATAGGCGCCGGTGCCGACGGGCTGCTGCTTGATGTTTTCAATGCTCTCGGGCGCGACGATCACCGCATCGCCCCATGCCATGTTGAACAGGAACATCCCGTTCGGTGCGTCCAGCGTGACTTGCACGGTCGTGGGATCGACCACCGTCACGTCGGTGATGCCCGCGAAGAGTCCCTTCTGGGCGTTGGTGCTGTCTTCGGTACGGGCGCGGTCGAGGGAGAATTTCACGTCCTCGGCGTCCATCGTGGTGCCGTCATGGAAGGTCACCCCGTCGCGGAGATTGAAGGTGTAAACGGTGCCGTCATCGCTGATCTCCCAGCTTTCGGCGAGGCCCGGGACCACGGAGCCGTCGCCCATGAAGCGGGTCAGGCCCTCGAAGACGTTGGTGTAGAGCACCGAGTCGATGGCCTGCGCGGCGGCAGAGGTGGGGTCGAGATGCGGCGGTTCGAGTTGCATCGCGATGGTGATGTCGTCCTTGGCCTGCGCGGCAAAGGCGGTGGCGGCAAGCGCGGCGGCAAGGGCCGTGCGGGTGAGAAGGTGTGTCATTGATCGTGTCTCCCAGGTGGTGTCGGCTTATTGATGCCGGATTGCGGTCAGTCTTTCGCCAAATGGTTTTTGGATCAAGGGGATTGAAACCAAGCACAGGTCTCATGGCCCGGACTCAAGGTCTCGCAGAGACCGCCGGGCCGCGCCCTCCCTCCCGCACGGGAGGGCGCCCTGCAGGGGTTTCGCTCAGAAATTCGGTGGGATGTGTTTGGCGACCATAAAGCGCTGCCGCTCACCTGTTCCGGGCGCCCACCCGAGGGAGGATGCGGACCTGCCGTTGTGCGTCAACCCGGTAAAAGCAGGCTTTCCAGCGCCTTGCCCATCACCTTCGCGCTGTCGAGCATGTCGTCGATGCCGACCCATTCATCGGGCTTGTGCGCGAGTTCCAGCACGCCCGGTCCGTAGGCGATGCAATTGCGCAGCTTGCCGATGCGGTCGATGTGTTTCTGGTCGTAGCTGCCGGGCGAGGCCACGTAGGTCGGATCTTGGCCCAGCACATCGCGGATCGCGGCGGCGACGGTCTGCACCACGGGCGCGTCCTGATCGGTCATTGACGGGATCACGACGTTCAATTCGCGCATCTCGTATTCGAAATTCGGGCGGGTCGCCTTGAGGTTTTCGAGCAGCGCAACGACTTCGCCGCGCACCTCATCGAGCGGCTCTTCGATGAGATAGCGGCGGTCGATCACGATGCGGCAGCTATCGGGCACGCAATGGGCGGGCAGGGAGGTGTCCCCGGGCAGCGGCTCATTCATGCCGCCATGGATCGAGTTGATGTTCATCGTCGAAGAGCGCGCGCCCTCTGGCACCACCGGCATGTCGGTGTGGCGGGCCGCCATCGCCGGGTAGAGGTCGCTCTCGAACTTGTCGAGCACCGCGCCCATATGCCGGACCGCGCAATCGCCCAAGAACGGCATGGAGCCATGGGCAATCTCGCCCTTGGTTTCGATCTCGGCCCACCAGCCGCCCCGGTGCCCGAGGCAGATGCGGTCCTTGTTCAGCGGCTCAGGGATGATCACATGCTGCACGCGGGCCGGGTCGAAATAGCCTTTCTCGGCCAGATACGCGACGCCGCCATAGCCGCCCGATTCCTCGTCGGCCGTGCCGGAGATTTCCACTGCGCCCCGGAAATCGGGGTGTTCGGCGATGAACGCTTCGGCGGCGATGATCGACGCGGCCAGCCCGCCTTTCATGTCGCAGGCGCCGCGCCCGTAGATCTTGCCCTCTTCGATCTCGCCGCCGAACGGGTCCTTGGTCCAGCCCGCGCCGACCTCGACCACATCCGTGTGCGAGTTGAAATGCACGCAGGGGCCCGGCCCCGCCCCCTCGCGCCGCGCCACGAGGTTCCAGCGCGGATAAGCCTCGCTGTCGCCGGGCGCGCCTTCCGCGCGGACCCATTCGGTCTGGAAGCCGGAGGCGGTCAGGCGCTTGTCGAGATAGGCGCAGATCGTCGCGTACTCGGCGCCGGGCGGGTTCAGCGTCGGGATGCGGATCAGGTCTTGGGTCAGCGCGATCAGGTCGTCGCGCGCGGCGTCTATGCGAATATCGAGGGTCATGGCGCAACTCTTGCGCTCTTGCCGGGCCATGGCAAGACGCATTTTCTTTGTGGTTGGCATTGCGGGCGGCTCTGGTAGAGACTGCGGCCCATGTGGGATCTGGTGGCGGATATCGGCGGGACGACCCTGCGCATGGCGCAGGTTGTGGGCGGACGAATCGTGCAGTGCTGCGATGTGGCGATGACGCCGGGGCTCTGCGTTCCGGAGCGATTGTCCGAGTTTGTTCGAGGGGTTGAGGGCGTTCCGGAGGCCGTGGTCTGTGCCGGGGCCGGGCCGAAGATCGACGGGGAGATCAGGCTCACCAATGGCGGCTGGCGGGTTGCCGAGGCTCCGATCCGGGCCGCAACCGGGGCCGGGCAGGCGCTGGTGATCAACGATTTCGAGGCTGCGGCGTGGTCGCTGGCGACGCTGTCGGATGCCGATGTGATGCCCATCGGTGCGAGCGGGCCTTTGCGGGACGGGCACCGGGTCGCGTTGGGGCCGGGGACCGGGCTCGGGGCCGGGGCGCTGATCTGGGACGGCGCACAGTATCGGGCCGTTCCGGGGGAGGGCGGGCATGTGGCGATCGGGCCGCGCCATGCCGAGGAGGTGCCAGTGTTCGAGCGGTTTGCCGGGCTCTGGCCGGAGACACAGATCGGCGACACGCTCACTTTCGAGGCCGAGGCGATGCTGAGCGGCACCGGGTTGCCGCTTCTCTATCAGGCCTGCGGCGGGGTGCCGGGGCTGCGGGCGGCGGAGGTGTTCGCGCGGGCCGGTGCGGGTGAGCCCGAGGCGCTGGCGGCCCGTGCGATGTTTCAGGGGCATCTTGCAGCAGTGGCCGGTAATCTTGCGGTGACGCTGAATGCGACCGGGGGTGTGGTGCTTCTGGCCGGGGTGGCGCAGCAGAACCCGGATCTCTTCGATGGGGTCTTCTGGGAGGCCTTCATGCAGGGCGGGCGCTATGACAGGTTTCGGGCCGCGTGTGGTATCTACCTGATGACACGGGAGGATTTCGGGCTTCTTGGAGGCATCAATGCGCTGGCTGCGGCGCGGGCCGGGACCCCACCGAACGGTTGATTTAACCCTTCTTCAACATTTCGCACGAAGCTGCCCGCCGAGAGTTCAAACCCCCGGGGGAGCCCCATGTCCAACACCACCACGCATCTGTCCCTGCCCTATATCCAAGGCGGTCAGGCCCAGAAACACGTCACCCATAACGAGGCCCTGCGCAAGCTCGACCTCGCGGTGCAACTCAGCGTGCGGGCCGAGGCCGATGCGCCGCTTGCGCCGGGTGCGGAGGGCGATCGCTACATCGTCGGGGCCGCTCCGGTGGTGGACTGGGCCGGGCAGAGCGGGCGCATCGCGCAATTCGAGAGCGGCGCGTGGGTCTTTACCGCGCCGAGCACCGGTTGGGTCGCATATGACGAGAGCACCGGCGGGCAAGTGGTGTTCGACGGCAGCGCCTGGGGGCCCGCCGCGTCCGGCGCTGGGCCCTTTGCCAGCCTTGGTATCAACACAAGCGCCGACAGCACGAACCGTCTGTCCGTGGCCAGCGAAGCGTCGCTTTTCAGCCATGACGGGGGCGGGCATCAGGTCAAGGTGAACAAGGCGGGCGCTGGCGACACCGCCAGCCTTCTGTTCCAGACGGGCTGGTCGGGGCGGGCCGAGATGGGGCTCGCCGGGAGCGATGATTTCGAGATCAAGGTCAGCCCGGATGGGGCGACCTTCCACACCGCGCTCACGGTCTCGCGGCAGGATGGGGCGGTGAGTTTCCCGAATACGGCGCTGGCGAGCCCGGCCTATGTGGCCTCGGTCTCGGACGGGCTTGTGGCAAACGGGACGGGCGTGCTCGGGGCCGGGATCAACGCGCCTGCCGGGGCCATCTTCGATGCGGGCCAGTCGCCGAACCTCGCCGGGGCCTTCTCGGTTGCGGGGCATTTCGCGGGCCCGCTCGAACTGCCGCAGACCATCGCGGTCGATCCCAACAAGGTCTACCGGCTGGGCTGCTACCTGCGTCAGGAAAGCGTGGCCGGGGATTGGAGCGCGTGGGCGGAGGGCGAGCGGCACGCGCAATATGTCGGGCTGCGCTGCTACGATGTGGACGGCCTGCCGATCCTTGCCATGCATCACGCGCGCCACCGCCATGGCGGAACCGACAGCCTCACCGAACTCGCCCAGCCGCTCGCGCCGGGCGACGCGGTCATCGAGGTCACCGATGCGAGCGGCTGGAACGAGACCGACAACGATGCGCAGCGCCGGGGCGTGGTGATCTTCGGCTACACCAGCGCGACCGGGCAGAGCTATGAGGCCTATAGCCGGATCGAGGAGGAAGACCTGTTCGATCTGGGCGATGTGAACAAGTCCACGGGGGTGATCACCCTCAACAAGCCGCTGCCGGCGGCGCTGGGCAATCCGAACGATGCCGGCGGCGTCTGGCCCGCGGGCACGAAGATCGCCAATCGCAGCAGCGGGTTTCACCAGAAATGCGCCTTTTGTGAAGACGTGGTGCTGCCGGGGGCGGATGGGTGGTATCAACTGACCCATGCGATTGGCGGGATTGACCGGTCGGGGCGGAACCTGGCGGTCAATTTCGCGCCGGGCACCGCGACGGTGAAGCTGGTGCTGATGCTGAATTACACCAACCGCCCCGGGGGCTTTGCCGGGTATCCCGACACCGGGGCGGCGCAGCGCGCCTGGGTGAGCGGTCTGTCGATGCAGGCGGACCCGGTCGCGCAGGCGGTGACGGCGGCGGATGGCGCACAGGATATCTTCGTGGTGAGCGCAGATCCGGGCACCGGGACGGTCTCCATGGGACCGCTCGCGCCCGGCATCGCGCCGGTCTGATGCCGGGCTCCGGTCAGCGGTTTTGAGGGTTTGTTAAGGGCGGTGCTCTAGACGGTCGGAACAACCGCCACGGATCTTTGCCAGATGGCTCTCGACCAGACCCTATCTCCGCCTGCTCTGGAGCGCGCGACCGCCTATTCCAACGGCCCCAAGCGCGTCTTCGACGTGGTTGGGGCGCTCTTGCTTGGCGCGATCTGCGCCCCGGTGGTTCTGTGTCTGGCAAGTCCGAGCTGGGCCCGGGGCGCGCCGGCGTTTTTCGGGCATCGGCGGCTCGGCCGGGACGGACGGCTGTTCACCTGCTGGAAGTTGCGGACGATGCGGTGCGATGCCGAGGAGGTGCTGCGCGCGCATCTTGCAGCCGATCCGGCGGCGGCGCGGGAATGGGCCGCGACGTTCAAATTGCGGGACGATCCGCGTGTGACACCGCTCGGGCGGGTCTTGCGCCGCCTGTCGCTCGATGAGCTTCCACAGCTTTGGAACGTGCTGCGCGGGGAGATGAGCCTTGTCGGCCCGCGCCCCATCACGCCCGGCGAGCGGGACAAATTCGCCGCCATGCCATGGGTGCTGGAGAGCCTGCGCCCGGGCATGACGGGTATGTGGCAAGTGGCGCATAGGCGCGGCGCGCCCTATTCGGAACGGCTGGCCTGCGACCGGGCCTATCTTGCCCGCATCGGATTTCGGCAGGATGTCCGGATTTTGTTGCAAACCTTTGCGGTGCTCTTCCGCCGCTCGGGTTATTGATGACCCGGCGCATGAGATCGGCGACAGCCGGTCCCGGTCCGATGGGGCCGTAGCGTTCGGCAACGTCCGCCGCGCGGCGCGTCGGGTGGGGGGTTCTGTCAGAAGTAGCTGCGCACCAGCGAGGTGGCGATCAGGCTCCAGCCATCGGCGACGACGAAGAAGGCCAGCTTGAAGGGCAGGGACACGATGGCGGGCGGCACCATCATCATGCCCATGGACATCAGAACGGCGGCGACCACGAGGTCGATCACGAGGAAGGGCAGGAAGATCAGGAAGCCGACCTGAAACGCGCGGGAAATCTCCGAGAGCAGGAAGCTGGGCACCAGAACCGAGAGCGGCGCGTCGGGGGCGGGGTCGAGATTTTGCGTGTCGGGGCGCAGATCGGCCATCGCCTGAAAGGTCTCCGCGTCGAGCCGGTTAACCATGAATCCGCGAAACGGCTCCAGCGCCCGCACGAAGGCGGTCTCGATATCAATTTCTTCGCGGGTCAGGGGGCCGATTCCCGCCTCCCATGCCGCGGTGAAGACCGGCTCCATGATGAAATAGGTCAGAAACAGCGCGAGGCTGACGATCAGCATGTTGGGGGGCGATTGCTGCAAGCCGATGCCCTGCCGCAGGATCGACAGCACGGTGATCAGAAACGGAAAGCACGTCACCATGATCGCGATGCCCGGCGCAAGGCTCAGCACGGTGATCAGCGCGAAGAGTTGCAGCGTGCGCGCGCTCAGCGAGTCGCCCTCTCCCAGCGAGATCGTCACATCCTGCGCAAGCGCGGCCTGCCCGCTGGCGAGCAGCGCGAGGAGTGCCAGAAGCGCCGGAAAGCAGCGGTTTGGTCTCATTCCAGCCCGATCTTGAGGTCGACCACCTCCGTCAGGCGCACGCAGAGCGCGCCGGAGGGGTCGTCCTGTGCCTCTTCGAGTGTGCCGCGCGCGATCAGGCGGTCTCCGACGAACAATTCGACCGGATCGTCGACCTTGCGGTCAAGCTCCAGCACCGCGTTCTGCCCCAGCATGACCAGATCGCGGATCATCGGTTTGGCCTTGCCGACCGACACGGTCACTTCGATCGGCACGGAGGTGAAAGGATTGCTCATCTCGGCAGCGGGGTGGTGTGTCTCATCCGTCATGCGCAGATGTCTCCTTGGCTACGTGAAAAAAGGCGTCCACCGCGCGGCCGACCTCGGCGATCACCTCGGCCAGATCGACATGGGTTTCGCTGTCGCCCAGCTTGAGGTCCGCCTGACCGGGGCTGAGCGCGGGGTCGCAGACGATCCGCGCCGTCTCCGGCAGCCAGTCCGCGCTGAGCTTTACCAGACCGTCGTGGTCCTCGGGGCTGACCGAGACCTCCAGCGCCCGATCCACAGCCGTCCGGGCAACTTCGGTCAGGATATCGCGGATATGGTACCCGAGCACGTCCTGCGAGATTGCCGGAAGGACCTGCTTGACGATACCCTCGATCAGCGTCTCGGCGGCCGTGATGAACTGATCGAAGGCCGCTTCTTTGGACAGTTCCGCGCGGGCCAGTCCGTCCTTGAGCGCGGCGGAGATCGCGGATTTGCTGTCCTCGTGCGCTCTGAGCGCATCTTCCCAGCCCGAGGAATATCCGCTCTCGAAAGAGGCCAGTTTGCTGTCCTCGATTTCCTCTTCGCTCAGTCCGCCCTTGCGTTCTTCGGTCTGCTCCGTCTGGAAGGCGAAGTTCTCGTATATGTGAGACATGCTTGTCATGCGGTCTCCTCACGATCTTCGAGCCATCCGCGCAGAATCTCGACGGTTTCGGTCTGCCGCTCGCCGATCATGTTGCGTAACCGGTCTGCTGGGTCGGCCGATCCCATGTCACCCATGCCGCCCATATCGCCCAGCATCGGCAGCGAGGGCAGGCCGCCATCCGCGCCGCTCAGACCGAGATCGGGCAAACTGTCGGACGCCGGTGTGTCCTGTGCAATGGAGGGCAGCGCGAGGTCCGAATCGTTCGCGGCGGCGGCGTCAGACTCGGGCGCCGGGGGTGGCAGGCCCGGCGTTGCCGCAGCCCCGGCCGCACCCGTGAGCAGGGGCCGGACGACGAACAGACCGAGAATGAGCGTGACCACCGCCAGCACCGCCATCTGAATGACGGACATCACGTCGAGGTTCAGACCGCCAAGCAAGGACGTGTTGGCTTCGGTTCCGGCAGGCTCGATGACCTGAAGGCTCATGGATTTGATCGTGATGACATCGCCGCGCGCTTCGTCAAAGCCCACCGCCGAGGACACCAACTCGCGCAGCGCCGCCAGTTCCTCCTCGTCGCGTGGTTCGATCGTTGGCGCGCCGGTTTCCGACGGCACTGGGGCGCCATTGACCAGAACCGCGACGGTCAGGCGTTTGATCGCGCCCGGGGCGCGTATGACTTCTCTTTCGGTTTCAGAGACTTCGTAGTTGACCCTTTCGCGGGTCTGGCTGTTTTGCGAGTTCGAACTATCCCCGCCCGCGTTGCCGTCGCCATCGGGCAGGTTGGAGGCCACCGAAACCTGTCCGCCGCCGGCCTCTGTCGCGGAATTGGTGATTTCCTCGGTATCCGTGCTGATCGCAATGCGCGATTCGGGATCGAAGCGGCGCTCCCGGATGGCCTCTCTTTCCGTCACGGTGTCAACGCTGACCTCCACGATCGCGTTGCCATGCCCGACACGCGCTTCGAGCAGGCGCTCGACCTTTTCCTTCAAAAGCGCGGCCTTCTCATCCCCGCCATTGGCCTGTGCGGGCTCGTCGCCAGCACCGATCAGCGCGCCATCGGGTCCGATCACGGCCACATCGTCCGGGGAGAGCCCGGCGACCGCCGAGGCGACGAGGTATTTGATGGCCTTGCCCTGTGCCGGGGTCAGCGGTTGTCCGGACGGGGAGATCGCCACGGATGCGGTGGGCTGCACGCCGCGCTGAAACGGGTTGTTTCCGGTGTTGGCGATATGGACCCGCGCGGTGGAGACATCCGGATTGGACACGATCGTGCGCGCCAGTTCCCCTTCCTTTGCGCGCCAATAGGCGGCGTCGAACATTTGCGACGTGGTGCCGAAGCCGGACAGACTGTCGAGCAACTCGTATCCGCTCGCACCATTGGCCGGCAGACCTTCGCTCGCAAGCGTCATGCGCAATTGGTCGCGCGCGGCACTGTCGACGAAGATCGACCCCCCGCGCACTTCGAAGGCCACGCCGCGCGTTTCAAGTGACCGGACAACCTCGCCGGCCGCAGAGGAATCGAGCCCGGCATAGAGCAGGGTCATCGAGGGGGCCGCGACCATCCGGGTCATCGTCGCAATCGCGAGAAACATCCCCACGGTCGCCGCGATGGCGATCATTCTTCGGGCGAACGTCAAACCGTTCCAGATATTCAGCAGTTGCTGCACAAGGCGCCTCCGTCAAGCGTGGTGTTCTACCAGGCTGTGGCGCCCTTCATGCCCCATCTCGCTTAACAATCGGTTAGTGCCTGTCGGTCTATAAGGAATTTGCGAAATAAGTCTGGAACGAGCATGGCCGACGCAACTGTCACGCAAGACGACGCCCCGAAAAAGGCGTCGAAACTGCCTTTGATCCTGGGTCTTGTCCTCGCGCTTGTCGGCGGCGGTGCCGGCTTTTATGCGACCTGGAGCGGCCTGTTTCTCAACTCCGGCACCGAAGAGGCGCGGAGCGATAAGGCAAGTGAAGTCAAGGCCTTGCCGGATATCGAGTTTGTCGAGCTCGAACCGCTCGTGGTGTCCATCACCGGCTCCGGCGAGCTGTCGCATCTGAGGTTTCGGGCGCAGCTCGAAGTGCCGGCAGCCTACAAGGCGGATGTCGAACTGCTCGAGCCGCGAATCATCGATGTTCTCAACGGCTACCTGCGCGCGCTGCGCACCTCCGACATCGAGGACACGTCGGCGCTCGCGCGGCTGAGGGCGCAAATGCTGCGCCGGGTACAAGTGGTCATCGGACCGGATCGGGTCAACGACCTGCTCATCATGGAATTCGTCATCAACTAACGAGGCACATCATGGCGCTGATTGCAGATATTTTCCTCGCGGCCGGCGCGCTCGGCGCTGCGTTCTATTGCTGGGTGCTGGGCCGGCGTCTGAAGAAGTTCAACAATCTGGAAAACGGGATGGGCGGGGCTGTCGCTGTCTTGTCGGCTCAGGTGGATGATCTGGAGAAAACCCTCTCGACCGCGCGCGCCGCTGCCACCGCGTCCGCCGACGAGTTGACCGGGCTGACACAACGCGCCGAAGACGTGCGCCGGCAACTGGAGCTTCAGATGGCGGCCTTGCATGACGTGGTTCCAGCGCAATCGCCACCGCGGCCGCCCGAGCATGCGCCGGCCCCCGAAGCGGCACCACAGACGGCCACCCGCGACGCCGAGCCGATGTTCACGCGCCGTCGGTCTGCCTAGGAGCGATCATGGAGAAAAACACCCCGAAAAAGACCCGCCGGTTTCGTGGACGCGGTACGGTCGCGATCCTCGCCATGCTGCTTGTGGCTTCAGCGGGTCTGCGGCTTGCCACGAGCGCTACGGAGGTGTTCGCCGAGGCGAAGGCCGTGTTCGATGCCGAACCCGAAATGCAACCCTCGGAACCGGCGCCGTCGGACCTGTCGGAAGCGCATTTTGCACGCCTTTTGAAAGATTTCCAAAAGCGCGAAGAGGCACTCCGGGCGAAGGAGTTGGATCTTGAAAAGCGGCAGATCGCGCTCGAGGCCACGGAAACACGCGTCATGGCGCAACTGGAGCAAATGAAGGTCGCTGAGCAAAGATTGCGGGATACGCTGGCGCTGGCCAGCACGGCGGCGGAGGACGATCTGGCACGGCTGACGACCGTCTACGAAAACATGAAGCCCAAAACTGCGGCGGCGTTGTTCGAAGAAATGGCGCCCGATTTCGCAGCCGGGTTTGTTGCGCGCATGAGGCCCGATGCCGCTGCGGCGATCTTGGCGGGGATGACCCCTCAGGCCGCCTATTCCATCAGTACGATTCTCGCCGGAAGAAATGCCGATGTTCCCACCGAATAGGCGTGCGTCCTAGGCATTTCTTAAGACAAGCGGATTAGGTTCGAGCGTGGTTCACTTGGGAGAAGCGTTTTATGATTGGTATCGTCGGCATCATAACGGTCTTCGTGATGGTCTTCGGTGGGTATCTCGCGGCTGGCGGCAAGATCGGCATCATTCTCAAGGCCCTGCCTTACGAGTTCACCATGATCGGCGGCGCTGCGGTGGGCGCCTTCCTGATCAGCAACGACATGTCCGCCATCAAGCACACGTTGAAGGATCTGGGAAAGGTCTTCAAAGGGCCGAAATGGACGCATGATGACTACAAGGACTTGCTATGTCTTCTCTTCGAATTGATTCGCCTTGCGCGTCAGAACCCGGTCGCCATCGAAGAACACATCGAAGACCCCGAAAGCTCGTCGATCTTCACCAAGTATCCAAAGATTCTCGCGAGCGCGGAGGCAATTGCGTTGATCTGCGATACGATGCGGTCCGCCTCGATGAATTATGACGATCCACATCAAGTCGAAGAGGTTCTGGAAAAGCGGATGGATGCCAATTTCCACCATGCGATGCATTCCAGCCATGCGTTGCAAACCGTTGCGGATGCCTTGCCCGCACTTGGCATCGTCGCGGCTGTTCTTGGGGTTATCAAGACGATGGCGTCCATCGACCAACCGCCGGAGGTGCTTGGCAAGCTCATCGGCGGCGCTCTCGTCGGAACCTTTCTGGGCGTTTTCCTCGCCTATGGTCTCGTTGGACCTTTCGCATCGAGAATCAAAGCCGTCACGGAGGACGAAAACCATTTTTACCATCTTATCCGGGAAGTTCTCGTCGCCAACCTGCACAATCACGCGACCAATATCTGCATCGAAGTGGGGCGTCAGAATACACCGTCTCATTGCCGGCCCAGCTTCTCTGATCTGGAAGAGCGGCTCAAGGAAGTGAAGCAATCCGCTGCATGAGACCATGGCTTTTCATACTTTTGGTCTTCATCGGGTCTCAGGCGTTTGCGAATGTGGCGGTACTCAGGTCCGGGGATCATGAGAATTTTACACGTCTTGTCATCGCCATGCCGGTGCCGTCGGACTTCGTGGCAGAGGAAACCGCGAATCAGGTAAAACTGACCTTTCAAGAGCTCATCGATGTCCGTCTCGATCAGGCCTTTGATCGCATCACGCGCGAACGGGTGCGCAGTGTTGCCTTTGCGGACGGCGCCTTGGTTTTGACCAAGGCCTGCCCCTGCGACACGGCGGTTTTCACGATGGGCGACCGGTTGGTTGTGATCGATGTCTATGACGAGGGGTCGGACTACACTCAACCGCCCGCCGCCTCGACGCCGCGCTCTGCCGCTGATTCTGCGGGAAATCCAGCGTCAATGGAGGACAGACGTGCCGTGTTGCCCCCCTTCTGGAAAGACAGTTCCGACAGCACGCTTGCCCAGGGCAGTGCGCAACCTGCAGCGGACGGATCGGACCCTGCTGAGGCCGTCACGCCCCGAGAAATGCGTCCGGACTTGCCGGCACTACAACAGCAATTGGCAGCCGATATTGGCCTGGCGCTTACGCAAGGCAATTTGACGGCTGATCCGCGCGCAGAGCCAAGTGCGCCGCAGACTGCGCTCCCGTCCAAGGCGATGGATGAAATCGCAGTTGAAAATGACAGCGCAGCCGCACCAGAGCGCCAGGGCACGGTGCCAGTCGCAAATATTCGCACGTCCGGCGCCATCGACACATCGGCGCCTCCTCCGGAATTTCGAACCGGAGAACTGAAGATGGATCAATGCGCGATGCCCGCGGCGTATGATGTGTCCCAGTGGGACCCGGGAGAGGATTTCGGTCCTGCCGTTGCGAAACTACGCCGGCACCTCGTTGGCGAGTTTGACATTCTCGACGAGGACATGGCGCTCAGCTTGGCCCGGACATATGTCTTCTTCGGGTTCGGCGCCGAAGCACTGGCGGTCGTCTCATTGGCGGGCACAGAACGTGAGGACCTGAACGCCGCCGGCGCGATTGCACAGGTGCTCGAATATGGCGCGTCGCCGGCGTTGAAGGAGTTGGTCAAGCTGGAATGTGGAGGCCCGGTTTCCCTTTGGTCTGCACTGTCTTTCGACCTTATTCCCGAGGATGTGGTCTTTGACGAGGATGCTGCGATTCGGCACTTGCGAGAATTGCCGAAGCATCTGCGCAGAATTATAGCGCCGCAGTTGAGTATGCGTCTGCGCGCGCGGGGAAGTTTGGACAAGGCTGCGCTTGTCATGCGCGAGGCCGGGCGTGCGGAGGGCGTATTGTCCGCAAAGGGGAAGCTCGAAGATGCCCAAATCAAAGCTGCGCAAACCGGTGCCCGGCAATCCGAACAGGACGTGCGCGGCATCTTGGCAGAGGGGAATCAGGAGGCGCCACGGGCCCTGATTTCCTTCATAAACCAGCAGGTTGAGAAGGGAGACGAGATTTCGGCAGAGATCGCGTTGCTCGCAGAATCCTTCGCGTTGCAGTTTCGTGGCACCGAGATTGAACGTGATTTGATCGCTGCGCAGATGATCGCCTTGGCGAAATCTACACAGTTTGATGCAGCCTTCGCACTGCTCTATTCGCAGACCGATGATAGCCGCAGCTTGATGCGCCGGTCAGTCGACACGCTTTTCGACACACTTGCAGAGACCTCCGATGATGTCACATTCCTGAAATACGCGGTTCTTCCACTTGAGGATCGCTATGTCTCCACATCGGAGCGCGTACGAATGCGGATGGCTGAGCGCGGTCTTGACATCGGGTTTGTCGATCTGGCCGAGCGTCTGCTGCTATCGGTTGTCGAAGCTGCGGAAACCTCTCAGTTCGTCCAGTTGAAGTCTAGGCTCCTGCTTGAGCAGGGCCGTGCGTTCGAAGCCCTCGACTTGCTGGCGAAACTGGATTTGCCCGATGAAACAGCGGCGGTTGGCGAGGCCTATTTCGCGGCTGGTGCATTTGATGCCGCTGCAGAAGTCTTTGCGCAAGTGGGAGCAGACCGGCAGCAGTTCGAAGCAGCGTACCGGTCGGGATCTGCGTCTGTGGAAGGTATCGAAAACGCGGATGTGGTGCAGACGCTGCGGCGCGTGAGGCAAGACTTGCCAGAAATCGACACGGAAAGTCTGGAGGGCATCGCGCAGCTCATCGAGGCCAGCGAAGCGGCGCGCTCGGATATCGGCATGTTGCTTGGCGCGCTTCCGTCCCCATGAGCCGCTGCACCTTTCTGTCGGAATGAATTGTCCCTCCTCTGATGCGACAGTTTTGACTGATGCCGATTTACCGAATGCCCGGCACCAGCAGTCCGGCTGGAGCGTGTTGCGCCCTTTCCGATTCAGGCTTCCCACGAAGCTTGATCTGTGATTCCTTGTCCGCATGGCAGATATGG
>CBFHJA010000015.1:0-92394 GCA_965656085.1 uncultured Aliishimia sp. | reverse complement strand
GCCCCGGCGGGCGTGGTCGCAGCGGGCCTTCTGGGGATCTGGATCGGGGTGACCGGGCCGCAAAGCCTGCCGGACCCTGCGCTGCTCTGGGCTGCCCCGGCTGAGTTCAGCGCGGTGACGGATGACGCGCTCTACGTGTTCGGCGCGCTGGAGACCTGGGAGGGATCTTATGAAGACTGATGCGCCGAAGCCGAAGACGCGCCGTCTTGGCCTGAAACTGCTCTTTGCGCTGTCTTTGGCGCTCAATCTCGCGGTGCTGGGCGCTGTGGCCGGTGCGGTCTGGCGTCATGGCGGACTGGCCGAGAGGGGGGGTGCGGACCGCTTGGCCGGGCCCGCGCTGCTGCGGGCGCTGGAGCCGGAGGATCGCCGCGCGGTGTTCCGTGCCGCGCGCGCCGCACGTCCCGATACAGCGCCGGAGGCAGGCCAGCGCATCGCGCGTCTGGTGGAGGCTCTGAGCGCCGAGCCGCTCGACGCGGATGCCGTGCGGGCACTCGCAACCGAGCAGCGCATGCAGGCCAGCGCGCGCCTCGGCGCTGTGTCCGAGGCATGGCAGGCGCGGGTTCTGGCCATGTCGGCGGCAGAGCGCGCCGCCTATGCCCGCCGGCTCGAAAGCTTCAGCGCACGCTCGCCGGGGTCTCCGCGAGAGTAGAGTAGCTGCCTGTGCCGGGCCATGTGCAGCGCGCGCGCCGCTGCTCGCTGCGCTCAAAGCTGAAGCGGTTGCGCCCGGACCGTTTCGCCTCGTAGAGCGCCCGGTCCGCGCGCTGCAGGACCTGTTCGGGCTCCGACAGATCCGCAGTTGTGTCGAAAAGGTCCGCCTGCGTGTGGCTGACCGCCAGTCCCACGGAGATCGTCACGGTCAACCGGCCTTCCAGACCGGGGACCACGAACGGTTTGCCCGAGATCTTCTCGCAGAGCCGCGCCGCCGCCTGCCGGGCATTCCGGCGATCCGTGCCGGGCGTCACGATCAGGAATTCCTCGCCGCCGATCCGCGCCAGCAAGTCCATCGCGCGCATGTTCTGCTGCAGGCGGCGGGCGCATTCGACCAGAACCGCATCGCCTGCGGCGTGACCATAGGTGTCATTGATCCGTTTGAAGTGATCGAGATCGGCGACCATGACCGCGAAGGGGCGCGCCGTCTGCTCTGCCTGTTCGGCGATGCGGGCCAGATGGGGCAGGGCATACCGGCGGTTGTACAGGCCGGTGAGCGGATCGCGCAGGGCGGCCTCGGCGCGGCGGCGCACCGTGGTGCGCAGGCTTTGGGCCATCTGCTGGCGCATCTGCAGGCGCTGGACCCGCAAGGTGATTTCGGCGGCCATGTCCTGCGCGGCGAAGAGGCCGGGCGCGGGCGCGAGCGCCACGTCATCCGCGCCGAGATCGAGCGCCTTGGCGGCGAGATCATGGGCGCCGTGCGGGGCGATTGCCAGCAACGCCTTGCGGCGCAGGGCCGGGTGGGCGCGCAGGTCCGCGAGCGTGCCGAGCGCGCCCGGGTCCAGCGCGAACAGCACCACATCGGGGCCCTGCGTGCCCTGCAAGTATGTCAGGGCTTGCGGCACCTGCGCCTGCGTCACATGCAGGTCGGGGGTTTGTGCAAGCGCGGTCATGAGGTTTGGCGGCAGCGTGGTGCCGGGCGTGCCGAGCAGGACCGCTTCCGTGCTCCGGTCGAACAGGGTCGCCGGTTCGGCAAATCCGAGCGCCCGCGAGGTCAGATCGCGCAGGCGCCATTCGGCGGCCGCGGCATGGCTGCGCAGCACCGAGCGGATCCGCGCGATCAGGTGGCCTGCATGGGCCGGGCGGGGCAACACATCCTCGGCCCCGGCGTCCAGCAAACCGAGCCGACCGCCGGCGCTTTGGGTCAACGCGATGATCGGCGGGGCGCTGTCGGTGGCGCGCCGGTGTATCGCCCGGGCAAGGGCGGCCAGCGACATGTCGGGCAGCGTATCGGAGGCGATCACGATTTGCGGTGCGTCTTGCTGCACGCGGTGCAGGGCCTCGGCCCCGCTGGTCGCCTGCACGACATCGTACAGGGCGGAGGCGAGTTTGGCCTTGAGCGCCATCCGGCCTGTGGCGTTGGCATCGACGATGAGGACGGGGACGTTCACCTGATCTGTCCTTTTTCCAAGACCCGGGATGGGCTTGTCCTCCTTTTTTGCTGGCAAGCGTTAAAAAACAGTTTCATTCTTTCGGAAAACTTGAGGAGCAGTTTATGCATCAGCGGGAGTCCGCCGAAACCATCGCCCTGCAAGCCGTCGGCTGGCTCATTGGGCAAGACGACTTGCGGCCCGTCTTTCTGGGCGCGTCTGGGCTTTCCGAGCAAGACCTGCGCGCGCGGCTCGGCGAGCCTGACCTGCTCGCCTCGGTGCTCGATTTCCTTCTTATGGACGATGCCTGGGTCATGGCCTTCTGCGACGCGCACAGCCTCGCCTATGACCGGCTCATGCAAGCCCGTGCCGCCTTGCCCGGCGGCGCGCAGGTGCACTGGACATGAGCGCGCCCCGCCCCCCCGCGCAAGCACCGCGTGGCGTGCTCTTCGACAAGGACGGCACGCTGTTCGATTTCGCGCGGACCTGGGAAGCCTGGGCCAGAGCCTTCCTGCGCCGCATCGCGCAGGATGACGCCCACGCGCAGCGCCTCGGCGCCGCCATCGGCTTCGACACCGAACGCCAGAGCTTCGCGCCGGACAGCGTGGTGATCGCCGGCTCGCCCGAGGAGGTCGCGGTCCGCCTCTTGCCCCTCCTGCCGGACCACGGCCCCCATGGTCTGTCGCGGCTGATCGATATCCTCAACGTGGAAGCCGCGCGGGCGCCACAAGTGGAATCGGTGCCGCTCGTGCCGTTCTTCGAGGCTCTGCGCGCGGCAGGCCTCGGCCTCGGTGTGCTGACCAACGATGCGGAAATGCCCGCCCGCGCGCATCTGTCCGCCGCAGGGGTGACGGGCCTTCTGGACTTCATCGCGGGCTATGACAGCGGCCATGGCGCCAAGCCGGGCCCCGGCGGGCTTCTGGCCTTCGCCGAGAGAATGGACCTGCCGCCCGCCTCTTGCGTGATGGTCGGTGACAGCCTGCACGACCTGCAGGCCGGGCGCGCGGCGGGGTTCATGACCGTCGGCGTTCTGACCGGCTACGCGGGCCCGGACGTGCTCGCGCCTTTCGCCGACGCGGTCCTCCCCGATATCGGTCATTTGCCCGCATGGCTGGGCGTTGCACAGACCGGTTGACCGGCCGCTTGCGGCGCCCGGCAGGGCCCGTATGCGCGGTCGCAGAGCAGGGGGGAGACAGTTTGGCGGGGTAAGGGAAACGCGACAAGATCTGTCGCAAACCGTCAATCAGTGGCCGTTTTGCACTGAAATAGTCAGGAGGTGACAGAGCAGGAGGCTTCCATGGCAGATGCAACCACAACCGCCCCGCGCCGCAGGACCCGCGGGGGTGGACGTGCGGGGGCTGCCGCGCGGCGCGGCGCGGCCGTCATCGAGCAGATGCCCTGGCGCGTGCCTGTGAACACCGACCGCCCGACCGAGCCGCTCACCGAAGCGGGCGTCGCCGCGATCCATGACGGGGCCATGCGTATCCTCGAAGAGATCGGCATCGAGTTCCTCAACCCCGAGGCGCTGGAGATCCTGCGGCATGCCGGGTGCATCATCGACGGGGAAAACGTCCGGATGGGCCGCGATTTCGTCACGGAGATGATCGCCAAGGCCCCGTCCCAGTTCGAGATCGCCGCGCGCAACCCCGCGCATAACATCCCCGTGGGCGGCAATCACATCCTGTTCGGCAATGTCTCCTCGCCGCCCAACTACTTCGATCTGGAGATCGGCAAGAAGGTTGCCGGCACCCGCGAGCAATGCGCCAACCTGCTGCGCCTGACGCAGTATTTCAACTGCATCCACTTCGCGGGCGGCTACCCGGTCGAGCCGTGCGACATCCACGCCTCGGTGCGCCATCTCGATGTGCTCTACGACAAGCTCACGCTGACCGACAAGGTCATGCATGCCTATTCGCTCGGCCGCGAGCGGGTCGAGGATGTGATGGAGATGGTGAAGATCGCGGGCGGGCTGACGGAAGAGGAATTCCGCGCCAAACCCTATATGTACACCAACATCAACTCCACCTCGCCGCTCAAGCATGACTTCCCGATGATCGACGGCTGCCTGCGGCTGATCCGGCGCGGACAGGCGGTGGTGGTCACGCCCTTTACCCTCGCGGGCGCGATGGCCCCTGTGACGATGGCGGGCGCGGTGGCGCAATCCATCGCCGAGGCACTCTGCGCGATCGCGCTCTTCCAATACGTGCAGCCCGGGTGCCATTGCGTGATCGGCACCTTCACCTCGAACGTGGATATGAAGTCCGGCGCACCGGCCTTCGGCACCCCCGAATACATGCGCTCGACGCAGATGACCGGGCAGATGGCCCGGTTCTATGGCCTGCCGATGCGCGCGTCGGGGGTCTGCGCGGCGAATGTGCCGGACGGGCAGGCGATGTGGGAGACCTCCAACAGCCTTTGGGCGGCGGTGCAGTCGGGCTCGAACATGGTCTATCACGCGGCGGGCTGGCTCGAAGGCGGGTTGATCGCCTGCCCGGAGAAATTCGTGATGGATTGCGAAATCCTGCAGATGATCCAGCGCTACATGGACCCGGTGATCACCGATACCTCCGAGGACGCAATCGCGCTCGATGCGATCAAGGAGGTCGGCAGCGCGGGGCATTTCTTCGGCATTCAGCACACGCAAGACCGCTATAGCACCGCGTTTTATCAACCCATCGTGTCGGATTGGAAGAATTTCGAAGCGTGGGAGGCGGCAGGGGCGACATGGACCGCCGAGCGGGCCCATGGTGTGTTCAAGGATATCATCGGCAGTTTCGAAGCGCCGCCCATGGAGGCCGGGCGCAAGGAGGCCTTGGCGGAGTACGTTGCGCGCCGCAAAGCCGAAGGCGGCGCTCCGACGGATTTCTAGCGGTGCAGGTCGCCCAACTGGCGGCCCTTTAGCCCTTAAAATTTGAATCCTTGGAGAGTTGTTAAGACCTGTATGCAAAGACATCGCCAGAAAGAGCGGGAAACAGCATGCACGGTTTGGCGTTGCGCACGATACAATTGTTTGTAACGGATTGCTTTGGCAATGAAAAATGGGTGGCTGTTGCGGAGAAGGCTGGCCACAACCTGTACAGTGTCGAAGCGATGCTCGATTACGATGCCCAGACGGCGCAGGATACGCTCGCCGCGCTGGAGCATGTTCTGGCCCGGCCCCTGCCGGATGTGCTGGAAGACCTTGGCACCTATCTCGTAAGCCATCCGAATGTCGAAGCCGTGCGCCGCCTGCTGCGCTTTGGCGGGGTGAATTTCGAGGATTTCCTGCACTCGCTCGACGATCTGCCCGACCGCGCCCGGCTTGCCCTCGAAGATCTGGAGCTTCCCAAGATCGAACTGCGCGAACATGCGGCGCGCAATTACACGCTGACATGCCAGTCGCCGCAGACCGGCTGGGGCCATGTGCTGATGGGGATTTTGCGCACGATGGCGGATGACTACGGCGCGCTGGCCATGGTCGAACATACCGGCGCGCGCAAGGGCAGCGAAACGCTGAGCATCACGCTGCTTGAGCCGGAATTCTCCGAAGGGCGCGACTTCGATCTCGGAGCACGGCGCGCATGAGTTATGTCTCGCCGCTTCAGCCGCAAATGCTCGACGTGTTCTGTCCGATGCACGTGGTGGTGAACGCGACCGGGCATATCACCCATGTGGGTCCGACGATTCGCAAACTGCGCCCGCATGACAGGTGGATCGGAACCCGCTTTCTGGAAGTGTTTCGCATCCTGCGTCCCCGCATCGTGTCGAATATGGACGAGTTGGGGGCTGTGCTCGGGCGCAAGCTGCATCTGGAGTTGCGCACCGCGCCGCACACCTCCCTGAAGGGCATCGCCCTGCGCGATGGTCGCAGCAACGGGTTCGTCGTGAATCTGTCCTTCGGCATTTCGGTTCTCGATGCGGTGCGCGACTATGCCCTGAGCAGCGCTGATTTTGCCGCCACGGATCTGGCCATAGAAATGCTCTATCTCGTCGAGGCAAAATCCGCGGCGATGGCGGCCTCCCGGGCGTTGAACCTGCAATTGCAAGGCGCGAAGATCGCCGCAGAAGAACAAGCCTTCACCGACACGCTCACGGGACTGAAGAACCGCCGGGCGCTCGATACCATCCTTGCACGGCTGCTGGACTCCAAGATGCCCTGCGCCGTCATGCATGTGGATCTGGATTATTTCAAAGCGGTCAATGACACGTTTGGCCACGCGGCGGGCGATCACGTGTTGCTCAACGTGGCGCGGGCCCTGCTCGACGCCACCCGTTCGGCGGACACAGTGGCCCGTGTGGGCGGCGATGAATTCACGATCATTCTGCCCGGTGTCACCCATCGCGAAGCGCTTGCGGCAACCGGGCTGCGGATCATCGAAGAGCTTGAAAAGCCCGTCAAATACAAGGATGCGGACTGTCGTGTCTCGGCCAGCATCGGCACCGTGATTTATCACGGGCGCTGCGAGACCGCCCCCGAGCAACTGCTCGAACAGGCCGACATCGCGCTCTATGCCTCCAAATATGGCGGGCGCGGGCGCCAGACATTCTACACGCCCGATTTGCGCCAAAGCACTGTCGCCATCACGCCGCCCAAAGGGCGTTGATCGGGCCTTTGCGCAACCGATCACCGGGCGCGGGCGCTGACCTGTGCGGTCTCAGCCATGGCGCGCCACGGCAGGCACCCTGCCAAGATCCTTGGCGCCGGCCGGAGATGCGTGCCGTCCCCGCCCGATCCGGCAAAGGTTAACGCACCCCCACCGCACGCTGCCTTAACGAGTTCAAATCGCGGAACGAATCGTGATTTGTATGTACAGGTGCCATACGCGTAGCCATACGCCGGGCCATACACCTGCCATACCTTGTTTTTATGGCGTTAACGCCTGAAATTACGTGTTTCGGGAAATCGGCGCGGCGCGGGCGCGCGCCCCGTTAACCTTTTTGCGGCCAGACCGCGCGGGAGGCAATGCCCGCCCGGATCATTTGCGATACGCAAGGATTTGTTCGACCGCATCGGCGATCGCAATGCCCGTGCCGGGGCCATCCACACCATCCGCGCGCCGGTCATCCTTGGCATAGCCGCGGATCACCCGTGTTGCCTCGCGGCCGGGCACATCGGCGAAGCTCCGCAGCAGGTTCGCCAGATCGTTCGGCGTCTCGGCGGCATCCATTTTCTCCGAAAGACGCTCCATTGCGCCCTCCGTGCCAAGCGTGGCAAGGTAGAGATAGTAGTGCCATGTCGCCGCATTCTCATCGCGGGGATGCACGAAACTCCAATCCTCCGTCATCCGCTCGGCCAGATGCTCGCGAATGTCGATCCGGTTCGCCCGCAAGCCTGCGAAATAGCTCGGCGCGATGGACCCGTCATAAGGCATTCGAAGATAAGCATTTTTGATCGGGTCCAGATGCTCGGGTTGCAGCACCCGTGCGTACATCGCCGTGGTTTCAGCGAAGGCGTCGACCAGAGTGAGACTTGCCGTTGAATTCAACCGCTCGGCAATCGTCGTGAGCGCATAGAGTTGGCAGCCCAGCGACGTGCCTTCCTGCACCGCGCCGAACAGCGCGTCGCCATCTGCGGTCTGGATATCGGCCTGCTCGATGATCTGCAGGACCGCTGGGGGGCAGAGGTCGGCGCCGGTTTCCATGTCACTAGCTCCTCTTCACCGCGTCCCATTGCAGCTTGCGCAGCAAGACACGGTCGGGTTTCGGGGACCAATAGCCCATCAGGTTATGCGCGTCATTGGCCATGATGTTGAAATGCGCCGCTTTTGCATTGACCGCAGCTTCGGTGTTGGTCGCGGCCTGTGCCGGGATCGCGGTGTTCAGTTGCGAGATGCAATGGCCCGGATACTGCCCGGCAGTGCCATCGTGGGCGGGGTGGTTGAGGCCCAGCGAGTGGCCCATCTCATGGGCGGCCGAGTTGTAGGAGGCCGCGCCCGGCCCGAAGAACACGAAGGCCGGGCTTGCCCCGATATTGATCACCGACCCGCCTGCATTGGGGTTCTGCGGCGCATAGAAATAGACCTTGTAAGCACTCGGACGGCCGAACGGGGCGGTGGTGCGGGCCCGGACCTGCGCGTCCGCCGCGGCATGCAGCCAGCCCAGAACCGTGGCGCTCGACGAGAAATCGGTTCCCGCCAAATTATACGCCGTCGCCTCCTTCGCCCACAAGATCCAATCCGAGGACAGGTCGATCAGCCCGATATCGCGGACGCTGAACTTGATCGCCGCCTGCCGGTAAATCCGGTTCAGCAGCGTGCCGATCGTGCCCGCGCTGTAGGCCACCTGCGAGGTGCGGCTTGTGAGAATGCAGCCCACATCCACCTTGATCGTCGCCCAAGGGCGGCACCAGACATGGAACCAGCCGATCTCGTTGCCGTCGCAGAACACCTTCAGGCTGGTCTTGCCCGAGGCCTTGCCCTTGATCTTGAACTTGGCCTTCTTGGCGGTGATCTTCTTGGTCACGACCTCCGCAATGCTGTCATCGTCCAACACGAACGTGCTGTTCTCGATACAGGGAATGCACTCGGTATTCTTGAAGGCGAACTCGATCTCCAGTTCAGCCTCGTCGCCCACCGCCACCGACACCCAGCGCGCGCCATCGCGTTCTGTATCGCTGACCATGGAGATATCGCCATGGGCCGGCACCGGGTCCCAGTAATTGTCCGTTGCCGTGGCCGCGATGTTGGTTTTCGGATCGAAGCCGAAATACTTGGTGTTCAGACCCGAGGGCGGGCCTTCGAACGTGGCGACATTGGCGCAAAGCGGGTGCTGAATGAGATCGACTTGCGTCGTCGTGCCATTGGGCACGTCGGTCTGTTTCGCCTCATCCGGGCCTTCGGGGTCGTCCCGCGCCGGGGCGTGTCCGGGCTTGATGGCCTTGATGTCATAGGTGCCCGGCGCAACCGTGCCGAAATCGGCCTTGCCGTTCTCATCGGTCTGCTTGTCGCCAAGCGCGCCGGCCCGGACGGTCGCGTCCTTGACCGGGAAGCCATCCTCATCGGTGACGATCACCACCAGAATGGCATCGTCGCAACATTCGATCGGATCGATCGGATCGACATCGGGATCGTCGTCCGGGTCCTCCTCCGGGTCGTCCGAGGGCCCATCGTCCGGGTTGTCCGGGTCCGTCGCGTCCGGATCCTCCTCGGCCGCGCAATGGGGGCAATCGGCGGGATGGTGATTATGCGCGGGATCGGCGCAGGACGGGAAGGCCGGGCTGCCCGTGTCGTTGTGGGACAGGATATCCTCGTAGAGATCGCACCATTCGCGCCGCATGGCGGCATGTTCGGACGAGGTCGCGTGCAACGGCTCGCGCACGCCGCCCGGAGCCATTTCCGGGTGGCGGCAGTAAAAGACATCGTCGGCTTGTCCGCAGGCGGTCCCGTTCAGAGGTGTGGTTATGGCGATGGCGTGTCCTCTCGGATCACGAAGACAGCGCTGGCTTCCAGTTCGGCCAGTTTCTCGCCGGGGCGCAGCCCGTCGCGGGCAAGGATCTCCCGCGCCCATGGGCGCTTGCGGTCGAATTCCGGTCCAAGCGCCAGCCACAAGTCGCTGAAGCGCTCCATCTGGCCGCGGGTTTTCAGCTCAAGGCTGCGCGCCCGCAGGATCGCGGCCGTCAGCGTGTTGCTCAGCGCGGTGTCATCGACGTCTGCTTGGGACGCGGCATGCACCTTGCGGGCCCGTTCGACAAGCTTCTGGGCGAACGCCTTGCGACGCTGTTCTTCCAATATGTCGAGTTGAAGTTCGTTGAAATAAATCATGAAAACCGGCTTTCCTATGCCCGCATGCCCAAACTACCGCGTCTTTTCCCGTTCAGCAAGAAACACGATAGCTCGAATGCGCCGGAACACGGTGTCCGGAGGGTGGGGCGGAGGAGGCGGCACCCTCTATAGCACCTCGATCCACGTCTTCATGCCTGCGGCCTGATGACCGAGCATGTGGCAATGCAAAAGCCATTTACCGGGATTGTCGAACACCGCGCTGATCGTGCGGGCGGCACGAGGTGCCAGCAAGGTGGTATCGCGCAGATCGCCGCGCGTGCCATCGGCGGCCAGTTCGAAAAAGTGGTGGCCATGCAGATGGATGCCATGGGCGAACGCCGTGTCGTTGATCAGGTCGATCCGTGCCGTTTGCCCGCGAGGGATCCGGGCGAAGGGCGCGTCGGGCAGTCCGGACTGTCCGTTGAACGCCCAGATATCACTACCGGCATGAGCGCCGCCCATCGCGCCGCCCTGCATCCGCAACGTCAGAGCATGGTCCGGGGTCTTGGCCGGGGTTGGCAGCCCGGGCGCGGGCAGGGCCGCAATCGGCGTGCCCTGCGGATCGGGGTTCTCGCCCTCGATCTGTAAACTGCCCATGTCATAGAGCGCATCGCGGCCCACGAAGAGGACTTGCACCGGGCCGGTCACATCTCCGATCAGGTCGATCCTTTGGGCTGGCGCCAGTTCGATATCGGACATCTCGCGCGGGCTGCGCAGCGGCATGCCATCGAGCGCGACCACCTTGCCTGCAAGCCCGGAAAACCGGATCGGGAAGACCCGCGCGGTGGCGGTGTTGATCAGCCGCACGCGGATACGGTCGCCCAGACGCACGCTGTCTTGCGAGGGGATAATCATCGCATTGTTCCCCAGGCGTCCGGCATGGGCAAAGTCATGCCGGTTTCCGAAGCCCTCCATCAACGCGCCCTCGCGGGTGATTCGCCAGTCATCCAGAACCACCGTGACATCCATGTCGACGCGGGGCGGGTTCCGCTCTTCGATGATCAGCGGGCCATAGAGCCCGCGCGCCACCTGTTCCCAGGATTGGTGGTGGGAATGGTACCAATAGGTGCCCGCATCGGGCAGATCGAACGCATAGTCGAACGCCTCTCCGGGGTGCACCAACGGTTGCGTCAGACCGGGCACGCCGTCCATCTCATTGCGCAGCCGGATCCCGTGCCAATGGATTGCCGAGGGATGATCGGTGCCGTTCTCGAAGCGCACGGCCAGCCGCTCGCCCTGACGCAGCCGCAATTCCGGGCCGGGTGTCGCGCCGTTGAAGCCCCAAAGTGCCGTGTCAGGTTCGCCCTTGGGCAGGATTTGCAGCCGGGCCGGGCCGGAGCGCAGAACGGTCGGCGACGCCAGCGCCGTCCCCGGGCCGATGGCCAGAGCCGCTGCGGTGCTGCCGAGAAAACTGCGTCTGTGAATCTTGAGCATGATGGGATGTTATATGTCGGCAGGGCTTTGGCAAGCGCGTTCGCCGCCCCGCTCGGGCCGGGCCCTGCCAGCCTAGGGCGCCGTGATTGGGGGCGGTTTGCGGCGTTTGCCCGACAGCGCATTGCCGGCGATGGCCGCCAGCAGCAAAGCGCCGCCCAAAAGCGTATTCGCGCTGGCGGTCTCGCCGAGGAACAGCCAGACCCAGATCGGTCCGAGCAATACTTCGGCCAGCGACAGCAGCGCCAGCTCCGCCGCCGGCAAGCTGCGTGAGCCCAGCGTGTAGAGAATGAGCCCCGCGCCGACTTGAAACACGCCCATGCCCATCGCGATGCCGCCATCGCGCGGGCTCAGGACCAGCGAGAGGCCGAGCAGCGCGCAGAGCGTGGCGGTGATGAGGATCGCGAAAAGGCCCGACAGGAAGACCGCCGGGAGCATCTCTCCGGTGCGTCCCCAGCGCAGGGCCACGGTGAAGACCGCAAAGCCGAAGGCAGAGCCGAGTGCGGCAAGGCTGCCGGTGAGGACGACACCGCCCGTGCTATCCGCGAACATGATGCCGATCCCGGCAAGGGCGACCGCAATGGACAGCCATGTCGCCCTTCGGATCGGCTCGCGCAGAACGATCCAGCCCAGAATCGCCGCCATGAACGGGGCGGTCGCGAAAAGCAGCATCGCGTTGGCCACCGAGGTCGTCTGGATCGCGTAAATCCCGCCCGAATAGGCCGCGACCAGCGAAAGACCCGCGATCCCGGCGGGCCAGCCGATGCGGCGGACCTGTGCGAAGGGGCTTTCGCCGGAGCGGAGGCGGATGACAAGGTACAGAAAGATCGTCAGGCTGATGGAGCGGTAGAGCAGGATTTGCCAGACCACCGCGTCCTCGATCAGACGAATGCCAAGTCCCACCGTCGACCACAGGACACCTGCGGCAAAGACGAAGAGAACCCCGTGTTTATGGCTCTCCGCCATGGGCTGAGCTGGATCTATCGCGGTCATTGGGCACGGCTCGCTCTTGGATTGCGGCAAGGCTAGCGGGCCATCGCGGCTCGTGCAGGGCCATTTGCGACATAACCCGTTTTTGCACAGGCATGTGGACAGTTGCGGCTGGACATCGGTGCGGGCTATCCGCCAATGTGCGCGCATCAAGGGAGGAAAAACATGACAACACTCAATCGCCGCAAGGCACTCGCCCTGATGGGCGGCACCGTGGCAGCAAGCGGTCTCGCGGCCCCTGCGCTCGCCATGAACAAATCAATCAAGGTCGCTGCGCTGCGCTTTACCTCGCATTCGGGCAATTTCATCGCCAAGGAGCGCGGCTATTTCGCCGAGGCCGGGCTGGATGTCGAGTTCGAGTTCTTTCAGGCTGCGCAGCCCATGGCCGTGGCCATCGCCTCGGGCGATGTGGATTATGCCGTCACGGCAATTTCCGGCGGGCTGATCAACCTTGCCGACAAGGGCGCGATCAAGGTGATCGGTGGCGCGCTTAGTGAAGAGCCCGGCATCGACGGGCAGAAATTCCTTGCCTCTGATGCGGCCTTCCAAGCAGGCGTGAAGACACCCAAGGACCTTGCAGGCAAGCGCTTTGCCGTCACGCAGGCCGGCTCGTCGTTCCATTACATGGGCTCGAAGATGGCACAGGCCGAGGGCATCGAGATGTCGTTCACGCCGCTGCAGAAGGTTGGCGCGATCATCGGCGCGATGAAGTCGGGGCAAGTTGATGGCTGGTCGATCGTCCCGCATATCGCCAAGCCGCTCGCAGGCTCGGGCGCGGTGCATATCATCGGCAATGTCGCCGACTATGTGCCGGACTATCAGGTCACGACCGTCTTCACATCCGCCAAGAACGCGGCAGACGAGCGCGGCATGACCGAGAGCTTCCTTGCCGGCTACTCGAAGGGCGTTGACGACTACGCCGCCGCGATGATCGACAAGACAGCGGACATGGATGCGATGGTCGATCTGATCCACAAATACGTCTACACCGACCGCCCGCGCGAAAAAGCCGCGCCGTCGATCATCAATGGCACGATGCGCCTGAACACCGGGGCGGAGCTTAACATCGCGTCGCTTCAGGATCAGCTTGGCTGGTTCCAGTCCGAAGGGCTGGTCGACGAGGACATCACCATGGAGCAATTGGTGGATACATCCTACGTGAACATCCTCGGCGCATAAGCGACGTGGATCCAAAACCGGCGCATCTGCGCTGGGGCAGGGGGCAGTTTCGGCTGCCCCCTTTTCGAAACAACGAGGCAGGTGAATGGATATCCGGCTCGATGGCATCAGCCATTCCTATGACGCGTTCGAGGTCATGCGCGACATCTCGCTGGACATTCCCAGCGGTCAGATCCTGTGCATTGTCGGCCCGTCGGGCTGCGGGAAATCCACGCTCCTGCGCTTCATCGGAGGGCTGGAACGGCCACAGGCCGGGCAGGTGCTGCAACTTGGCGACCCGCCCGCCGGGTGCCTCAATCCGCTGACCTATATCTTTCAGGATTTCGCCCTGCTCCCGTGGCGCTCCGTGTGGGGCAATGTCTCGCTGGTGCTCGAAGATCACGGCATCAAGGGCGCGGCGGCGGATCAGATCATCGAGGACGTGCTGGCCCGGACCAAGCTGTCGGACTTCGCGAATGCCCTGCCCAAGCAACTCTCGGGCGGGATGAAACAGCGCGTCGCGATTGCCCGGGCGCTCGCGGTGAACCCGGCGGTTCTGCTGATGGACGAGCCGCTTTCGGCGCTGGACAGCCAGACCCGCGAGCTGCTGATGGACGATCTGATCGATCTGTGGACGCGGCAGCCCTTCACGGCGGTCTATGTGACCCACAACCTCGCCGAGGCCGTGCGGCTTGGCCATCAGGTGGCCGTGCTCTCGCGTCGGCCCGGACAAATCCGCGAGATCGTGCGGATCGACAAACCGCTTGCGGAACGGGAGTTTGGCGATGCTGATCTTGAGGCTGCGCAAAAGCACCTGTGGCAATTGATGCGCGACGAGGCTCGCGCCGCTGATGCGGAGCTTCTTGATGTCTGATCTGTCCGCCGGCAAGAAAGTCCCCTTCCGGGGCGGTGGCTTTGCACCGCAATCGCGCCGCTGGGTCGGGGTGGTCGTCTTCATCGGGCTGATCCTGCTGGCGGAATGGGGCACGCGGGCGGGCTGGATTTCGGCGCTCACTCTGCCGAAACCCTCGGACGTTCTGGGCACGTTTCGCGAACTCTACGACAGCGGCTTGCTGTTCCGGCATCTCGGCCCGTCCCTGTCGCGGCTGGTGGTCGGCGCGGCCATGGGGGTCAGTCTGGGGATCAGCGTCGGGGTGCTGATCGGGCTGTTTTCCTACTTCCGCTCGGGGCTGGTGCCGCTGGTCGCGGCGATATTTCCGATCCCAAAAATCGCGCTTTTGCCGCTCTTTGTAATTTGGTTTGGCATTGGCGAGGGCTCGAAATACGCCCTGATCGCCTTTGGGACCTTAACGCCTACGGTGGTGGCGACCTATGGCGCGGTGGACAATGTGGACCGCACGCTGATCCGGATGGGGCAGAGTTTCGGGCTGACATGGTGGTCGATCGTGCGCAAGATCGTGTTGCCGGGTGCGATGCCGGGGATTTTGTCCGGGCTGCGGATCAGTCTGGCCATTGCCATCATCCTGCTCGTGGCCGCCGAGATGTTGGGCGCGGAATACGGGATCGGGGCCTACATTCTCGAAGCCGGCTCGCTTTATGATCTGGAACGGCTCTTTGCCGGGGTTGTGATCCTGTCCTTGCTCGGTGTGATCGTCAGTGCGGTCATCGGCATGGCCGAACGCCGTGTCCTTGCTTGGCGTATCTGAGTCGATCAAGCCCAGACCCGAGTGCGGTGCTGCGCGTCAAGATGTCCGTATGACTTGGACCAAGACGACTCGCAATTTTTATCTTTCGTCATTAGTTTACTGTTATAGTAGCCTTTTTGGGCGGAGCACGAACGATCCTATGGGAGACGGCTGACATGACGGCGTTGAGGTCTCAGTTCGAGCCAAGGAAAGCCCCGGCTGCGCCGGTGCCCGTGGTCACGCGTCCCTGTCTCGACTACCTACGCTCCATTGCACAAAAGGCCCGATCCAAACCCCGTGCGCATCTCTTCGAGGCCTGTGCATTGCTGCACGCGAACCGGTCCGCCTCGCTCGAAGCGCATACCGATGCGCTCGTGCGGTGCTTGGGTGAGGCAATGGGGCGGATGCCCCGCTTGCTCGCGCCGCAGGAGGTCGAAGTCAGCTTCGACGAGGCATGGCTGATCAGTCTGCTCCGCGCGTCGGCGCAGCAGGACAAGGCGAGCGTGTCTTTTCTGCTGGCCTCCCGTGTTGCGCCTCCACACCGGCGTCTGATCCGCTTCCTGACAGGGCGCATTGCCGACCATTTCGCCCTAGTTTAGAATATTTCTAAAAACTGCATTGCTTCTGGCACCGTTTTGCTTACCTAATGGACAGCGGAGCCAGCCAGCATCTCGGCAAGCCAGCACCGCAGATGAAATTTGGAGATGACAATGACACAGACCGCCGAAGCGCTGTCGACAGACGCGCGCACCGCCATCGCAGACGCCCTCAATCAATGTGTGGCCGAAACCGCAGTAACGACCATGCTGGCGCAAAACTTCCACTGGAATGTAACCGGCATGGCGTTCGCGCCGCTGCATGAGCTCTTTCAGAAGATCTATGAAGACCACTTCGTCGCACAAGACGATCTGGCCGAGCGCATCAAGGCATTGGATGGTCACGCGGAAGGCACACTTGCGGGGATGATCAAACGCTCGAAAGTGTCCGAGCATGAGGGCACGGCCAGCGATGTCGAGATGATCAAGGCCATGCTGAGTGCTCAGGAGACCCTTGCTGCCACGCTGGCGGGGACGGGGCAACTCGCCGCGGAGCACGGGGACACTCTGACCGAAGACTTGTGCATCGCGCGCGGACAGGAACACGAGAAACTGGCGTGGTTCCTGCGGTCGCACCTGAAGTAAGGCGCGCGCAAAAACGGTTCAGGCCACGTCCTTCACGAGGGGCGTTGGCTTGACTCCCTTTTTCAAGCACTTGCGCAGGTATTTGGGTGCCCAATGCTTGAATTTTCCAAGACGTGATTGCTGGCCAATCAGCATCTCGACGAAGGCAGCCCGGTGGCTGTCCTTCTTCAATTGCTTGAACATGGACTTCTGTGCCTTGGTCATCGAACAGCCGATGCAATGGCCCTCGCGTTTGAACTTGCATACGTCGATACAGGGGCTCGGGGTTTTTGCCATGTCTTGAAGCCTTTTCGCGCAACTGAAAGCTAGCGTTAATCTGATTATTTCTATCAGGTAAGTCAATTCCCAGTCTTGGATCGGGCCTGTCTGTCGCGAGGCCGCTCCAAAAATAAGGCCCGCCCTTAAGCAGGGCTGGCCGTTTGCATGTTATCAGGGCCAAATGCGCTCAGAAATGCAGCGAGTTCGACACCAGCGGCTTTTGGTTCGGCGGTGCGAACTTGGTCATGTCGATCCCTTCCACGGCGCGCTTGTACTCGTCCAAGGTCGGGGTGCGCCCGAGGATCGCGGACAGTACGACAACCGGGGTCGAGGCCAGCAGCGACTCGCCGGTCTTGTCGTCGGAGTCCTCCACCACACGGCCCTTGAAAAGCCGTGTCGAGGTGGCCAGAACCGTGTCGCCCTTGGCGGCCTTTTCCTGATTGCCCATGCACAGGTTACAGCCGGGGCGTTCGAGATAAAGGATGTTCTCATAGGCGGTGCGCGCGGTGCCTTTGGGGGCTGCGTCGTCGAATTCGAAACCCGAATATTTCTGCAGCACCTCCCAGTCGCCCTCATCCTTGAGCTCGTCGATGATGTTGTAGGTCGGCGCAGCCACCACGAGCGGGGCCTTGAATTCGACCTTGCCGGTCTCCTTTTCGAGATTGCGAAGCATCTGCGCGACGATCTTCACATCGCCCTTATGCACCATGCACGAGCCCACAAAGCCCAGATCGACCTTCTTCTCGGCCTTGTAGAACGAGATCGGTCGGATCGTGTCATGGGTGTAGCGCTTGGACACATCGGCATTGTGCACATCCGGGTCGGCGATCATCGGCTCGTCTATGACGTCCAGATCAACCACGACTTCGGCATAGTATTTCGCGTTCTCGTCCGGTTTCAGCGCCGGCTTCTCGCCCGAACGGATTTGCGCGATCCGCGCGTCGGCGATATCGACCAGCCCTTGCAGCATCTGCGCGTCGTTATCCATGCCCTTGTCGATCATGATCTGGATGCGTGACTTGGCGATCTCAAGGCTTTCGATCAGGGTCTCGTCCTCGGAGATGCAGATCGACGCCTTGGCCTTCATCTCGGCGGTCCAGTCGGTGAAGGTGAAGGCCTGATCGGCGAGCAGGGTGCCGATATGCACCTCGATCACCCGGCCTTGGAAGACATTGTCGCCGCATTGCTCGAGCATCTGCGATTGCGTGGCGTGGACCACGTCGCGGAAATCCATATGCGGGGCCATCTTGCCCTTGAAGGTGACCTTGACCGATTCCGGGATCGGCATGGAGGTCTCGCCGGTGGCCAGCGCAAGCGCCACGGTGCCGGAGTCCGCACCGAAGGCCACGCCCTTGGACATGCGCGTGTGGCTGTCGCCGCCAATGATGATCGACCAGTCATCCACGGTGATGTCGTTCAGCACCTTGTGGATCACGTCGGTCATGGCGTGATAGACGCCCTTGGGATCGCGCGCGGTGATCAGGCCAAACTTGTGCATGAAGGCCATGAGCTTGGGGGTGTTGGCCTGCGCCTTGGCGTCCCACACGGAGGCCGTGTGACAGCCGGACTGGTAGGCCCCGTCCACAATGGGCGAGAGCACTGTCGCGGCCATCGCTTCGAGCTCTTGCGCGGTCATCAGGCCGGTGGTGTCCTGAGAGCCGACAATGTTGACGCGGGCGCGCACGTCGGAGCCAGCGTGCAGGGTCTTGCCGGGCGTGGTGCCGAGCGCGTTGGCGTTGAAGATCTTCTCGACGGCGGTCAGGCCCTGACCCTCATGGGAGATTTCCTTGGAGGGGGCAAAGACCTGCGAGGCCTCGATGCCAAGGGTTTCGGCGGCAAAGGTTTGCAGGCGCTTGCCGAAGACGATGGCATAGGAGCTGCCCGCCTTCATGAACTCGACCTTTTGCGGGGTGAAGGAGGCGGCGAGATCCACCAGCTCTTCGTCGCCCGCTGCGTTGTAGAGCTTCATGGTCTTGGTGTTGATCTTCAGGACGGTGCCGGTGTCGACCGAGTATTTCTGTTCGAGGATCGGGTCGCCGTCATTATTGAGGATCGGCTTGCCATCCTCGCCGGTCTTCTTGACCCAGTTCTTGAGATCGACACCGATCCCGCCGGTCACGCCCACGGTGGTCAGAAAGATCGGGGAGATGCCATTGGTGCCCGCGACGATCGGGGCGTAGTTGACGAAGGGGACATAGGGGCTGGAGGGCTTGCCGGTCCAGAGCGCGACGTTGTTCACGCCCGACATGCGCGAGGAGCCAACGCCCATCGTGCCTTTTTCGGCGATCAGCATCACGCGCTTGTCCGGGTGCTGGTGCTTGAGCGCTTCGATTTCCTTTTGCGCCGCCTCGGAGATCATGCATTTGCCATGAAGCTCGCGATCCGAGCGTGAATGGGCCTGATTGCCGGGCGAGAGCAGATCGGTGGAGATATCGCCTTCGGCGGCAATATACGTGACCACGCCAATCTCTTCCTCGACATCGGGCAGCTTGGTGAAGAACTCGGCCTGCGCGTAACTTTCCAGAATGTCCTTGGCGACAGGATTGCCGGCCTCGAAAGCCGCTTTCAAGCGGCTGGTGTCGGCATCATAGAGGAAGACCTGCGTTTTCAGCACCTCGGCAGCACGTTGCGCGATCTCGGCGTCATCGCCAAGGGCCAGATCGATCAGGACCTCGACAGAAGGGCCGCCTTTCATGTGCGACAGAAGCTCGAAAGCGAAGTCGCGGCTGATTTCCGACACATCGGCCTTGCCAAGGATAATCTCGTTCAGGAAGGCGGCCTTCTCACCCGCTGCGCCCGTGGTGCCGGGCAGGGCGTTGTAGGTGAAATAGTGGAGCGAGTCGGCGCGGTGCGGGTTCGCGCTGTCCCTGATTTGCGCGATGATCTCGCCAAGCAGCGCGCCATCGTCGATGGGCTTGGGCGACAGCCCTTGGGTTTTGCGGGTTTCGATCTCGTTGAGATAGGCTTGATACAGGCTCATGGGTGCGTGTCTTCCTGCTAGTGTATGGGGCGGCAACGTGCAGGATTGAGGGCGGTGCCTGCACGCAATCAGATTTGTATGCCGTTGTATACACCGCGCATGGGAAAACAAGCCGCATCCTTGTGGCATGATGTCCCAACCTGTGTGACCGCCTGCTGTTCCGCCTGACTGGGAGCAGGACCACATAGGTTTGCCGCTTCGCGCGAAATCGCTGGCCATGCAAGGCGCTGGTAACGTAGCGTGCTAAAAGAGAAATCGGGCAGGGCAACGACGTGTCATCATCGCCAGACAATGCAGATATCGCAGCGCTGCGCGCCCGACTGGCGGAGGCCGAGGCGCGCGAGGCGGCTCTGCGCGACGTACTCGCCCTCGTGAAGCAAGCAGGTTTGGACGTACAGCCCGTGCTGGACGCAGTGGCGCGGCACGCAACCGAGCTTTGCAAGGCCAGCTTTTGCAACCTCTGGCGGCTGGAAGGCGAGGTCATGCACCATGCGGCCATCTATGGGTTCCCGGATGGTGAGGTGGACGAGTACCTGAGCCAGTTTCCGCAGGTCATGGCCCGCAAATCGGCCAGCCGTAGAGTTTATGAAACCGGCGCACCGGTTCATCTGAAAAATGTGCGCGGCCCTCAGTACAAAGACAGCAACTTGGCGCGCGAATTCGGGTTTTCCGAGGTGATTGCCGTGCCGATCCCCGTGGACAACCGCATCTGGGGCACGATCGTTCTCGGTCTGCGCGAAGAAAACGCGCCTGCCGAAAGCCATATGGCTCTTGTCCAGGCCTTCGCCGAGCAGGCTGGCATCGCCATTCAGAATGCGGCGTTGTTTCAGGAAACCCGGCGGGCCTTGTCCCAGCAAACCGCGACCTCTGATGTTTTGCGGATCATCAGCAGCACGCCGGGCGAACTGCAACCTGTCTTCGACACGATCGCACATTCGGCGACCGAGCTATGCGCGGCGCGCTTCTGCATTTTGTGGCACTACGCGGACGGGCTTGCACATTACTGCGCCAGCAGCGGGTTCGATGCGGACTTCATGGTCAGCTATCTTGAAGACTGGCCGCGCGCGCCCGAGGCCAATTCGATGTTGCGCGCCGTGATGGAGCACGAAGCGCGACAGCACATCCCGGACGCGCAGGTCGAGACATATGCCGACCACGACACCGCACGCGCCATTGGGTACCGGCACATCATGGGCTTCCCGATTCATGCCGCCGGAGGTGTCTGGGGCGCGCTCATACTGGGCTGGCCTGAGGGCGAAACGCCCACGGACGCGCATGTTGATCTGGTCAACACCTTTGTCAGTCAGGCCAGTATCGCCATCGAAAACGCCCGGCTCTTCAATGAAACGCAGGAGGCGCTCGAACAACAGACAGCAACCGCAGAAGTGCTCAAGACGATCAGCCAATCGGCTTTCGATCTGCCCAAGGTTCTGCAAGCCCTCACCGAAGCGGCGGCACGGCTGTGCGGTGGCACAATCTGTATGCTGTTCAACCGGGTCGGCGATGAATTGCATCTCGGAGCCAATGTCGGCTGCACGCCGGAGATGGTCGATTTTCACATCGCCAATCCGCACAAGATCGACCGGACCAACATCGCCGGGCGGGCCGTGCTGGACCGCGCCACTGTGCATGTGCCCGATGTTTTCGAAGATCCGGACTTCGCCAACCCCAAATCGGTGGAGCTTGGCGGCTGGCGCTCGATCATCGCGGTGCCGCTGTTCCGCAATGGCGGGGTGATTGGCGTTCTCGACCTCGCGCGCCCGGAGGCCGGACCGTTCACACAGCGCCAGATCGAATTGGTCGAAACCTTCGCCGATCAGGCGGTGATCGCGATCAGCAATGCCACGCTGTTTTCGGAAGTGCAGGAGCGCACCGCAGATCTGACCGAAGCGCTGGAGTACCAGACGGCAACCTCTGAGGTGCTGGGGGTAATCTCGCGCTCGCCGAACGAGTTGATGCCCGTTCTCGATGCCATCCTGTCCGTCGCAGCCCGCATCTGTGATCCGCAATATGCCTATGTGGCGCTACTCGACCCGGCTGATGGACGTTACCACATGGTGACAACGCGCAACGTCGAGCCCGAATTCTTTGACTATCTCAAAGCCAATCCTATGAAGCCCGAGCGTGGAACCTGTACGGGCCGCGCCGCACTGTTGGGCCAGACCGTGTATATCGAATACACCGAGACCGATGACAGTTACGAATGGAAGGAAGCCGCGCATCGGGGCAATTTCCAGTCGACAGTCGGGGTGCCGCTGATCAAGGACGGTGTCACGGTGGGTGTGATCTCCCTCGCCCATGACCGTCCTCACGCCTTTGCGGCCAAGCAGATCGCGCTCGTTGAGACCTTTGCCGCGCAAGCCGTGATCGCGATCAGCAACGCGCGGCTCTTCGACGAGGTGCAGGCCCGCACCGCTGAGGTGGAAGAGGCGCTGGAATACCAGACCGCGACCTCCGAAGTGCTTGGCGTCATCTCGCGCTCGCCCAATGAAGTGCAGCCTGTCTTGCAAGCTATCCTCCGGGTCGCAAAGCGGCTTTGTGCGCCGGAGGGTGGGTATGTTTCGCTGAAAGATGCAAGCACCGGGCTGTTCCATGTGGTCGAGGTGATCGATGCGCCGGACGATATCGTCGAGACTTTGAAGAACGAGCCGATCCGGCCGGGGCAGAACACCGTGACCGGGCGCGTCGCAGCCTCCGGTGAGCGGGTCTATGTGGCCGACGTTCTGGCGGACGCCGGCTACGAATGGAGCGGGCCGGCCCGGCAAGGAAAGTACCTCGCCGCGCTCGGGGTTCCGCTGATCCGGAACGGGGAGACCATCGGCACGATCACGATGGCACATGATCAGGTCAATGGGTTCTCGGACAAGCAGATCGGGCTGATGGAAACCTTTGCCGCACAGGCGGTGATCGCGATCGGCAATGCCAAGCTCTTCGACGAGGTGCAGCAGCGCACGGCAGAAGTGGAGGAAGCGCTCGAGCAGCAACAGGCAAGCGCTGAAATCCTGAGCGTCATCAGCCAGTCGGTCGAGGACACGCAGCCGGTTTTTGAGAAAATCCTCGAAAGTTGCCGGCATCTGTTCGGCGGGGATGAGCTTGACGTGCTGCTCGTGGATGATGACGGGATGCTGCAGGTCGCGGCCTATTTGGGGCACTACGAAGATGTGTTGATGACGACCTTCCCGGCGCCGTGGGAAAAGACCCCGGCGGGCGTGGCGATCCGCACGCTCAAGCCCGCCAATTTCGCTGATTGCGCCAACAACCCGGACGTGCCGGGCGTGCTCAAGAAGATGGCCAAGCACGCGGGCTATCACTCGGTCGCCTTCGCGCCGATGATCTGGGAAGGCAAGGGGATCGGCGTCATCGGTGTGGCGCGCTCGGGGAAGGCCTTCACCGCCAAGGAACTCGGCATCATGCAGGGTTTCGCAGATCAGGCGGTGATCGCAATCCAGAACGCGCGCTTGTTCCGCGAAACCAATCAGGCGCTGGAGCGGCAGACCGCGACGGCGGAGGTTCTGGAGGTGATCTCCAACTCGGTGGAGGATACGCAGCCCGTCTTCGACAAGATTCTGGAAAGCTGCCAGCGGGTGATCCCATGTCCCGATATGTCGATCCTGACGCTGGATGAGGATGGTCTCGTTCACCTCGGTGCTGTCCTCGGGAAGATCGGGCAGCGCAGCGCGGAGAACTATGTGCCGCTGCCAGTGGAGGAAACCTTGCTCTATCCGGGCAAGCTGGCGGGCAAACTGGTCTCGGTGCCTTCGGCGAAGTCTGCGCAGAACACGACCGAGGCCTTGCAGCGTGTCGCGGATATCGTCGGCGACTTCGCGGCTCTGATCGCGCCGATGATCTGGAAGGGCGATGTAATTGGGGGGATATTCCTTTGTCGTCCCGAGATCGACGGGCGCGCGCAGAGCTTCACGCTTCACGAAATGAACATGCTCGAAAGCTTCGCTGATCAGGCCGTGATCGCGATCCAGAACTCCGCCCTGTTCGAGAAAACCCAAAGTGCGCTCGCGCGGCAGACCGCCAGCGCCGATATCCTGCGGGTCACAAGTCAGGCGCAGAGCGACGCAGCGCCTGTCTTTGCGGCGATCGCCGAGGCCGGAAATAAGCTGCTCGGCGCGGAGTCGGCCGCTGTCATCATCCGCGACGGTGATTTTTTCCGCACGCTAGCGTCATTACAACCCGACAGGGAAGTAGTTCCGCCGAACACAACGCCGGTCCGGATCGACCCCGCTATGAACCTGCCGTCGCAGGTGATCACGAGCATGAAGCCGGTGAACATCCCCGATATGTCTCAGGCGGACTTGCCGCCGCATGATGCGGAGAACCGGGACCGCTGGGGTCTGCGCGCGATGATGCTGCTGCCGCTGATACGAGAGGAGGAATGCATCGGGGTCCTTGGATTTTCGCGCCACACCTCCACGCAGGGCTTTTCAGAGGACGAAATCAAGCTGGCCACCTCGTTTTGCGATCAGGCGGTGATTGCCATCGAGAACACGCGCCTCTTTGATGAAACCCAAAACGCACTCGCGCGGCAAACCGCTAGTGCCGATATCCTGCGGGTGATCAGCCAGTCCCCGGACGATCTGCAACCTGTGTTCGATCGGATCACCTCCAGCGCGACGGATGTGTGCAACGCCAAGTTCTGCATTCTGTGGAGCTATGAAGATGGCCTGATGCACTACCGGTCGAGCAGCGGGTTTACGGAGGCGTTCCTGAAGGATTTCCTGCCCAATTACCCGGCGCTGCCCGAAAAAAACATCTCGCGCGCGGTTATCGCGACCGGGCAGCTGCACCATATCCCCGATGCACAGGACCCAGAACTCTACTACGAATTTGAAGGCGCGCGGCTTAACGGATATCGGCACATTGTCGGCGTGCCGGTGCGCGCGGCGGCTGGCCTTTGGGGCGTTTTGGTCGTGGCTTGGCCAGACGGCGTTGTGCCCGGCAAATCCGAGTTCGACCAGCTCGAAGCCTTTGCCGATCAGGCCGCGATTGCCATCGAAAACGTGCGGCTCTTTAACGAGACCCAAACCTCCCTCGCGCGGCAAACGGCCAGTGCCGACATCCTGCGCGTGATCTCGCGCTCGCCGGGCGATATTGGACCGGTGTTCGAAGAGATCGTGCAGGCGGGGGTGGGCCTCGTGTCGAGTGACATGGTCGGGGCGATCCTCGAGACCGGGGAGACCATGACCGTGATTGCGCGTGCCGGACCGGACGGTCTGATGGAGATCGACGAGACCAAAAACAGCTTCCCCAATGATCCGGCTTTGAACTTCCCGTCCCGCGTCGTTCAAAGCCGGGAGATGATGCATATTCCCGATTGGGACGCGATAGACCTGACCGAGTTTGAGCAGCGCACGCGGGACAATTATGGGATCAAGTCTGCCCTGATGATGCCGCTCTTGCGCGGCGAGACCTGCCACGGGGCATTGTTTTTCACTCGGCGCTTCAAGCGCGCCTTTACGCCCGGCGAGATCGATCTGGCGCAGTCCTTCTGCGATCAGGCTGTGATCGCGATCCAGAACGCGCGGCTGTTCAATGAAACGCAAACCGCGCTGGTGCGACAGACCGCCAGCGCTGATATCCTGCGGGTGATCAGCCAGGCACAAACAGACCTCACACCGGTCTTCGAGGCGATTGCCGACACCGCGGTGCGATTGCTGAACTGCGATGTCTGTTCGGTGATGATCGTCGAAGGCGACAAGTTCGTACCGCGCGGCGCTATGAATTCCGCAGGCCCGATCCGGAACATGGGCGATGGCAGCCCCATTGATCCCGAGCGCAACTTCCCGGCGCAGGCCATCGTGCACAAGCGCATGGTGCATGTGCCGAATTTTTGGGAGGGTGAGCTGCCCGCCGATGAATACTGGGCGCGCGACAAGTTTAACATCCACAGCGCGCTCTACCTGCCGCTCGTGCGAGGGGATGAGTCCCTTGGCGTTGTCGCCTTCACACGCACTGTAATGCGGGCGTTTAGCGACGACGACATCGAGATGGCCAAGTCTTTTTGCGATCAGGCGGTGATCGCAATCGAGAACGTGCGGCTGTTCCTTGAGGCGCAGGAGGCGCGCGAAGAGGCCGAAAAGGCCAACGAGGCCAAGAGTGCGTTTCTCGCCACAATGAGCCACGAAATCCGGACGCCGATGAACGCGGTCATCGGGATGAGCGGGCTGCTCATGGACACGCCGCTCGATGAAGAGCAGCATGACTATGCCCGCACGATCCGGGACAGTGGCGATGCCCTCCTCGGGATCATCAACGAAATTCTCGACTTCTCCAAGATTGAAGCCGGGCAGATGGACATTGAAGCGTACACCTTCGATCTGCGTGAGTGCATCGAGTCCGCGCTCGATCTGGTGGCGCAGCGCGCGGCCGACAAAAAACTCGATATCGCCTACCTGATGGAGGACGATGTGCCCGCCGCAGTCAGCGCCGACCTCACACGATTGCGGCAAATCTTGCTCAACCTTTTGTCCAATGCGGTGAAGTTCACCGAGGCCGGCGAGGTCGTGTTGTCCGTGGGCGCGCAGAGCGCGGCGGATGGACAGATCATGCTGGATTTTGCCGTTCGCGATACCGGGATCGGGCTCACCGAGGCAGGGATGAGCCGGCTCTTTCAACCCTTCAGTCAGGCGGACAGTTCAACCACCCGGAAATATGGCGGCACCGGTCTTGGCCTTGCGATTTCCAAACGGCTTGCCGAACTCATGGGCGGGACCCTGACGGCGCAGAGCGCGGGCGCGGGGCACGGATCTACCTTCCGGTTCTCGATCACGGCAAAGCCCGCGCAGTTGCCCCAGCGCAAGAGTCGCAGTCTGGCGGGGCCGCAGAATGAGTTGCTTGGCAAGCGCCTGCTGGTCGTCGACGACAACGCGACCAACCTCAAGATCCTGTCACTGCAAACGCAAAAATGGGGCACGCAGACGGTCGCATTTGACACACCGGCAGCGGCCCTTGAGGCTGTCAGTGCAGGCGATCCCTTCGATCTTGCGATCCTCGACATGCACATGCCGGAGATGGACGGGCTCGCACTGGCCCGGGCGATCCGTGCCGCGCGCCCGGACCTGCCTCTCGTTCTGTTCAGTTCTCTGGGCGTCCGCGATCTGGAGGCCGAAGCGGGCCTCTTTTCGGCCTTCATCGCAAAGCCGTTAAAGCAATCGCATCTGTTCGACACGCTGGTGAATTTCTTTGCGCCGCAGGAGTCGCGTAGGCCGCGTCGACGCATGTCCGCGCGGAAACAGAAATCCGAAGCTGATCTGGCCAAGCGGCACCCGCTTCGGATACTTCTGGCTGAGGATAATCTGGTGAACCAGAAACTTGCGACCCGGCTGCTGGAGCAAATGGGGTATCGCTGCGATTTGGCCAGCAACGGCGTCGAGGCGGTAGAGAGCGTGGCGCGGCAAATCTATGACGTGGTTTTTATGGACGTGCAGATGCCGGAAATGGACGGGCTGGAAGCTACGCGCAACATCAACGCACAACACGGCTCCAACCGGCCGCGCATCGTCGCGATGACCGCAAATGCCATGCAGGGCGACCGGGAAATGTGCCTTGAGGCCGGCATGGACGACTACATCGCCAAGCCTATCCGGGTGGAGCGCTTGGTGGAGGCACTTAAACAAGTGCCCGCACGGGAAAGGAACTGACGATGGAAGAAACCCCACTGGACGCAGATGTGTTCGATGCGTTGCAGGACTCGATGGGAGAGGATTTCGTGGCGGATCTCGTGACGACCTTTCTCGATGAAGCCCCGGCAATGATCTCCGATCTGAAGGCGGCGGCGGCACAGGGCGATGCCGACGGGTTTCGCCGGGCGGCCCATTCGCTGAAGTCGAATGCGAATGTGTTCGGCGCGATCGGGCTTGCAGACCTTGCCCGGCAGATGGAGCTTGGCGGGCTTGAGGCGGGCAACGCGGCACAGATTGCGGAGGTCGAGGATAGGTATGCGCGCGCCGCCGCCATGATGGCTGAGTGGCGTGATGGCTGATGCGCCCGGCCATCTGCTGATCGTCGACGATAACAAGGTCAATCGTCTGCTCATGTTACGCAGCGTGGAGATGCTGGGCCACCGGGCGACCCTTGCGGAGAACGGCAAACAGGCCATGACGCGTCTGGCCGAAGAGCGTTTCGATATGCTTCTGCTCGATATCGAGATGCCGGAAATGGATGGCTTCGAGGTGCTCGAAGCGCTCAAGGCCGATCCGGAGTTGCGCGATTTGCCGGTGATCGTGACCTCTTCAGTGGAGGGGCTCGACAATATCGTGCGCTGCATCGAACTCGGTGCGGAGGATTACCTGCCAAAACCTGTCAACAAGACCTTGCTCAAGGCGCGGCTCGCCTCCTGTCTCGAAAAGAAGCGGCTGCGCGACGAGCAACGTAACCTTCTGCGCCGCTTCGCGACCCGGGAGGTCGCCGCTGAACTCGCCGAGCAGGGCTTTTCAATCGGCGGGCGGCGCGTCGAGGCGTCAATCCTGTTCTGCGACATCCGGGGGTTTACGGCGATAAGCGAGCGACAGACCCCGGAGGCTAGTATCGAGGTGCTCAACACCTATTACACCTTGATGTTCGATGCGATCGGCGGGCATGGCGGGATCGTCACGTTGATGATCGGTGACGGCCTTATGGCGGTGTTCGGCGCGCCGCAACCCTTGGACAATTCGGCGCAAAGTGCTGTGCTGGCTGCGCGGGAGATGTTTGCCCTCATGCAGGGGTTGAACGTTGAGCGCGCTGCCGAGGGCCAGCCGGCAATTGAGATCGGCGTGGGCATTGCCAGCGGAGAGGTCGTGGCGGGCTACGCCGGCACGGATGATCGCGCCACCTATACCTGCATCGGAAGCACGGTGAACCTCGCCGCCCGGCTCGAAGCGCATTCCAAGATCGCGGGACATCCGCTCCTGATTGACCGCCAGACGCGCGCGCAGCTTTGCAGTGACATGTCCGTCGACACATTGCAGCCCGCCGCCTTGAAAGGTTTCGTCGGCGAAATGGACGTGTTCTCCGTGGCCCTGCCTGCCTAGCTTGCCGTCTTCACCGCAAACCATCCCGCGCGATAAATGCCGCGAGGTCGGCTATGATTTGCCCCCGGGCCTGTGCGATGGCTGCAAGGCCCGCCTCCGGGGCAAAGGGAACCGCGAGTTCGAACAAACCGGCGCGTTCACGGCGGCCATCCGGTACTGCGACGAAGTACTGGCCAGTGGCGCGGTAGATACCGGTCGCTTCGGGTACGAAGCTCTCGAAGCGGATATCGAGGGAGGCATCCGGGAGCGCTTCGAAGGGCCACGGATCGGACGCCACGCGCGCACCGGTGATCCGGCCAAGGCTGCGCGCGAGCTCCAGCGCCACCGCACGTGGTGGGCTGTCTGCCCAGAGTGTGCCCTCGCTGGTCAGCGTGCCATCCTCGGCTTGCACGGCAATTTCATCGGCGGCGGCATAGGCGGGCAGGGATAGCTCACGGATTTCCACGGCGCGGAAGGCAATCGGCTGCCGGGTTTCTGTCACTGGCGGGATCACCGCGAAGCGGTCCGGCGGGCTGGCGCATGCGGCGAGGCCGAGGGCAAGCGCCAGACAGGCAGGTTTCCAGAAGGTCATTCTCTCTCCTCTATCGTCCTCGCAGCAGGGAGTCCGGGTTGCGTTCCAGCATCCGTGCCAGCGACGCCAGCGCATCGGCGGCCCGCGAGATATCCCGCAAGGCGTTTTGCGCATCGCGCCCCAGACTGTCTCCGCGATCATAGCCGGCAAGGGTGCTACTTGCCTGATTCAGCACCGCTTGCGCCCGTTCGACGAGGGCGGGCAATTGGTCAGTGGAGCCCGCCACCGCATCGGCAGCGCGGCGCGCAGAGGACAGGGCTTCCGTCACGTTCTCGACTGTCCCACCCGCGCGCAGCTCTGCCAGGGTTGCGTTGATCTCGCTCAGTGCTGTGCCAAGCTCGGCGGGCAGGCGCCGTGCAGCATCGGTGCCAATCACGCTCTCCGCGGACCGTGTCAGGGCGGTGACTTCTGTGACGAGGTCCTCAAGCGGCAATTCCGACGCAGTTCCGGCCAGTGTGTTCAGCCGCTCGATCAGGGCCGGCACGCCGTCTGTGGAGGCCGCGAGCCCATCCGCCGCTGCCGCCGCAGACTCGAGCGCGGAGGTCAGGCGGCGTGCGGTCTGCGCAGTTTCCAGATCGACCAGCAGGGTTTCGACGCGCGTCAGAACGGCATCGAGCGTGTCCGGCAGGCTTTGCGCGCCCTCGCTGCCAAGCAGGTCGCTTGCCGACCGCGTGAGCGTGCGAAGCTCTTCAGTGAGTTCATCCACGGGCAGGCTTGCGGCCTGCCCAGCGACCGTGTCGATCCGGGCGATCAGCTCCGGCACACCGTCCAGAGAGGCGCTCAGACCCTCCGCCGCCCCGGTGGCTGCGTCCGCCGCCGCGCCGATCCGGGTGGCGATATCGGTGGCTTCGATCTGATCCAGCACGTCTTCCAGTTGCGCCAGTGTCCGCTCGAGGGTGGCGGGCACGCGCTGCACACCGTCCGAAGAAGTGATCGCGCGGATATCTGCGAGCAATGCCCGGGCATCACCCGGTGTTTGCCGCAGGTCGGGATCGGAAACCAACGCTTCGGCGCTGTCGAGAAACTCGATCGCGCTTGTCAGAAGTTCTTCGACAGGCAAGTCATTGATCCGCGTGATCACGCCTGTGACAGTATCGGCCATGTCTGACACGTCGCTTTCGGTCGTGGGCATGATCGGGATGGTCGCCTCGCCCGCTTGCAAAATGGTCGGCGGGGCGTCGGGCACCTGCACAAATTCGATCTTGAGACCGGTCGAGAGCAGCCCGGATGTGGCAAGACGGGCGCGCAAGCCTTCTTCGACGCGTTGCTTGAGGAAGGACAGCGCGGCCTCTGGCGTCACCTCGCCTTGCAGCCCAAGGCGGGCGGGCTGGATTGCAAGCAGGACGTTGAGCCGGACCCGGTTGTCACCGAAGGCATCGCGGTCGATGATACCCGAGACACTCTCGACGCTACCAATCCGCAGCCCGCCAAGCTCGACAGGCGCGTCCACCGCAAGGCCGGAAATATTCTCGTCGAACACAACGCGCAGGTCCAGCGTCTCGACCTCTGGTTCACGGAACAGGCTGTCCCGCGCCGCGCCCGCGTCGGTGTAGACCTCGTACACGGTACCGTCCTGCACGCGGCCGCCGCCCGAAACGAACGTATCGAAGGTGATGCCGCCGCTGACCAGTGTGGCGACGGAGGAAAAGTCGATCTCGGCGCCCTGCGGGCCGACCGAGAATGTAAAGCCGGAGGTGTCCCAGAACCGCGTGTTGGGCGTGACCAGCCGAACATGCGGCTCGAAGATGATCGCTTCGGCGATGGCAAAATTGCCTTCTTGGCTGATATAAGCGCGCCCGACCTGTCCTACTTCGATGCCGCGATACGTGATCGGGCTGTCATCCGTGAGCGAGCCGCCCGCCGTCGTCCGAAGGGTAATCTGAAGCCCGCGTCGGCCCGCCCGGAACAGGGGTGCTTCGTCGAGCCCGCGGAATTGCGACCGCGCGTCCCCGATCTCGTTGTCCCAATCGCCTTCGATATAGACCCCGGTCAGAACAGTATCGAGCCCGCTGATCCCTTGGGTGGTTAGTTCCGGGCGGACGATCCAGAACGCGGAGGCCACATCGACATATGGGGCTATATCCTTGTCAAGCCGGACAGAGGCTACCACGCCGCTCAGATCAGGTGTGAAACTGAGGTCTTCCACGACCCCGACAGCGATGTCACGATAGCGGAGTTCGGTTTCCCGTACAGCCACGCCGCTGGCATCGGCGAATTCGATCTCGATCAGCGGTCCGCGCGCGAAATAGGCCTGCGCGGCGACGCTCAGGGCGATGACAAGGGCAATGATTGGGATTAGCCAGACGTAAGAAGCGCGTTGCAGAAGAGAGCGGCGCGCTGGCTCGATGCCGACCTCGGGCAAGTCGTCACTCATCGACGTTGCCTTTTGCCTGCGCGCTTTGCACGTCCCAGATCAAGCGACTGTCGAAGGCCTGCGCAGAGAGCATCGTGAAGATCACCGACAGCGCGAAGAACAGGCTCGCGAGGCCCGGGTTGATTGCCGCGAGGGCGTTGAGTTGCACAAGCGATGATAGGATTGCGACCACGAATATATCCACCATTGACCAACGTCCGATATACTCGACGACCTCGTAAAGCAATTGCCGGTTATGGGTTGAGACCGTTGACGGACGGGTGACCGACACGGCCAGAAAGGCAATGGCGAGAAACTTGCCTATGGGAATGACGACCGACGCAACCAGTATAATGAAGGCGATGCCATATGCGCCGTGATGCAGGATGTCGATTGCGCCGCCGATGATGGTGTCCTCCTGAACGCGCAGCAGGGTCCTAGTTTGCAGCATCGGATAGAGATTAGCGGGGATGTAGCACAGCAACCCGACGATCCAAAGAGCCCAGACCCTTTGCAGGCTGGCGCCGTCTCGCGAAGACAATGCCCGCCCGCAGCGGGTACAGGTCTGCGTGCCCATCGGATGAGGCCGGGCGCAGGTGCGGCAGGCGACCAGACCCATCTCGCGGGCGCTCGTGTAGCTCATTTGCGCTCCAGCGAGGTCCATACCGACCATCTGCACAGAAAGCTGTCCTGAATGACGACGAGCAATGCCAGCGCCACGAACATCCAGAAAGCCGGCCCGAACGCGACCTCGGCGAGATCGGCGATCTTGATCAGCGCCACGGCGCAGCCAATGGCGAAAATTTCTGCCATCGACCATGGGCGGAGGGCCTCCGCCATGCGAAAAGCCTGCGCGGCGCGTGGCGCCGGCGGGCGGTCGAACACCACAGGCACGAGGACGTAAATCGACAGCAGGACGCGCGCGAGTGGCACGAAGACAATTAGCGCAGCGGTGGCAAGCGCGAGGACGAGCAGCGGGCCGTCACTGAAGGCGAGGGCGGCATCGAGGATCGATACGCTGTTGGAACTGCCCGCCGCATGGATTTCGAGAAACGGGAAGAGCGTGGCCGTCACGATCAGGATGGCCACGGCGAGCGAAAGAGAGATGATCTGCATGCCTGCCTTGCGGCGTGGGGTGATCAGCGTGGTACCGCAGCGCTGACAGACGGCCTTTTCCCCAGCCGCAGGTCGCCTGAGTGCGAAAGCTGCGTCGCAATGCGGGCAGACGATCATCTTGTCGAGGGGAATCGGCGGAGCGCTGGACATACCTCGACGCTAACGGCTTTCGCGTCGGTGCAAAAGCCGCTCAGGCGGTGGGTGCGGGGCCGAGCGAGTCGCGCCATGTGATCGACGTGCCCAGATCCACGCTGTGCGGCATGGCGGCCTCGCCGGACCGCATCGCGAGAAGTATTTGCGCCGCCGTCCGTCCCATCTTTCGGTGGGGAACATGCACCGTTGTCAGCGCCGGGCTGACGATGCTGGCGATGTCGATATCGTCAAAGCCTGTGATCGATACATCTTCGGGCACCCGTAGTCCCATCTCCCGCGCTTTGGACAGCGCGCCAGCGGCGAGCACGTCATTGCCGCAGAGCACTGCTGTCGGCCGCGGGCCCGACTGCATGAGCATTTCGAACCCCGCCGCGCCGTTGGCGATGGAGTAGGGCGCTTCGGCCAATTGCAGAGCGTCCGGGTCGAGCCCCTGCGTCCGCATCGCGTCCAACACGCCCTCAAAGCGCGCGCGGGCCCGGTCGTTTTCGCGCCGTTCCGCCGAGATCATCCCCAGATGCCGGTGCCCGAGCGCGAGCACTTCCTGAGTGAGTTGCCGCATGGCCGCGCGGTTGTCGAAGCCGACCGAGACCTGCGGCTCTTCGGGCCGGTAGGTCCATGCAACCACGTAGGGAATGTTGCGGCGGTTGAGCAGCGCATAGGTCTCGGCTGTGCGGTCAAAGCCGATCAAGAGCAGAGCGTCAGCGCCGCGGGCGATCAGGGCGCGGATTTGTTCCTCTTCGAGGTCGGGCTTATAGGACGAGGAGGCGACCAGAAGGGTGATCCTTTGGGTGCCGAGTTCCTCCTGAAAGGCTTGCAGACCGCGCGCGAAGATCGCGTTTTCCATCGTCGGAATGATTGCGCCAAAGGTACCTGTGCGTTTCGCCGCGAGTGCGCGGGCGCCGAAATTGGGCGCATAGCCGAGCTCGTGGACTGCGGACAGGACGCGGGCGCGGGTCTTTTCAGAGACCTGGTCGGGCGTGTTGAGACAGCGCGACACGGTGGCCGTGGACACGCCGGCACGCTGCGCGACGTCTTGCAGCGTCGGCACGCTCATGTCTTCCGGCTTTTTCGGCTGCGAGTTCAGCGCAGGGTCCTCCGGTGGATAGCATGGGTCTTTTAGCAAAGGCGGGCGGCCAATGTAAGCGCTTGCACGGACGTATGTAAGCGCTTACATTCATCTCGAATCATCGGATGTCGGGGAGGGCAGAACGATGGCCATGGCAGGCGCAGCCATTCTTTTTGGGATATTTGTCACCAACATTCTTCTGGGCGCCTTCGGGGCGAGCCAGTTCCTCGGTGACGTTCCAGAAGCGCTCACACTCTTTGCCGCATCTATCTTGTTCGTGGCCGGGATCATCCGGGCCGAAGCCAAAGAAAAGAAATCCAAGTCGGAATAAGCTCAAATAGGGAGGAGCACTCATGACGAAAGACCAAAAGGACCTCGCATCCGCGACGCGCCGGAATTTTCTCAAGCTGACCAGTGCGGGCAGCTTCACAGCCGCGATGGTGGCCGGGGCCGCCGGAACGTTGTGGTCCAGCGAAGCCGCCGCGCAATCTCAGCAGGAAGAGCGCGAGCGTGAGCAGGCTGCCGACCATACCATGACACTCGCAACGGCCTATGTGCTCGGCGCGACCCGCAGCTATCCGATCATGCAACTCGACCTGAAGGAAAACATCCAGAACGCCACCAACGGCAAGGTCTATGTCAAGCTTGCACCGGGCGGCCAGCTCGGCGCAGGCGGCGCGCTTGCGCAAGCCGTGCAAGCCGGAACGATCCAATGCGCGCAGCACTCGCTGGCGAACTTCGCCCCCTTCGCGAGCGTTGTTGACTTGATCAACATGCCGTACCTGTGCGGCTCCAATCAGCGCTTCACCAACCTTGTGAACTCCGACACATGGAAGTCGGAAGTGCACCCGAAGGTCGAAGCGGCTGGCTTCAAGGCGCTGATGTATATTAACATCGACCCGCGCGTTGTCGCGATGCGCGCAGGCGGCGCAGGCCCGGTGCTGACACCGAGCGATCTCAGCGGCGTCAAATTCCGCGTTCCGGGCTCCGCGATGCTTCAGCAATACTACCGCATGGTCGGCGCCAACCCGACCCCGGTGGCCTGGGGCGAGACGCCCTCCGCGATCAAGCAAGGCGTGGCCGACGCGCTCGACCCGTCCGTGGGCGCGCTCTACGTATTCGGCTTCAAGGACATCCTGTCGCACGTCACCTTCACGCAAGCTGTACCGGACAGTCAAGTCTACTCGATGAACCTCGAATGGTTCAACAGCCTGCCGTCCGACGTGCAAATGGGGATCGAATGGGCCGGTGAGATGACCGCGCACCAGAACCTCAGCAAGGTGCCGTCTGCGCGCTCCTACGCCATGGCCGAACTGGCCAAGGCGGGCGTGCAGTTCCACTCACTCTCCGACGACCAACTGGCCGAGTGGAAAGCTGCCGGTGGCTATCAGCGCGACGAATGGAACGAGTTCAAGACCGAACTCGCGGGTTCCATGGACACCTTCGCCAAACTCGAAGAAGCGGCTGGCACGCAGGGCAAATACTACGTGCACGACGCCTAAAACCTCTTGCGCGCGGGTGGGCCGGACCTGCCCGCGCGATCCACTCTACCAGCACATCAGACGAGACAGGCATCGGCGGGACGCTCCTCCGGTGACGGGAGGGTTGTATGTCGGGGATATACGAGAAGATTGACAGGAACGCGGAACGGTGGGCGCTTCTTGTGTTCTATGTGATGCTTGTCGCAACAATGTTCATCGAGGTGATGCGGCGTGAGTTGCTGTCCTATTCCTCGATCTGGGGCGAAGAGATCGTCCGCTATTCCTTTATCTACCTCGCATGGATCGGCTGCGCCGCCGCCGTCAAGGAGCGCGGCCATATCCGCATCGACGTGATCTTGCAGTATGTCGGGCGCCGAGTGAAAGCGCTGCTCTACATCTTTGGCGATCTGGTGATGCTCGGCGTTGCGCTGGTGGCGCTCTACTACTCCTACGAGACCGCCCATATCGCCGCCAAATTCGGCAACGTGACCCACGGCCTCCGCATAGGTCAGGTCTGGTTCCTCGCCGCGGTCCCGATTGGCTTCGGGCTGGTCACCTTCCGTCTTATCCAGTCGCTGATCCGCGACATGCGTGACCTTCGTGCAGGCCGTCCGGTCTACGAAGGCGACAAATTGTTCGACTGAGGGGGGGCGGATAGATGCTTTGGCAACAACTCGGACCTCAAACGGTCGAACTTGGCTGGGACTTCTATGGCCCCGTTATCATCTTCGTGGTGCTTGTCGCGCTCGCGGTCCCGGTCTGGGCCGCCATCGGGACCGCCTCGATCCTCATGCTCGTCTGGTCCGGCGCGCTGCCGCTGGGGCTGGTGGGCGAGAAGCTCTTCTCGGGCATTGATGCCTTCGCGCTAACCGCCGTGCCGCTGTTCATCCTCACCGGGGATGTCTTGGTCCGAACCGGGCTCAGTCGAAAATTCCTCGATGTGGCCGAGGCGCTCACGCAGTTCGCTAAGGGCGGGTTTGGCTCCGCAACGGTTCTGGTCTGCGGCATGTTCGCGGCGATCTCGGGCTCGGACGCGGCAGGCGCTGCCGCCGTGGGCCGGATGACGATCGACCGCCTCGTGGAGTCGGGCTACCCGCGCCCCTATGCCTGCGCGCTCGTCGCGGCAGGGGCCTGTACCGGCATCCTGATCCCGCCCTCCATCGCCTATATCATCATCGGCCTCGTGCTTGGCATATCCGCCTCAACACTGTTTCTCGCCGCTGTAATCCCCGGCCTCACGATCCTCATTGCGATCCTCATCACCAATATCGTGATGAACCGCATCTATGGCTGGGAGGGCGGCGGCAACATCCCGATGAGTGATTATTTCGCGAACCTCTGGAAGTCGCTGAAATCCGGTTGGTATGCGTTCATCGTCCCCGGCATCATTTTCTATGGCATTTTTTCGGGCCGCCTCACACCAACAGAGGCGGGCGCGACGGCGGTGGTTGTGACCATCGTCATGGGCTTCATCCTCGGCACGCTGAAATTCAGCGACTTCCCGGCGATGCTGGTGAGCTCGGCAAAGGTGAACGGGGTGATCCTGCCGATCATCGCCTTCTCGATCCCGCTCGCTGAAGCGTTGGCGATCATCGGCGTGCCTCAGGGGTTTGTGGCGGTTGCCACGGGTGTGAGCGAAGAGCCGTGGATTTTGATCCTGATGATGATCGGCATCCTGATCGCCTCGGGCTGCGTGATGGAGACCACGCCGAACATCGTGATCCTCGCGCCTATCTTGCTGCCACTTGCCGAAAATATAGGCATGAACGAGATCCAATTCTGCATCATGATGATTACCGCGCTCGGTGTGGGGTTCATCACCCCGCCGCTTGGCCTAAACCTCTTCGTGGTCTCGGGTCTAACTGGCGAGTCGATCCTCAAGATTGCAGTCTGGGCCGTGCCCTTCGTGCTGTGCATGCTGATCGTGACGCTTTTCATCGCTTATATGCCCGCGATCTCCACCGTTTTCCTTCCAGAAGTCTACCGATAGGACGCTGTCAAAATGACTAGAGAGTATCTCAAGAAAGCCACCCTGACCGCGCGCAGCGATGCGACCGAGACCCGCGAGATCGTGCGCGGTATTCTCGACGATATTGAAGCGGGCGGGGACGCGGCTGCGCTCGATTACGCCAAGAAGTTCGACAAGTATGAGGGTGACATCCTGCTCTCGGACGCGGCGATTGCCGCCGCCGCAGCGCAGGTGCCCGAGAAGCTGCGCCGTGACATCGAGTTCGCCCATGCCAATGTGAAGAAATTCGCCGAAGCACAGAAGGCCACTGTGGCCGACTTTGAAACCGAGGTGGTGCCGGGTCTGATCGCAGGCCAGAAGTCGATCCCAGTCCATGCCGCGGGCTGCTACGTGCCCGGCGGGCGCTACAGCCACATCGCCTCGGCGATCATGACCGTGACCACCGCCAAGGTTGCGGGCTGTCAGCACATCGTCGCCTGCTCGCCGCCGCGTCCCGGCGTCGGGATCGCACCTGCCATTGTCTATGCTGCGCATATCTGCGGGGCCGACAAAATCCTCGCGATGGGCGGGGTGCAGGGCGTAGCGGCCATGACCTTCGGGCTCTTTGGGTTGCCGAAAGCCAATATCCTCGTCGGCCCGGGCAACCAGTTCGTTGCCGAAGCCAAGCGGATGCTGTTTGGCCGTGTCGGCATCGACATGATCGCGGGTCCGACAGATAGCCTGATCCTCGCCGACAAGACCGCCGATCCGATGATCGTGGCGACCGACCTCGTGGGCCAAGCCGAGCACGGCTATAACTCACCCGTCTGGCTGGTGACCGATGATCGCGAATTGGCGGAAGAGGTGATGAAGCTCGTCCCGACCCTGATCGACGATTTGCCGGAAGTGAACCGCGAGAACGCGACCGCCGCGTGGCGTGACTATGCCGAGGTAATCCTTTGCGCGGACCGCGAGGAAATGGCGGCGTGTTCCGATGATTACGCACCCGAGCACCTGACCGTTCAGGCGGACGATCTCGATTGGTGGCTGGAGCGGCTGTCGTGCTACGGCTCGCTCTTTCTCGGCGAGGAGACCACGGTGGCGTTTGGCGACAAGGCCTCCGGCACGAACCACGTGCTGCCGACCTCGGGGGCTGCGTCCTATACGGGGGGCCTGTCGGTGCACAAATACATGAAGATCGTGACGTGGCAGCGCGCCACCCGCGAAGGCTCCAAGGACGTGGCGCTGGCCACCGCCCGGATCTCGCGGCTTGAGGGGATGGAGGGGCATGCGCGCACGGCGGATGTGCGGCTCGCCAAATACTTCCCCGGCGAGAACTTCGATCTGAGCCCGCAGGGCTGAGGCATGACCGGGGACCTGTTCAGCGTTGCGGGCCGCACGGCCTTGGTCACGGGCGCAAGCTCGGGGCTAGGGCGACGTGCAGCCACGGTGCTGGCCTCGCAAGGCGCGAAGGTGGTGGGCGTCGCCCGCCGCGGTGCTGTGCTGGAGGATTGGGTTGCAGAAGTTGGTGCGGAGGCTGCAGCCGCTGTTGAGGGCGATGCGGCGGACCGGGACGGGTTCGAAGCGCTCTGCGCGCGGATCACGGCCCCGTTCGGCGCACCTGATATCATCGTGCATGCGGCGGGCCTCAACCCGCGCTTGCCTGCCGATGATGTGGACGCCGACGCATGGGACGCGACCCTCGCGATCAACCTGTCGGCACCGTTCTTTCTCAGCCAGGCCTTTGTGCCGCCTATGAAAGCGCAAGGCTGGGGCAGGGTGGTGAACTTCGCCTCGTTGCAATCCTTCCGCGCCTTCCCGGCGGGCATCGCTTACGGCGCGTCCAAGGGCGGAGTGGCGCAAATGACGCGGGCGATGGCCGAAGCATGGTCGCCGCATGGCATTACCGCCAACGCGATCGGGCCGGGCTTCTTCCCGACTGAACTCACGGCGGCAGTCTTTGCCGATCCGGAACGCGCCGCACGCAACGCCGCGCAAACCTGCGTGGGGCGCAACGGCACGCCCGAAGACCTCGACGGCCCGCTGCTGTTCCTGTGCTCGGACGCCTCGGCCTATGTGACCGGGCAAATTCTCATGGTGGACGGGGGGTTCACAGCGAAATGAAGGCTTTGGTCTATACCGGTGTCGAAGAACTGACCTTTCGGGACGCGCCCGACCCAAGTGGGCAAGAGGATGAGCACCTGATCCGCGTGGAGGCGGTGGGCATTTGCGGCTCGGACATGCACGCCTATCTCGGCCATGATGACCGCCGCCCGGCGCCGCTGATCCTTGGACACGAGGCGGCGGGTGTTGTGGTGGGCGGACCGCGCGATGGTGCGCGGGTGACGATCAACCCGCTTGTGACGGACCCTGACAGCGCCGCAAGTCGCTCGGGCCGCGAAAATCTGGACCCGTCCCGGCAGATCATCTCGATGCCGCCGCGTGAGGGCGCCTTCGCGCAATATGTCACGATGCCGGAGCGTAACTTGGTGCCGGTGCCGGACGATATCACCCTCGATCAGGCCGCTTTGGCCGAACCCATCGCCGTGAGTTGGCATGCGGCGCGTCTTGGCATGGCGGCGCTGCATCAGGGCGACCCGCGCGACGCCTTGGTGATTGGTGGCGGGGCGATTGGGCTGGCTGCTGCGCTGGCGCTGAAGGCAATGGGCTGCGCGCGTGTCACAATTGTCGAGCCGAACGCGGCCCGGCGCAGCTACCTAGAGATGCATTGCGAGATGCGCACCACCGCGCAGGCCGAAACGCCTGCGCCGCTGGTGGTGGACGCGGTGGGCTATGCGGCCACGCGCAAGCTGGCCTCCGCGCTGGCGACCCCCGGTGGTGTGATTGTCCATATCGGGCTTGGCGAAGATGAGGGCGGGCTTGATATCCGCCGGATGACCTTGCAGGAAATTACCTTCATCGGGACCTATACCTACACCGCGCAGGACTTTAAGGATTGCGCGCAAGCCATGTGGGGTGGACGGCTCGGACCTCTGGACTGGGCGGAGTTCCGCCCGCTCTCAGAGGGTGCAGCCGCCTTTGCCGACATCCGTGGGGGCCGTGTTGCGGCACCCAAAATCATACTCAAACCTTAAGCCTCAGGAGATACCAAATGGCTGAAATCCCTCACCTTCTCGTCCATGAACACGATGACAACGTGGGTGTGGTCGTCGTCGAGGGGCTGACCGCCGGCACCGATATGCTGTGCTGCGTCACACACGACAACTCCACCTTCCGCCTGACGTCGGGCGCGGATGTGCCGATCGGGCACAAGATCGCGCTGAAGGACCTCAAGGAAGGCGACACTGCGATCAAATACGGCGAGGACATCGGCAAGATCATTGCCGACATTCCCAAGGGCGCGCATGTGCACACCCATAATTGCAAAACGAAACGCTGGTAAGGAACACGCGACATGGCATCGAAATATTCCAACATGACCGTCAAAGCCTACCGCCGCGAGAATGGTCGCGTGGGCGTGCGCAACCACGTGCTGATCCTGCCCGTGGACGACATCTCCAACGCGGCCTGTGAGGCAGTGGCGAACAACGTCAAGGGCACGCTGGCGATCCCGCACGCCTATGGCCGTCTGCAATTCGGTGAAGACCTCGACTTGCACTTCCGCACTATGATCGGCACCGGAGCCAACCCGAACGTGCACTCGGTCGTGGTGATCGGCATCGAGCCCGGTTGGACGAAGAAAATCGCCGACGGTATCCGCGAGACCGGCAAGGAAGTGGCCGAGTTCTCCATTGAGCAGAAGGGCGATTTCGAAACCATCCGCGCGGCAAGCTGGGCGGCGAAAGACTTCGTTCACAAGGCCACCGAAGTGCAGCGCGAGGAGTGCAACATCTCCGAGCTTTGGGTTTCCACGAAATGCGGCGAGTCCGATACCACCACGGGTCTCGGCTCCTGTCCGACCGTGGGCAACATGTACGACAAACTGCTGCCCGAAGGCATCACCGGCTTCTTCGGCGAGACCTCCGAGATCACGGGCGCAGAGCACATATGCCAGAAGCGCGCGATCAACGAAGAGGTTGGGGAGCGCTGGTACAAGATGTGGAAGGCCTATCAGGATGACGTGATCTTCGCGCACCAGACCGATGACCTCAGCGACAGCCAGCCGACCAAAGGCAACATCGAAGGCGGCCTCACGACCATCGAAGAGAAAGCCCTCGGCAACCTCGAAAAGATCGGGCGCACGTCGCAATATATCGACATTCTGGAGCCTGCAGAGCAGCCCGGGTCCGGCAATGGACTCTACTTCATGGACAGCTCTTCGGCGGCGGCGGAATGCGTCACGCTCATGGCTGCGGGCGGTGCGGTGATCCACACCTTCCCGACGGGCCAAGGCAACGTGGTCGGCAATCCGATCGTGCCGGTGATCAAGATCACCGCCAACCCGCGCACCGTGCGGACCATGGGCGAGCATGTCGATGTGGACGTGTCGGGCATTCTGCGCCGCGAGATGACCATCGACGAGGCTGGCGATGCGCTGATCGAGATGATCTGCCGCACCGCCAATGGCCGGAACACGGCGGCTGAGGCACTCGGTCACCGTGAGTTCTCGATGACCAAGCTGTATCGCAGCGCCTGACGCGATAAAGGGGCGGCGCAGTCGTGCCGCCCCAAGCAGGAACACAGATGTCCCAAGCCACGCAAACCCTGTCCATCGAAGAGGCCGAGGCGCTGATCGCGGCGGCCCTCAAGGCCAACCGCGTGTCAGAGACGGTGGCCGCATCGGTTGCACGTGTGTTGGTGGCCGCAGAGGCGGAAGGGCAGGTCGGGCATGGGTTCTCGCGCCTCGCCGACTACGCGGCGCAAGCCCGCTCGGGCAAGGTCGACGGGCAGGCCGCGCCAAGTTGTGTGCAGACGGCGCCGGGGGCGCTGGCCATTGATGCGCAAAACGGGTTTGCCTTCCCCGCGCTGGATCTGGCGGTCGAGCGCGGTATCGACGTCGCGCGCGAACAGGGCAGCGTGTCCATGTCGATCTCCCGCTCGCATCATTGCGGCGCGCTGTCGGTGCAGGTGGACCGCATCGCTGAGGCTGGGCTGATCGGGCTGATGGTGGCCAACTCGCCGCCCGCCATCGCGCCTTGGGGCGCGGCCAAACCGGTCTTCGGCACCAACCCGATTGCCTTTGCGGCCCCGCGCCCGGACAACCCGCCGCTGGTGATCGATCTGTCGCTGAGCGTGGTGGCGCGCGGCAAGGTCATGCATGCGCAGAAATCCGGCACGGACATTCCCGAGGGCTGGGCGCTTGATGCTGATGGACAGCCGACCACGGATCCCGAAGCGGCGCTGCAGGGGTCGATGGTGCCGATTGGCGAGGCCAAGGGCACGGCGCTGGCGCTTATGGTCGAAATCCTCGCTGCGGTGTTCACCGGGGCGCATCCGAGTACCGATGTGTCGTCCTTTTTCACCGCTGAAGGCCCGCCCCCGGGCGCCGGGCAGTTTCTCATGGCGCTTAAGCCGCATGATCCGGTTGGCTTTGCCGCGCGTCTCGAAAGCGTCTTGTCGCATATCGAGGCGCTGGAGGGCGCGCGCCTTCCGGGTACCCGCCGCCTCAAGACCTTGTCACAGGCGCACAAGGCGGGCCTTGCGGTCCCCTCCGCCTATATCGAAACCGCCCGTGCCCTTGCCGGTGCCACATCCTGACGCGCTGTCCGCTGGAGACCTTCGACCATGCATAGCCATATCCTCATCCCTGTCTCGCTGGATCACGAAGACGTGGTGCCGCGCAAGATTGAGACGGCGCGCCGCTTGCTGGCCGACGGTGGCAAGATCACGCTCCTGACGGTCCTCGAAGACATTCCCGGCTTCGTGTCCGAGTTCGTCACGGTGAAGTCAGAGAACCATCTGACGAACAAGATCCGCGCCAAGCTCGCAGCGCTCACGGATGGCGCTCCCGACATTTCTGCGGATGTGGCGACCGGCAAACCCGGGATCAGGATCGTCGAATATGCGCGGGATCACGGGGTGGACCTGATCGTGGTGGGCGACCGGCACCCGCGCGCGCAGGATATTTTGCTTGGCTCGACCGCGGCCCGCGTGGCACGACGCGCCTCATGCCCGGTCTACATCTTGCGTTAACCGGGCGAAGACTGTAGCGGAGGGGCCGATATGGCGACCTTGAAGCGAACACCGAAAGAAGTGCTCACACCGCAGCGCGAAACCCGCATGTTGCTGGGCACGCAAGGCGATGGGGCGGCGTTGGGCGATCAGCCCTATGACCGCCGGCGGCTGTCTTACGCGACGACGTTCACGAACCCGGTGCAGCGTGGCATCATTCAGGTCATGGAGCTTCTGACCGCGAAACCGCATCTGCTCCGCCGCATCCGGAAATTCGAAGCGATGGGCGTGCCGTTTGGCCAGCCGTTCTGGGGGCAGGCGCTGGGTGTGATGGGGATCGACCTCGAAACGCCGCCCGCAGAAATCGCCAATATCCCCAAGGACGGCCCGCTGGTGATCACCGCCAACCACCCGCATGGGCTCGTAGACGGGATGGTGCTGGCCGAACTCATCGGCCGGGTGCGCACGGATTACAAAATCCTGACCCGCTCGCTGCTCACGGGCGTGGGTGAGATCGACGGCTTCATGGTGCCGGTGCCCTTCGATCATGAGCCCGACGCGATCGAAAAGAGCCTTGAGATGCGCCGCGCTGCGATGGCGCATCTGAAAGACGGCGGGGCAATTGTCCTTTTCCCGTCGGGGGTTGTGGCCTCTGCGGACCGGATGATGGGGCCGGCAATCGAACGCGAGTGGAACCCTTTCACCGCCAAGCTGATCCAGCGCTCGGGCGCGCGCGTGGTGCCGATCTGCTTTCCCGGCCAGAACAGCCGGGCCTACCAGATCGCCAGTTGTGTCTCGGCGGCCTTGCGGCAGGGGCTGCTGCTGTACGAGGTCAAACACGCGCTCGACCGCCCGCAGCGCCCCTATGTGGGCCCGCCCATCGAACGCGACCGGATCGAGGAATGGGCGGGCAATCCGCGCGGCTTCATGACGTGGCTGCGGGACCAGACGCTGAGTTTGGATCCGGCGCGGCGGAGCGATCCGGCGGAAGGTGGTTAACGCAGCGTGCGTTGCGCCGCGGCCTGAATTTCCAAAGCCCCCCGAAAACCGGGTTAACGCCAGTAAAACAAGGGCCATACCGCGTATGGCTGGGCGTATGGCTCCGCGTATGGCACCTGTACATACGCACGGTGCGTTAAGGCGGTGGTTAACGGAGCGTTCGGTGGGGGGCGTTAACCTTTGTGGCGCGGGGCATGGTGGGCATATTGCCCACCCTGCGAAACCCCGCCCCGGGTCAAGCCCGGGGCGCTCCCCCTTGCGCCCGTTACGCCGCCGCCAGACCTGCGTCGAGCGCCGACAGGATCGTGGTCACATCGGCCTCGGAGAGCACAAGCGGCGGGGAGAGGATGATGTTGGGGCCGGACACGCGGACCATCGCGCCGGCCTCGTAGGCCACGCGCTGCACGCGGCCGATGGTGGCCTTGTCGATGGGCGCTTTCGTGGCGCGGTCTGAGACCAATTCGAGCGCGGTCATCAGCCCGTGCCCGCCGCGCACGTCGCCGACGAGGTCATAGCGCGCCTTCAGCGCCTCCACGCCCGCCATCATCTGCGCCCCGCGCGCGGCTGCGTTGGTCTTCACATCCAGCCATTCGGTTTCCTGCAAGCACGCAATCGCCGCCGCCGCGCCGACCGGGTGGCCGGAATAGGTGTAGCCCGAGCCAATGGAGCCCTTGCCGGTCTTGTCGCTCTCGAACACCTCGGCCACCGCGCCGGAGAGCATCACCGCGCCGAAGGGGAAATAGCCATTGGTGATCGCCTTGGCGGTGACCATCATGTCGGGCTGCACGCCCCAGAGGCGGGAGCCGGACCACGCGCCGGTGCGGCCATAGGCGGTGATCACCTCGTCCGAGATCAGCAGGATGCCATGTTTTGAGCAAATCTCCCGCACGCCGGGCATGAAGCTCTTATGCGGCGGGATCACGCCGCCCGCGCCCAAGACCGGCTCCATGATCATCGCGGCGATGGTCGAAGGGTCCTGAAACTTGATCTCGTCTTCAAGCGCCGAGAGGCACATCTGGGCCAGCTTTTCGGGGTCGGTCTCGTGGAACGGGTTGCGGTAGGTGTAGGGGGACGGGATGTGATAGCAGCCCGGCATCAGCGGCTCGTATTGGGTGCGGAAATTGGCGTTGCCGTTGACCGATGCGCCGAGCGTGTGGGTGCCGTGATAGCCCTTCTTGAGCGAGAGATACTTCACGCGGCCCGCCTCGCCGCGGATCTTGTGGTATTGGCGCGCAAGGCGCAGGGCGATCTCGATGCCGTCGGAGCCGCCCGAGGTGAAGAAGGCGCGGGACATGCCGTCGGGTTCGAAGAATTCGGCCAGCATGGTCGAAAGCTCGATCACCTGATCGTTTGTCGTGCCCCGGAAGATCGAATAGTAGGGCAGGCGGTCAAGCTGGGCGGCGATGGCCTGTTTCACCGGGGCGCAGGAATAGCCAAGGTTCACGTTCCACAGCCCGCCCACGGCGTCCACGGTGCGGTGGCCATCCACATCGGTGATATGCACACCCTCGCCTTCGGTGATGATGTCGGGCGGGTTGGCAAGGCTGTCGGCGGGATGCGCCATCGGGTGCCAGACATGGCGGGCGTTGTGTTCTTTGAGGAAATTGTCGTCTTTCATCGGGAGACCCTTTCGTCAGGTGTCAAAGCGGGGGCGGGTGCCCCCAAGAGAGCGGGTGGCGCGATCGGCCATGGCGTGCAGATCGGCGGCCATCTGGCCTAGGCGGTCATCGCCTGCGCGGACCGCCGGGACAGCGATGGCCAAGGCGCCAATGACGCGGCCTTCCTCGCCGAAGAGCGGCGTGCCCATGGAGTGCACGTCCTCGTCAAAGCCGCTTTCGACTCGGGCGAGGCCGGTCTGGCGGGCCCGGTCGAGTTGGGTGCGCAGGCGCCCGGGGTCGGTGATCGTGCGGGAGGTATGGGCCTTCAGGGGCGCGTTCAGGATGCGGGTCTGGTCGCGGTCCGGCAGGAAGGCCAGCACCGCGAGGCCCGAAGAGGTCGCGTGCATGGGCAGCATTTCGGACGGGTCGAAATGGACCTGAATGCCGTGGGTATGCGGGTCGGCATGGGCGACAGGGGAGAGCGCGTCGCCTTGCAGGAGCGAGGCATGGGCCAACTCGCCGGTGGCTTGGGACAGCTCTTGCACCAGCGGCTGCAGCAGGCGGCGGACCGGGAACAAGGTCTCGCGGAGCGCGGCGAGGCGCAGGATCGCGGGGCCAAGGCGGTAGGCGCGCGTCGTGGCGTGCTGTTCGAGAAAACCGTTCTGGTGCAGTTCGGTCAGGTGGCGGTGCAGGGTCGCCTTGTCGCGGCCCGTCAGGCGCACGAATTCGCCAAGGCCGATCTCCGCGCGGTCGGCGGTGAAGAGGGACAGCAGGTCCAGCGCCTTGGTGATCGTGCCCATCAGCGCGCGCCTTGTTCGAAGAAGCGGGCGATTTGTTCGGCGAAAATCGCGCCATCTGCGGGCTCAGCGAGGGAGGCGCGGGCGTCGGCAGTCACCTCGGGGCCGACATAGTCCGCGAGGTGGTCCACGAGGTCTGCGATGAACTCCGGGGTCATCTCGGGGTGGTGCTGGATGGTCATCACATGGGTGCCGATGGCGAAGCCCGCGATCGGGGTGCCGGGGCTCTCGTAGAGCGGCGCCGCGCCCTCGGGCAGGCTGGCGACCTGTTCGATATGCGAGCCATAGAGGGAGAAATGCGTGCCGGTGGCGAGGTCGGTCACGGGGATGCGGCCATGGGCCCAGCCTGCGGGGTTGCGGGTGACGGGCGCGCCGAGGGCCTTGGCGATGGCTTGGTGGCCGAAGCAGGCGCCGAAGAGGGGTTTTTCCCCGGCGATCAGGTCGCGGATGAGGGCCTCAAGCCGGGCCATCCATGGGGCGCCGTCGTGGACCGAGGCCGGGCTGCCGGTGATCATCACGCCGTCATAGGCGCTCAGGTCTTCGGGGAATTCATCGCGGCACACCCAGTATGCGTCCACCTGCCAGCCCGGGCGCACGGCGCGGATCATCGCGGCGAATTTCGCGTCGTCCAAGGGGCGGGCCTTTGCGAAATCGCTGTCATCGGTGTTTGTGACGAGGGTGGCGAGGCGCATGTCAGATGAACCAGACGTAGAAATCGAGGAGCGCGTCGGGTTCCAGATCGCGGGTTTTGCGGAACTCGTGGTCCTTCATGAAGGCGTGGTTCTCGACCAGCTCTTGCCCGACGGCGGCGGTGAGGGCCGTGTCGGCCTGCAGATCGCGGATCGCTTGGCGCAGGTTTGCCGCGGTGCCGTGTTTGGTGTCGGTTGTGTCGAAGCCGTCGCCGGTCTCGATGGGGGGCAGGGGGAGCCCCGCCTCGTAGCCGAGGCGGGCGGCTTGCAGGACGGCGGCGCAGGCGGTGTAGGGGTTGGCGGAGGCGTCGGCCATGCGGTGCTCAAGGCGGGCCTTTGCGCCGCCCTCGCCGGAGACGCGCGTCGTCACGCCCCGGTGATCGCCGCCCCAGTTCTGCCAGTAGCCCGAGAGCGACGCCGGTTGCAGGCGGCGGTAGGAGCCTGCGGTAGGCGCGAGGAGACCGGCAAGGGCCTTGTGGTGGTGGACGAGGCCGGCGAGGCAGCCGCGCGCGAGATCGTTGAGGTGGTCGGGGCCGCCTTCGGGGCCGTCGGCCAGCGCGTTGCTGCCGCCCGCGTCACGGAAGGAGAAGTTGATATGCATGCCCGAGCCGCCCGCCTCGGAGATGGGTTTGGGCAGGAAGGTCAGGATCACGCCGTGGTCGAGCGCGATCTCGCGCGCCAACTGGCGGAAGAGGACGATGTCGTCCACCGCCTTCACCGCCTCGTCGAAGGTCAGGGTGAATTCGAATTGCGGGCTGTCGAATTCGCCGGTGAGCATGTCCATGCGGAAGCCAAGCTCGTCGGCCTTGCGCCAGATCAGGTCGAGGATGCGCATCGGGTCGGCGAAGGGGCCGGTGCCGTAGACCGTGTGGCCGGGCGCGTCATAGGGGTGCAGACGCCCGTCCTCGCCGCCCACCATCGCGTAGGCCTCAAGCTCGATCCCGAGCATCGGGGTCAGCCCGTGCCGGTCCCAATCCGCCACCGCGCGTTTGAGCGCGCCGCGCGGGCAGAGCGGCAAGGGCGCGCCCTCGTGGTCGTAGAGATCGCCGAGAACGATCTGTGTAGCCGTCTCCCAGCCATCGCGGATGTCCTCGGCGTCCCAGCGCAGTTCCATGTCGGGGATGCCCTCGCGGATCATCGCATGGGGCGCGTCGAGCAGCAGGTCGCGGTCGAAATGGGTGCCGAAGACGCCGCGTGCGAAGCGAGTCTCGGAGGTACCGATTTTGCTCGCGGGCAGGTATTTCCCCCGAGGGATGGACAGGTGGTCGATGAAGAGGGCGCGGAGGCGGTCGGGCATCGTTGGGTCCTCAGTTCAGCGTGACGGTGACGGGCAAGCGCTTGATCCCGTTCACGAAATTGGAGCGCACGAAAGCCTCGTCGCCGGAGGGTTCAACGGATTTGATGCGCGCGACCAGTTCCTCGAAGAGGACCCGGACTTCGAGCCGGGCAAGGAACATGCCAAGGCAGACATGCGGGCCGCCCTGTCCCCAGCCAAGCTGGCGGTTGGGTTTGCGCGCAAGATCGAGCCGGTAGGGGTCCGGGAACATCTCCTCGTCGCGATTGGCGGAGGCGAACCAGTAGAGCACCTTGTCGCCTTCCCTGATCTCTTTGCCGTGGACTTCGACGTCGCGCATTGCGGTGCGGCGGAAATAGGTGGCGGGGGAGGCCCAGCGGACGATCTCGTCGGCCATCTTGTCCCAAACCTCGCCCTCTTTCAGCAGCGGCAAGAGGTCCGGTTGGCGGGCGAGGGCCTGCACGCCTGCGGCGATGGAATAGCGGGTGGTGTCGTTTCCGGCTGCGACCAGCAGGCAGAAGAAATTGCGGAATTCCGTGTCGGAGATTGTCTCGCCATTCTCGTCAGGTTGCAGGATCATGTGCAGGATGCCGGAGGTGTCACCTGCCGCGTTTTTGCGGTCCATCAGGTCCTTGGCGTAGGTGTAAAGCTCCGCGCCTGCCGGGGAGTTGAAGGGCATCAGGCGGTAGGCGTCGGTGTCCATCTGGTCGACGACGTGGTCGGTGAAATCGGGGTCCGAGTTCGCCATCAGCGCGTCGCCCTTGTCCACCAGCCACGGCAAGTCCTCGTCCGGCACGCCGAGGATCTGGCCGAGCATCCGCATCGGCAATTCGCGGGCGATTTCGCGGGTGGCGTCGAAGCTGCCCATCTCCAGCGCGCGGTCGAGGATCGGGCCGCAGAGGTCGCGGATCTGGCCCTCGAAACCTTTGATGACCGGGGCGGAGAAGGCCTTGGCGACCTTCATGCGGACCTTGCGGTGCTCGGTGCCGTCGGTCTCCTGAAAGGTGCGGCGGGCCATGTATTCCTCGTAGGTCTGGTCCTCCATGCGGATGCCGCGCGCCGAGGAGAAGGTCTCGGTGTCCTTGATCATCTCCACGATGTCGGCGTGGCGGGTGATCGACCAGTAGCCCTTGCCGCCCTCGAATTCGGACCACGCGCAGGGGTCGGTCCGGCGCAGGCGCGCGAAGGTGTTGTAGGGCGCGCCATGGGCGAAGCTGTCATGGCTGCCCAGATCGGCATGGCCGTCATCTTCAGGAACCCAGATGGTCATAGCGGCGTCTCCGGCGTTGGTGTTTCAGTTTGTCTTCGACATGGCGGCTGGAGCGGCCATAGAGGCGGCGGGCGAAGGCATTGGACGCCTTCCTTTGCGGGCTGCGGCGGTCGGTCTTTGTCCAGCCCCGCCACGTGCGCCAGAGCGTCGAGGTCAGGATGATCACGATCACGCAGAACAGCAGGAAGGCGATGGGGCGCTCGATGAATTCCCACGGGGTGCGCACGCGGGCCATGGAGGTGCGCAGTTTGACCTCCATGATGCCGCCCAACACCATGCCAAGGACGATCGGGACAATGGGCATGTTGAGGCGTTTGAGCACGAAGCCCAGCAAGCCGAACACGCCCGCCACGATGCAATCAGTGGCCGAGTTGCGGATCGAGTAGACGCCCACGAAGGACAGCAAGAGGATGCACATGCCCAGAAAGCGGTTCGGGATGCGGGTCAGGTGCACCAGCCAGCCCGTGGAGACCAGCAGGAAGCCGACGACGATCACGTTGAGGATCAGCAGCGCGATGTAGAGGGCGACGACGAAATCCATGTCGTTCTGGAACAGGCCCGGGCCGGGGACGACGTTGTGGACGTAGAACACCGAGAGCATCATCGCGGTGAGCGCCTCGCCGGGGATGCCGAGCGCGAGCAGGGGGATCATTGCGGCGGCGGGCACCGAGTTGTTGGCCGTCTCGGAGGCGATCAGCCCCTCGGAGGCGCCTTGGCCGAACGCCTCGGGGGTCTTGGAGAGCTTGCGCGCGGAGGTATAGGACATGAACTGCGCGGTGAATTCGCCAACGCCGGGGACCATGCCCATCACCACGCCGAAGCCCGCCGAGACAGCGGTGACGCGCGGGTGGCGGAGCAATTCTCGGAAGCCTTGAAAGAGCGAGCCGCGGGCGCGGGGCAGGCGGATTTTCTCGTCGTCCATGGTCAGCAGCAGGAAGGCTTGCGAGAGGGCGAAGAGGCCGAGCACCACGACGATGAGGTTGAAGCCCGAGGACAGCCACGATTGGCCGAAGGTGAAGCGTTGGGTATAGGCCGCCGGCTCAAGCCCGACCGTGTTCAGCAGGATGCCGAAGCCCGCAAGGGCGGCGGCGATGAGCATCTGGCCGCGGTGGGCGACCACAACAAGGAGGATGCCGAGGAAAGCCGCGAGGAAGATCTCGCGGGAGCCGAACATCGGGGCGATCTTGGCCAGAACCGGGGCGAGGAAGATCAGGCAGAGGACCGAGACAATGCCGCCGATGAAGCTCGCGGAGTAGGCCAGCGAGAGCGCGCGGCGGCCCTCGCCCCGGGCCGTCATGGGAAAGCCGTCATAGGTGGTGAGCGCGTTGACGGCGGTGCCGGGGGTGTTGATCAGGATCGCCGGGATCGCGCCGCCATACATGGATGAGCCGTAGATGCCGAGCAGCAGCGTCAGGCCGACGATGGGATCCATGGAGAAGGTCGCGGGCAGCAGGATCGCGATGGCCACGGCGGGGCCGACGCCGGGGATCGCGCCGATGGCGACGCCGCCAATGGCCCCGACGAAGAGCGCGAGGATGACGTCCCAGCGGGAGAGGATGGTGAGGGCCTCAAAGATCAGGTCCATGGGGCGTTCCAGACGGTAGGCCGCCAGCGCCATGCACGGCCGCGGGTGGGCATCGGGTCTCCACAAGCACGAGCGGTCATTCTGCAAAGCATCGACGCCGCGCGTGCTGCCAGCGGATCGACGAATGCCCGCCCGTCACGCCAAAGGCGTGCCGACTCAATTGAAAGGCGCACCTTCGGTGCGACGGGGCGGCCGGGCATGGCGCTGGCGCGCCGGGGATCTAGGGACTGAACTATGCGCATCAGAGATAGATCAATGCGAAGCTGCGCAGGGCGCCGGGGAGGTATTGATAAATCGCTGCGCCGGGGATGTTGACGCCCAACAGGCCCTTGAAGAGGACCACCATCGAGACGGCGAAGAGGGCGGCAAGGCCGAGGCCCAGACGGGTGCGGTAGCCGAGGCGGTAGGTCAGGGCGAGCGCGAAGAGCAGCGACATGGGCAGAAAGCCCAGCACCGGAACCGCGAAGACGTAAGCCATGAACCAGATCAGGTATTCGAGCGGCTCGAGCCAGCGCCGCGCTTCGATCCAGTCAAGCGCATTGCTGCGACGGCGTTTCATGCGCAGCAGGTGGACCCCGAAGCCCAGCAGCATGATGATGAGCGCGGTGGCGGGCCAGAACCGGGGCTGGCTTGCGACATTGCGCGCCCTGTCGGACCAGACGGTCTGAGAGGGCAGGGCGGCGATCAGGATCAGCACCGCCGCCACGGCCGCGACCACGAAGATCACCTGTCCGGCGCTCCGCGTGCGGGTCTGCATGTCGGTCTGGCTGTCCATGATCGCGTCCTGAAATGGCGGGGCTGCGCGCGGCACCCCCGCCGGATGGATTTATTGGCCGAGCGCTTCGGAGATCGTGCCGAGGGTTTCCTTGTCCTTGGCGATGATCGCGGCGGAGGCCTCCGCGTCTTCCCAGTAGACCAGCGCGCCGGTCTCGGCGGCCACCGCCTGCGCGCGGTCGCTCATCACGGTTTTCTGGGCGACGGCGGCGATTTTCTCGCGCACATCGGCGGGGGTGTCTTTCAGAACGAAGAGCCCGTTCCAGAGCGAGATGTCGAGGCTCGCGTCCACTTCGCCAATCGCAGGCGTGTCCGGCACCTTGGAGATGCGCTCGCCGGTGATCGAGACCAGCACGTTTACATCATCAAGGCAGGGCAGGATCAGTTGCAGCGTCGTGTTGATCACATCCGCGTCGCCGGAGGCCAGCGTGTTGCAGTCGAGCGCGTCAAAGGCCGCGTCGCCGGAGAAGCTAAAGCCCATCTTGGCCGACAGCGCCTTGGTCACGGCGGTCGGTGTCAGCACGTCGCCGAAATGGCCGAGGAACACGTCGTTCTCTTTGGCATACGCCGCGAGTTCGTCCATGTTGGAATAAGGCGCGTTTCCGGACGTGGCGATCACGAAGGGGTAGGTGAGGAAGATGCCGATGGGATCGAATTTCTCAGGTGCCAGTTCGGGAATGTCGATCTCGTGGCCGATCAGCGGCACGGCGGGCACGAAGGAGCCGATGGTGTAGCCGTCGGGTTCCGCGGTGGCCACGTCGATGGCGCCGGGGAAGGGGCCGCCGCCGCCGCCGGGGCGGTTCAGCACGGCCGCAGGCACGCCATATTCTGCCTGAAAGTCCTCGGCGATCATGCGTGTGAGCACGTCTTCGAGATCGCCCGGAGGCCATGGCACGATGAAGGTGACGGGCTGTTCGGGATACTCGGCGAGCGCGGCGCTGCCGAGGGCGAGGGTCAGCGCGGCGGCTGTGGGGGCGAGGTATTTCATGAGGACTCCCTGTGTCTTCGGTGATCAAGTTGGTTTATTATTTGAACCATTGGTATCAAATAGTCTGTGCGGGCTGTCGAGTCGTGTCAAATGGTTTTTGGGCCGTCAGGGGCGCTGCCCCTCGCCCTGCGCGCTCACCCCGGAGTTTTTGGGCTAAGTGAACGGGAAAGAGGCGGCGCGGATTGACAGGCGGGGTGTGAGTCGGGCAGGCTAATTTTTGAACCGGAGGTTTGAATAATGAACCAAGCAACGATCAACACCTTGCGGGCCGCGCCCGTGCAAGACAGGCAGCACTGGATCGGCGGGCAACACGTGCCCGCCTCCGGTGGCGAGAGGATGGACGTCCTGTCGCCCATCGACGGCACGCGTCTGACGACACTGGCGCGCGGCACCAGCGCTGATGCCGAAGCCGCCATCGCAGCCGCGCGCGCCAGTTTCGAGGCTGGGATCTGGGCCGGACTCGCGCCGGCGGCGCGCAAGGCGGTGCTGCTGAAATGGGCCGATCTGATCGAGCGCGAGGCCGAGGCGCTCGCGGTTCTGGGCGTGCGCGACAACGGCACCGAGATCGGCATGGCGCTGAAGGCCGAGCCCCTGTCCGCCGTGCAGACGATCCGCTTCTATGCCGAGGCCATCGACAAGATCAGCGGTGAGATCGCGCCCACCGCGCCGGGCGCGCTGGGGCTGGTGCACCGGGAGCCCGTTGGGGTTGTCGGGGCGATTGTGCCGTGGAATTTCCCTTTGATGATTGGCGCTTGGAAGCTGGGGCCGGCCTTGGCGGCGGGCTGCTCGGTGGTGCTCAAGCCCGCCGAGACCGCCTCGCTCACCCTGCTGCGGATTGCGGAGTTGGCCCATGAAGCCGGACTGCCTGCGGGCGTGCTGAACGTGGTGACCGGCGAGGGGCCGGTTGTCGGGGGCGCCATCGCCGAGAGTATGGATGTGGACGTGTTGGTGTTCACCGGCTCCGGCGGAACCGGGCGGAAGCTGCTGGAAGCGGCGGCGCGGAGCAACCTGAAGCGGGTCTATCTGGAGCTTGGCGGCAAGTCCCCGAACATGGTCTTTGCCGACGCGCCCGATCTGGAGGAGGCCGCGAAGGTCTCGGCGGCGGGGATTTTCCGCAATTCGGGGCAGGTCTGCATCGCGGGATCGCGGCTCTTGGTGGAGCGGTCCATTCACGACGATTTCGTGGCGCGTTTGAAGGCCCATGCGGAAGCCATGGTCGTGGGCGATCCGCTGGATCCGGCCACGGCGGCGGGGGCGATCAATTCCGAGGCGCAGCTTGCGCGGTGTTTGGGCTTTGTGGAGGAAGCGCGCGCGGCGGGGCGTCAGATCGTCACCGGCGGCGGGCGTATTCTGGAGGAGACCGGCGGGTTCTACATGGCGCCGACCATCGTGGCAGACTGCGCGCCCCAAGATCGCATCGTGCGCGAGGAGGTGTTCGGGCCGGTGCTTGCGGTGCAGGCCTTCGACACCGAAGCGGAAGCCGTGGCGCTGGCGAACGGCACCGAGTACGGGCTGGCCGCCGCCGTCTGGACCTCGGACCTGAGCCGCGCGCACCGGATGGTCGCGGCGATCAAGGCCGGGGTCGTGCATGTGAACACCTATGGCGGGTCGGACATGACCGTGCCCTTGGGCGGCGTCAAGCAATCGGGCAACGGGCATGACAAGTCCCTGCACGCGTTTGACAAATATCTCGATTTGAAGACAGCTTGGATCAAGCTGTGAGGGGGATGCCATGACGGATCGCACGATACTGGTCGTCGGGACCTATGACACCAAGGATGATGAGTTGGGCTATATCGCCGAGGTCATCACCGGGCAGGGCGGGGGCGTTCTGAGCATGGATGTGAGCGTGCTGGGCGATCCGTCCGCGCCCACCGATCTGAGCAAGCAGGACGTGGCGGCTGAGGGCGGGCATTCGATCGAGGAGGCCATCGAGAGCGGTGACGAGAACATCGCGATGCAAATCATGGCCAAGGGCGCGGCGCTGCTCGCGGCGCGGATGCACCGGGAGGGGCATTGTGACGGGGTGATCGTGCTGGGCGGGACGATGGGCACCGATCTGGCGCTCGATGTCTGCGCGGCGCTGCCGCTCGGCGTGCCGAAATACATCGTGTCGACGGTGTCGTTCTCGCCATTGATCCCGCCGGACCGGATCGCCGCCGATGTGCAGATGATCCTCTGGGCCGGGGGGCTCTACGGGCTCAATTCGGTTTGCAAAGCCTCGCTCAGCCAGGCTGCAGGCGCGGTGCTCGGGGCCGCGCGCGCTGTGGCACCGCTTGACCGGAGCAAGCCACTGATTGGGATGACGTCCTTTGGGAAAACCGTGCTGCGCTACATGGTCAGCCTCAAGCCCGCCTTGGAGGAGCGCGGGTTCGAGGTCGCCGTGTTTCACGCCACCGGCATGGGCGGGCGGGCCTTCGAGAGCCTTGCCGCCGAGGGTGCCTTCGCGGCGGTGATGGATTTCGCGCCGCAGGAAGTGTCGAACCATGTGATGGGCTCGCGCATCAGTGCCGGGGCGGATCGCATGACGGGCGCCGGGCGCGCGGGGCTGCCGCAGATGGTCGCGCCGGGCTGCTATGATCTGGTGGATTTCGTCGGCTGGGAAGACCCGCCCGCCGCGCTGGCGGACCAAGAGGTGCATGCCCATAACCGGCTGCTCTCGAGCGTGCTACTGGACGCAGAGCAACGGCGCACGGTCGCGCGGACGATCTGCGACAAGCTCAGCGCGGCGCGCGGGCCGGTCACGCTGTTCTTGCCGCTGCAGGGGTGCAATGAGTGGGACCGCCCGGGCGCGCCGTTGCATGATGCGGACGGGCTGGCGGCGTTCCTGGCTGAGATGCGCGCGGCGTGTCCGGACAATGTGGAGGTGCTGGAGCTGGACACCCATATCAACGATGCGCCGTTCACGCAGGCGGTGCTCGCGCTCTTCGATCAATGGGTCTCCGAGGGGGTCATCGTGCGCCCGTGAGACGCGGCTCTACTTGGTGAGGATCAGCTTCCCGGCGCGGGTGATGCGCAGGATATAGGTTTGTCCGTTCAGGCAGATCATCGCCGTGTCGCCGCCTTGCGTGAGGTCTTCGGCGCGGTAGGTTGGAAGGGCAGGTTGCGGCGGCAGGCCGGGCTTGGGAGGCGTGTTGGGGCGGAACATGTCTGTCATGGGGTCAGGTCCTTTGTCTCGCATGGCATCGGGCTGACCGGTGGGGGATCCGGTTGGCTGGAATTCCATTTAATCTGACTTTAATTGTCGGGTATGTCAATCCGCGATGTGACACGGCGTTGCCCGTGGCGCCAAACGCCCGGAAAGCTGCGCAAGTTTTACTCAAAAGCGGGCGATGCGCGGCCGGTCATTGACGCTTTCTTTACTTCCGGTCGGGCATAGACGCGATGGGGGCACATGTCATGGGTGAGTGGTTGCATGTGTGTGATGTGCGCGGCGGAATTGCCGACGGACTGCTGTCTTGTGCCGGACGGGCAAGACACGGTGGTGAATGCGGATATCTTCGAGGAAATCGACGCAACAAGCAGTTGGGAATTCGGTGAGACAAATTACACGCTGACCCCGGGAGATACCTTCTATGGCCATCTCTGGGTCGGCGATGTCGACGCCTTCAACGTCGATCTCGAGGTCGGAATGACCTATATTGCCACGCTCGACGCCTCCTCGGTCGAAGACAACGACATCGAGGACACCGTTCTGCTGCTGGTGAGCGAGACCGGCACGATTCTCGAAGTGGCCGACGATATCGACACCGCCGGCGGGAACTACTACTCGCAGCTGGAATTCTCGGTCGAAGTCTCCGGTACCTACAAGCTCGTGGCGACCAGCTTCAACACCTATTACAACACCAATTTCGCCCCCGATTGGGGCTATTACCAGCTTGGGCTTGAGAGCTTCGCGCCCGAGGCGTTGCGCCATTACAGTGTCAGCGAGATCGCCGATTACCTGACCTATGGCGGCTGGGGCAACGTCACCTACAAATGGAACATCCGGGCGGGCGATACGCTCGGCGTGGACATCTCCGGGCTCACCGCCGAAGGCCAGACCCTCGCGCTCACCGCAATGCAGGCCTGGACTATGGTCACCGGCATCCAGTTCTCCACCGACGGCGCGGCCCAGATCAGCTTCGTCGATCACAATGCCGGGGCCTATGCCAGCTTCTCCACGACCAATGGGTTCATCACCACCGCGACCGTGAATGTGAGCACCGATTGGCTGGTGAGCTATGGCACGGCGCTGAACAGCTATAGTTTCCAGACCTATATCCACGAGATCGGCCATGCGCTGGGCCTGTCCCATGGCGGCGACTACAACGGCTCGGCGACCTACGGGGTCGACAATCACTACCTCAATGACAGCTGGCAGCTCTCGGTCATGTCCTATTTCGACCAGCTCGAGAACTCCAACGTGAACGGCTCACGGGCCTTTGTGGTGACCCCCCAGCAGGCTGATATCGTTGCCGCGCACATGCTCTATGGCGCGTCCAACAACCTGCGCATGGATGACACGACCTATGGCGACAATTCCACCGTCGGAGGCTATTACGACCAGCTCGGCAGCCTCGACGACGTCACCTTCACCCTGCTCGACAATGGCGGCACCGACACGATTGATTTCCGCAGTTTCGCCGGGGCGCAGCGGTTCGATCTGACCCCGGGCAGCTTCTCCTCGGTGCGCGGCGAGAGCAACAATCTGGCCATCGCTGCGAACACCGTGATCGAAAACCTCGTGAGCGGTGACGGGGATGACCTGATCTATGGCAATACGATTGGCAATCACATCTCCGCGCGGGGCGGCGATGACATGATCTATTCCGGCGCGGGCGACGACACCGTGCTGGGTGGGGAGGGCGATGACAGGCTCGTCGGCGAGGCCGGAAACGACACGCTGCATGGCGGGATCGGCAACGATATTCTGAAGGGTCGGCTCGGCAACAACACGCTCCACGGCGAGGACGGCGACGATCGGCTGCGCGGCGCCGATGACGGCAACGATCAGCTCTATGGCGGGACCGGCAGCGATATTCTGGCCGGGCTCAACGGCGCCGACCGGCTCGAGGGGGAGGACGGGCATGACTTCCTCTATGGCGGACGTGGCAACGATATCGTGATCGGCGCGGAGGGCGACGATGTGGTGCGCGGCAATCGCAATGACGATCTGCTCAGCGGCGGCGCCGGAAGCGACCGGGTCTTCGGGGGTGGCGGCAACGACACGCTCGATGGCGGGGCGGGGCGTGACTTTCTGCTCGGGGAGAATGGCAATGACAGTCTCGACGGCGGCGCGGGCAACGACAACCTGACCGGCGGGGTCGGGGCGGATGTCTTCGTGTTCGCCGGCGCCGGATATGGCTATGACAGAATCCTCGATTTCGAGACCGGGATCGATCTAATCGCCTTCGGCGAAAGCAGCGGCTTTGGCAGTTTCGCCGAAGTGCTGTCGCTGGCCAGCGATATTTCGGCGGGGGCGCGGCTCGATTTCGGCAGCGGCGATGTGCTGCTGATCGAAGGCCTCACCGTGGCCGAGCTTGTCGCGGGCGATTTCGTCCTGTGATCCGGGCCGCGGGCGCGCGCCGGTCATTTGCCGGTAGAGCGCCAACACCTGACGCTCGAAGATCGCAGGGTAGGACCACAGCGGCGCGTCGGCCCATGGCGGCGCCGGCCCGGCGTGGCAGGCCGCCATCTCGACGATCGCTTCGGCCCAGCCCGCGCGCGTTTCCGGCACGAAACGCACATGCCCGGGCAGGTTCATGCGCGCAGCCTGAGTCCTCAAGCCGACCGTGTCGGACGCGATGATGTCATAGCGCATGATCGCGTATTCGGCGAATTTCAGCGAGGGAGCGTATTCGTGATACTGGTGGTTCATGAAGGCCAGCCCCACGCCCGGATGGCGGCGCAATCTGCAATAGAGCTGCGCGCGGGGCAGCTTGCCATGGTAGGTGACGTTGGGCAGCGCGCGCAGCCGGTGTATCTGGTCGTCGCGCGCCGGGCCCGCCACATGAAACCGGATCTGCCGGACGTCCGACGCGGCCCGGGCCGCCACGGCCTCGAAGACATCGAGCAGGAATTCCGACTGGCGGTTGCGCGGTTTCAGCGTGCCGATGAACCAGAAGATCACCGCGTCTTGCGCGCCGGTCTGCGCGGGCGGCGCGCCGCCGGGCAGCACGTCGTAGCCCAGATCGACAAGATACTTGGGGCGGAACACGGCCCAGTGATTGGTCTCCACCGCCCATGGATTGCCCGCCAGCGCATGGGTGCACAGCTGCATCGCCGCGTTCAGGGCCCGCTTGCGCCGCGCCCGCCAGCCCTTGGCGAGATTGACCGAGCGGTGGTCCATCACGATCCGCGTGCGCGCGCCGAGCAGCAGCAGCCAGAGCCGGATCAGGATCAGCAGCACCGCGTTCTGCTGGCGGTAGAAGACATGCAAGATATCGATGCGCTCCTGCTTGCACTTGCGGGCGATGCGCGCGGCATGGCGCAGCCATGTCCGGTGCCATTCGAGCCGCAGGTAGCGCGCGCCCTGACGGGCCTCGATATGGTGTTTGTTGCGGGGAAAGTCGGCGACATAGACGCGGTCTATCTCGGGGCTCCGGGCTGCGAGACGCGGAAAGATGTCGGCGGCGTTGGCCCCCGGATCGCCCAGAACGAAGGTGGTGAGGTACAGCACGCGCATTGGTGCTCACCGATGCGACAGGCGCAGCGCGGTGATCGCGCCGCCCGCGGGCAGATCGAGCCCGCAGGTCCCGGTCAGATCTTTGGTATTGCTGGTCTTTCCCCGCCCGTCGCGAATGCAGAACTGCAAGGCCAGCCCGCGCGGCACGTCCAGCGACAGCCCCGCCACCTGCTCCAGCACCACCGGCTCGCGGCCCAGACGGGCATGGGTCTCGCTGCCATCATGGCGCGTCAGCCGCACTCCGATCTCCGGGCGGCGGCGCCCGAGCAGGCGCACCTCGCTCAGCGCGTCGGGCCTGTGCAAGCCCCAGGACCAGCTTGCCGCGTGGTTGCGATGCGCCGCGGCGCCATGGCGGACCTCGAACTCAGCGCCCTTGAGGCGCGGGAAGGCCGCATGCACCGCATTTTCGATCCGCGCCTCGTCCTGCATCGCGAAGGCCCAGACCCGGCCCACGACGAACAGGCGCACCCCGAGCCGGTCGGTGATGTCATACACATTGCGGACGATGTCGGGCCAGCCACCGGCGAAATCATCGCCGCACACAATCGCATCTTCGGTGAAGAAGGGCGAAAAGAAACTGAAATTGTCACTCCAGCCCGGATCGCCATGAGTGGCGTCGTCGAAATAGAAGCCGATCGGCGCGCGCCAGCTCTGGCGCACCACGTCGGGGGCGAATCCCTGATGGACCGTCAGCGCCGGGATATCGGCGGTGAACCCGTCGAAGGCCGCGCGGGACAGATCGCGCCCGAGGCGCTTGCGCACCCAAGGGGCGGGCTCGAACGTGTCGATCGTGTGGATCGGGATGGCGGGGTCGGTCCGCCCGGCATCGATGGCGCGGGTCGAGGAGCCAAAGAGCGGGCCGATCTCCAGATAGCAGCCCGCGCGGTGCTGGGCGGCGAGCGCCTGCAGGAAGTGCAGACCGGCCTTGGTCATCGTGCGGGGCGGCTCGGGACGCGCGGTTCTGCGGGGACCGGTGCCAGGGCTCGCTTGGGGGCTCATCTGGGGGCTCATGCTGCGCTCTCCCGGGCCCGGCCGCGCGGCGCGCGCTGCGCTTCGAACCATTGCAGCGTATCCGCCAGCCCGCGCGGCAGGTCATATTCCGGCGCATAGCCCAGCACCTCTGCGGCGTGCGAAATATCGCAGATATTGTGCCGCACCTCGCCGTGCAGTGGCGGGCCGAACGCGACCTGCAGCCGCCTGTCCGGATCGATCCGGCGCAGGCCTTCCACAAGCTCCAGGATCGTCGTCGCCCGCCCGGTCCCGAGTTGAAACGGCCCGGTCGCGCCGGTGGCGATGGTCTTGTGGATGGCCTGACAGATATCGGCCACATGGACATAGTCCCGCGTCTGGCGTCCGTCGCCATGGACCGTCAGGCAGCCGGTGTCGAGATAGGCCTTGCAGAACGCGGCGACGACCGAGCCCTTGTGCAGCGAGCCGGGCCCGTAGACATTGGAAAAGCGCAGCGCGGCCGCGCGCAGCCCAAACGAGCCGGTATAGGCTGAGAGCAGCCCTTCCACGGCGAGCTTGGTGGCGCCATAGGGCGAGACCGGGCGCGGCGGGATCGCCTCGTGGATCGGCCCGTCATGCTCGCCGATGATCGCGCCGCCCGTGGAGGCGAAGACCAGATGCGCGTCCGGCGCGGCGGAGCGCAGCATGTCCAGCAGCGCCTGCGTCTTGATCACGTTGTTCTCGAAGCTGGCGCGCGGATCTGAGATGCTCTCCTGCACCGTTGTGGTCGCGGCCAGATGCACCACCGCGTCGGCGCCGGCATAAAGCGATGCGCTGGCCGGTGCGCCGAAATCCACCCGGTGGAGCCGGTCATAGACCGCCATCGCCGCGGGGTCTGCGCTCAGGCGCCAATCTATACAGACAAGCTGCGCATCCGGCATTGCACGCCGCATGAATTGCGCGAAATTCAGCCCGATAAAGCCCAGCCCGCCGGTCACAACAATCTTCATCGCGTTACCACCATGCCTTGGACTGGATTACCGACGGGTCGATCTTGTGCGCGTATTGGCCCACCGTTTCGCTGATCTCGCTCACCAGCGCGTCTTCGAGCAGGATCGGCTGGAAGCCCAGCCCGCGCAGCCCGGCATTGGAGACCTCAAGCTGGTTTTCGGCGAGTTCCTTGCGCGGATTGGTCACGAAATCCACCGGCGTGCCGGTCCTGTGCGAGACCATCTGCGCCAGATCGCGGACCGTATGCACCTCTGCCACCTGGTTGAAGACCTGCGGGCGTGCGCCGGGCTCGGGCGGATGGGCGCAGGCCAACCCGATGCAGCGCGCGGTGTCGGAGATATTGATGAAGGCGCGCGACTGCCCGCCGGTGCCATAGACCGTCAGCGGAAAGCCCACCTGCGCCTGCACGATCAGCCGGTTGAGCACCGTGCCATACTCGCCGTCATAGTCGAAACGGTTGATCAGCGCCGGGTCCGCCCGCGTCAGATCGGTCTGGGTGCCCCAGACGATGCCTTGATGCAGATCGGTGATCTGAAAGCCCCAGTTCTTGGCGTGAAACTGCAACAGCGTGTGATCGAGCACCTTGGTCATGTGGTAGACCGAGCCGGGATTGCCGGGATAGGGGATCGTCACATCCTTGCCGGTGCTCTTGACGGTCACATCCAGATAGCCCTCCGGAATGACCCCGAAATCGGTGTTGTAGCCATAAACGCCCATGGTGCCGAGATGCACGATATGCGGGCGCTGGCCGAGTTCGACGAGCAGTGACAGAAGCGTCGTTGTGCCCATCACGTTATTGTGCACCGTGTAGCGCCGCTCGGTGTCGCCGAGCATCGAGTAGGGCGCGGAGCGCTGTTCGGCGAAATGCACGATCGTGTCGGGCTTCAGCCGCTCCAGCAGCCCCCTCAGCCGCCCATAGTCGATGGCGATATCGCAGTATTCATAGGTGATATCGCCGATCGCCTGCGCCGCCCGGATGCGGTCTTGGATCGTGGCGATCGGCGTCAGGGAGCGCGCCTTGATCCGGTCTTCGATGGCCCGGCGCGAGAGATTGTCGATGATGGTGACCTCATGGCCTTCGGCTGCAAGATGCAGCGCGCTCGGCCAGCCACAAAACCCGTCACCGCCCAGTACTGCTATTTTCATATGTGCCCCGACTTTTGAGTGTTCGTGATGTTTGTCTGTGACGTTTGTCGAGGCCATGAGAACATCAGTGATTTAAGAAAGAGTTTAAGCAACCGGCTCTGTTCGGGGTTTATTCCTGCCGCGCTGCGGCGCGCGGCTTTCCTGTTTGACGTCAACGCCGTAGAGCCTCTGGCGCACCCGGCGCAGCCGTCCGGAGCCCAGCGTGACCTGCGCGGCGAAGAGAAAAAGCGCGTAGGCCAGCAGCCCCGGCGCGCGCCGCCGCCACGCAAAGCGCAGGTTGAGTCGCAGCCCCAGCCATTTCGGCGCGAGACGGTTGCGGGTCTGCGCCCCGAGCCGGTACGTGCCCAGCACCAAGGGTAGATTCGCCACCCGGAGCCCCGCCGCATCCGCCGCGGCGATCAGCGCCTTGTCCTCCAGCCGGTGCGGCCAGTATTGCAGCCCCCGCGCGCTGAGCGCGTCCAGCGCGAAGGCCATCGAGGGATGCAGTACGAAGCGATTCTCCACGAAATCCCGCGCGCGTGGCAGGGCCGGGGGGATCACGTCATAGGCCGCGCCATCCGCCGGCTCATAGCGCAGCCCGGTGCCGCAGATATCGCAGGTCCCGCGCATCAACAGGCGGGCCTGCAGCACGAAGCGGTCTGCGAACACCGTGTCGTCGCTATCGACGCGGTAGAAATACGCAAAGCCCTCCCGGGCGGCCTCCGCGATCTGCCCGTTGAGGTTCTCGCCATTGCTCAGATGCGGGCGGGTGATCAGGCGCAGGCCGAGCGCGCCCGCGCGTCTGCGGAGCAGGCCGGGCGCCGCGCCGGACCCGTGCCAGTAGATCCGGGCCTCCACCCGTCCGGCGACCGCGCCGCGCAGCAGGGCAGTTGCGCGCGCCAATGGCGCAAGCCCGGCGCAGAGCGTCTGAGTCGCGTGAAACGGATGGCAATTGACGGCGATCAGATGCGCCGGAGCCTGTGTCGGGGCCTCTTGAGGCTCCGGGGGCGGCGGGCGCGGTCGGTGCAGAGGCGGCACACCGGTCATGACAGGCCCGCGCGGAGCAGCGCCGGGGCGCGGCCCGCGAGTCGGCGCAGCATTTTGCGCCCGTGCGCCATGGATGTGCGTGGCGGGAAGGCCGCCTGCGCATCGGGGATCGGCGCGTCATGCAGCGCGGCGGTGAGCGCGTTGAGCGCCAGCCCGGGACCGGGTGCGCAAGCCCATGCGCCATCATAGGCCCAATCGGAGCTTCCGCTGCGTGCCAGCCCACCGCCGCCGATCTGCCGCGCCGAGACCCGGTAGGCCAGCGTCAGCGCTGCCGCGCCGGGACCCGACAGGCGCAGCGCCAAGCGGTCGAAAGCGCGCGGTTTGCCCTGCTGATCCAGAAGCCGCACCGGCTCGCCGGCGGGAGTCCACGGGCCGGTGCCATGGGCGGGATGGCCCACCCGGGCCTCCAGCGTCATACCCTCCGGCAGGTCCGGCGCCGTCACCTGAAACCACAGCATCCGGTCCGGCTCGAGATGCGCGCCGCACCAATAGCCCGACGGGGCCTTGTGCAGCCCGCAGCGCTTGGTCTTGGCGTGCAGGATCAGCTGCGGTGTGTCCGCCAGGTTCGGGCTCAGGCGGCGCGGCTCCCGCGCCCCGCGCGCGTCGCCCACGTGCGGTTTGCGCAGCGCCCAGAGCGAGCCCACGAGCGCGACCTCGGCGCCCCATGCCGCGGCGCGCGCATCGACCTCGCGTTTGATATCGGGAAACCGCAACGTGTAGTCATGCCCGCAGGCAATGCCGCCGGGTTTGAGATGGCCGGTCCAGAAGGCGATATTCTCGGCGAGTACCGGGTTTCCGTGCACCGCGTCCTCGAAATAAAGATCGATCGGCGTGTCCCAGCCTCGCGCGACGCTGGGGCTGGCACCGCGCAACGCGGTTACATTGGGCAGATCGCGGGTGTAGCGCGCGAAGGCCTCGGGACCGAAGCGCGGAATGCCGCGATGGCGCGCGGCGTAACGCCGGGTCCACGGGGCGTCCTCGAACGTGTCGATGGAGGTGATCTGCGCGCCCGGGTTGGCCTCTGCCATGACCCGCGTGGAGCGTCCGTAGAACGGCCCGATCTCGACGATCCGCCCGCCCTTGGGCACCTGCGCGGCGAGCGCGGCCAGACAGGCCATCTCGTCGAAATCCAACTTGCCCGGCACCGCCAGCGCGCCGTGATCCACCCGCAGGAAACTCATCTTGCCTTCCCATCGCTCATGCGCAGATCAGGTCCTTGTGCCAGCGCCGGAGGAAGAAAAGGCCGGTCACCAGCGCCCCCAGACCGAGCCCGAATACATACGCGGGACTGACATAGACCGCGTCATAGGTGGGAAAGAAGCCACTGCGCATCATGCCGACGACATGCACCAGCGGATTGTACCACAGCACGCTGCGATAGGGTTCCGGCACGGCTTCGAAGAGATAGAAAATGGCCGAGATCAGGAACATCGGGCGGTGCAGAATGTTCCAGACCCGTTGCCAAAGCGGCTGCACCGAGATCAGCAGGCAGTTCAGCACGCCGATGCCCGCCCCGAACACCGCCGCCATGGCCAGCGACAGCGCGATCCGGTCCGCGCGCGGGCTGATCTGCGGCTCTAAGAGCGTCACCAGACCCACGAGCACGATGTAGAACACGACGATCTGCGTCATCAGAGTGAGCAGGAACCGGCTGATCAGCGCGTCTATATAGCTCACGGCGGGGTATTGCAGCAGCGGTTTGGAGAACCAGATCGCCACCATCAGCTTTGTGTTCATTTGCACATAGAGCGTGTAGGGCAGCAGCCCGGTGGCGTAGAAGGCGGGGAAGCTGTCCCCAAGGGGCGGGGCGTGGAAAGCCAGTGAGAAGACCACCGTGAGCAATGCGATCCCGGCTGCGGGTTCGAGGACGGCCCAGAGATATCCCCCCGGTGTGCGCCCATAGGTTGTTGCCATCTCCCGCAGCACCAGCGCTGAGACCGATCGAAACGTGGTCTTAACCAGAGCTGCGTTAGCAGGGTCGGTGCGGTGCATGGGTTTCCTTTCGAGAGCCGGGCCGCTGAGCGGATTGCGCTGATGTTCGACACGTATGAGAACCAGAGTTTTGCTAAGAATTCCTTGCCGCCGCCTCCGGTACGGGCGGCGCGGATGCGCGCGCGACATCTGGGACTGGTGCTGAGCTTCGTGCTGACGGTGCTGGGCCCGGTGCTGGGGGCAGGCTGGTATCTCTATACCCGCGCGGCGGATCAATATGCCTCTCATGTGGGATTTTCCGTGCGCACACAGGAGTTTGAGGTGCCCTCGGATATGCTGGGCGGGCTTGGAGCGTTGTCTGCGGGCACGACGCTGGACAGCGATATTCTCTACGAATTTATTCAAAGTCAGGAGATGGTGGCCCGTGTGGACGCCGCGCTCGATTTGCGGGCGCGGTTTTCACGCCCGCCGAACGATCCCGTTTTCCGCTTCGATCCCGACGCGCCAATCGAGGATCTGGTGCGATTCTGGCAGCGCATGGTCGGCGTCTACTATGATTCCGGCACCGGGCTGATCGAGCTGCGCGTGCGCGCCTTCAGCCCGCAGGACGCAGTGCAGATCGCCGATGAAGCGCTGCGCCAGTCGAGCCTGATGATCAACCGCCTGAGCGCGATTGCGCGCGCTGACGCCACACGCTACGCGCGCGATGACCTGAACGAGGCGGTGGCCCGCCTGAAGGCCGCGCGGCGCAGCCTCACGGAGTTCCGCGTGGCTGAAAATATCGTCGATCCGCAGGCCGATGTGCAGATGCAGATGTCGCTCCTCGGCTCGCTTCAGCAACAGCTTGCCGGCGCGCTGATCGATCTCGACGTGATCCTTCAAAGCACCCGGGAGGGCGATCCACGGGTGGCCAATCTGCGCCGCCGGGTGGAGATCATCGAGCAACGAATCGAGGAGGAGCGCCGCAAATTCGGCGCTGGCGCGGACGGCGCGCAGGCCTTCTCGCAACTGATCGCACAGTTCGAGGCGCTCAGCGTCGATCTCGAATTTGCCCAGACCAGCTATCTCGCCGCGCTCGCAGCCCATGACAAGGCCGCGCGGCAGGCCCAGCAGCAAAGCCGCTATCTTGCCGCCTATCTCGCACCGACGACGCCGCAAAGCGCCGAATTTCCCCAGCGCGCGCTGATCCTCAGCCTGACCGCCCTGTTTTCCTTCCTCGTCTGGGCGCTTCTGTCGCTGGTGTATTACAGTGTGCGGGACCGAACGTGACGACATGATCGAATTGCAGGCCGTCAGCAAGACATTCGGCAAGGGCCGGCATGGCAAGGTCGTGGCCGACAATATCACCGCCAGCTTTCCGCCCGGGCGCGCCGTGGCCTTGCTGGGGCGCAACGGGGCTGGCAAATCGAGCCTGCTCCGGATGATCGCGGGCACGCTGACCCCCGATCGCGGGCAGGTGCTGCGCGCGGGCAGCGTGTCATGGCCGGTGGGCTTCGCCGGCAGCTTCCATGGCGATCTGACCGGCGTGCAGAACACCCGGTTTCTGGCGCGGGTTTATGGTGTGGAGAGCGGCGCGCTGTGCAAGTTCGTGGCCGATTTCGCCGAGCTTGGCCCGCATTGGCGCAAACCATACAAGACCTATTCCTCCGGCATGCGCGCACGTCTGGCCTTCGGGGTCTCCATGGGCGTGCGATTCGATACGTATCTGATCGACGAGGTGACAGCGGTGGGCGATGCCGCGTTTCGCCAAAAGAGCACCGAACTTTTGCAGGCGCGTCTGGCGCAGAGCGGTGCGATCGTGGTCTCGCATGGCATGGGCATGCTGCGCCGGCTGTGTGATTGCGCGATGGTGCTGGAGGCGGGGCGGCTGACATGGTTCGAGGATCTCGAAGAGGCGATTGCGGTCCATGAGGCGCGGTTGCTGGGCTGAGACCGGCGCGGCAGTGTGCAGATTGCGAGCAGAATGAGCGCGAAAAACCCCAAGGCGGCGGCGTCTTGCAGAAGCATGTCCGCGGCCCCCGGGATCCTGAGTGGCAAGACCTCCGGCCCGGCAGGCATGGTCGGGAGAGGGTTGCTATGACGGTCGGACATGGGGGGTCTCCTGCTCTGACGTAAAGGCAGTCTCGGGCGGGACGATGAACGGATTGAACTGGCCGCGCGCGCTGCGTTAACCTTCGCGAAACCTCATGTCACAAGGCATCCCGTCATGGCCGATCCGACCCCCGCGCAGGACCACCACGGCGCACAGCTCGATTTCTCCGCCGACATGTCCTATGGCGACTATCTCGCGCTCGACGCGGTGCTCGGCGCGCAGCACCCGCGCAGCGACGCGCATGACGAGATGTTGTTCATCATTCAGCACCAGACCTCGGAGTTGTGGATGCGTCTGGCGATTCACGAGCTGTCCTCCGCCCGCACGGCGCTTGGCAGTGCCGACCTGCGCCCGGCCTTCAAGATGCTCACCCGCGTGGCGCGGATTTTCGAACAACTGAACGGGGCGTGGGACGTTCTGCGCACCATGACGCCCTCGGACTACACCCGGTTCCGGCCCAGCCTCGGGCTTTCAGTCGCACCAGTACCGCCTGATCGAATACATCCTCGGGAACCGGCAGGCGTCCCTGAAAAAAGTCCATGAACACAAGCCTGTGCAGCACGAAGCTCTCGTGGACGAGCTGGCCCGTCCGAGCCTTTATCAGACCGCACTGGCGCGCGCGGCTGAGATCACACAGACTCCGCTCGACCCCGGCCCGCCGGGCAGCGCGCCTTGGCAGGCCCGCGCCGATGTGCAGGCGCTCTGGCAGCGCGTTTACGAGGACCCGGCGGCGCATTGGGAGCTTTACGAGTTGGCCGAAAAGCTGGTCGATCTGGAGGATTATTTCCGCCGCTGGCGCTTCAACCATGTGACCACCGTCGAGCGGATTATCGGCTTCAAACGCGGCACCGGCGGCACGGCCGGGGTGGCCTATCTTCGTAAAATGTTGGAAGTTGAACTCTTTCCAGAGCTTTGGAATGTGAGGGGAGCGCTATGAGCGTGCTGCGTAAAGACCTGTTCGATCTGCCCGAAGGGGTCATCTATCTCGATGGCAACTCGCTGGGGCCCTTGCCCAAGGGCGCTGAGGCGCGGGTCGCGAAGATGATCACCGAGGAATGGGGCGAGATGCTGATCCGGGGCTGGAATGCGGCGGGCTGGATGGCGCAACCCTCCCGCGTGGGCGACCGCGTCGGCGCGCTCATCGGCGCGCCGGCAGGCTCGGTGGTGATGGGCGACACGCTCTCGATCAAGGTCTATCAGGCCGTGGCCGCAGCCCTGAAGATGCGCCCCGGTCGGCGCAAAATCCTGAGCGATTCCGGTAACTTCCCGACCGATCTTTACATGGCTGACGGATTGATTCGCACCATCGGCAAGGATCATGAACTGGTCATCGCCGCCCCCGAGGAGGTCGCGGGCGCGATTGACGAGGACACCGCTGCGGTGATGCTCACGCAGGTGGATTATCGCACCGGGCGGCTGCATGACATGGCGGCGATCACCGAGTTGGCCCATGCCTCCGGTGCGGTGATGATCTGGGATCTGGCCCATTCGGCTGGCGCGCTGCCGGTGGCCATCGAAGCCTCTCGCGCCGAATTCGCGGTGGGCTGCAGCTACAAATATCTCAATGGTGGCCCGGGCGCACCCGCGTTCATCTACACCCGGCCCGATCTGGCCGAGTCGGTCGACCCGGCGCTGGCGGGCTGGCTGGGCCATGCAAAGCCCTTCGATTTCGATCTGGACTACCGGCCCGCGCCGGGGATCGAGCGGATGCGGGTGGGCACGCCGCCGGTGATGCAGATGACCGCTTTGGAGGCTGCGCTCGATGTCTGGGAGGGGGTCGATCTGGATGAGCTTCGCTCCACAAGCCTCTCACTTCAGGAGATTTTCATCAAGGAGGTGGAGGCGCGCTGCCCGGAGTTGACGCTGGCCAGTCCGCGCGATCCGAACCAGCGTGGCTCTCAGGTCTCTTTCGCGCATACGCAGGGCTACGCGGCAATGCAGGCACTGATCGCGCGCGGGGTGATCGGCGATTTCCGCGCACCGGATATCCTGCGTTTCGGCTTCACGCCGCTTTATCTGGACGAGGCGGATGTGCGCGCGGCGGCTGGGCATATCGAGACGGTGATGCGGGACCGGCTCTGGGATGATCCGGCCTATCAGACCCGCGCGGCGGTGACGTGAGGCGTGACCCGCGCGGCGCTGCTGGGCGACCGCGCATCGGGGCTCTGCCCCGGCCCCCGAGGCAGCTCTTTGCCCCAAGAAAGCCAAATCAGCGCCGTGCCGACAAAAGACAGCCCGTGTGCCCGGCGCATCCGGGTGCCGGCAGCGCAATCAACAGGGCAGGCAAGGCTTGCAAGCCATGCCGGGGCACCGCGCGCCCGAAAGCGGCTTGACCTTCGCGGCCTGCCACGTCCCAATAGCGATGGAACGCGCCGCGCCAACAAGGCCTGCATATCGGGAGACAGACATGACACTCACCTCAGCTTTGCCCGCTGCAGGGCGCGCCGTGACCGACACCCACACTCTTGCAGAACTCCAGCGCGTCCTTGGCGTGGATCTGCGGATCTGACGGCCGGGTGGGGCGCGCGCCATGACCATGCTGCAAGCGTCCCTGAACGGCGCGCGCTCTCGGACCGATGCGCCCGGCGTGCCGCTGAGCCCGGCGGAGTTAGCCGCCGATGCCCTTGAGGCCAAGGCGGCGGGCGCGGAGATGCTCCATATCCATCCGCGTGATCAGTTCGGGCGCGAGAGCCTGACCCCGCGCGATGTGGCGCGGGCGATTGAGGCGGTGCGTGCGGCGGTGCCGCGGATGCCGGTGGGAATTTCGACCGGCGCGTGGATCGAGCCGGACGAGACCCGGCGCCACACGCAAATGCAGAACTGGGACGTCAAGCCGGACTATGTCTCGGTCAATCTCAGCGAGCCCGACGCGGTGCGCGTGATCCCCATGTTGCACCGGATGGGGATCGGCATCGAGGCCGGAGTGTGGTCGGCGCGCGATGCCCGCAAGCTCTGCCGCGAGGTCCCGAAAAGCTGCGTGCTCCGGGTGCTGATCGAGATGCAGGACATGCCGGGGCCGATGGCGCGCGCGGAGGCGCTGCGCTGCCGCGAGGTGCTGCGCGAGCGCGGGCTCTTCGCGCCGGTCCTGCTGCATGGGCTCGACCGCAGCGCGTGGCCCTGCCTTGTGGAGGCCGCCCGGCTGGGCTTCGATACGCGGATCGGTTTTGAGGATGTTCTGGACCTGCCCGATGGGCGCCCGGCCAAGAGCAACGGTGAACTTCTGTCTGCGGCGCGGGATCTGATCGATCACACGCTCGGGGATGTGATCTCCTGATCCGTGATCACGCGCCCTTCCAGCGCCGCAACAGCCAGTACCATTGGTCCGGGGTCTCGCGGATGCGGGCCGACAGGCTGTCATTGAAGGCCTGAGTCATCGTCTCGGGATCGCTCGGCGGGATCGGCGCTTCGAAGTCGACTTCGAACGTGTTGCCCGCGGGTCCGGTGCGGGTGCCATAGGCGGGCACCATCGGCACATCGAATTTCAGCGCGAGGCGGGCCGCCGCGAGCGAGGTCAACGCGTCATGGCCGAGAAAAGGCAGTCGCGCGCCGTCGGCGGTCTTCTCGTCGAGCAAGATCGCCACCAGACCACCGGCGCGCAGATGGCTGACGAGCGCCTTGGTGCCCGCGCGTCCGGTGGGCAGGATCGGCAAGCCGCCCGCCTCGATCCCGGCCAGAAGGCGGCGCTGGTAGTGGCGGTTTGTCTGGGGCCGGTAGACCGCGCCCGCCGGCATCCCTTGCGCACTCAGTACCGAGCGAATGGCCTCCCATTGCCCGAAATGGCCCGACACGATGATCGCCCCTTTGCCCTGCGCCCGGGCGCTGCGCAGGGCCTCCAGCCCGGGGCCGGAGGCGGTGATCTTGTGGCGGAACTGCTGGAACTCGTCGCAATGGTAGATCTCGAACAGGGTGCGGCCCATGTTGCGGCCAATATCGCGGCACAGGCGCACCCGGTCCTTGCGCGGCATGTCCGGAAAGACCCGCTTCAGGTCCGGCTCGATCCGCCAGCGCGCGGGCGGAAACCAGCGCGTGACGACCCCGGCGAGCGTGCCGAGGTTGCGGGCGCGCGCTTCGAAGGCCCGGCCACGCGACAAGGTAAGCGCGGAGAGCAGTGGCACGTAGCGCAGGTGGTGCCAAAAGGAGATCATATGGCGGGAAAACACGGGGGCGGTATGCCCTGTTTCCGCTATCCCGCCAAGCGAAAACGCACGCCGCGCGCGGCACAGATTGACGCTGCGTTGGGGTGCAAAAAAATGGCCCCACCCGGGGTGCGGGAAGGGCCATCAGATCGGTGTCAGGCGATGTCAGACCAGCAGGTCAGACCGCGATCTTGCCGCCGCCATCCTTGGTCACGACCACCACCGAGGGGCGGGGCGGCATGGCCGGGTTGAAGTCGGGCCAGCGGGTCGCAGGGTCCTCGAAGGTGCTGTCGCGCTCGAAGCCTGCGAGCTCCTTCGTGCCGTCCGTGCCGGGGTGCTGCACCGCAAGGAACAGGGTCTCGCTGTCCTCGGTGAAATACGGACCGCACAGCTCGCCGCCCACCGGGCAGCGGAAGAACAGCTTGGAGTGGCCGCGCAAATCGCCCTCGGTTTCAAGGCTGTAGAGCCCGTCGGATTTGCCCGTCTTGCCCCAGTTGCCACCTTGATCGGTGGAGATCCAGAGCCGCCCGTCGGCGTCATAGGCGCAGTTGTCCGGGGAGCCGAACCAGCCGTTTTCGGAGGTCTCGGGGTTCCACTGAGCGCCCACCTCCTGCACGGTCGGATCGCCGCATTTCACGAGGATGTCCCACGTGCCGCGTGTGGCCGAGTGCAGTCCCCGGTCTTCCTTGATCTCGATGATGTGACCGAAGGCGTTCTCGGCGCGCGGGTTCGCGGCGTTCTCGTCGCCCGGCTTGCGTCGGGTGTTGTTGGTCAGCATGACCACCGCCGTGCCATCGCCGCGCGGCTGCGCGTCCTCGGGCCGGTCCATCGGCGTCGCTCCGAGCGCGTCGGCGGCAAGGCGCGTGTCGATGGCGATATCGGCCTGAGAGGTGAAGCCGTTCTCTGCCGTCAGCGGGCCCGTCCCATGCACTAGCGGCATCCATTCGATCACGCCATCCTCGTGGAACTTCGCCACATAGAGCGTGCCCTCGGAAAGGAGCGTGGAGCCGAAGACGCTGTTATCCGGCGTGACGACCTCGGCGGAGACCCATTTGTAAAGATAGTCGAAGCGGTTATCGTCGCCCGAATAGACCACCAGTTTGCCATCGGCGGAGATGGCGGTCTCGCAGCCCTCGTGGCGGAAGCGTCCCAGAGCGGTGTGCTTGATCGGCATCGCATCGGGGTTGCGCGGATCGACCTCAACGACATAGCCCCATTTGTTGGACTCCATCGGCTCTTTGTCGATGTTGAACATGTCGTGGTACTGGCCCCACGCATACCAGCGCCCGGGCACCCCATATCGCTTGAGCGACGCGGCCTCGGGATGGGCGGAGATGTCGGGCTTGCCCTCTGCATCCACGGTGTCGGTCCAGAAATAGCCGTGGAAGTTCTCCTCGGCGAGCAGGTAGGTGCCCCACGGCGTCATGCCGCCGGCGCAGTTGTTCACGGTGCCCATGACGCGGGTGCCGGTGGGATCTGCATTGGTCTTCAGGCGGTCATGACCGGCAGCGGGCCCCGAGAAGGTCATCTCGGTGGTGCCCGGCGCGATGCGGCGGTTATAGGGGCTGTTCTTGACGAGCGACCACTTGCCATTGTCGGATTTGGCGATCTCCACGACGGTCCCGCCATGGGCAGCCATTTCGATGTCGACGAGTTCCTTGGTCATGCCGGCAAAGCCTGCACGGTCCTGACGACCGAGACCGGGGAACATCACCTCTTCATTGGTATATTCGTGGTTCACGCAGAGCAGGCCACGGGTGCCTTCGACGTTGAGCGCGGTGAAGCCGACATAGTCGTTGTTGTAGCCGAATTGCTTGAGCTGCGCGGCGGCAGTTTGGTTCTGCACATCGAAATCGGGCGCATCGCCGGTGATCGGATCGCCCCAGCGCAGCAGCACATCGGCAGAATAGCCATCCGCGATATGGTGGGTCTCGTCATTGCCCCATGTGAGCTCGTCAAAGGCAAAACGGCTTGCGGAGGCGGCGCTGGCGGCGTTCGGCGCGACCAGCGCGGAGGTGCCGAAGAGCGCGGCGGCGGCGGAGACGCCGAGCGTGCCGCGCAGGAAGTCGCGGCGGCCATAGCGCGCGCTGATCACGTCACCGATGGTGTTCTCGAGATTGGGGTTGGTGGGGATGTCGTCAAAAGCCTCGAAGGCTTCGGCTTTGTTCCCGTAGTCCGGATCGTTGATGATTTCCTCGCGCTTCATCGCGAATCTCCCTCTTGCATGTCGCTGGAATCGCCGGGGTCGGTCCCCCGTGCTGGGGCGTTCATACTGGATGCTATGTCACAATATCATGACACGTCACGCGGGAATTGCAGGCCGTGCGCGGTCGCTGCGCGAGCGAGAATTCCATTCTCGCGCTCTTGGGGATATTTATGGCCAAAGGAAAACAGGGGCGGGGGCGCATATGGGACGCCGCAGAGGACGCCTGACCTAAGCCGCGAGGCAGATGCCGTTCATCTGGGCCACCAAGGCAGGGATCTTCTCCTTGAAACGGAAAAACCCATGCGTGGCGTGGGGCCATGCGGCGCTGTCATACGCGCGGCGGATACGGATAAAGGGCACATCGCTGCGACGCTCCGCCTCCGTCAGTGTCTCGGCGACCGGGCCCACTGGCGCGTAGGGCAGTACCACCTGCTCCAGACCCTGACGATCGATCCAATCCAGCAGGGCCTGCGCCGAGGCCAGCGTGTCCCACGCCGCGCCGGGTGCCAGCCGGGCCTGCATGTCGGCGCTTGCGCCATCGAGGAATGCGCCCAGATGCGGGGCGATCTCCAGCGGGCTTAGCCGGTCTTCTGCCCGCAGCACCGCATGGGCGGCGAATTCCGGCAGATCTCCCGAAATGGGAGCGAAGTCATCGGTGTGCATCAGCAGCCCCGTGCGCAGGCCCCGCTCCGGCGCAGCGCTCTGCGGCAGTGGGCGGGGGGCAGGCCGGGGGTGGGCTTTCAGGGGCGGCGCGTCCGCGGCAAGCCCCGACGGATCAAAGCGCCCTTCGCTGAATTTGCGGATGTTGGAGGCGCGCGCGAGGTAGGTCTTGCCCTCCGTCTGGATGCCCGCGACCCAGCGCCATGACAATGTGTTGGAGGCCGGATCGCCATCCAGCAAATGGCGCAGGAAGAAATCTGCGCCCAAGGCCCAAGGCAGGCGCAGGGTGAAAATCCAGATCGAGGCGAACCACATCCGTGCGTGATTGTGCAGATAGCCCGTCTCGGCAAGCTCCCGCGCCCAATGGTCGAAACAGTCGATCCCGGTCTGCCCCAGACAAGCCGCCTCCCAATCGCGCCGCAGCCCGCCTTGGGTCTGCACATCGTTCCACGCGCGGATTAGTTCGGTCTGGTAGTCGGTCCACACGCCCGGGCGCAGTTCCAACCAGCCCTTCCAATAGGTGCGCCAGAACACTTCCTGCACGAATTTTTCTGCCGATTTGAGCGAGAACCGGCCAAGAACCGCCGTGACGATCTCCTGTTCGGTGAGCAGGCGGGTGCGCACATAGGGCGACAGGGTGGACACGCCGTGATGCTGGCCCGCGCCCAGATCGAAATTGCGGCGGGAGGCGTAGTCGCGTCCGGCGTGGGGCAGAAAGCCGGCAAGGCGGGAGAGGGCCTCGGTACGGGTCGGTGGGAAATGGGTAAGCGCTTCTGTCATGGGCGGCGAGTTAAGCTGTGGGAGGGGCCGGTCAAGAGCGGCATCACTTCTGCGTGACCGCACAGAGGAAGTCGGAATGTGAGTAACAGTGCGTAAACCGTGTATGTACAAAGTATGTACAGCGTATGTACGCCGCGCCATACGCGGTATAGACCCGCCGCCGGGTAGTCTTTGCACACATCCCGCATCGCGTGCGTTCGCCCCCTTGCAGCCCCTTTTTGCGAGGACTAAGACTCTCGTAACCTGTCGCGGGTATGGTCCCGGCGATGACGTTCAGAGGCAGTCACTACATGCAAGATCCCATCGAAACCTATATGAACCTCGTGCCCATGGTGGTGGAGCAAACCTCCCGCGGGGAACGGGCCTATGACATTTTCTCCCGGCTTCTGAAGGAGCGGATCATCTTTCTGAACGGGCCGGTCCATGACGGGATGTCGAGCCTGATCGTGGCGCAGCTTCTGCACCTCGAAGCGGAGAACCCGAGCAAGGAAATCTCCATGTATATCAACAGCCCCGGCGGTGTTGTGACCTCCGGGCTGTCGATCTACGACACCATGCAATACATCAAGCCGAAGGTCTCCACATTGGTGATTGGACAGGCCGCGTCCATGGGCTCGCTGCTGCTGACGGCGGGCGCGCCGGGGATGCGCTTCTCGCTGCCCAATTCCCGCGTGATGGTGCACCAGCCCTCGGGCGGGTATCAGGGCCAGGCGACCGATATCATGATTCACGCACAAGAGACGCAGAAGCTGAAAACGCGTCTCAACGAGATTTACGTGAAGCATACCGGTCAGGCCCTCGAAGCGGTCGAGGCGGCACTGGAGCGCGACAATTTCATGTCCCCCGAAGAGGCGAAGGACTGGGGCTTGATCGACGAAATCGTCGAGAACCGCGTCAAGGGAGACACGGAGGAAAGCTGAGGAAACAGGCGCAGCCGACAACTCGGGGCACCAGATGCAGGGTGAGACACTTTTGCGATTGTGACCCAAGTTGGGCTGTCCTAAGCTACCGTCCCAAACGACGTTGAAAGACGAAGCGCGGCGGACACCGCAACACAAGAGTCGGCATTTGCGCCGGCGTGAAAGGTTAAAATGGCAAGCAACTCAGGCGGCGACGGGAAAAACACCCTCTATTGCAGCTTCTGCGGCAAGAGCCAACACGAGGTGCGCAAACTGATCGCAGGCCCGACCGTGTTCATCTGCGATGAATGCGTCGAACTGTGCATGGACATCATCCGCGAGGAGACGAAGGCCTCCGGACTGAAATCCACGGACGGGGTGCCGACGCCGAAAGACATCTGTGAAGTTCTGGACGATTACGTGATCGGTCAAGCGATGGCCAAGCGTGTGCTGTCGGTTGCGGTGCACAACCACTACAAGCGCCTGAACCATGCCCAGAAGGGCAGCGATATCGAGCTTGCGAAATCGAACATCCTGCTGATCGGTCCGACCGGCTGCGGGAAAACGCTTCTTGCGCAAACACTTGCGCGCATTCTCGACGTGCCCTTTACGATGGCGGATGCCACCACGCTGACCGAGGCAGGCTATGTCGGTGAGGATGTCGAAAACATCATCCTCAAACTGCTGCAGGCCTCCGAATACAACGTGGAGCGCGCGCAGCGCGGCATCGTGTATATCGACGAGGTCGACAAGATCACCCGCAAATCCGAGAACCCGTCGATCACCCGGGACGTGTCGGGCGAGGGCGTGCAGCAGGCGCTGCTGAAGCTCATGGAAGGAACCGTGGCCTCGGTACCGCCACAGGGCGGGCGCAAGCATCCGCAGCAGGAATTCCTGCAAGTGGACACGACCAACATCCTGTTCATCTGCGGCGGGGCCTTCGCGGGTCTCGACAAGATCATCGCGCAGCGCGGCAAAGGCTCGGCGATGGGCTTCGGCGCCGATGTGCGGGACAACGACGCGCGCGGCGTTGGCGAGATTTTCACCGATCTCGAGCCCGAAGACCTGCTCAAATTCGGGCTGATCCCGGAATTCGTGGGCCGTTTGCCGGTGCTCGCGACGCTCGAAGATCTGGACGAGGACGCGCTGGTCACCATCCTGACGCAGCCCAAGAACGCTCTGGTCAAGCAGTATCAGCGTCTGTTCGAACTTGAGGACACGCAACTCACCTTCACGGATGATGCCCTGACGGCAATCGCGAAGCGGGCAATCGAACGCAAGACCGGTGCGCGGGGCCTTCGGTCCATTCTCGAAGACATCCTGCTCGACACCATGTTCGAACTGCCTGGGCTGGAGTCGGTCACCGAGGTTGTGGTGAACGAGGAGGCCGTCAGTTCTGACGCGGCACCGCTGATGATCCATGCAGATGCTGAGAAGGAAGAAGCCAGCGCCGGCTGAATGATCCTGAAGAGTCGTTCTTTATCAAAACTCTAGGGAGCGACCTTCATGTTCAGAATTAAGTCGGGTGGTGCTTTCGAGGAGAAAATCGGCTACTGCCGCGCGGTGGTGGCGAATGGAACTGTTCATGTGGCCGGAACCGTCGGACAGGGCGAGACCGCAGTCGCGCAATGTAAAGATGCGCTCGCGATCATCAGCAGGGCGCTCCACGAGGCCGGCACGGATTTCGATCACGTGGTGCGCGTCACTTACATTTTGCCGGACCGGACAGAGTTCCAACCCTGCTGGCCGATCCTGTCGCGGACCTTCGGAGCCCACCCGCCCGCCGCGACGATGATCGAGGCCGGTCTGATCGATCCAAAATACCTGATCGAGATTGAAGTGACGGCGGTTTTGCCCGACACAGCAGCACCCACCGGCTGAAACCTGCGCTGCGCCGGCCATGGCGACCACCTGTCCACTGGACGCGGCCCGCAAAACAAGCCATATCTGCGCCAAACCTTGCGGAGGCATCCATGGGCATACTGAACACTCTTCTGCGCGCCGTCACGTGGTGGAACGGGCAAACGCTCAACACCCAGATTTTCACGTGGCGCAACGGCACGAAGGTCGGCGAAGACGCGCAGGGAAATATCTTCTATCGCAACAAGGACGACAGCCGCCGCTGGGTGATCTACAACGGGGAAGCGGAGGCCTCGCGGGTCAGCCCGGACTGGCATGGCTGGCTGCATCGCACATGGGACGAACCGCCCACGGAACGCCCCTTGCCGCGCAAGACATGGGAAAAGCCGCATCAGGAGAACCTGACCGGCACAGCGCTCGCTTATGCGCCAGCAGGTTCGATCCGTCGCACGGCGCCGGACACGCGCAGCGACTACGAGGCCTGGACACCGGAATAAAAACCGATACGGACGCGCGAGCCTAGCCTGTGTGGGAGCCGGTACATGTCTGAAAACAAGTTGGAAATACTGGTCGGGGCGGGCGTTCTGGCCGCTGCGATCGGGTTTGGCGTCTATGCCGCGCAGATCGCCGGCGTCTCCGGCACGTCGAGCAGCTACCCGCTCACCGCGTCCTTCCGCAGCCTCGAAGGGGTCAGCGTCGGCACCGATGTGCGCCTTGCGGGTGTCAAGATCGGCACGGTGACCGATGTGCAGCTCAACCCCGAGACCTTTCGCGCCGACACAACGGTGGCGATGGCCGCAGGCATCGAGATTCCCGATGACAGTGCGATCGTCATCTCCTCGGAGGGTCTGCTCGGTGGCACGTTCGTCGAGGTCATGCCGGGTGGGTCGCCGTTCTATTTCGAGCCCGGTGACGAGATCACCGACACGCAAGGCGCCGTCAGCCTGATCTCGCTGCTGCTCAAATTCGTCAGCGGGGAGGACGGATGATCCGTCCCGCGCTGGCTTGCCTCTGCCTCGCTCTGGCTGGCACCGGGCAGGCGCAACAGGACGAGACCGAAACCGGTACCGGCGCGCTTCTGCGCGCGCTCGACAAGGTCACCGGGCAGGCCTCCGATCTGCAGGCGACGTCAGGCGCGACTGTGTCCTATGGGCGGCTCTCGATCCGGCTCCTCGAATGCCGCTACCCCGCCGGAGACCGCGCAGGCGATGCCTTCGCCAGTCTCGATATCCGGGAAACCGGGCGCGAAGAGCCTGTCTTTCAGGGCTGGATGATCGCATCCGCGCCGGCGCTGAGCGCCATGGACCATGCTCAATACGATGTCTGGGTAATCCGCTGCACCACCTCTTGAGGCTGGCGCACGGGGCCAACGCCAATCGGTGTCGCCTTTCGCACCAACGCATCGCGCAGACGGCTGTGATAGACCTCGCGCGGGATTTCCTCGGCGCCCAGCGAGAGCAGGTGGTCGGTCACGAATTGCGTGTCGAACAGGTCGAACCCCCGCTCCCGCAGATGCGTCACAAGGCAGGCGAGCGCTACTTTCGAGCCGTCCCGTTCCCGCGAGAACATGCTCTCGCCGAAGAACGCACCGCCGAGCGCCACGCCGTAGACACCGCCCGCGAGGCGCTCGCCGTACCAGATTTCCATCGAGTGGGCGTTGCCGCGCCTGTGCAGGGCGCGGTAGAGCCCGGCGATCTCGTCATTGATCCATGTGTCGCTGCGGTCGGCACAGGCCTCCAGAACCGCATCAAAGCAGCGGTTCACGGTCGCGCTTACGTCCGGTTTGCGCATCCGGCGGGCAAGCGAGCGGGACATATGGAAGCCATCGAGCGGCAGCACGCCGCGATGCCGTGGATCGACCCAGAAGATCTCCGGGTCGCCGCGGTGCTCGGCCATCGGGAAAATTCCGATCGAGTAGCCGTGCAGAAGCAGTTCAGGCGTCAGAGTCTGATGGTCGGGGTCATCCCGCACGGCTCAGCCCTCAGGTGCCATCGCGGCCAGCCACTTTTCCAGCCAGTGGATGTTGTAATCGCCGCGGTGAATGTCGGGTTCCTGCAGCAAGGCATGAAACAGCGGCACCGTGGTCTCGACGCCATCGACGATCAGCTCGCCCAAGGCCCGGTTCAGCCGCGCCAGCGCCTCGGGGCGGTCGCGGCCATGCACGATCAGCTTGCCGATCAGCGAATCGTAATAGGGCGGGATCGCGTAGCCGTCATAGAGCGCGCTGTCCATGCGCACGCCAAGACCGCCTGGGGCGTGGTAATGGGTGATCGTGCCGGGGCGCGGGGCGAAGCCGGGGAAGGTCTCGGCATTGATCCGCACCTCGATGGCATGGCCGCTGATCGACAGATCGTCTTGGGTGAAGGACATCGGCAGCCCTTCGGCGACGCGGATCTGTTCGCGCACCAGATCGACGCCGAAAATCGCTTCGGTAACAGGATGTTCCACCTGCAACCGCGTGTTCATCTCGATGAAGTAGAACTCCCCATCCTCGTAGAGAAACTCGATCGTGCCGGCGCCGATATAGTTGATACTCGCCACCGCATCGGCACAGATCTTGCCAATCCGGGCGCGCTCTTCGGGGCTGATCGCGGGGCCGGGGGCCTCTTCGAACACCTTCTGGTGGCGACGCTGAAGCGAGCAGTCGCGCTCGGCCAGATGGACCGCGCCGCCTTTGCCGTCGCCAAAGACCTGTATCTCGATATGGCGCGGTTTTTGCAGGTATTTCTCGATATAGACCTCGTCATTGCCGAACGCGGCCTTGCCCTCGGCGCGCGCCGTCATGAAGGCCTGCTCCATCTCCGCCTCGGAGGCCGCGACCTTCATGCCGCGCCCGCCGCCGCCTGCCGTGGCCTTGATGATCACCGGATAGCCGAATTCCGCGCCGATCGCCTTGGCGGCCTCCACATCCGGCACGCCGCCCTCCGAGCCCGGCACGCAGGGCACGCCGAGCGCCTTCATGGTGTCCTTGGCGGTGATCTTGTCGCCCATGATGCGGATGTGTTCGGCGGAGGGGCCGATGAAGGTCAGGTCATGATCTTCGACGATCTGCACGAAATTGGCGTTTTCGGACAGGAAGCCGTAGCCCGGATGGATGGCCTCCGCACCGGTGATTTCGGCGGCGGAGATAATCGCGGGATAGTTGAGATAGCTCTGCGTTGAGGGCGGCGGGCCGATGCAGATCGCCTCGTCGGCCATGCGCACGTGCATCGCGTCCGCATCGGCGGTCGAATGCACCGCGACGCTGCCGATGCCCATCTCGCGGGCGGCGCGGATCACGCGCAAGGCGATCTCGCCGCGGTTCGCAATCAGGATTTTGTTGAACATCGCCAGCGCCTTACTCGATGATCACAAGCGGTGCGCCGTATTCCACCGCCGCGCCATCCTCGACAAGGATGCGCTTCACGGTGCCCGAACTGGGGGCGGGAATATGGTTCATCGTCTTCATCGCCTCGACGATCAGCAGCGTCTCGCCCTCGCTCACCGGCTTGCCGACTGAGATGAAGGCCGGCGCGCCCGGTTCGGCCTGCATGTAGACCGTGCCCACCATCGGCGAGGTGACCGCGCCGGGATGGCTGGCGGGATCGGTGTCGGCCTCCGTGTCCATCGCGGCGGCCGGCGGGGCCGGGGCGGCGGTGGGGGCCGGCGCACTGGCTGGCGCGACTTGTGTCATCACCTGCGCCTGATGGCGCGAGACGCGCACATTCAGGCTGTCCGCCTCGCCATATTCGCGCTTCACCTGCAATTCGGTCAGGTCGTTTTCCCGCAGCAATTCTGCCAGGGCAGAGATGAAGGCCACATCGGCGTCGTGGGGGGTTTGGGTCATCTTGTCCTCGATGGTTTCGGGCCTCTGTCTTGCCGGGAGGCTCCGCGTCTGAGCGCAGCTTATAGGCCATGGGCCGCGCGAGGAAAAGCAGGCTTTGACCTCGGGGCAGGGCGCGCATATGTCAAAGGCCGTATAGCGGGGGGACAGGGAGGGCGGCCTGCGATGAATATCGGGATTTGGCTTCAGCAGCAGGCCCTCCACGCGCCGGACCGTCCGGCGCTGTTTCGCGGCACCGAGATGGTGGCCGATTACGGCACGTTTCACTCGCAGGCCCTGACCCTTGCGGGCGCGCTGCGCGAGATCGGGATCAAGCCCGGCGACCGGGTGGCGTTGTTCGTGGAGAATTGTCCGGACTATCTGATCATCCTCTACGGCATCTGGTACGCGGGCGCGGTCGCGGTGCCGATCAATGCCAAGCTGCACGGGCGCGAGGCGGCGTTCATCATCGAGCAATCGGGCAGCGCACTGGTCTTCGCCTCGGAGCCTCTGGCCACCGCGCTCGAGGACGCCGGGGTCACGCCGCCGGTCTGCCGCCCGGGCGGTGACGGGTATCTGGGCATGATGGCGCAGCCGCCTCTCCCCGAGCCCCTGCCGCGCCGCGCGGAAGATCTGGCGTGGCTCTTCTACACCTCTGGCACCACCGGCAAGCCCAAGGGCGTGATGATCACCCATGGCATGCTGCTCGCGGTCTCGCTGTGCTATAACACGGATGTGGACCCTGTCCGGGCTGAGGACGCGACGCTCTATGCCGCGCCGATGAGCCATGGGGCCGGGCTCTACAACATGGTGCATGTGCGCGCCGGGGCCCGGCATGTCTGCCCGGAAAGCGGTGGCTTCGATCCCGGCGAGATCCTTGCGCTGGCCCGCGAGCACCAGAGCCTGCATATGTTTGCCGCGCCCACCATGGTCCGGCGGCTGACCGATCACGCCAAGGCAGCGGGCGAGACCGGCGCTGGGTTGCGCACGATCGTCTATGGCGGCGGGCCCATGTATGCTGCTGATATCATTGAGGCAATTGATCATTTCGGACCGGTCTTCGTGCAGATCTACGGGCAGGGCGAGTGCCCGATGGGGATCACCGCGCTCAGCCGGCACGATGTGGCGGACCGCACGCATCCCGACTGGCAGGCAAGGCTCGGCTCGGTGGGTCGCGCGCAATCCGCTGTGGAGGTCGCCATCGGCACCCCGGACGCGCGCCGCCTGCCGCCGGGCAGCCAAGGCGAGATCATGGTGCGCGGGCCGTCGGTCATGCCGGGCTATTGGCAGGCGCCCAAGGCGACCAAGCGCACGCTGGTGGCGGGCTGGCTGATGACGGGCGATGTGGGGGTGATGGATGCGGCGGGGTACGTGACTTTGCAGGACCGCTCCAAGGACATGATTATCTCTGGCGGATCAAACATTTACCCGCGCGAGGTCGAAGAGGTGCTGCTCACCCATCCGCAGCTTCGCGAGGTCTCGGTGGTGGGCCGTGTGCATCCCGACTGGGGCGAGGAGGTCGTGGCGTTCATCGTCGGCGCGGCGCCGGAGGCCGAGCTTGATGCTCTTTGCCGCGACCGGATCGCGCGGTTCAAGCGGCCCAAGGCCTATATCCGCGTCGCGGAATTGCCGAAGAACAACTACGGCAAGGTGCTGAAGACCGAGTTGCGGGCGCGGCTTGGGGCGGGCAAAGGTTAACGCTGCGAACGTTGCGTGACACAAACATCGTGAAAAACGTGAATTCGGGCGTTAACGCCATAAAAATAAGGTCTGGCAGGTGTATGGCCCGGCGTATGGCTAAGCGTATGGCACCTGTACATACAAATCCCGATTCGTTCCGCCAACGGCAGGTGTTAAGGCACCGTGCGGTGCCCTGCCGTTAACCTTTGTGGCGGGCCGGGTGGTGGCGCTTGGGCAGGCTTGGGCCCAATTGCCCACCCGGCACCGCCCGAACGGAGCGCACGAGGCACGGCAGGGGACTGGCGTCAGCCCGCGACGGGGCGGCGATGGCGGCGCATCAGGCCCAAAGCGGTGAGGGCGGCAGGCAGAAGCAGTGCGCCGGCTGGCAGCGGGATCGGGCTGGTCGGGGCGTCCAGCAGCACGATGTTGTCATCACGAAACGCGTCAAGGGTCAGGTCGAGACCGCTATCGCTGCGGAACACGCCATCGAGCGGGGTCCCGTCCGGGTCGAACATCACCAGCCCTTCGAGATCGAAGGAGTTGAAGGCGTCGATCTCGCCATAGGCGCCGATCTCGTCCTGCAGGATCGCCGACAGCGACAGCCCCAGCCCGAAACTCGTCACATAGGTGGGGAGCGGGTCCACGACCGCGCACAATCCAACGCCCGGACCGCATGGGCTGGTCGCGGGCCGCACGCGGCTTGGCGGGCCGCTTGACGGCCCCGCGATCCCGTAAGGCTGGACATAATTCGTGGGCGGGTTGGGGTTCGGCACCGGCACGGTAAAGGCGAGCGCATGCGTGCCGACCGAGGTGACCGACGCGAGCCGTTGCGTGGCGCCCGGCACCGCCGACCCGTTCACGGCTGCGCTGCGGTCGTCCAGCGTCGAAAAGAAATCGAGGTTGACCCGGCTTCCGCCCAGCATCTGGTCGCCCGCAGCCAGAGCGGGTCCGCGTCCGAGGGGCGACAGGCTCAATGTGTCCTGATTGAGCGTCGCTGTGAGCGTGCCGATCACGCCGATGGCATAGCCGGTGAGGGTGTTTCCGGTGGTCGGCAGGGCGCTGGACGCGAAGCGCACGCCCTCGAAGATCGTGGCGGCCACGCGGCCGCCGGAGAACTCGGTCGTCAGACGCACGCCCAGCGAGTTGATCGAGGCGCGGGCCTCCCCGACGATGCCTTGCGTTGGATTGGCCCCGGGCTGCGAGGCGCTGGAGAACGTATTGCTGACGACGCCCGTTTGCGACTCGATCTCTTGCGCGAAACCGCTGAGGTTGGGGTAGGGGGTGGAGAAATGCACGCTGGCTTCGGTGACCGGGGCGGCGATGCCGGGCAGGGCGGTGCATAGAAGGCCAGCGGACAGGCAAAGGGGTTTGATCGGGAGGGTCATAAGGCTCAACTCGTTAATTGCGGTCAATTCACGGTAATTTTTTTAGCGCGGCACTTTCGGCTTGCAAGCGATTTTGGGCAGATCGGCAGGGGGGCCAGCGCTCCGCACGGCGGGCCGCTTATTTCCGCATCGCCCGCGCCCTCGAGCGCAGCCCCCGCCTTGCGGCGCGGGATGTTTGCACGCCCCGCCCGGCAGACATGAAAAAGGCCGGGACGGAGCCCGGCCTTGTCTGCGCTGGAATGGGGAGTGCCTCAGATCGCGAGGTATTCCGCGCGCAATTCGGCGTTTTCGAGCACTTCTTCCGCCGAGCCGTCGAACACGATCCCGCCGGTGTCGAGGATGATCGCGCGGTCCGCCAGTTGCAGGGCGCGCACGGCGTTCTGCTCCACGAGGATCGTCGTCATGCCCTGTTCCTTGATCACCCGGAGGGTCTTTTCGATCTCGTCCACGATCACCGGGGCAAGGCCCTCATAGGGCTCGTCGAGGAGCAGCACCTTGATGTCGCGCGCCAGTGCCCGGGCAATGGAGAGCATCTGCTGCTCGCCGCCCGAGAGCGTGGTGCCCTCTTGATTGCGGCGCTCGCCGAGGCGGGGGAAGAGGTCATAAAGGCGCTCGATGGACCAGCCGATGGGCGGGGCGATCTGTGCCAGTTTGAGGTTTTCCTCCACCGACAGGCCGGGGATGATGCGGCGGTCTTCGGGCACGAGGCCGAGGCCCACTTGCGCGGCCTGATAGGAGGTCATGTTGTGCAAGGGCTGGTGGTCGAGCCAGATCTCGCCATGTTTGAGCTCCGGCGAGCCGATCCGGGCGATGCTGCGCAGGGTCGAAGTCTTGCCCGCGCCGTTGCGGCCCAGAAGCGCGAGGATCTCGCCTTCGTGGACGTTGAAGGAGATGCCCTGCACGATGTAGCTCTCGCCATAGTAGGCGTGCATGTCCCACACCGACAGGAAGGCCGGGGCGGTTTGGGCGTGGGAGATGCCCTTGGAGAAATCGGGTTTGACGTTCATGGGTCTGTCCCTTTTTTGCGGTAGGTGGTGGGCAGATTGCCCACCCTACAGGGGAATGAAGAGGGTGGGGGCGTGTCGCCCCTTAGGCGGCCGTTTGCGTTTCGCCCAGATAGGCTTCGCGCACCTTGGGATGGCCCTTGATGTTGTCCGGCGTGTCTTCGACCAGCGGGGTGCCTTGCGCCAGCACGGTGATCCGCTCGGCCAAGGAGAACACCACATGCATGTCGTGTTCGATGATCGCGATGGTGATGTCGCGCTCTTCCTTGATCCGCTTCAGCAGGTCGATCGTGTTGTTGGTGTCGGCGCGCGCCATCCCCGCGGTCGGCTCGTCGAGGAGCAGAAGGCGGGGGTTCTGGGAAAGGCACATGGCGATTTCAAGGCGGCGCTTGTCGCCCCGGGACATGGAGGAGGCCTGCATGTCCTTCTTGTCGGCGAGGTTCATGTCGTCGAGATTTTCCATCGCCTGATCGAGCATGTCCTTTTGCTTCATCAGCCCTTGGATCGGGTTGAGTTTGAACGCGCCGTCCCGCTTGGCGAAGCCGGGGATCATCATGTTTTCCAGCACCGTGAGGTCGCCGAAGATCTCCGGGGTCTGGAATACCCGGGAGATGCCCATCTGGCAGATCTCGTAGGGTTTGCGTCCCAGCACCGACTGGCCGTCGAAGCTGACCGAGCCGGTGTCGGGGATCAGCTTGCCGATCAGGCAGTTGAGCAAGGTGGACTTGCCCGCCCCGTTCGGCCCGATGATCGCATGGACCGAGCCTTCTGCGACGCTGAGGTTCACATCCGACAGGGCCTGCAGGCCACCGAAACGCTTGCCGACATTCTTGACTTCGAGAATTCCCATCTGCCTTGCTCCTTATTCCGCAGGCTCGGTTGTGCCGGCTGTTTTGTCATCCTTGGATTTCTTGCCACGGACCGCCTTGGCGATGCGTTGGCCGCCTTCGACGAGGCCACCGGGCAGGAAGATCACCACGAGCATGAAGATCAGGCCCAGTGTCAGGTGCCAGCCCTTGCCGATGAAGGGATAGACCATGGCCACGAGGATGTCCTCGATGCCATCGGGCATGAAGGCGAACCACTGGTGCAGGATGTCCGAGTTGATCTTGGAGAGGATGTTTTCCATGTACTTGATCATGCCCGCGCCGAGCACCGGGCCGATCAGGGTCCCGGCACCGCCCAAGATGGTCATCAGCACCACCTCGCCCGAGGCCGTCCAGAACATCCGCTCGGGGCCCACCTGCGTGTCCATCGCCACCAGCAAACCGCCCGCAAGGCCGGCATACATGCCGGAGATCACGAAGGCCGCCAGCGTGTAGGGCTTGCTGTCGAGGCCGGTATAGTTCATGCGCTGCTGGTTCGATTTGACCGCCCGCAGCATCATGCCGAAGGGCGAGCGGAAGATGCGGATCGCGACGTAGAAGCTCAGCAGCATCACCACGGCGGCGATGTAGTAGCCGGTGTTGAAGGTGAAGAGCCAGCCGCCCACGGGCATCTCGAAGCTCGACGACATCTCGATGCCGAAGAAGTTCGCCCGCCCGATCGCACCCTCCTCGGCGAAGTCGAGAATGCGCGGATCGTTGGTCTTGAGTTGCAAGCCGGTCTCGCCGCCCGTCAGGGGCGTCAGGACCGAGTAGGCCATCGCGAAGGACATCTGCGCAAAGGCCAGCGTGAGGATCGAGAAGTAGATCCCTGAGCGCCGCAGCGAGATGAAGCCCACCACGAGCGCGAAGAGCCCGGCGACGATCACCGCGGCGATCATCGCCGGGATCACGTTGGTGGTCACGAGTTTCATCATCCAGATCGCGGCATAGGAGCCCACGCCGAGGAAGGCCGCGTGGCCGAAGCTCAGGTAGCCCGTGAGGCCGAAGAGGATGTTGAAGCCGATGGCGAAGACCCCGAAGATCACGAAGCGCTGCATCAGGTCGGGATAGCCCGCGTTGAATTGCGCCATCGCCGAGCCTTCGGGGAAGGGGTTGAGAAGGAAGGGCGCGCACATCGTCAGGATGGCCACCACGATGAGTAGCGAGGTATCGCGTTTGTTCAGTCCAAACATGGGCTTAGTCCTCCATCACGCCTTTGCGGCCCATCAGGCCACGGGGACGGGTGAGCAGAATGATGATCGCCACCAGATAGATGATGATCTGGTTGAGGCCGGGAGCCACCGCGAGCACTTCGCGCATCGAGGCGAAGCTTTCGAGAATGCCCAGCAGGAAGCCTGCGAGCACCGCGCCGGGCAGCGAGCCCATGCCGCCGACCACCACCACCACGAAGCTCAGCACGAGGAAATCCATCCCCATGTGATAGTTCGGCGAGTTGATCGGCGTGTACATCACCCCGGCCAGCCCGGCCACCGCAGCGGCAAGCCCGAACATGATGGTGAAGCGCTTGTCGATATTGATGCCCAGAAGCCCCACGGTCTCGCGGTCGGCCATGCCAGCCCGGACCACCATCCCGAAGGTGGTGAATTGCAGGAAGGCGAAGACCGCGCCGATGATCACGGCAGCGAACATGAAGTAGATGATCCGCCAGTAGGGGTAGATGATCGAGCCGGGATCGAAGCCCAGCATCGCGCCGAAATCGAACGAGCCCGCAAAGACCGCCGGGGCCGGGGTCGGGATCGGGTTGGCGCCGTAGAAATACTTGATGACCTCTTGCAGCACGATGGCGAGCCCGAAGGTCACGAGGATCTGGTCGGCATGGGGGCGGTGGTAGAAATGCTTGATGAGCCCGCGTTCCATGATGACGCCGATGCCGATCATCACCGGAATGGCGAAGAGGATCGAGATCGGAACCGCCCAGTCAATGATCGCAGCCCCTGTGGCCTCGCCGAAGATATCGTAGAGATAGGGGACATCGACCTTCAGCGGTTGGCCGAGAAAGTCGGTCCGGGTGGGGTCGACCACCTCATGGCTGATCGTGAGGATGTTGCTGAGGGTCACGGCGCAGAAGGCGCCGATCATGAACAGCGCGCCATGGGCGAAGTTCACAACGCCGAGCGTGCCGAAAATCAGGGTCAGGCCAAGGGCGATCAGCGCGTAGGCTGAGCCTTTGTCCAGACCGTTTAGAATCTGTAGAACGATTGCGTCCATGACGGGTCCACCATGTAGCTGCGTGTGTCCGGTCTGCGCGCATGGAACAGGCGGCTGCCGGGGCAGGGGCGCGAGGGGCCGCGCTCAAAGCCAGGAGAGGGGAGAGAGAACGGGCAGGCCCGAAGGCCTGCCCGGAGAGGCTGCGCTTATGCGCCCGGGTTGCAGGTGCCCAGTGTCGCTTCCGGGCCGCCCATTTGCGGGTGGTCCGGCGCGTAGGTCACTTGCTCGACCGGTGTGACTTCCACGATTTCGAGAAGGTCGAACTCGGAGGTCGGGTTCTCTTTCCCGCGCACAACCAGAACGTCCTTGAAGCACTGGTGGTCGTCGCCGCGATAGAGCGTCGGGCCGTTGCCCATGCCGTCGAACTCGAAGTCCTTGAGCGCTTCGCCAACCGCGCAGGGGTTGAACGAGCCGGCGCGCTCACACGCGTCTGCATAGAGCAGGGCCTGCACGTAGCAGGTATGCGCGGCCTGAGACGGCGGGAAGCCGTACTTGGTGCCGAAGGACTGCACGAAGGCCTTGGAGCCCGCGTCGGGCAGCGACCAGTGCCAGTTCGTGGAGCCGAAGATGCCCTTCACGTTGGCGCCCGCACCCTTCGCCATCAGGCGGGAGTAGAGCGGCACGACGATCTCGAAGTTCTTGCCGTTGACCATACGGTCGCGCAGGCCGAACTGAACCGCGTTGGTCAGCGAGTTCACCATGTTGCCGCCGTAGTGGTTCAGAACCAGCACGTCTGCGTCGGATTGCAGAACCGGGGTGATGTAGGCCGAGAAGTCGGTCTGGGTCAGCGGCGTCAGGACCTGCCCGACGGTTTCCCAACCCATGGCTTCGGTGGAGGAGCGCACGGCTTCTTCTGTGGTGTAGCCCCAGTTGTAGTCGGCGGTCAGGTGATAGGCCTTGCGGTCCGTGCCGTAGTTGCTGGCAAGGATCGGCGCGAGGGCGGCACCGGACATGTAGGAGTTGAAGAAGTGACGGAACCCGTTGGCCTTGCGGTCCTTACCGGTCGTGTCGTTGGAGTGGGTGAGACCCGCCATGAAGATGATGCCGGCTTCCTGGCAGAGCGCTTGCACGGCCACAGCCACACCGGAGGACGAGCCGCCCGTGATCATCACGGCGCCGTCTTTTTCGATCATGGAGCGGGCCGAGGCGCGGGCCGCGTCGGATTTGGTCTGCGTGTCGCCTGTGACGTACTCGACTTTCTTGCCGAGGATGCCGTTGCCTTGCAGCGCCTTCGAGGAGAAGGTGTTCAGCATGCCGCCATCGCCACCGCCGTTCAGGTGCTCGACCGCCAGCTCGTAAGCGCGCAGCTCGTCGGCGCCCTCGTCCGCGTAGGGGCCGGATTGCGGCACGTTGAAGCCGAGCGTCACGGTGGAGCCGGTGGGCTCGTTGGTGTGCGCTGCGACGGATCCGGCCGTGAAGATTGTCGGCACGGCCAGACCGGCGCCGCCAAGGGCCCCGGATTTCAGCACACCACGCCGTGTCAGGTTCGATTTGGTCATGTAGTCCTCCCAAATGTTTCTTGCAGAGCCGCCCGAGCCTCCTCAGACACAGGCGCAATGCGCACATTATGTGCAAGGTAGTTATGGCGCGCTTTTGGAAAATGTCGCAATAAGCCCCTTGCAGGCTTGGATAATTTTGTAAATAATTCCACACGTTCGCCGTCAATTTTGTAAATTGTGTTATGTTGCGCTGCAGCGTTCGGCGGTGTTGCGCCGCAGAAAGGTCTTGAATACGCATGACTTTCCCAAGGAGCCCGGCCCATGGCCGCTGACACGTTAACCGGCAGCCGAATCCGCGAGCGGCGGCTCATCAGTGGCCTGCGTCAGGCCGATCTCGCCCGGCAGATCGGCATCTCTGCATCTTATCTTAACCTTATCGAGCATAACCGGCGCAGAATCGGCGGCAAACTGCTCAATGCGCTGGCCGACGCGCTCGCGGTGGAGGTCTCGGTTCTGACCGAAGGCGCCGAGGCCACGCTGATCTCCGCGCTGCGCGAAGCCGAGGCCAGCACACGTGGCAGCAACGCCGAGCTCGACCGGCTCGACGACTTCACCGGGCGCTTTCCGGGCTGGGCGCGGGTGCTCTCCGCGCTGCACCGGCGCAACGTGCAACTCGAACAGGTGGTCGAAGGGCTCAACGACCGCCTCACCCACGACCCCAAGCTCGCCGCTTCCGTCCATGAGGTGCTCTCCACCGCCGCCTCGATCCGTTCCACCGCCTCCATCCTTGCCGAGACCGGCGCGCTGGAGCGCGAGTGGCTCGACCGCTTCCACGCCAATATCGACGAGGACAGCAAGCGCCTTGCCGAGAGCAGCCGGGCGCTGGCCGGGTATCTGGAGGGCGATCGCAACCGTGCGGAGGAGGGCGATGTGCAATTGCCGCAAGACGAGGTCGACGCGTTCTTCGCCAGCCACGGCTATAGCTTCGAGGCGCTGGAGCCCGGCGGGCCCGGCAGCGTCGCGGCGGTGCTGAAGCGCAGCGGGCTGAGCGCCGATGCGCGCGATATCGCGCGGGTGCCGCTCACGCTCTACCGCGAGGATGCGGGCAGCCTGCCGCTTGAGCGGCTGCGGGCCTTTCTGGGCACCTCCGATCCCGCGCTGGAGCCTCTGAGCATGGCGCAGGGCCTCGGCGTGCCGGTCGCGGTGCTGCTGCGCCGCCTGTCCTGCCTGCCGGAGCTTGACACGGGCTATATTCTGGTGGACCGCGCGGGCAGTCTGATCTGGCGCAAGCCCGCGCTTGGCTTCTCGCTGCCCCGGATCGGGGCGGCCTGTCCGCTCTGGCCGGTCTTCGCCGCGCTGAGCCAGCCGGGCGCGGTGCTGCGCCGCAG